>NZ_JFXG01000001.1:0-584527 GCF_000588015.1 Acinetobacter sp. 1294243
CTCAGATTTAACCGTCTTCTAACTTCTCTTACCGGTATCTTATCAAGAAGCATTTGTACAGCCTTGATTTTAAATTCGGAAGAGTAGTAGGTTTTTTTAGTTTTAACATTCAGGCCATCTTCACCTTGTGCCTTATAGTTTTCAATCCATAAGCGGATGGTTTGGAGATCTACATTAAATTCTTGTGAAAGGATTTTATATCCTTTACTTCCCTCTAAATAAGCTTGAATGACTTTTAATTTTAACTCTTTTGAATGCTTCGGAATTGGCATAGAGCACACCTCATAAGTTTTAAAAGTCTAACTTATGGGGTGCAGTTCAGGACGGGAGAGGGACACCCTCGGGTGTGCTAGTCTGAGTTCATGCTAGTCTGTCAACCTTCTTCCGTTCTGCCACCATAATTCTATAAATGTCTGGCAGAACTCCCTATAAAAAGGAGTTGGCTTTGCACATTCTTAATTTCTTGGCAGCCTTTGCCAAAAGCTATAACGACACAACTTAAAAATTTAAAGCAGCTTGATGCCCTTTAGGGTTTTCAGGCTTTAAGTCATTACGGCTCAAAAAACTTGCATCAACAATAAAACTTGAGATGTGCCAAGCACAGTCTTACGGCTTTGCTATGCCTTTTTTCTCCCAAAAAGTATCTCGTTTAGAAACAACAAGAATTTATAACGGTAAAAATATGCCAAATTTAGTTCTCTCAACACGTGCGATCCAAATCATTAATACATCGATTCATTTGTTTCACCATCACGGATTTCATACGGTTGGGGTCGACCGAATCGTGAAAGAGTCTCACACTCCAAAAGCAACTTTTTATAACTACTTTCATTCTAAAGAGCGATTTATAGAAATCTGTTTGATCGTGCAAAAAGAACGCTTAAAAGAAAAAGTGGATGCAATTGGTGAGTACGATCAAAGTACAAACGTGAAGGATAAACTTAAGAAACTTTATTTCTTACATACCGATTTAGAGGGACTGTACTATTTATTGTTTAAAGCAATTTTTGAAACGAAACTGACCTATCCAAAAGCCTATATCACCGCAGTGAGATATAGAACGTGGCTCATCAATGAAATCTATAGCCAACTTAGAATACTTAAAAACGATGCGACTTTTCAGGATGCCAAATTATTTTTATATATGATTGAAGGCGCAATCATTCAGCTTTTAAGCCCGGATGCGGCAATTGAGAGGGAAAAGGTGTTGGATTGTTTTTTGGCGGGATTTGTTTAGGACAAATGAAAAAATCAACGTATAAAACAATCCTATTTATAACTATTTATAACGGATCTAATCACTTCTTGTACATCCAAAATAGCTTTGTCTTTTAGAGATGTTTTTCTACATGAAAGAACCATCGGGTAGGTCGGGATCGAAATTGGACATTTTGTATAAATCAGTGAGGGTACAATTTCAGAAATTTTTCTTGCAGCATGGGTTGGAAGCGTACAAACCGTTCCTTTTCTTTTTAATAACCAAGGAATGGCTGCAAAATGAGAGGTGGATGCAAATATGTGTCTGGTTTTATTTAATTTTGTTAAATGTTCGTCAACTATTCCGATCTGTGCTGTATTAGAAATTAATAGATGTTCAAAACCTAAAAACTTTTCCAAGGTCAGATCAACAGCATCTTCAGGGTGAGTGACTAAACAAGAATAATCACCTAAAACCATTAATTCTCGGTACAAAGAGTGATAGTAAATACCACCAGAAGTCACTCCAATATCAACATTATGTTTTACTAACATTTCAGCAATAATATGCATGTATGTCTGTTTTATCACGATTCTATAATGCGGAAATTTTAATCTAATTTGCTCGATAATCTCTTGTGCAAATGCAATTTCAAAATCATCTGACATACCAAGAGTGATAATTCTTTGCTGTAATGTATTGGTATTATCTGGTAGAGATATCAGTGTTTCTCTAAAAATATTTAAGGCATTGCTGACCAATGGTTTTAAAGCATGGGCTTTAGTAGTGGGTGCTAGACCTCGGCCAGTCCGTTGGAAAAGTGGATCTTGGTAAATATCCCTGAGGCGTCTTAAAGATGCACTGACCGCAGACTGAGTAATTCCTAAACGTTCCGCTGCACGCGAAGCATTCTGCTCTTCATATAGGATTTCAAAGCACTTCAAAAGATTTAAGTCGATTTGTTCGATATTAATTTCATTCATATCTGATAGTGCCTAAATCCTATTCCATAAAGATGGTGATTATATAACAATGAATTCAGACGTAATGAACGGAACTTGTATGGAAAGTTATAGATAAGGTTCTTATTTACGTGATGCTTTATCAAAATATATCAATTTTTTGGTCAAAAGTTATTGATATTATTGTTGATTTTTAACCTGATCTAGTAAATAGGATTGATCAGGTTTATTTGGAAAAATATGATTAAGGACTGATTCTATGACAGATTATCTTTTAAATCTAGCTTTTCGATGAGTTAATCACTCTAGACAATTGAACCCCCCGTTAAATTTAAATCTAAACACATATGAATGTTGTTTATAGGGGATTCGTTTGCCAAAAAATGCAGGGATGTGTTCAAGCACAAGCATTTTAAAGTTTCGATATAGGAATTCGACATGTTAAAAAAACTACATGTGCAGGTAATTATTGCAATTATTGCTGCCATTATTTTGGGTTTAGTCTCTCCTGAATGGGCAAAGGCAATGAAGCCATTAGGTCAAGCATTTATTGCTTTACTCAAAATGCTTTTAGCTCCTTTGATTTTTCTTACCTTGGTTCATGGTTTAACTCATATTAAAGATATGAAAAAACTGGGCCGTTTGGGTGTTAAGTCACTTATTTATTTTGAAGTGCTAACAACTGTAGCAATGCTGATTGGCTTTGTATTTGTCAATGTGTTGCAGCCCGGTTCAGGACTTCATGCAACCGATTTAGCCGAACCTGATGCGGCAAAAGGTTCAGCAACACTTTCGGCGGTTGATTTCTTCTTAAATATGATTCCGCACACCATCGTAGATGCTTTTGCGACCGGAAACGTATTGCAAGTATTGGTTGTTTCGATTTTAGCGGGTATGGCTATCAATTTATGTTGTGGCCCAGACTCTGTAATTGTTAAAGGAATTGATGAAGCGCAAACCATCTTGTTCAAGATGCTGGGCTTTATTATGAAACTTGCTCCGCTCGGTGCATTTGGTGCGATGTCGGCTGCAATTGGTAGTTACGGCGGTGAAACACTCATTTATTTAATGAAATTAATTGGTGTTTTCTATGCAGCATGCTTCTTCTTTATGGTGTTTGCCCTTGGTGCAGTGACATGGATTATTGGTCTACCTTTTCTCACCATTTTAAAAGTGATTCGCGACGAAATACTTTTGGTGTTCGGTACAGCATCAGGTGAAGTTGCCTTTCCAAAACTGATTGAAAAGCTCAAAAAAACGGGTTGTGACGAGGCTGTTGTCGGGTTCGTATTACCTACAGGTTATAGCTTTAATTTAGATGGCACAGCTTTATATATGGCAATTGCGGTGGGCTTTATTGCACAAGCAACTGACACACCTTTGAGCTTAATCGACCAGTTGGTTTTATTAGCAATCTTAAGCTTTACATCGAAAGGGGGAACTACTGTCGCTGGCGGCGCCTTTATTAAGTTGGCGGCGACCTTACAGTCTGTAAAAACTTTACCACTCGGTGGTTTGGGACTGTTATTTGGTGTTGACCGAATTATGGCAACTATCATGGCAATTACCAACATTATTGGAAACACGCTTGCAGTCTATGCGGTTGCTCGTTGGGAAAATGCTTTCGATGCTGATGCTTTTGAAAAACAAACAGGTAAGAGACCTAAACGTAGTTTGCTACGGGCGAAAGATTCTTTGGTAGAGACACCATTAGCCTCCGATTCAAATCAATCAAGTCAAGTTTTAGATAAATCTCATTAATTATCTCAACTTCTTATATCGAGAATAGACATGCGTTTAAAAGCGATAGACCCAGAACATTTAACTGCTGAACAACAAGTTGTTTTCGATGCAATTGCAAGCGGTCCACGTAAAGGGGTGCGAGGTCCTTTAGCGATCTGGTTGCATCATCCGAAGTTAGCCAATTTGGCACAAAGTCTTGGTCAATATTGCCGATACGATAGTTGTTTAGAGCCGCGTTTGAGTGAATTAGCCATCTTACTAATGGGTAGACACTGGCTCGCTGAATATGAATGGGCTGCTCATAAACCATATGCAATTGAGGCTGGCCTAAATACAGACGTCATTGAAGCTATTCGTTTAGGTGAGCAACCCGCATTTATTCATAAGGACGAACAATTAATTTATCAGTTTATTTGTGAGCTTCACGAGACCAAAAGGGTTTCTGATCAGACTTATCAAGAAATAGAGCAACTACTTGGGACAGATACATTAATCGATTTAGTCGCGATTGCAGGCTATTACACCCTTATTTCTATGACGATTAATGTTTTCGAAGTTCCACCACCAGCAGGTGTAGCTCCTGAATTACCAACTCCAAAAGCAGGAATTTAATATGTTTGATGAAATTAATCCTCAAGGACGTTTGCAAGACAAAGTTGCAATCATTACGGGTGCAGGTTGTGTTGGTCCGGGGTGGGGAAATGGTCGTGCCGCGGCAGTACTTTTTGCTAAAGCAGGGGCAAAAATTTTTGCTGTAGATCGTTCGATTGATGCAATGCAAGAGACTTTAAATCGTATTCAAAACTTCGGTGGTGAAGTAACCCCTTTTGCATGTGATGTGACTGACAGTGAGTCAGTTAAAACCATGGTTGAAGCCTGTGTAGAGAAATATGGTCGTGTCGATATTTTAGTTAATAACGTAGGTGGTTCTGCCGCTGGTGGAGCTGTCGCATTATCAGAAGAAGCTTGGAACAAACAACTCGACTTAAATTTAAAAAGCGTCTTTTTAACTTGTAAGCACACCATTCCATATATGGAGCAACAAGGCGGTGGTTCGATTGTAAATACGGCTTCAACTTCTGGAATCCGTTTTACAGGTGCTCCGCAAGTTGCCTATGCCGCAAGTAAAGCCGCGATTATTCAATTATCAAAAGTGACTGCTGTCGAATATGCCCCTAAAGGAATACGCGTAAACACTGTCTTGCCTGGTCAATTACATACTCCAATGGTTGAGGTCCGTTTAGCAGGACAACGTACTGGCGGTGATGTCGATCAATTGCTTGAAAGTCGTTTAAAACGAATTCCCGCAGGTTTTATGGGAGATGGTCGTGATACAGCTTTTGCTGCTCTGTTTCTAGCAAGTGATGAAGCCCGTTTTGTTACTGGAACAGAAATTGTGGTCGATGGTGGAATGACTGCACGTTGTGATTAAGGTGAATTCTGAGTAACTCCAAATATGTGAGGTACATGGAATATTTGTTGAACCTAATAAGATTTGTTTAGGAAGTACTATGTCATTTAATTTGCCAAAAGGTTCATGGGATTGCCATTTTCATATATACGGGCCTTTTGATCGTTTTCCGTTACCTGAAGATGCTGCATATCATCCTGAACCAGCAACATTTAAGCAGTTGCTTGAATTACACAAAAGTTTAGGAATTGAACATGGTGTTTTTGTTCAAGCTGTTGCCTATGGTTCAGATAACTTCATCATTTTAGATGCGATTGAACAAAGTAACTTTAATTATCGAGGAGTTGCTTTAGTAGATCACGATATTACAGATGAACAACTTGTTGAATTAAAGCACGGCGGAATTTGTGGCATTCGCTTTAACATGATGGGGCATTTGCCTGGAAATCATGATCCACAAGCATTACGAGGTTTGGTTGAACGAGTTGCAAAGCTCGGATTGCATATTCAGATACACGGAAAAATTGAGGATATCTTCCCAGCGATTGAAGCGTGGCAAGACATAGATGTCGATATTGTGATTGATCATATGGCACGACCTAATTTGCTTGATTCACAAGATGCAGAAAATACTTTTAACAAGTTGCAACAAGTCATGATTAATCCGAAGCATTGGCTAAAAATTTCCGGAATTGATCGCGCACAGAATGGACAACCTGCCAGCACTTGGGATGCTTCACTGAATTGGGTTCAGAAGTTAATCAAACTTGCACCAAACCGCGTGGTGTGGGGAACAGATTGGCCTCATCCAAATGTAAAAGGTGAGGTTCCTAATGATGATGAGCTTTTAAAGTTTGCATTAAAAGTACTCGATACGCCTGAATTACTACAAGCCGTATTTGTCGATAATCCACGGAATTTATATTTCAGAGAAAATTAATGTTTTAAAACCAATGAAGTATTCATTGACTGAATACTTCTTCACTTAAAAGGAAGTTAAAAAATGAGTTTAAAAAAACTAGTTTCAGGAATGGGCTTATCAATTGCTATGGTCGTGCCAGCACATGCAGCGCAATTAAATGTTATTGCATCTGGTTCTTTTCATGGTGCTATGGATATCCTTATTCCGATGTATGAAAAATTAACTGGAAATACGGTTCATATCGAATGGGGGCCATCTGCCGGAAAGTCTCCTGAATCATTACCAATGCGAATTAAAAACAATGAAAAAATGGACTTGGCTATTATTTTGGATGATGCACTTAAATCGAATGAATTGAGTCAAAATTTTGACTTGTCTAGTCGCACTGAATTGGCAAATTCAAAAATTGGTTTGGCTGTGAGTAAAGGTACTAAAGTACCGCCGTTAAAAAATGAAGCAGACCTAAAGGCGGCTTTATTGTCTGCTCAAAAAGTTGCCTACTCTCAAGGTTCAAGTGGTGTCTATATTCGTTCAACCTTATTCAAAAAATTGAATATTGAACAGGAAATGCAAACAAAAGGGCTTGAGGTTCCAGGCAAAAAACTGGTCGGAGAAGTGTTAGCAGAACATCAGGCTGATGTGGGAATGCAACAGATTAGTGAGCTTAAGCATACTAAAGGGATTACCTTTGTTGCACCTTTACCTGAAAGTTTGCAATACGTTAGTAAGTTTTCATCGGTTATTTCAAAAAAAGCTGAACATCCTCAAATCGCAGCTCAATTTGTACAGTTTTTAAAGTCTAAACAAGCAGCAAGTATTTTGACCAACAGTGGGTTGGAACCACTGGGTCAGTGAGGAATCACCATGAAGAAATACTTAACTGTAATTTTATCGACATCATTGAGCCTCATGGGATGCTCAAGTCTTGATAAGGTTGAATCTAATATGGATCAAGCAAATTTAATTTCAAATTTCTCTGTTCATAAAAAGCAGATCCAACAAGGTGATGTCTCAATTGAGTTCTATGTACAAGGGAAGGGCCCCGTAATTGTATTATTGCCTTCGTTAAGTCGTGGAGCTAGGGATTTTGATGTTGTTGCAGATTATCTTGCAAAATCAGGCTTTAAAGTAATACGTCCTGAACCTAGAGGTATCAATGGCAGTACAGGACCTTTAGAGAATTTAACTCTCCATGATTTTGCTGCTGACGTTGCTTTAGTTTTAGATGCTGAAAAAACTGGACCAGTGGTAGTCGTTGGACATGCATGGGGAAGTCAGCCTGCACGTATGCTTGCTGCTGACAGACCAGATCTAGTTCGCGGTATTGTCATGGCCGCTGCTTCAGCAGGTAAGTTACCTAAAGATTCAACTGAAAAACCGTATGGGCGTTTAAGAGATACAATTGATAACGCAGGCAATTATAAGCTTCCTCAAGAACAACGTATTTCATATCTAAAACAAGCTTTCTTCGCACCTATGAATGATCCACATGTGTGGTTAAACGGTTGGTATGAAAAAAACCATGCTGCTGAAGCGCATGCACGAATTGTGACGCCAATTGATGAATATTTTTCAGGTGGAAAAACGATTCCAATCCTTGATTTACAAGGAGAGTACGATGCCGTTGTCGTCAAAAATGTAATGAAAGAGTATTTGCCTGAACGAGTTGTTGAACAGGTCATCAAAAACGCAGGTCATGCGATGGTACCAGAACAACCAGAAGCGATGGCAAATGCGATAGCCAAATTTTCCAAACAAGTTTATTCAGCCAATTAGTTGACTTAAATCTGCTTATTTAATTTTTAAACCACAATCATCTAAAACATGGAGTTGATTAAGATGAACAAAACCTTAGCTATTTTATCTACAGCAATATTATTAGTCACAGCAACAGTTACGGAAGCAAAGCAAACAAACGTTTCACCAGCAACGCATACGGCAGCTGCCTCTAAGGTAAGCAATGTGCCTTATGAGATGGTGAAGTATGGTGATGTTTCTATTCAAGCCTACGTACAAGGGAAGGGACCAACTATTGTGATTATGTCGTCACTAGGACGTTCTGTACGTGACTATGATGTGGTTGCACAAGATTTAGTTAAACAAGGCTTTAGAGTGATTCGACCTGAAGTTCGTGGAATTGGTTTAAGCCGTGGTCCAATGGAAAAACTGCATATTCAAGATTATGGAAATGATGTTGCAGCAGTGATCGAACATTTTAAAGCTGGTCCTGCAATTGTAGTCGGTCATGCATGGGGCAATTTCCCAACCCGTATGGTCGCAACGCAACGTCCAGATTTGGTTAAAGGGGTGGTGTTAGCAGGCGCTTCCGCAGGTAAAGTGCCTGAGGGATATAAAGGTAAACCAATTGGACCTGAGATTCGTGAGGCGATTGATAATGCTGGAAATGAAGAGCTTCCAGAAGCTAAGCGTATTGAATATTTAAAACGTGCATTCTTTGCACCAATGAATGATCCGCGCGTATGGCTAACTGGTTGGCACCACGAAGCACACGATGCACAAGGTTATGCGCGTAATAACACTCCTGTAGATGACTATTTTGCTGCTGGCAAAGCACCAATTTTAGATATTCAACCAGAATATGACACAGTTGCGCCTAAACCTTTAAGAGGTGTTTTAAAAGGTGCTTTAGGGGATCGAGTGACGATAGTCGAAATTAAAAATGCAGGTCATGCCTTAGTTCCAGAGCAACCGAAAGCTTTAGCGGAAGCCATTGGTAAATTTGCTAAACAACAATTCGCGAAAAAATCATAGTTGTTCCTTAAAGAAACGAACGTTCAAGAACGTTCGTTTCTAATCGATTTTGTGCATTAAGGCTTTAAGAGACTTTTCCATATGATTGACAAAAGTAAGTCCTCACTAAGCGAGGTTCTATCGCAAATCAAAGATGGTGCAACCATTCTGATTGGCGGTTTCGGTACCGCAGGACAACCCGCTGAACTCATTGATGGTCTGATTGAACTCGGTGTTAAAGATTTAACCATTGTCAGCAACAATGCCGGTAATGGCGATTATGGTCTGGCGAAATTGCTTAAAGCCGGTTCGGTTAAAAAAGTCATCTGTTCTTTCCCACGTCAGTCAGATTCTTATGTATTTGATGAACTGTACCGTGCTGGAAAGGTCGAGCTTGAAGTGGTACCGCAAGGTAATCTGGCGTGTCGTATTCAGGCAGCCGGTATGGGCCTAGGCGCTGTGTTTACTCCAACAGGCTTTGGAACACTTTTGGCCGAAGGTAAAGAGACCCGTGAGATTGATGGGAAAGATTACGTACTTGAATATCCGATCAAGGCTGACTTTGCCTTGATTAAAGCTTACAAGGGCGATCGTTGGGGCAATCTGGTTTACCGTAAATCTGCACGTAACTTTGGCCCGATTATGGCCATGGCTGCTGATGTCACCATTGCTCAGGTTTCTGAAGTGGTTGAACTCGGTGGATTAGACCCTGAGCACATTATCACCCCGGGTATCTTTGTACAGCACGTTGTACAAGTAGCGCCCGCACAGTAAGCAATAAGGAGAAATAACATGAGCTACCAGAAACTCAGCCGTGACCAGATTGCACAACGTGTGGCACAAGATATTCCAGATGGTGCCTATGTGAACTTGGGTATTGGCCTGCCGACCAAGATCGCGAGCTACTTACCTGACGATAAAGATATTTTTCTTCATTCTGAAAATGGCCTGTTGGCTTTTGGCCCACCGCCAGCTGCAGGTGAAGAAGATCCTGAACTGATTAATGCGGGTAAAGAGTTTGTGACCATGCTTGAAGGCGGCAGCTTTTTCCACCATGGCGATTCATTTGCGATGATGCGTGGTGGTCACCTTGATATTGCAGTACTTGGTGCATTTCAGGTTGCCGCGAATGGTGACTTGGCAAACTGGCACACGGGAGCACCGGATGCGATTCCTGCGGTAGGTGGTGCGATGGATTTGGCTGTGGGTGCCAAGAAAGTATTTATCACTACAGACCATGTGACCAAACAAGGTGAACCGAAGATTGTGGCTGAGCTGAGCTATCCAGTGACAGGCAAGAAATGTGTTGACCGTATTTACACCGACCTGTGTGTGATTGACGTGACTCAAGATGGTTTAAAGGTAATTGAGAAAGTGGAAGGTCTTAGCTTTGATGAGTTACAGGCTTTGACTGGTGCAACTTTGATTGATGCGACTCAAGGGTAAGGAAGTAGGGAAATGACATTAAAAAATGCTTATATCATCGATGCCATCCGTACTCCATTCGGCCGTTACGCCGGTGGTCTTGCACCTGTCCGTGCCGATGACCTGGGCGCTGTACCGATTAAAGCCCTCATCCAACGTAACCCAAATGTAGATTGGGAACAGGTCGATGATGTGATCTATGGCTGTGCCAACCAAGCCGGTGAAGATAACCGTAACGTCGGCCGTATGTCAGCACTGCTTGCTGGTTTACCGTATCAGGTTCCAGCAACCACCATTAACCGTTTGTGTGGTTCTTCACTCGATGCGATTGCCATTGCTGCCCGTGCCATTAAAGCCGGTGAAGCAAACTTGGTGATTGCAGGTGGTGTCGAAAGCATGAGCCGCGCACCTTATGTGATGGGTAAGTCTGACAGTGCTTTTGGCCGTAGCCAGAAGATTGAAGACACCACCATGGGCTGGCGTTTCATTAACCCTAAACTTAAAGAATTGTATGGTGTAGACACCATGCCCCAGACTGCCGAAAACGTCGCTGAACAGTTTAACGTGAATCGTGCAGATCAGGACCAGTTTGCCTTGGTGAGCCAACAACGCACCGCAAGCGCGCAAGCCAAAGGCTTTTTTTCTAAAGAAATCGTGGCAGTTGAAATCCCTCAGCGTAAGGGCGATGCTGTTGTGATTGATACCGATGAACATCCACGTGCATCAACCACCCTTGAAGCTTTAAGCAAACTTAAACCAGTTGTTAAAGCAGATGGTTCTGTGACTGCGGGGAATGCTTCAGGTATTAACGATGGTGCTGCGGCTCTGCTGATTGCTTCTGATGAGGCAGTTCAAGCTTATAACCTCAAACCACGTGCCAAGATCATTGCTTCAACAGCAGTGGGTGTAGAACCACGTATTATGGGTTTTGCTCCTGCACCAGCGATTAAAAAACTACTTAAACAAGCCAACCTAACTTTAGATCAGATGGATGTGATTGAGCTGAATGAAGCTTTTGCTGCACAAGCTTTAGCAGTGACCCGTGATTTAGGCTTGCCAGATGATTCTGACAAGGTAAATCCAAACGGTGGTGCAATTGCTTTGGGTCATCCGCTTGGTGCATCAGGTGCACGCCTCGTAACTACAGCCCTAAACCAGCTTGAACAAACAGGTGGTCGTTATGCCTTGTGTTCAATGTGTATTGGTGTAGGTCAAGGTATCGCATTGATTATTGAGAGAGTCTAATCATGAGCCAGTTATATGCCAGCTTGTTTTATCAAAAAGACGTCACTGACATCTTTAGTGATTCAGCTTTAATCACATATATGATTCAGGTTGAAGTTGCGCTAGCTCAAGCACAGGCACAAGTTGGCGTGATTCCTCAAAATGCTGCTCATACAATTGCCCAAGTAGCTGAGCAGGCACTAGAAAAGTTTGATTTTCCAGCGTTGGCTGTAGCAACTGGCTTAGCTGGAAATATCGCAATTCCATTTGTAAAGCAGCTTACGGCAATTGTTAAAGATGTAGATGAAGATGCTTCACGTTATGTGCATTGGGGCGCAACAAGTCAGGATATTTTAGACACAGCTTGTATTTTGCAATGCCGCGATGCGTTAAACATTGTGGAAGCACAACTTCAACAGTGCTACACCACTGCATTACAACAAGCTAAGCAATATCGCCATCAGGTCATGATTGGGCGTACATGGTTACAGCAAGCTTTGCCAATTACTTTAGGACATAAGCTTGCACGTTGGGCTTCTGCATTTAAGCGTGATTTAGATCGTATACAAGCTATGAAATCACGTGTACTCACTGCTCAGTTAGGCGGTGCCGTAGGTTCATTAGCTTCTTTGCAAGATCAAGGTTCACTTGTGGTCATTGCATTTGCTCAGCAGCTGAATCTGACTGTACCGACAAGCACATGGCATGGTGAGCGCGACCGTATTGTAGAAATCGCAAGTGTGCTTGGCATGATTGTTGGGAATACGGGCAAGATGGCACGTGATTGGTCACTCATGATGCAAACTGAAATTGCCGAATTGTTTGAACCAACTGCAAAGGGCCGTGGTGGTTCATCAACCATGCCTCATAAGCGGAATCCAGTTGCAGCAGCTTCAGTACTTGCAGCAGCAAATCGTGTACCAGCACTTATGTCTAGCATCTATCAAAGCATGGTGCAGGAACATGAGCGTAGCTTAGGTGCATGGCATGCTGAATGGTTAGCAATCCCTGAAATTTTTCAGCTTTGTGCTGGAGCATTAACTCGTACTGGTGAAGTTTTACAAGGTTTCGAAGTTAATGCTGAGCATATGCAGCAGAACCTTGACTGTACCAACGGGCTGATTATGGCAGAAGCTGTGATGATGGCGCTTGCTCCAAAAATTGGACGTTTAACTGCTCATCATGTTGTTGAAGCAGCTTGTAAAACAGCCGTGGCTCAAAAGCAGCATTTATCTAAGGTTGTTAGTCAGTTAGATGAAGTAAAAGAACATTTTAGTCAAACAGAAATTTTGGAAATATTTAAAGCAGAAAACTATTTGGGCAACATTCAAGCTCAAATTGATGCTGTTCTGCAAGAAGTACAAGGAGGAGACATAAAGTGAAACAGCTTATAACCAATCGACAAGGTAAACAGCTCGCTGTATATACCGATGGATTAAAAGATGCTCCAGCACTTGTGTTATCTAACTCGTTAGGAACAGATCATGGAATGTGGCAGCCGCAAGTAGATGAGCTTAAAAGTCATTTTAATGTCATTACATACGACACACGTGGTCATGGCGAAAGTGATGTGATCGCTGAAACATCTTTACAAAATTTAGGTGAAGATGTTGCTGATATTTTAGATGCCTTAAATATTGAAAAAGCTCATTTTTGTGGCATTTCAATGGGCGGAATTACAGGGCTTTGGTTAGCTATCCATTACCCAGAGCGCTTTCTAAGCATTACTGTCGCAAATTCGGCGGCAAAAATTGGACAGGCTGAAGCGTGGTTGAGTCGCGCAGAATCAGTAGAACAAAATGGACTGGCTGAATTGGTTAAAACCACGCATATGCGTTGGTTTAGTGAAAAATTCGACTATCAACATAATGTGGTTGCGCAAACGACGATTCAAAGTCTGGCAAACACACCAGCACAAGGTTATGCCTATGCGTGTCGTGCTTTAGCACATGCTGATTTAAGAGATGAAATTACGCAAATCCAAGTGCCTGTATTGCTCATTGCAGGAACGGCAGATCCAGTGACAACAGTAGCAGATGCTGAGTTTATGCAGAATGCTATTAAGAACAGTCAAATTGCTAAATTGGAAGCATCTCATCTTTCTAATATTGAGCAACCGCAAAGATTTACTCAGGAATTGACTAGGTTTATTGAGCAAATCTAATAGCTTAGTAGTTTAAAAGGAATTGGCCTTAAGGAGGCAAATATGGCGTCTCAGGATTACGCTGCACCAAATAAAAGTATCGATGCTCAAGCATTAATTAATGATGCTCCACTCAGTAAGTATCAATGGATGATCGCAATCATCTGTTTCTTAATTATTTTTACTGATGGTATCGATACTGCTGCAATGGGTTTTATCGCTCCAGCTTTGGCTCAAGATTGGGGTGTTGATCGCTCTCAGTTAGGCCCAGTGATGAGTGCTGCACTTGGTGGAATGATTATTGGAGCTTTGGTTTCTGGCCCAACAGCTGACCGTTTTGGTCGAAAAATCGTTTTAGCTTTTTCGATGCTTGTGTTCGGTGGTTTTACTTTAGCATCTGCTTATGCAACCAACTTAGATAGCCTTGTCGTTTTACGCTTTTTGACAGGTATTGGTTTGGGTGCAGCGATGCCAAATGCCACTACATTATTTTCTGAATACTGTCCAACACGCATTCGTTCACTGCTGGTGACCTGTATGTTCTGTGGCTACAACTTAGGTATGGCAACAGGTGGCTTTATTAGTAGCTGGCTGATCCCGACCTACGGTTGGCACAGTCTATTTTTACTTGGTGGCTGGTCACCTTTGATCTTAATGATTTTAGTGATTTTAGTTTTACCTGAGTCTTACCGCTTTTTAATTGTGAAAGGTAAGAATCCTGAAAAAGTACGCAAAATCTTAAATCATATCGCTCCAGCTCAGATCGAAAATGCGACAGCATTTCACGTACCTGAAGAGAAAACTGAAACAGCTCAAAAGAAAAATGTCTTTGGAATTATGTTTTCTAAACCATATGCGAAAGGAACGCTTTTGCTTTGGTTGACCTATTTCATGGGCTTGGTGGTTGTTTACTTGCTGACCAGCTGGTTGCCAACGCTTATGCGTGAAACAGGCGCCTCAATGGAGCGTGCTGCATTTATCGGTGGATTGTTCCAGTTCGGTGGTGTGGTGAGTGCATTGTTTATTGGTTGGGCGATGGACAAATTTAACCCGAACCGTGTCATTGCCATTTTCTACTTTGCCGCAGGTCTATTTGCGATTGCTGTTGGTCAAAGCTTAGGAAACTCAACATTACTTGCAGTATTGGTGCTTTGCGCGGGTATCGCGATTAATGGTGCGCAATCTTCAATGCCAGCGTTAAGCGCTCGTTTCTACCCAACGCAGTGCCGTGCAACGGGTGTGTCTTGGATGACAGGTATCGGCCGTTTTGGTGCGGTATTTGGTGCTTGGATTGGTGCCGTACTACTCGGTAATGATTGGTCGTTTACTGCCATTCTCAGTTTATTACTAATTCCAGCGACTGCTGCGGCTGTTGCTGTATTTGTTAAATCACTTGTTGCGCATACCGATGCAACTTAATAGAGGTCTATCACAATGAATGATGAACAACGCTATAAACAAGGCATTGAAGTGCGGACTGAAGTTTTGGGTGAAAAGCATGTTGGTCGGTCTTTGCAAAACTTAAATGACTTTAACCAAGATTTTCAAAACTTTATTAGCCGTTACGCATGGGGTGAGGTGTGGTCTCGTCCGGGCCTTCCGCGTCATACACGTAGTTTAGTGACGATCGCAATTTTATTGGCGCTTGGCCGCGAAGACGAACTACGCATGCATTTACGTGCTTGCTTTAACAATGGCGTAACTAAAGAAGATTTAAAAGAGCTGATCTTACACAGTTCACTCTATGCAGGTTTACCTGCTGCAAATGCTGCAATGCATATGGCTGAAGAAGTCTTTAAAGAGTTGGGAATAGAAGTCAACTCAGTTGCAGCAAAAGAACAGGATTAAGGAGATAAAGATGTCACAACATAGCTGGGGTGCTTACGCCCAACGTAATACAGATGATCATCCACCAGCGTATACGCCAGGTTATAAAACAAGTGTATTGCGTTCGCCAAAAAATGCATTGATCTCTATTAACGAGACTTTAACTGAAGTCACTGCACCGCATTTTTCTTCAAATTTGTTTGGCCCAAAAGATAACGATTTGATTTTGAACTATGCCAAAGATGGTTTACCAATTGGTGAGCGTGTCATTGTCCATGGCTATGTTCGTGACCAATTTGGTCGTCCTGTGAAAAATGCACTTCTAGAAGTATGGCAGGCCAACGCTTCTGGTCGTTACCGTCATCCAAACGACAAGTTTATTGGTGCAATGGATCCTAACTTTGGTGGTTGTGGGCGTACCTTAACTGATGAAAACGGTTTTTATATTTTCCGTACCATTAAACCGGGTCCATACCCATGGCGTAACCGTATTAATGAATGGCGTCCTGCACATATTCATTTCTCTTTAATTGCTGATGGTTGGGCTCAGCGCCTAATTTCGCAGTTTTATTTTGAAGGCGATACGCTCATTGACACTTGCCCAATCTTAAAAACGATTCCTTCTGAAGATCAACGTCGTGCCTTGATTGCACTAGAAGATAAAAACAACTTTATCGAAGCTGATAGCCGTTGTTACCGTTTTGACATCACTTTACGTGGCCGTCGAGCGACTTACTTCGAAAACGAATTGACTTAATCGGGAGCACGAGCATGAATAACTGGAATTTTCAGGAACTAAAAGAAACTCCATCTCAAACAGGTGGTCCTTACGTTCACATTGGCTTATTGCCACAACAAGCAAATATTGAAGTGTTTGAAAACAACTTTAATAACCAGTTAGTACAAGATCAGACCAAAGGTGAGCGTATTCGTCTTGAAGGCCAAGTGTTTGACGGATTGGGTTTACCGCTACGCGATGTGCTGATTGAGATTTGGCAAGCTGATGCAAATGGTATTTACCCAAGTCAGGCAGATACGCGTGAGCAAGAAGCTGACCCAGCATTTCAAGGTTGGGGCCGTACAGGTGCTGACTTTGAAACGGGTGTTTGGAGCTTTAATACAATTAAGCCAGGTGCTACAGCAGGTCGCAAAGGTTCAATTCAGGCACCTCATATTGCCTTAGTGATTTTCGCTCGCGGTATTAACTTAGGTCTTCATACACGTGTTTATTTTGAAGATGAAGCTGAAGCAAATGCTAACGATCCAATTCTAAATAGCATTGAATGGGCACCACGTCGCCAAACACTTATTGCGAAACGTTTTGAAGAAAATGGTGAAGTTGTTTACCGCTTTGATATTCGTATTCAAGGTGATGACGAAACTGTATTTTTTGATATTTAAGAAACACCTAAGGCTACACCTGATTATTCAAGGATGCGTGTAGCCTTTTTAAGGATGAACGATATGAACATGAAAACATTATTAAGCCTCAGTTTGCTTGCGCTCCCATTTTTTACAGCACAGGTGAATGCTGAACCTGTTGCTTTAGCCGCTCAAACACAACCTGCTGCTACAGCCGTTAAAACGATTGTTCCGATTACCGCAAAAACCAAAGAACAAGCTTTGGCACAAGCTCAAGTCATTGCAAATACAGCAGATGCTGATTTGGCAGAGTTTCGTATCGATTTACTCAGTTTTGCGAGTGATACAAAACAAGTGATTGCTTTGGGGCATGAGTTAAAAAAGATTTTAGGCAATAAGCCAATGATCGCCACAATTCGCACCAAAAACGAGGGTGGCCAGCTTGAAATTAGTGACGTGGATTATGGTAAGACTTATCAGGCTTACTTAAAGAATCCGTTCATGGACTGGTTAGATGTTGAAATGTTCCGTGATCAAAAAGTAGTTTCAGAAATTGTTCAAAAAGCACATCAAAAGAAAGTGCTGATTGTCATGTCTAATCATGACTTCCAAAAAACACCAAGCCAAGATGAAATTGAAAAACGCTTATTAAAACAAGATCAAATGGGTGCAGATATTCTCAAAATTGCCGTAATGCCAAAATCTAAACAAGACGTTTTTACTTTAATGAACGCAACTTTAAAAGTAAGTCAGCAAACAACTAAACCTTTATTGACGATGTCAATGGGGCAACTAGGTACGATTTCTCGTGTTGCGACTGCCAACATGGGCGGAAGTTATAGCTTTGGCATGATTGGTCAGGCTTCTGCACCGGGTCAAATTGATGTGACTAAGCTCAAACAGATTTTACAAACCGTTCAACCAACAAACCCATAAATCATAAGGATATGATGAAATGACTACATTACGTTTAACTACTCTTGCATTAGGTTTGATGGTTTCAGGAATAGCTGCGGCTCAAACTTATGTGGTTGACCGTTATCATGACGATAGCAATAAAGGCTCTTTACGCTGGGCAATTGAACAAGCCAATGCAAACCCAAGCGAAGCTAGCGACATTTTGATTCAAGCAGTAGGCAAAGCGCCTTATGCGATTAAATTAAATAGTGCACTTCCTGAAATTAAAGCACCTGTCAAAATCATTGGTACACAGTGGGATAAAACTGGCGAATACATCGCAATTGATGGTTCAAATTATATTAAAGGAGAAGGTGCAAAAGCTTGTCCTGGGGCAAACCCTGAGCAGTACGGCACTAATGTACGTACGATGACTTTACCGGGGTTGGTATTGCGTGACGTCAACAATGTCACTTTAAAAGGTTTAGACATCCATCGCTTCTGTATTGGTGTATTGATTAACCGTTCAAGCAATAACCTCATCCAACACAACCGTATTAGTAATAACTACGGCGGTGCTGGTGTCATGCTCACTGGTGATGATGGTCAAGGTAACCCAACCGCAACCACCACCAATAACAACAAAGTTTTAGACAATATTTTCCAAGACAATGGTGATGGTCTAGAGCTGACACGTGGTGCTGCGTTTAACTTAATTGCGAATAACCATTTTGTTTCAACCAAAGCAAACCCAGAACCATCACAAGGTATTGAAATTTTGTGGGGTAATGATAATGCGGTAGTTGGTAATAAATTCGAAAACTATTCAGATGGCTTACAGATCAACTGGGGTAAGCGTAACTATATTGCCTACAACGAAATGACCAATAACTCGATTGGTTTCAACATGACGGGTGATGGCAATATTCTTGATAGCAATAAAGTACATGGTAATCGTATTGGTGTAGCCATCCGTTCTGAAAAAGATGCAAATGCAAAAATTACATTGACTAAAAACCTGATTTGGGACAATGGTAAAGATATTAAACGCTGTGAAGCGGGTGGTTCATGTGTACCAGATCAGCGTTTGGGTGCAATTGTATTTGCTGTGCCTGCACTTGAGCATGCAGGATTTGTAGGTTCTCGTGGTGGTGGTGTGGTTGTTGACCCATCTAAACAACAAAAAACATGTACTCAGTCAAATGAACAAGGCTGTAATGCTCAACCTAATCAGGGTATTAAAGCTCCTAAATTAACTGCAAATAAAGGTTCAGTTGCTGTAGAAGTCAATGGCTTGCCAAATCAACGCTATCAAGTTGAATTTTTTGGTAATCAAAATGCATCATCAAAAGAAGCTGAGCAATATTTAGGAGCAATAACTGTTGCTACAGATGCACAAGGGATCGCAAAAGCGAATTGGAAGCCGTCTGTAAAAGTTGCCTCAATTACAGCGAATATTACTGATCGTTTTGGCGCAACATCTGAGCTTGGTTTTACAAGTGTTAAATAACAATAAGGAAAGCGCCTCATATGAGGCGCAGCATAGAAATATAGAAATGATAAAAGGGACTTGAAATGCCAAATTTAATGAAACTGAGTGTTTTAACGCTCGCTGTATTAGGTAGCCAATTTGCGCTCGCGAATGAACCTTGGTCACAAGACCGTCAATGGTTGCTAGGTGACTGGAATGGAAAACGCCAGCAATTAGAGCAGCAGGGCTATAAATTTACAGCTTCTATTATGAGCCAAAGTGCTACAAATTTAGATGGTGGTTACAACGACAGCAATACTTTTGAAAATGCTGCGCAACTTTCTTTAGGTGCAAACCTAGATTTAGAAAAGATTGCTGGGTGGAAAGATACAACAGCGAGCCTAATCGTGACCAAACGTGATGGTAATGCATTAACTCTCGAGCGTATTAAAGACCCACGTTCTAGCCAATTGGGCAATGCTCAAGAAATTTATGGTCGCGGTAAAATCTGGCGTTTATCTCAAGCATGGGTGAAAAAGGGCTTTGTTGATAATACTGTACAGGTCAAATTTGGTCGTATGGGAATGTCAGAGGACTTTAATAGTTCTCAATGTGAATTTCAGAACTTATTGCTCTGCGGTGGGCAGTTAGGAAAATCAATCGGTTCAATTTGGTATAACTCACCAGTAGGTGTTTGGGCGACAAACGTTAAATATCAGTTTGCGCCTGAATGGACTTTGGGATTGGGTGTGTATGAGGTCAATCCAGACAACATTAAAACCGAATCAAATAGTGATGGTTTTAATCTGGATATGAACAATGTGAAGGGCGCCACCATACCAGTTGAACTTGCATGGAAACCAAAACTTGCTGCCTTCAATGGCTTGCCGGGTGAATATAAAGTAGGTGCACTGTATTCAACCGCCGAAGCAAATGATATTAAAACTGCCGGTAAAGTGCATGACGGGAAACAAAGTTTCTGGATTAATGCACAACAACAACTGACGAATAAAGGCGAAGATCCGAAACGCGGTTTATATGTAAGTTTTAATGGCGTTGTAAATGATAAGGCAACGACTTTTGTTCAAAGTACGCAACAACTTGCTCTTTGGTATAAGGGGCCATTTAATAGCCGTCCAAATGATTCGATTGGTTTTGGTATAGCCAATTATGTAGTTAATGACCGTGCTAAAGATAAACAGATCGCAACAAATGAAAGTCGTGGATATTACAGCTATGATCCGATTGCATCTGACTATATTCCAATACAAGACGACGAGCTAAATGTCGAGTTGAACTATACCTATCAATGGTCTCCGGCCGTCATGTTACGTCCAAACATTCAATATATTCATCAACCTGCTGGTGTAAAAGAGGTTGATGATGCTTGGGTGGCTGGTCTTAGTGTGAAAGTCAATTTTTAACAATATTGATGGCTGGTTAGACATAGTTTAACTGGCCCAAATGCTTGAACTATTCGGGTTCAGTATATGTGGAGTAGGATCTATGTCTGAGTCAGATTCTAAGTTTCATATCTTATTCAAAATATGGTGTTTTATATTAGGTCTAGTTTTGTTGGCTACTGGTGTTTTTTATATCGTAGGTGGCGGAAAACTAGTATCTCTTGGTGGTTCTTGGTATTTCCTTATCTCAGGACTTTTTATAACCATTTCGGCAATTAGTATTTTCCGTAAAAAAGCACTAGGTGTCTGGATTTTTGCGGCTGTTTTTGTTGGTACCGTAATTTGGTCATTTGTTGATGCTGGATGGGAATTTTGGCCGTTATTTTCGCGCTTAATGTTTCCTGCTGGTCTTTTTGCTGCCTTGCTATTTACTTTACCTTCAATCCGACGTTACCAATTTCAAACGAGCTTGGCATCTTCATCCTATGCGGTAGGTGGATTAGTTGTTGTGGGAATGTTGATTGCGCTCTATCAAATGTTCCAACCACATCCAACAGTAGAAAGTTCAGGTGAAAAACTACCTTTAGTACCAGTTGATCCTGCTAAAAAACAGGTAAATTGGGAAAATTATGGTAATGATGCAGGTGGTAGCCGCTTTGTTGCTCTCGATCAAATTAACCGAGATAATGTTCATAAACTAAAAGAAGCTTGGCGCTTTAGAACGGGCGACTTTACAACGGGTAGTGGTAATGGTGCTGAAGACCAAATGACTCCGCTACAAGTGGGAAATAAAGTGTTTTTATGTACACCACATAACAACATTTTTGCGATAGATGCCGACTCGGGCAAACAACTCTGGAAAGCTGAGGTGAACTCTACAGCCGATGCTTGGGAACGTTGCCGTGGTGTTGCATACTTTGATTCAACTAAACCACTTGTACAACCAACTTTAGCGGGTGCAAATGCAGTAACTGCGGTTGCAACCAATACAGCATGTCCACGTCGTGTATATACCAATACACCTGATGGTCGTTTAATTGCAGTGAATGCAGATAACGGTCAGCGCTGTGCTGATTTTGGTGTAAATGGAACGGTTGATTTGCTAGAAGGTCTTGGCGCTGGAACAAAAGCTCCACGTTTTGAAGTGACTTCTGCACCGACTATTGCTGGAACAACTATTGTGGTGGGTAGCCGTATTGCCGACAACGTAGCCGCAGATATGCCGGGCGGTGTTATTCGTGGTTATGACGTGATTACGGGTAAACTTCGCTGGGCATTTGACCCGCGTAATCCAAATCCTAACTATGTTCTTAAACCGGGTGAAACCTATAAACGTAGTTCGGCAAACTCATGGGCTGCAATGTCATATGATCCACAAATGAATACGGTGTTCTTACCGATGGGCAGTTCATCTGTCGATATTTGGGGTGGTAACCGTAATCCATTAGATCACAAATACAATACTTCTGTGTTAGCACTTGATGCGACAACAGGTAGAGAGAAGTGGGTATATCAAACTGTTCATAACGATTTATGGGACTTTGACTTACCAATGCAACCGAGTCTAGTCGACTTCCCATTAAAAGATGGTACGACTAAACCAGCTGTTGTCATTGGAACCAAATCAGGCCAATTCTTTGTTCTTGACCGTGTAACGGGTAAACCACTGACTAAAGTGATTGAACAACCAGTTAAACCTGCCAATATTCCGGGTGAACAATACAGCTTAACTCAACCTCGTTCAGTTGAAATGCCTCAAATTGGTAATCAGACTTTAACTGAGTCAGATATGTGGGGTGCAACGCCGTTCGACCAACTGATGTGTCGTATTAACTTCAAGTCAATGCGTTACGAAGGCCTATTTACTGCACCGGGAACTGATGTTTCTTTAAGCTTCCCAGGTTCTTTGGGTGGTATGAACTGGGGTAGCATCGCTTTTGACCCGACTCATCGTTATATGTTCGTGAACGATATGCGCCTTGGTTTGTGGATTCAATTGATGGAGCAAACTCCTGAAGATATTAAGATTCAGGCGAATGGTGGCGAGAAAGTAAACACAGGTATGGGTGCTGTACCAATGAAAGGTACACCTTACAAAGTGAATAAAAACCGCTTTATGTCGGCGTTAAAAATTCCATGTCAGAAACCACCATTTGGCACCATGACTGCAATTGACATGAAAACTCGTCAAGTTGCATGGCAAGTACCATTAGGTACAGTAGAAGATACTGGGCCTATGGGTATTAAGATGGGCTTAAAGGCACCGATCGGTATGCCAACAATTGGCGGGCCGATGGCAACTCAAGGTGGCTTAGTTTTCTTTGCTGCAACACAAGATTACTACTTACGTGCATTTGATTCATCTACAGGTAAGGAACTGTGGAAATCACGCATGCCAGTAGGTAGCCAAGGAACACCAATAAGCTATGTTTCACCTAAAACAGGTAAACAGTATGTGGTTGTTACCGCAGGTGGAGCACGTCAATCACCTGATCATGGTGATTATGTGATCGCTTATAGCTTAGAACAATAATTAAGTAAGGCAAAAGAGAGTATTTCTCTTTTGCCTTACTCTTTAATATATTTTTTATATAAAAGAGTAAAAGTAAATTCTATATTTTTAACTAGATAGCTTTACCAAATAGTAAAAAAGTGCTTGATGTTGTTGCTAAACTTGAAATAGTCTTATGGTCAATCCAGCCTGAACGCTAGATATAGCTTAACTATTGACCAGTTCCTTAGGATGTTTTACCTATAAATAAAACCTTAACTTTTATTAAGTTTTGTTTAATTTAACATTGTGAATTTTAATTAAAAATAAACATTATTAAGTTTTAAACCTTAAAAATACGGTGTTTTTTGTTGGAAAAACGAGCTTAAATATATACTTATATTATATTTATATAATTTATTGGGTTGCGCTAGAATGGTCGACGCAGATTATTACTATCCAGTAATAATTTGTATTTCAGGAATTTAAGCTTTTATGGCTTAAGGCTCATCGAAAGATGGGCCTTTTTTTATGGGTGAAAGAAAATGTTTTTGTCTTACTCAATAGCCTAAGCAAAATTAAATAATGAATAAAATCACAAAAAATAGTCTTTAATGACAAGAAGTGTATGATTTGATAAATTAAAGCCACTTGATAATAATAGGTGATGTAATGAGATTTTTGGTTCTTGCAACTTTATCTGGTTTAGCTTTGATGGGTTGTGCTTCTGTTCAGCAAGCACCGAATACACAAGAGACAATTCGCTATGCTTCAAGCCCATGTTTTGGCGCATGTCCGATTTATTCTGTAGAAGTAACACCTACAGGTTTAATTCGCTTTGAAGGTAAACAATACACTAAGGCTATAGGCGTTAAAGAAATTCAAGGTAGCGTAAAAGATTATAAAAAACTTGCAGATGATCTAAAAACTTATCGCCCTGAAACAGGTACACAATCAAAAACTGCGGGTTGCCAGCAAACAGCGACCGATATGTCTAGCTATTACATTACTTGGATTCAACCTAATGGCACAGAAACTAAATTAAGCCATTACACAGGTTGTATCTCTCCAGCAAATAATAGATTGAATAAGGTTATGGAAAAGTTACCTGAACAATTAGGCATTAAAGATCTAATTTAATGACAAAAGCCCCAGAATCTTGGGGCTTTTTCTTGTTAAGAAGAATTATACACTTAAGAGTTTTATTTTAAGTATTTCTAAAAGAATCAGCGTATAATACAGATTATAAAAACATATATTGTTAAGAGTGGTTATATGTCAAATATTGTCTATGCCTTTTTTGGTGGTTTATTACTAGGCATCGCAACAGTTGGATATTTATATATAAATGGCCGTATAGCCGGAATCAGTGGTTTGCTTGCTCAAGTCATCAATCCTACTAAAGACACCTTTAAGAGTTCGGCATTCTGGTTTATTGCGGGACTCGTGATTACACCTTTCGTATATGGTTATTTTTATCAGCCTGAAATTGAAATTAAAACCAATACATTTCCACTTATTCTAGCAGGTGTACTTGTTGGTTTTGGAACACGACTAGGCTCTGGATGCACAAGCGGCCATGGCATTTGTGGTATGAGCAGGTTATCAAAACGCTCGATGATAGCGACAGCAGTTTTTATGTTTGCTGGCATGTTAACGGTTTATATCATTCGTCATGTGATGGGGTAATCCTATGAAAAACTTTTTTGCTTTTTTATTTGGTAGCTTATTTTCAGTAGGTTTAATGATCTCTGGCATGTCTAATCCAGAAAAGGTATTAGGTTTTTTAGATATTTTTGGGCAGTGGGATATTAGCTTAATGTTTGTAATGTTAGGTGCTATTGCTGTGGCATTTATTCCATTTCAAAAGGCTATAAAAACTCCTAAAACACTCTTTAATGAACAAATTCAATTACCAACGAATACACAGATTGACCAAAGGTTAATTGTGGGTGCTTTTATTTTCGGTATAGGCTGGGGAATAGCAGGTATATGTCCAGCGCCCGCTTTAACTCTGATTGGATTAGGGCATTTTGAAGCGCTTTATTTTATTGTCGCAATGTTATTAGGAATGTTTATTTACCGAATTTTAAATAAAGGAAATTAAGCCTATGCAACAACCTCTAGTAAAAGATTTTTTTGATGAAAACACCAATACTTTTAGCTATGTTGTTGCGGATGTAGCGACTCTTCAATGCACTATTATTGATAGCGTGCTTGATTACGATGCCGCATCGGCCACTACAAAAACATCCAATGCTGATCTGATCGTCGATTATGTCTTGGCGCAAAACTTCAAAGTACAATGGATTTTAGAAACCCATGTACATGCGGACCATATGACTGCGGCTCAATATTTAAAATCTAAATTGGGCGGTACAATTGCGATTAGTCAAAAAATCTCGGTAGTACAAGAAACTTTTGCAGCTATCTATAATTTTGATTTTAAGAAATTCAATGAAAATCAGCCGTTTGATTATTTGTTTGAAGATTATGAACATTTTAAAATAGGGGAGATAGAAGCCTATAACATTCCTACACCAGGGCATACGCCAGCTTGCTTAAGCTATGTGATTGCCGATGCTGTTTTTGTAGGTGATACTTTATTTATGCCTGATTATGGTTCGGCCAGATGTGACTTTCCTAAAGGAAGTGCTGCTGCACTTTATGATTCGGTACAAAAGCTTTATACACTTCCTGACGATATGCGTATGTTTCTATGCCATGACTATAAGCCCGAAGGCCGTGACGAATATATCTGTCAAACAGATATAAAAACTCAAAAACAAAGCAATATCCATTTAAATCGACGAGTTTCTAAAGAATCATTCATCAAAATGCGTCAAGAAAGAGATGCTACTTTGGCAATGCCAAAATTAATTTTGCCTTCAATTCAAATTAATATGAATGGTGGAAATTTTCCGGAACCTGAAGCGAATGGTATTCGCTATTTGAAAATCCCTTTCAATTACTTTTAGAAATAGCCTAAGCATTCATTTGGGAACGTTCAATCTATTCAAATAGCCTAAGCAAACAATAAAATTAACCCTATGAAATAGCCTAAGCAAGATTTAAAGAACTTGTCTTAAATCCCGCGAAGTCTCTTGCAATAAAGGCAGAATATGTTGAATTAAATATTCTTCAGTTGTTTTCATAGTTGGAGAAACAATATTTAAAGCTGCAACCACTTTAAAGTCTTGTCCATAAATTGGTACGGCGAGCGCATGAACTCCTAATTCGTGTTCTTCACGCGAATAACACCAATCTTGTTCTCGAATCTCTTGTAGTAACTCTAAAAATTTATCATTTTCGACATGCGTATATTTAGTTAAACGCTGAAGAGGATATTTTTGGAGCCAGTCCAATTGTTCTTGTTGGCTTAAATGTGCCAGTAAAATTTTACCCGCAGATGTCGCATGAGCAGGTAAGCGGTTACCCAAGTGTAAGCCGTATGGATTTACACGGTCAGTTTGTTGGTGGGCCGCACTACGGGCAATAGTAATGGCTTCATAACCATCAAGTACCATCACTGAATAAATGAGAGAAGTTTGGTTAGTTAACAGATTTAATAAAGGCTGAGATACTTTCGGAAGCTGGGCTGCACCTAAATAAGCTCCTGAAAATTTAAGAACTTTCGGAGTTAAATAGTAATAGTGACCATCTGACTCAAGATACCCTAAATATTCTAAAGTTAATAAATGGCGTCTTGCTGCCGCTCGGGTAAGCCCGGTTTTTTCGGCAGCCATAGAAATGTTTAAACGATGTTGATTACTACTAAAGCTATCTAAAATCGCCATGCCTTTACCAATACCAGCAATGTAATCTTCATGACGAATCGTTTTTTTGTTGTCCTGATTCTGGATTATCCGTTCATCTTTACTCATTACTGATCCTTGTACGATAGAAGCTTAGTAGATCAATTTGCTTTACTGAAAAAGTTTAATAATTTCATGTCGCAGAAATTGATGTCTTAAATTATCCCTTAAATCTTCGTGCCAAAACATACCCATTTTAATATTGGTTATCTCAAAAGGCAGAGAATGTAAGCAAATTTCATGACTATAAGACAAATGCTGTAAAATCATTCGAGGCATGGTGAGTATTGCGTCGGCTTGAGCTCCCAAAACTTGTAACGCCGTTGAATAGTTTTGACAGCGCATAAATACATTTCTTGAAATTTTTTGGTGTTGGTTTAAATAAATATCTTCAAGTAAAGCGCCCGTACGGCGTGACGAAACACCAATGTGCCGACCACTGATATAACTAGCTAAATCGACTTCTTTAAGTTGGCTGCAAATGACAAACTCATCTGTTACCAAATGATCAAAGGTAATTTTTGGAGATAAGTATTGTTCTAGGTCAATCACGAAATCGAGTTGTTGTGTCGCTAAGTCAGTCATAATATGTTTTCGATCGAGTTTCATACTCACAAACTGCAAATCTAAATTAAGATTTTGAAAATGTTGAGCTAGTCTTGGAAGAATAATCGGCTCAATTTCATCATGCACGGCGATTTTTAAGTTTTTTAAGCTTGTTGGATCGAACACATGTTTCTGCTGGCTAATATTTTGGATGGTTAAAAGTGCTTGTTTCACCGTTGGGTAAATCTGCTCAGCAAAAGGAGTGGCAGACATTTTATTGCCTACTCGTATAAATACATCATCTTCAAGTTGCTGACGTAAACGCTGCAAAGCATGACTTGCCGCTGACTGCGTAATATTAAGGCTACTTGCGGCATTCGAAATACTTTTTTGTTCATAAATCGCGATAAAAAGCGGATATAAATTGATATCAATCCGGTGGAAAAAACTTAGATCTAGGCCATGTAAGTTATGAATATTATTCATGAGGTGTTATTTAATAAAATCATTTCATTCATATTAAGTTTCAAGTTATGTTGATGTAAAGACCAGATAATGATGTGAAGGAAAAAAGAATGTTTGAACTTTCAAAGAAAGCTCAAGATTTTGCTGAGCGAACAAGAAAATTTATTTTAGAAGAAATAGAACCTGTCGAAGCAAAATTTTGGGAAGAGGTTCATGAGTTAAATCCAGATGGGAACTGGAAAAAATGGCAGTGGCCTGAACTGTAAAAAACTCAAAAAACAAAAGAAAAAAAAGCCGGTCTTTGGAATATGTTTTTACCCGATGAAAAGTTGGGTGCTGGGTTAACTGTTCAAGAATATGCGCATATTGCTGAATTGACTGGCCGCAGTTTATTGGCACCAACCGTTTTTAACTGTAATGCACCAGATACAGGAAATATGGAATTGTTATGGCGCTATGGTAATGAACAGCAAAAACAGCAATGGTTAGAGCCATTATTGGACGGAAAAATCCGTTCGGTTTTTTGCATGACGGAACCCGAGGTTGCTTCAAGTGATGCAACAAATATGCAAGCGACTGCCTTAATCGAAGGTAATGAAATTGTTTTAAATGGCAAAAAATGGTGGTCGTCTGGTTTAGGTGACCCAAATGCTAAAGTCATTATTTTTATGGCACATACTCCAGATGAAACAAAAGACCGTCATCATCAACACTCTATGGTTTTAGTACCGATTGATACCGCAGGTGTTGAAATTCAACGGATGTTACCTGTGTTTGGCGACTATGATGCACCGCATGGACACGGTGAGGTTCATTTTAATAATGTTCGAGTGCCTCTCGAAAACTTTATTGGCGGAGCGGGGCAAGGTTTTGAAATTGCCCAAGGCCGTTTAGGACCAGGGCGTATTCACCATTGCATGCGTTGCATTGGGGCTGCTGAAAAAGCACTAGAACTCATGATTGATAGAGGCATGTCTAGAACGGCGTTTGGTAAAGAAATTTTAAAACTCGGTGGAAACCTCGAACGCGTGGCTGATGCTCGAGTCGCCATAGATCAAGCCAGACTTTTAACCTTGTATGCTGCTTATAAAATGGATACTTTAGGAAATATGGCTGCTTTAACAGAAAAATCTGCAATTAAAGTGGTCGCTCCGAGTGTTTTAGAAAAAGTAGTCGATATGGCGATTCAGCTACATGGCGGTGCAGGTGTTTCAAGAGATACGCCATTAACGGGTTTCTTTGCCCAAGCACGCAGTTTACGTTTAGCTGATGGTCCAGATGAAGTACATAAAGGCATGATTGCCAAATTAGAGTTGGCCAAACGTGGTTATGGTCGTCATAAGAAAGTATAAGTTTAAAGGAAGTGAATATGTCGGTAATTGATGTAGGCGGTGAAGTACGTGAAGGTGAAGAACTTGATATTGGGGCAGTTAAAAACTGGTTAAAGAACCAAGGGGTTGAGCTGGTTGGCCCAGCAGTTGTTACTCAATATACGGGCGGGGCGTCAAACTGGACTTATCGTTTAAAGTATGAAAATACCGATTTAATTTTGCGTCGTCCTCCAAAAGGAACTAAAGCGAAGTCGGCCCACGATATGGCCCGTGAATATATAGTGCAGAAAAATCTTGCGCCTTATTATCCAGTGCTTCCTAAAATGGTTGCACTTTGTCAGGATGAATCGGTCATTGGCTGTGATTTTTATGTCATGGAACGCATTGAAGGTATTATTCCTCGTGCAAAATTACCACCTGAACTTGGTTTTAATGAAGAAGATGTCCATCAACTTTGTGTAAATGTTATTGATAAGTTGATTGAGTTACATCAAGTTCCTTATGAAAACACGCCTTTAGCTGAACTAGGCAAAGGTACAGGGTATTGCCGTAGACAAGTTGAAGGATGGGATAAGCGCTATGAAAAAGTCCGTACAATCAACGTGCCTTCTTTTAAATATGTTCGAAAATGGCTAAACGATAATATCCCTCAAGACTCTACGACTTGTATTATTCACAATGATTGGCGTTTTGATAATGTGATTTTAGATCCAGAGCATCCAACAGAAGTGATTGGCGTGCTCGATTGGGAAATGGCGACCTTGGGTGATCCATTAATGGATTTGGGCAGTGCTTTGGCCTATTGGGTTGAGCCAACGGATAACATGATTTTTAGATCAACACGCCGTCAGCCGACTCACTTAAAGGGAATGTTCTCTCGAAAAGAAGTCGTTGACTATTATTTGCAAAAAACAGGTCTGGAACCTCAAAACTGGGCTTTTTATGAAGTGTTTGGTGTATTCCGTTTAGCCGTGATTGCCCAGCAAATCTATTATCGTTATTACCATAAACAAACCCGAAACCCCGCTTTTAAAGATTTCTGGATTGTCATTCATGCGCTACATATTCGAGCTTTAAAACTTATCGCGCAGCAAAAACTGCAAGACTCAGAATTTGCTCAGCAATCTCTACAGAAAATACAGGGTATTTTAAGAAAATGACCACAATTTATCTGGTAAGACATGGGCAGGCATCATTTGGTAAAAGTAACTATGATGAGCTGTCTGAAAATGGTGAAGCTCAAGCAACTTTATTAGGCCAATATTTTAAGCAAATATTAAAAGAACAACCTTATGTGATTGCAGGAACTATGCAGCGTCATGAGCAGACTGCAAAGCTCGCACTCAATGAATGCTTTCCAGATGCGATGATTCATCATAATAATTTATGGAATGAATTTAACCACCAACAGGTTTTCGCTCGTTACGAACCGCGTTTTGAACAGCCTGAACTTTTAAAAGCTGATGTAGCACAAGAACAGAACCCTCGCGCATATCTTGCCAAAATATTCGAAGGTGCCATTGGACGATGGACAGATGGTGATTTTCATCATGAATATGATGAGTCTTGGCCACACTTTAAAGAAAGAGTCGAAACAGCATTGCAGCAACTTTGTGATGAGTTAGCAAAAACCAAACCTCGTTATGCAGTTGTTTTTACCTCTGGTGGTGTGATTTCGGTAGCAATTGGCAAGCTGCTTGAACTTAGCCCTAATCGAACTTTTGCGTTGAATTGGGCAATTGCTAATACAAGCCTCACCACTTTGCGTTTGGTTGGAAATGAGGCTCAGGTGTTAAGTTTAAATGAACATCATTTTATAAAAGCTGAACGTCCAGATTTACTGACATGGATTTAAAAATAAGGATAAAAGCATGGCAAAGACAATTTTAATTACAGGTGCAAGTTCTGGATTGGGCGCGGGTATGGCGCATGAATTTGCAGCCAAAGGTTATAACTTGGCGATTTGTGCACGCCGTTTAGACCGACTAGAGACTTTAAAAACTGAACTAGAAAATCACTACGGTATTAAAGTCATTGCAAAAAGTCTGGACGTAACTAATTACGATCAGGTTTTTGAAGTATTTCGCGCCTTTAAACAAGAATTTGGCTATTTAGATCGAATTATTGTAAATGCGGGAGTCGGCAATGGCCGCCGTGTTGGTAAAGGTAATTTTGAAATTAACAGAGCCACAGCTGAAACAAACTTTATCTCTGCCTTAGCACAGTGTGAGGCGGCGACTGAAATTTTTAGAGAGCAAAACGCTGGTCATTTGGTTGTGATGTCATCCATGAGTGCGATGCGTGGATTACCAAAACATTTATCGACTTATGCAGCAAGTAAAGCTGCAGTTGCTCACTTGGCCGAGGGTATTCGTGCTGAATTACTGGATACCCCAATTAAAGTCTCAACTATTTTCCCGGGTTATATCCGTACCGAAATGAATGAAGGTGCTAAACATTTACCTTTTGAAGTCGATGCCAAAACAGGATGTAAAGCTTTAGTAAAAGCGATCGAAAAGCAACCTGTAAAAGCTTATGTGCCACAGTGGCCGTGGTTACCAATGAGTATTGCTATGAAGGTTTTACCATTAAAGTTGGTCAATAAATTAGGATAAAAAATTACCCCCTAAGTTTTAGGGGGTAATTTTTATTTAGAATTTTTTGGTGTAATTGACGAATAAACGGTCTTCGCCAAAGTCATTGCCATGTTTAACGTTGTAATCAATACGAATGTATTGCAGAGCAACGCCTTTTAAGAAAGGCTGCTGAAATGCATAGTTTAAAATCACATTAGACTCGGTTTCATGGTTTTTCTTGCCATTGGCAGCTTTAAAGTCATGTCCGTAAACATATTTCACCATCGCATTTAGGCCCGGAACATAATCTTTAAAATCGTAGCCATACATGACATGGTAAGACTTTTCATCTTCTTTAAAGAAGCCAGTGGCATTCCAATTAATGAAATACGTTTCTGGTAAAAAACCGTCTGGTAAGGGATAAGCTGACTCACCTATAATTTGTTGGTAACCCAAACCAAAGGTATGGTTTTTTACTTTGAGTGTTTCTAGCACCCCGATGTTCTGCGCATCAATGTCAAAAGTGTTGCCATCATCTTTTGCATTGAAGTATTTAAACTTAGAGGTGAGGGCAAAAGTTGGCTGTTTCCACGTATGTTCAAGTCCTACATAGTGTTTGTTATACAGATCTTCTAAATTACCGAAGTAATATTCACCCTTTAAAGACGGCGTGAATTGATAGCGCAGGTCAATGTAGTTCAAACCATCAGATTCTTTAGTAATCCCATTTGATGTGAAAGAAAACTTTTTAAAGTCTTCTTCATTTCGTGGAGATACTTTTTCAACCCGACCAATTTCTGCGTAGAGTTGGTCTGAAAGTTGTGACTTTAGGTTGGTTCCCCAATACGAAGTGAGTAACTGACGACTAGCATCTACGGCAGTTACAGGTAAATCTAGCCAGAGTTCACCGACACTTAAAAGAGTTTTGTCATAACCCAGCTTTAAAGTCGCGCCGTATTTTAGATAGTCTGAAGCCTGAGATTGCGTTTCTTTATTAAAAGGCAAAACTGTATCCGCAACATGTTTGTCTGAACTCAAGCGCACGGCGTATTGGACAGAAGCATCAGCCCCAATCGTGATTGGCTTGTCTGCAATGACTAACGGGGGGTCATGCATTTTCGATTTATAAAATAATGACGCTGCCTGAGACCAACTACCAGTATCTTTTAAGGCATCATTATCAAAATCACGGTTGATATAGGCATTTTTTAAAGTGAATTTCCATTCATCTTCAGTTTGCTGATTTGGATGTGCAGCCCATGAGTTGCTGCACATCAGTAATAAAGTGGCAACGGCTAAAGTGTGTGGTTGAAAGCGGTGAAATAATTCCATAATCCATTTCCCAAATGTATGCCTGTCCTCGGCACTAAATAATTTCTAATATTTCGGTACTCTCTAAGCGTTTAGTTAGAGAGTACATTTTTGCAATTGGTGAGACCTATTAATTTAATTTTTCAAGCTTCATGCTTTCACTAAAGAATTTGCAGCCTTTAAAAAGTAGAATTAAAGCCAGTACACAAGACAAACCACCCACAATAGATAAAGAAGAACCCACCATTAATGGGCTACCAAAAACTTTATCTGTAATAATGGCTACCAGTGTTGTGCCAATACCGAGTCCAATTAAGTTACTCACCAAAAGGAAGAGGGCAGAAAGGCGTGCTCTAAACTGGTTTGGGGCTAACATTTGCAAAGCAGTTGCTGAAATCACTAGAGGGAAAGATGCAAAGAACATTGCAGGAATCAGTAAGCTAACTGAAAGCCAAAGCTGATCTGTTTGGGTAAAAAATGCAATTGGAATAATCAGGCCAACAATACCAATTACACCCGTGAACATCGGCGCATCTTGACGGCCTTTTTTGATAAACCAGTCATTTAGCCAGCCTGCACAAAATACGCCTAATGTATTTGCGACTAACAGAATCGTACCGAGCATATAGCCTGTTTCAGTCGGCGCGAGTTGAAACTTACGAATATAAAATGCAGGTGTCCAGCTAGTTAGGCTATAGAGTGCCATTGCATAAAAGGTAAAACCTAAATAATGACAAGCAAATGTTTTCGAATGTTTTTTAATAAACTGAAGACATTGTGTGAATTTAACTTGGTCAACTTGTCCATTTTGGTTGAGCTGTTGGCCTTTACGTGCAGGATCTTTAACGGTCAAAATAAACAGCAAACCAATAATGATGCCGGGTAAACCCACCACTAAAAAGGCAATTTGCCATGCTTTAAGGGCCCCTAATAATGGAACTTCAATGAGTGTCACGCCTTTAAGCAGATTAATGACATAACCGCCAACTAAGAAGGCAATACCTCCACCTAAAAAAGCACCAATTGAATAGATCCCGACAGCACGCCCCAGTTTGTCCTTACTAAACATGTCGCTAAACATTGAATAAGCCGCTGGAGATAAAGCCGCTTCACCGACACCTACCGCCATACGGCTTAAGAACAGTTGAATAAAGTTTTTACTTAAACCGCAAGTTGCTGTTGCCAGACTCCAAACAATAATCCCGATTGAAATTAATTTTGGTCGTGAAAAACGATCGGCAATATAGGCTAACGGTAAACCCATAACCGCATAAAACAGTGAGAAGGCGAGGCCATGTAATAAGCTAAATTGTGTATCTGAAAGTTGGAGATCTGCTTTGATGGGTTCAATCATCAGCGCCAGAATTTGGCGGTCAATAAATGAAAATATATATGCCAACATACAAAGTATGACCACATACCATGCATATGCATTGCTTTTCTTCTGTGTCCTTTCAACAGCGATATTACTTTGGTTCATACACTTAATCCTTATGTATAAAACGCTTAAAGAAATTGATATCTAACTTTTATTATTCCTCTAAAATTTTCGATATTTCCCCCGTTTAGATAAGAATAATAAATAGGCTAGAAATGAGTAATTTGGTCTCGTACAGACCGGAAGAGTGCGTCTAAACCCAATTACGAGTTAATGGGATTTTTAAGATCATGGAATTATTATTTTCTTTTTATATGTAAAATTCCATTACTTATTGAGTATGTTAGAATACCTAAAAAGTATGTTAAGTAATTATATACAGATAAATTTATAATATAAAGATTTGATTTTATTAATTTTTATTGTTTTAACAAAAGAGCAGCTAAAGAAAAAGAAATTTTTAACTGCTCTAAGAGAGCTAATTTATCATAATGAGAAATATTTAACTGGATGGCATCAGGTCAAATAATTTTTTTAACTGGTTATTTAAATTATGTAGCTCGTCTTCTGAAAAAGCGTTAAGGATGCCTGCCAAGGTAACCACACTAATCTGATTAATCTGTTCAACCAGATCAACACCTTTGGGAGTTAATTTCACCATCGAGATGCGTTCATCGGAAGTAGAAGAGTAGACCTCGACAATTCCATCTTCTACCAAGCGATATACCGCTTTGGTTGCCGTCGTTAACTTTAAAGTAGAAAGATTGGCGATGTCGGTGATACTGGCTTCCCCAAGGGCATTAGTGCTTAAAATAATTTTACGGCGCGTATTATCAATACCTAGCTTTTTTATTGATTTTTCAATCAGTTGTGAATACTTTCCATTCACTTGGGAAACCCAAAAAAAAGGGAAATTTTGAATACTCGACGGTTCTTTATTAGGAAGAAATTGTTCTAAATGATCAAGCATAGCTAAGCAATAACTTAGTGAAAAAAGGGTAATCCTATTATAAACAAAATTTTGCATATTTCCTTGAGAACAAATTATAAAAAATACTTGACAATTCCATTAAATTTTCCCATATTTTGATTAATGGATAAAAATACATGGAAAAGTGAATGAATATTGTTAGCCAAAGCGTGCACAAAGGAAGTGGCAAGCTCAAGGTCATGGTTAAGGACACAATTGATATTCAAGGTCTAAAAACCATTGCTGGCAGTCGAGCTTTATTAAATGTTGAACCTGCTCAAGATGATGCTGAGGTGGTTAAAAACATTTTAAAAGCTGACTGTGAAATTATTGCGAAAACAAACTTGCACGAATTGGCTTTTGGTATTACAGGCATTAATCACGCTTTTGGTACACCCATCAATCCTAAATATCCTGAACTTATTCCAGGCGGCTCTTCGAGTGGTTCGGCTGCGGCAGTTGCTGCTAAACAAGCTGACTTTACTTTAGGTACAGACACGGGCGGCTCTATCCGTATGCCCGCTGCGTGCTGCGGAGTTTTTGGATTAAAGCCATCTTTCGGTCGCGTGAGCAGAAAAGGCGTATATCCGCCATCGAGTTCTTTAGATTGCGTTGGCCCTTTTGCAAATTCAGTCGAGATGATTGAAAAGGCCATGCAAATTATTGATCCAACTTTCAAACCTACTGAATTTACTCGTAAACCAAAAATTGCTGTTCTCGATGTAAGCGCAGATGAGGTTGTTTGGAACTGTATCCATCAAGCACTTCAAAAAGCTAATTTACAGACCACTTCAGAAAAAGTTGAACATTTTGAAGATGCTTATGATGCAGGAATGCAGATTATTAATTATGAAAATTGGCAAGCTTTTGGTGAGTTAACTCAAACCGGCTTAATTGGTTCTGATGTAAATGGTCGTTTATTAAAAGCGGCACACACCACTTTAGAGCAAGTAAAACAAGCGGAAGCTGTAAAAGAGCAGCTCACCCAAGAACTCGATGCTTTATTAGAAAAATATGATGCATTGGTTTTACCGACACTTCCACAAATTCCACCGAAAGTTTCTGAAGCTGAAAACACAGTCGCTTTTTTGAATCTTACAGCTTTAGTTCGACCATTTAATTTATCAGGTCATCCAGCCATTTCAGTGCCACTTGAAACCAGTGAAGGTTTACCTGTGGGCCTACAGATCGTATCAAAGCATCAAAAAGATGAGCAATTATGCGCTATAGCTAAATTTTGTGTTGATGCAATGTAATAAATTACAAGGAGTTAGATGATGAATAAGTTGTCTAAAATGGAGTTTGTTTTTCAAGACAAAGCAGTTGACTTAGACGCTTTGTGTCAAGAAATTCGTGAGCGTGCCTGTACAGGTGAATTTGATAATCAGGCATATGTGAGCCAAGACATTATCGAAAAACTTAAACAGATTGGCGTTTACCGTGCATTGGTGCCTAAACGTTTTGGTGGCGAAGAATGGTCACCACGGCAGTTTTGCGAATTGATCGAAACTTTATCTAAAGCTGACGGTTCTGTGGGCTGGGTGGCAAGTTTCGGCATGAGCCCTGCTTATTTAGGAAGTTTGCCTGAAGAAACACTGAAAGAGTTGTACCAAAACGGCCCGGATGTGGTGTTTGCCGGAGGTATTTTTCCACCGCAACCAGCTGAAATTACCGATGAAGGTGTCGTAGTTCGTGGACGTTGGAAATTCTCAAGCGGCTGCATGGGAGCTGACATTGTTGGCGTGGGAATTTCACCGCTTAAAAACAATGAAATGCAAGGCTTACCACGCATGGCAGTGATGCCTGCCAAAAAAGCAAAAATCGAAATGACTTGGGACACCGTTGGCCTAAAAGGTACAGGAAGTCATGACTTAGTCGTTGAAGATGTATTGGTCGAAAAGAAATGGACCTTTGTACGTGGTGAACCTTCGAAACTCAGCGAGCCATTCTTTAAATATCCGTCACTGTCTTTAGCCACCCAAGTATTAACCGTGGTGGGTATTGGGGTTGCAGCTGCTGCATTAGAAGAATTTGAAAAATTGGCACCAGGTAAAGCATCGATTACAGGCGGGTCAGAAATTGCAAACCGCCCAGTGACTCAATATGAGTTCGCTCAAGCTGATGCTGAGTTTCAGGCTGCAAAGTCTTGGTTTTATCAAACCATGGATATTGTTTGGAATGAAATTATTGCTGGTCGTGAAGCAACTCCTGAACAAATTAGCGATATGCGTCTGGCATGTACCCATGCAGCGCGAGTTTGCGCCAAAGTCACCCGAAAAATGCAAATGCTCGCGGGTATGACAGCAATTTATACCAACAATCCATTTAGCCGTTTTGTGAATGACACCAACGTGGTGACTCAGCATGCCTTTATGGGTGATGCAACTTTACAAAATGCAGGCTCAATCAGTTTCGGGTTAAAACCAACCCCAGGTTATTTATAAGTTTAATTTTTAAAAGGATATTGAGATGGAAGCTAAAAAATCATTACGCGTTTTGTTCTGCATGGGTATTAATCAAAACTTTTTTGATGCAGAACCTGCTGAAGCAAAAGCAGTTTGGGCAGCGTTTGGTGAAATGTGGAATGGCATTCATGACTTACCGGGCGTACATGTTTTTGGAAATCTTGATGATGACCAAAGCATGGTTGGCCCAAGTGCTGGCTGGCCTTGGACAACGTACTTGCTTGCAGATGTTCCAGATATTGAAACAGTACATGCAGCTTGTAACTTGTTTAGAACGACGGTGGTGGGTGAAGGTCCATACAAACTTTGGAAATATTGCAAAGTTGAAGCTCGTGTTGGGCGCGAATTGATTATCCAACGTTAAGGCGATGGCGATGAATGACAAAGTGAATCTTGCAGAAATCATAGAGCGACTAGAACAGTTGGAAGCGCATAACGCCATTCGTAATTGTCTGAACCGTTATATGGAAATCTGCGACGAGCTCAATGCAAATACAGACCTTGACGAGCTGATGAATCTTTTTGATCAAGACTGTATTTGGGAAGGTGTTGGCGAGAAATATGCCAAATCTTTTGGCCGTTATGATTCTTGGCAGTCGATTTACGACATGTTTAAAAGCTATACCCAAAAAGAATCTCACTTTGTTATGAATGCACACTTTGTCAATTCAGAACAAATTTATGTAAACCAAGGCTATGCAAATGCTTCTTGGTTGATGTTGCAAACTTCAACTTTTCAAGATGGCCGTAGTCATCTGAATGCGGCAAAGCTCAAGGTGAAGTTTCATAAGCAAGCAGATGGAACATGGAAAATTAAACATTTCCAAACACAGAATATTTTCAGTCGTCCCGTATCGCATTGGCACAGTGAAGCTGAATTGCCGGTACCTTCCCAGGAATGACCCAGGACATATTTAAAAGGACTATTGATATGAACAGTATTATCCCAACGCATAACATTGGCATTGATTACGATGCTTTGGTTCAAAGTGACCGTGCTCATACTTCTCTTTATAAAGATGAACGTATTTTTGATGAAGAAATGGAGAAAATCTTTTATAGCACTTGGGTGTGGGTCGCACATGCCAGCGAAATTCCAGAAGGCGGAAGCTATAAAACGATTAACATCGGTAAACAGCCAGTGGTTGTGGTACGTGACCGTAAAAAGAAAGTCCATGTACTTTTAAACCGTTGCCGTCACCGTGCAGCAACCGTATGCGAACATAAAAAAGGAAAAACCAATAGTTTTGTATGCCCGTACCACGGTTGGAGTTATGCACTTGATGGTAGTTTACGTGGTGTGCCATCTCCGGAAAGCTACGGTGATTGCTTAGATAAATCAGAATTACCACTGGTGAGTCTACGTGTAGAAGAATATAACGGAATGATCTTCGCTTCATTTAAAGAAGACATTCAACCGCTTGAAGAGTTCCTTGGGCCTGCGAAAAAATGGATTGACCTGTTTATGAAACAAGGTGCGGGTTATCCAATTAAAGTGTTGGGCGAACACCGTTTCCGCTTCCCGGGTAACTGGAAAATCCAGCTTGAAAATACCACCGATGCATATCACTTTCCATTAGTGCACAAGTCATTCTTAAGTTCTGTTGATGAAAAAACAGAAGAACTCTTTAACTTCGAAAATCAGCCGGGCTTTGTTGAAGACTTAGGTAATGGTCACAGTGTTATGGTGATGATTCCTGAACTGGTTGATTTAGACGAAGAGCTCATGGAACGTCCAATTCAAGAGCGCTTTGAAGACTTGGCTCAAGCTTTGCGCGACGAAGGCCATGAGGAATTAGAAGTACGCCGTATTGTTCGAGCAGTTGGTGGTTCTGGCTTTAACTTAAATTTATTCCCGAATATTGCATGTTCGATGGCGTTCTTCCGAGTGTTACAGCCAATTTCAGTTGCTGAAACAGAAATTCATCACTCGGTAATTACGATGGATGGCGGTCCACAAATTGCCAACCAATATCGCTTACGTTTGCATGAACATTTCCAAGGTCCATTTGGTTTCGGTACACCAGATGACTCAGAAGCTTGGGAACGCGTACAACATGGTGCCAATGCCGGTAATGATTTATGGATCATGCTCAACCGCGGTTTACCGGGTGAAGTCAAAACTGAAGATGGCTTAAAAAGTGATGTCAGTGCTGAAACAGGTATGCGTGCAGCATACCAGCAGTGGAAAAAGATGATGACGGCTTAAGGAGAGAGCAATGAATATGAATCTGCAATTATTAAATGAAGTCACTGCTTTCATCTGGGCTGAGGCAGATATGTTAGATCACAGTGAATACCGTGAATGGCTCAATTTATGGAATGAAAAAGGTGTCTATATCATTCCAATTGACCCAAACCTAACGGACTACGAAAACAACTTAAATTATGCCTATGACGATAATCATATGCGTACTTTACGTGTACAGCGTCTTGAAAATGGTGAAGCAATTTCTACAGCGCCTAAAGCAAATACTGTGCGTAGCATTTCTCGTGTACGAGTGATTCAAGATCAGGATGATGAAATCGTTTTACGCTGTGCTCAAAACTTACGTGAATTCCGTAAAGAAAACCTCAAGCATTACACAGCTGATATTACCTACCATCTAACTCGTGATGCAGCTACAGGTTTTAAGATTAACCGTAAAATCATCAACTTGGTTAACTCAACCGATACCTTAGCTGGTATTAGTTACATTCTTTAGGAGCGGTAACATGAAACAAGTTGTTTTAGTGACAGGTGCTGCTTCTGGACTCGGTAATGTCATTGCTGAATATTTTGCGAGCCAAGGCCATCAAGTGATTTTGTCGGCAAGTACGCTTGAAAAAGCCGAAAATGCCAAGGCACAAAGTCAATATGCCCAACATATGTTTCCCTTGAAATTAGATATTTCTGTCGAGGCAGATTTTCATGCTGCCGTTAAATGGATTGAAGAGAAGTTTTCTAAACTTGATGTGTTAATTAACAATGCCACCGTCACCAAAGCAACGCCAGTATTAGAAATTACCGCAACCGATTTTGATTGGGTGACCCAAGTCAACCAACGCGGCACCTTTCAGGCTTGCCAAATTATTGGCCAATATATGGCTAAAAAAGGCTATGGACGCATCATTAATATGGCGTCGTTAGCAGGACAAAACGGTGGTACTGCAACAGGTGCACACTATGCGGCAACCAAAGGCGCGATTGTGACGTTAACCAAAATTTTTGCCAAAGAGTTTGCGGCAAAAGGGGTAACGGTCAATGCAGTTGCACCGGGACCTATGGAATCACCGATCGTTCATAGTGTGGTGCCAGACGAAAAAATGGAACAGTTCATCCAGAATATTCCGGTTAAAGCCTTAGGAAGTATGCATTTTATTGCTGAAACTTGTGGGTTGCTTGCGAGTCCAAATGCGGGGTTTGTGACTGGTGCAACATGGGATATTAACGGTGGTTTATTCATGCGCTAAGCCACAAGCTTAGGCATGAAAAGGGAGTTAAATTATGACTACACTTTATGATGTTGTCGTTAAAAATCGCCATGTAGAAGGTGGAAATATTGCAGTCATGGAATTTGAATCTGCAACTTCTGCTGCATTACCAAAAGTTGAAGCGGGTGCGCATATTGATGTGCACTTACCAAATGGTATGGTTCGCCAGTATTCACTTTGCCAAAATCCAAATGACGAAGGTAAGTTTCGCCTTGGAATTTTACGTGACCCTGAATCACGTGGTGGCTCAATATCCGCTTTTGATGAAATTAAAGATGGCATGCAAATTCAGGTCAGTGAGCCAAAAAATTTATTTCCACTTTTAAAAGCCAAACACAGTGTCTTGATTGGCGGTGGAATCGGGATTACGCCATTAATCACGATGGCGTATCAACTTGCACATGAAGGCGAATCATTTGAGCTTCACTACTGCGGGGCTAGCCCAGAAAACTGTGCTTTTGTTGATGAAATTAAAAATGGTGAGTTAGCAAAACACACAACTTTTCATTTTAAATCGGAAGGTGCAAGCCACCGAGCATTTTTTGAATCTGCCATTAAAGATATTGATCTTGAGAGCCATATTTACACCTGTGGTCCAGTCGGTTTTATGGATTGGGTGATTAACCTTGCTACGACTCACAATTTTCCTGAGCAGCAAATCCACAAAGAATATTTCCAAGTCGAAACTGACACCTCGGGAGATTCATTTGAAGTGGTGGCTGAACGTAGCGGAAAAATTATTATGGTTGAAGCTGGCGAAACCATTTTGCAGGCTTTGGCGAAAGAAGGCATCGAGATCGAAATGTCATGCGAGCAAGGTGTATGCGGAACTTGCATGTGCGATGTAATTGAAGGCGAACCTGATCATCGAGATGTTTATTTTACTGATGAAGAAAAAGCCAGCAATGAACAAATATTGGTGTGCTGTTCGCGCTCTAAAACACCGAGACTAGTTTTAGATATCTAATGCTCTCGCGATTTATATGGATGTAAGAGAAGGTTTAGGAGAAAGATGATGAATGTATTACAACAAATAGATGAGTTTACGGTCGATCCATTACAGTTCCGACGAGCATTAGGAAATTTTGCAACAGGCGTTACCATTGTTACCGCACAAAATGCACAAGGTGAGAAAGTCGGTGTAACCGCAAATAGTTTTAACTCGGTGTCACTTGATCCACCGCTTATTTTGTGGAGCATTGATAAAAAATCGTCAAGTTTTTCAGTATTTGAAGAAGCAACACATTTTGCAGTCAATATTTTATCAGGCACGCAAATTAAGCTGTCTAATAAGTTTTCGAGACGCAATATTGATAAATTCGCAGACACAAACTTTCAACTTGGTGCAGGAAGCGCTCCCATTTTAGAAAATTGTTCTGCAGTGTTTGAGTGCGAACGTTATCAAGTGATTGAAGGTGGTGACCACTGGATTATTGTTGGCAAAGTGGTTCGTTTCCATGACCAAGGCCGAAGCCCGTTGGTCTACCATCAAGGCGCATATTCTTGTGTCATGCCGCATCCGAGCCTTCAAGTTAAACAAACTGAAGAGAACGGTGTAGATCAAACACATTATGGGCACTTATATAATAATGTCTGCTATTTGATGAGTCGTGCTTTTAAAGCTTATCAAACCGACTATATCCCTAAGCAAATGGCTTCGGGTTTCCGTACCAGTGAATCACGTCTTTTGCTCGTTTTAGCCAGTGGTACTGCTTCAAGTAAGGAAGATTTACCGCGTGATATTGCTATGCCAATGCAAGAAGTTGAAAGGTCGGCTGAAATCTTAAAATTTGAAGGGTTATTGGTTGACCACGATAATTTGTATGCATTGACCGAAAAGGGTAAACAAACAGCGCAGTATTTATTTGATATTGCCGACAGCCACCAAAATGAGGTGTTTAAAAAGTATTCTGAGGAACAAAAGGATATTTTTATTACCATGCTGCGAGACTTTGCAGGAGTAGCATAAGTCCCATTAAGCTGATAAATTAAATTGATTTATCAGCTTCTTTACATCTAGCTGACTATCATCAAAACAATTCCAAGGATAAGGAATTTTTGGCACACAATTTGTTTATCAATAAAACAAGATTGCAAATAAGCCAAGACAGTGCACCACCACAAACGCAAAATCTTGAGCGGTGGCACGTGTATAGAGAGGTAAGGGATGAACCAATATGTAAGTGATGCATTACTCACATGGACGCACCATATTAAAAGTGTGTGCGGCAATTTTGAAACCGATTTTGACGGAACCCGTAATTTATTCATTGGTGAAGTTCAGTGCTTTTTATTGGGCGATACTGAAATTGCTTTTATTAAAAACAATGCCAATAAAATTGTCCGAAAAGCCGATGAAATTGATCGAGTGAATAACCGTTTTTGTTTTTTGATTTTGCAGTATTCGGGAAAAATGCTGCTCGAGTATAAAAATGAAACGCTAAGCCTGAATGAAGGCGATATTGTGTTGGTCGATCCGGTCGAAACCATTTCAATGTATCCGCAAGGCTTGGTAAGCCAGATTTCTGTCCATCTGTCGCGTGAAAAATTACTGAAAGAAAATATTAGTACTGAATATTTTGGAAAACTGATTACTCAAAATATGAGTGGTTTTTTACTCAAGAATATTTTGAAAAACATGTCTGCTGAAAACATCAAACTTTGGTACGCAACCGAAGACGGTAATGCTTTTGAAGATGCGTTAATTGCCCTAATTAAACCCACAATCAATTATAAAAATATAAATAGCTCCAATAATCTAATGGAAAAAGCCGAGCGCTATATTATAGAAAACTTAGCAAAACCAGATTTAACACCTAAATTAATTGCAGAGCACATTGGGGTATCTCTACGTCATCTTTATCGTCTATTTCTTCAAGAAAAATTATCGATTAACAAATATATACAGCTCAAACGCCTAGAAAAAGTCAAAGCAGATTTGCTTGATAAAAGAAATAAACAAAGCTCAATTACCCAAATTGCCTTGAAGTGGGGTTTCTGGGACGGTGCTCATTTTTCAAAAATCTTTAAAAAGACCTATGGTATCTCTCCTAAAGAGTTTAGAGAGGGTATGACAGTTTAATTTTTCATCTTTGAATGTCATTTTTAGACAAATACGACGTCATTCTTGAACAAGCTAGCCCTATGTAACTGTGTTGAAATTAAATTCATTAAAGCAGGTTAGATAAGCTTAATAACCATAAAACTATTAAGTTGGTCTAATGAATTTCACTCACAGGAAAGTGCATTTTAACTGTCTGATTCAGATAGTTCAGGGATATATGAAAAGGATGAAACCAATGCGTAAACAACGATTATTGAATGACATACAAAAAATACTGGCACTTAACTTATCAATCGCTGCAAGCTTTTGGGGACTCAATACTCAAGCGTTTGCTCATGGTGGAAAGGCCGACATGGTCTCACTTTATCAAAACATGAGTGAGCAAGGCGCTAAAGTTGTTAAAGACGATTTTACGAATACTTATATGATTACCAAAGGCTCTATGGTGGTTCGAGCTAAACCTAATTCAGATCAGGTTTTGGTGAATGGCAAACCTTTCAAGCTCAGTGTCCCGTTATTAATTAAAGATGGTAAACCTGTTATTGGAAAAGATTTTTTTAATGAAGTATTCCAGTCTGGTTTAGATCAAACTTTTAAAATTGAAAATACGTTTCACCCGCTCAATAGCCTAAACTCTGACGAAATTAAAAAGACCTTTGATGTGATTAACCGCTCGAAATACGCCTATAAAAATATGCGTTTTGCCGAGTTAAAGCTTAAAGAGCCTGAAAAAGCCAAAGTCTGGGATTACTTTATTAATCACAAAGAATTTAAAGAAGATCGTATTGCCTCATTTATTTTATTAAAGGGGAGTCAAGCGATTGAAGGTGAAGTTAACCTTAACACTCAACAAGTCACAAAATGGAATGTACTGAAAGACACTCATGGAATGGTGTTGCTCGATAATTTTGAAGCCGTACAGCGTGTAATTGAGACGAGTAAAGAATATCAAGATGCATTGCGGAAACGTGGCATTACCGATGTGAAGAAAGTGATTGCTACACCACTAACTGTTGGATATTTTGGCGGTAAAGATGGTCTGGACAAACAACTCAATATATTAAAAGTTGTTGCTTACCTTGATGTCGGTGATGGTAACTACTGGGCGCATCCTATTGAAAATTTAGTTGCTGTAGTCGATTTAGATAAAGAAAAAATTATCAAGATTGAAGAAGGTGCGATCATTCCTGTGCCAATGGCAAATCGACCTTATATGTCGAATAAGCCCGTAGCAAGTAAGCTAAAACCACTCAATATTACTGAACCTGAGGGCAAAAACTTTAGCATTACAGGTCAAACCATACATTGGGGCAACTGGTGTTTGCATGTGGCGTTAGATTCTCGTGTTGGCTTACAGCTTTCAACCGTGACTTACAAAGATAAGGGCGTAAAGCGTAAAGTCATGTATGAAGGTAACTTGGGTGGAATGGTGGTTCCATATGGTGATCCTGATATCGGTTGGTACTTCAAATCTTATTTAGACTCTGGCGAATATGGTATGGGAACACTTACCTCATCTATTATTCCGGGAACAGATGCACCCGACAACGCTGTTTTACTTGATGCCGTGATTGCTGACTATAAAGGCCAGCCACAAGTGATTCCAAATGCCATTGCCGTGTTTGAACGTTATGCTGGGCCTGAATATAAACATCACGAAATTTTTGGTAATCAAGATGCCAGTGAAGCCCGCCGTGAACTTGTTGTGCGCTGGATTAGTACGGTTGGAAACTACGATTACATGTTTGACTGGGTATTTGCCCAAAATGGTGTAATTGGGATTAATGCGGGTGCAACGGGTATTGAAGCTGTTAAAGGCGTTAAATCACGCACCATGCATGACAGTACCGCAAAAGAAGACACCAAATATGGAACTTTAATTGACCATAATATTGTGGGTACAACGCATCAGCACATCTATAACTTCCGCTTAGATATGGATGTAGATGGGGAAAACAACAGCTTTATGCATATGGACCCTGTGGTGAAAGCCAATGACAAAGGTGGTGTTCGTACAAGCTCAATGCAAATTGATAGTAAAGTCATTACGAATGAGCAAAATGCAGCTGAAAAATTTGATCCATCCACTATTCGCTTACTCACGAATTTCAATAAGGAAAATAAATTAGGTAATCCGGTTTCTTACCAATTAATTCCGTTTGCAGGTGGAACACACCCTGTGGCAAAAGGAGCCAATTTCTCTAAAGATGAATGGTTATTTAAACGTTTGAACTTTATGGATAAGCAAATTTGGGTGACTCAGTACAATCCAGACGAACGCTACCCTGAAGGGAAATATTCAAATCGTTCGACTCATGACACAGGATTAGGGCAGTTCATTGGTAACAACGAAAATATTGAAAATAAAGACCTCGTGGTGTGGATGACAACAGGTACAACCCATGTGGCACGTGCTGAAGAGTGGCCAATCATGCCAACAGAATGGGTAAATACACTCATCAAACCTTGGAACTTCTTTGACAACACGCCGACTTTAAATTTGGGTGAACAAGAGCAAAACACACAGCACGACCATCAATAAAAATGTGAATAAGCCAGAATGGGTAACGAATAGGTTACCCATACCTGAGCACGGTTAGACCATTCGCAAAAAAGGAATTTCTCAATGAAAAATTTATTTTCTCAGGTTGTGAGAGGGACTCTCTTTGTCTCATTTTTTTCAACTGTGCATGCTGGTGAGCTTGAAATTAAACCGACTTTTGAAGCAACTTTGGGGGCTTTTAGTAGCGGTAAAAGCTATAACGGTGAAAACCTAGATGATGAAAGAATCAATTGGCAAGAAGGCCATCTTAAATATGGTGCAAAAGGACAATACACCTTCAAAAACAATCAGCTCTATGCAAGCTTGAGCGGTATTAGCTCGGCAACATTTGGTGATGGTGATGCTGGCCAAAATAGTAATGGTAAAGAACGCAAAACGGATGTGAATGAATGGATCATTGGTTTTAAAGACGGCACCAATAAAGATGAGTTAACGACCTATGATTTAAGTATCGGTCGACAAAATATCATGATTGGTGATGGGTTCTTCATTGCGGGTGATGCATTAAATCTCGGTAAAGCGCCCGCGGACGGCACACTAGATCGGGGCGGAGCATATTATCTGGCAGCTCGTCGAAGCTTTGATTTTACAAGTTTGCTTCAATATAAACCGCAAGAGAATACAACCCTAAAGTTGGCTTATTTAAAATCGGACAATAAAGCACAATTTTCCCCAGAACTCTTTGTGACTGATCTGATGTATCAGCTTAAAGATAAGGGCGTTGGGTTCACTTACTTAAATGTATTAGACCTAGAAGATACTGAGCAGATTTCAGGGCGAGAAGATCTTAAAAATTATGCTTTACGTTTGAATTATCAACCTTTACCAGAGTTGCAAGTTAAAACTGAGTTTGTAGTTCAAGATAAAAAAGATGGCCACGAAAATGCTGGCTACTTAGCGCTGAACTATAACTTTTTATCTTCAAAATATACGCCTTCATTAGGCTACCGTTTTAGCCATTTTTCAGACCAATACGACACGATGTTTTATGGAAATACAGTCGGCTTTGGTACATGGTTTCAGGGCGAAGTTGCAGGAAACTATGCAGGCCCATTCAACAAAAATGCCGATATTCATCAAGTTTCTTATAGTCTGAATCTAAAAGAAAATTTTATGTTGGGTGCTTTGGCCTATAAGTTCAAAACAGTAAATAAGTCTTTAACCAATGTGGATGGACATGAGTTAGATGTCTTTTCAGTCTGGTCGGTTAATAAAAAATTCAATGTTATTCCTTTAGCAGGACTCTATAAACCAAAACACGATATCCATAATGGTGGTACTCAAAACTACGATGACAAGACCAATGTATATGCGCAGTTGATTCTGCAATACATCTATTAAATTAGAGCGAAGGAGATCGTGTTTATTGGCGGTACATTCATAGAAATAAAATTAGGATGAAATCAGATGAATCAACAATATGACTATATCGTGATTGGTGCTGGCTCAGCAGGTTGTGTGGTCGCAGCACGACTATTAGAAGCCAAGGCAGGGCGCGTTCTTGTTTTAGAGGCTGGAAGCCGAGATAGCAGTATATTTCATACTATACCTGCAACAGTAGTTAAAGTATTCCAGCAAAAATCATGGCAATACATGACCGTTCCACAGAAATATTGTAATCATCGTGAAATGATCCTTGCACAAGGAAAAGTGTTGGGAGGTGGAAGCTCGGTTAATGGCATGATCTATTGCCGAGGCCAACGACAGGATTATGATTTATGGTCCTCGGAATGGGGATGCAATCAGTGGTCTTATCAACATGTGCTGCCTTTTTTTAAGAAAGCAGAAAAAAATGAAAGTCTTGCTGATGAATATCACGGACAAGATGGCATTTTACCTGTCAGTGAAAACCGTTATCGCCATCCTTTAACACTTGCTTGTATTAAAGCAGGTCAACAAATGGGGATGAATTATGTCAATGATATTAATGGTTGGGATCAGGCTGGGGTAGGGTTTTATCAAACTACTACTCAAAACGGTTCTCGGGCGAGTACCTCAAAAACTTATTTAAAGTCAGTCGAAAACCACCCAGTTCTTACGGTCATTACGGATGCCTTAGTACATAAAATTGAAACTCAAGGTGATCAGGTTACTGGGGTTACTTACAGTGTTGACGGAAAATCACCGATTACGGTACAGGCTCAAAAAGAAGTTATTCTGAGCGCTGGTGCAATTGGCAGTCCTAAGGTTTTATTACTTTCGGGAATTGGCCCAAAACAGCATTTAGATGAACTCGGAATAGAATGCATTCGTGACTTACCTGTAGGTAACAATTTTCACGACCATTTGCATATGTCGGTTAATGCGACAGTAACAACCAATAACAGCCTGCTCGGTGAAGACCACGGTTTAGCCGCAGTACGACACTTTTTACAATGGTGTTTTACACGTTCAGGATTGCTAACCACCAATATTCTAGAAGGTGGTGGTTTTATTGACACAAACAACAATGGTCGACCTGATGTCCAATTTCATTTTTTACCTGTGCTGGATAATTTCGATAATACCCCCGGTGAAAAAGCAGTTGCTCAGGCACATGGCCTTACCATTAAAGTCGGACATGTACAGCCAAAAGCACGTGGGACTTTGCGTTTAAGCAGTAAAGATCCAAAAGATTTGCCTGTCATTGACCCTAATTATCTAGGTCATCAAGAAGATATTGACGCAAATATCCGTGCCGTACAGGCCGGACTTCGCTTATTACAACAACCAGCATTGAAAGCGATTGTCAAAGAAGTGATTGAGCCTGCAAATGTCGATCCTGATGATATTGATGCGATTGATAAATGGATGCGCCAGAACATTAAAACGGTTTATCACCCCGCAGGTAGCTGCAAAATGGGCAATGCTCCGCAAGATTCGGTCACCGATCAGACCCTTAAAGTACATGGTTTTAAAAACTTACGTGTGGTGGATTGTTCTATTTGCCCACAAGTTCCAAGCGGTAATACCAACGCAATTGCCATCATGATTGGTGAACGCGGTGCAGACTTTATTTTGAATCAGGTCGCGTAGTTGCTGTCATAACAATATTTTAGAAATGAAAAGAGGAAAAGAAAATGAGTGAAGTTCAGATTTTAGAAAGCGTACAACAATTTATGGCACGTCAACATGGACATTTTATTGATGGAAAATTAGTTGCTACCGAGCTTTTAGATAAAGTGGATATTGTGAATCCATCGACTGAACAAGTGGTTGCTCAAATTAGTATTGGTAGTGAACACGATGTCGAAAATGCGGTGAAAAGTGCTGAACATGCTTTTCAAAATGCTTGGGCTGAAACGACGCCGTATGAACGTGGCGTTAAACTGAACAAGCTAGCCGATTTAATTGAGCAACATGGTGAAGAACTTGCACAGCTCGAAACGTTGTCTACAGGAAAACTTATCAATATTTCACGGCATCTTGAAGTCGCACAATCTGTTATTTTCTTGAGATATTTTGCTGGTTGGGCAACTAAAATTAATGGTCAAACCATGCAACCCTCTATTCCTTCTATGCAAGGTGAAAAATATACGGCCTTTACTTTAAGACAACCGATTGGTGTGGTTGCAGGGATTGTGCCTTGGAATTTTTCACTGATGATTGGTGTTTGGAAAATCGGTTCGGCTTTAACAACTGGCTGTACCATTGTGCTTAAACCAAGTGAGTTTGCCAGCTTATCTTTATTGCGTTTAGCCGAACTTGCCATCGAGGCAGGTATTCCGGCAGGTGTGATTAATGTGGTTACGGGTAAGGGCGATACAGGACAATATTTAATTGAGTCGCCGCTCGTTAAGAAAGTCTCGTTTACAGGTTCAGTACCAACAGGCATTGCGATTGGTAAACTTGCAATGAGCAGTGATTTAACCCGTGTAAGTCTGGAGCTGGGTGGTAAAAATGCCATAGCTGTTTTGGCCGATGCAAATATTGATGAGATTTTACCGACTTTGTTGCAAGCAACTTTTGTACATCAAGGTCAAGTTTGCGCATCCCCAGAGCGTTTTTTTGTACACCGTGCAAAATATAATGAACTGGTCGAGAAACTCTCGAAAGCACTTTCTAGTTTCAAAATTGGATCGGCTATGGATGAGGGAAATATGTTTGGTCCACTCTCTAATCAACCACATTTTAATAAAGTGAAACATTATTTAGATATGGCAAAAGCCAACAACCAGATTATTGCCGGTGGTGAGGCTCTAGATCAGACAGGATATTTTGTACAGCCGACTTTAATTTCCTTCAAAAATACCGATGATCCTTTATTTTCAGAAGAAACCTTTGGTCCCGTGGTCGGGATAATGCCATTCGAAACCGATGAAGAACTCATTCAACTTATGAATCAGTCACGTTTTGGTTTAACCGCAAGTATCTGGACAAATGATTTGTCTAAAGCTTTGCGATTAATTCCTAAAATTGAAGCAGGGACTTTGTGGGTCAATATGCATACGTTCTTAGATCCAGCAGTTCCATTTGGTGGCGTGAAAGCTTCGGGAATTGGCAGAGAGTTTTCAGATGCATTTATTGAAGATTACACCGAATTAAAATCGGTGATGATTCGGTATTAAGTTTCTACGAGATATAAAAAATGGCCTTTATAGGCCATTTCTTTTGAATCATTAAATTAACCTAATAAAAAATCTTTTAAGATTTTATTAAAAGCTTCTGGTTGTTCTACATTGGAAATATGAGAGGCATCTATTTCTGCAAGATGTGATTGTGGAATGCGCTGCTGCATAAATTGACCATCTGCAACGGTTGTTACAGGGTCTTCAGTTCCAGCAACCACCAATACAGAAATTTTGATATCTTTTAATTGCTCACGGACATCCGCTTTAGCCAAAGCCTCACAACAATTGGCATAACCCATTGCGCTGCCAGCACTTAAGTCGTTACATAGGTTGTTGACAATAGAAGGATGACTTTGGATAAAGGGATCTGTAAACCATCGCGAAGCTGCTGTAGCGGCGATTGGTTGTAAACCTTGCTCACGTACTAGTTTTGCACGGTCAAGCCATGCTTGTTCTAGTCCAATTTTAGCGGCAGTATTTGCCACAACCACATGACTAAAACGGTCAGGGTAGTGAATCGCCAGCCATTGACCGGTTAAACCACCCATAGAAATTCCACAAAAAGCAGCTTTACTAATATTCAGATGATCCAGTAAACGGACAACATCTTCACCTAATTGCTCTACAGTATATGGGCCGTCAGGCGTAGACGATGAACCGTGGCCACGTGTGTCATAACAGATCACAAAAAATTGATCTTTTAATTCATTAAACTGTTTTTGCCACATACCGTAGTTAGTGCCTAAAGAATTGGAAAACACCAGAGCAGGGGAAGATGGCTCACCAAAAGTTTGATAGTTAATTTGTGCATCGGCAGATTGAAAAGATGGCATTTGTTTCTCCTTAAAGTGCTTCAACACGTTCAATAATCAATGCGATGCCTTGACCCACACCAATACACATTGAACACAAGGCATAACGACCACCTGTCTGTTCAAGCTGGTTTAGGGCTGTGGTGACTAGGCGTGCACCTGATGCACCAAGTGGATGGCCCAAAGCAATGGCACCACCATTTGGATTCACCTTGGCAGAATCATCTGGCAAACCTAAATCACGGGTGACGGCCAAAGCTTGTGCAGCAAAGGCTTCATTGAGCTCAATCACATCCATCTGCTCTAAAGTCAGGTTGGCTTGTTTAAGTAATTTTTTAATTGCAGGCGCTGGAGCAAAACCCATAATACGTGGTTCTACACCCACCGCTGTTGAAGCAATAATCTTGGCACGGGGTTTGAGGTTATAAGCCTGAACTGCTTCGTCAGATGCAATGAGTAGAGCTGCTGCACCATCATTAATGCCTGAAGCATTACCCGCAGTAACTGTGCCATCTGCTTTTACAACAGGTTTAAGTTTGCTTAAACCTTCCAGGGTAGTCGATGCACGTGGATGCTCATCGGTATCAATCACAACAGCATCACCCTTACGCTGAGGGATTTCAACTGCCACGATTTCTTTAGAAAAAAAGCCTTTGGCTTGCGCGCTTGCGGTGCGTTGTTGGCTCACCAAGGCAAACTGGTCCTGATCTGCACGATTGACGTTGAACTGTTCAGCTACGTTTTCGGCAGTCTGGGGCATGGTATCTACACCATACAATTCTTTAAGTTTAGGGTTAATGAAACGCCAGCCCATGGTGGTGTCTTCAATCTTCTGGCTACGGCCAAAAGCACTGTCAGACTTACCCATCACATAGGGTGCACGGCTCATGCTTTCTACACCACCTGCAATCACCAAGTTCGCTTCGCCGGCTTTAATGGCACGAGCAGCAATCGCAATCGCATCGAGTGAAGAACCACAGAGACGATTAATGGTGGTTGCCGGTACCTGATACGGTAGACCTGCAAGTAATGCTGACATACGACCCACGTTACGGTTATCTTCACCGGCTTGGTTGGCACAGCCATAAATCACATCATCGACCTGTTCCCAATCTACATTTGGGTTACGCTGCATGAGCGCTTTAATCGGCACAGCGCCAAGGTCATCGGCACGGACAGGTGCAAGGCCACCGGCATAACGGCCGAATGGGGTACGGATGGCATCGATGATATAAGCGTTTTTCATTCTTACATTTCCATTTTGAAATCTGTTGCTGTCATTGCCACATTGTTAGACTTTTCCAGATTTTGCTGGCGATCATCATGGTTACTAAGTTAAAAGTAGTCATGACAGAGTCTTATCGTGTTGAGTCAAATGCCAGTAGCTAATTCTTGTCACTTTTTTAAAAAAGTAACCAAAAACCTTTGTTGAACAGAGGAGGCTTCCATGCCTCCCTGTCCAACGGGCGACATCCATGTCGCCTGTCACAATAGCGAATTACGGTAAAATCCAAATTAATAAGCAAGAACCGTATTCAAAGAGTTCTATTCAGTGTTTCGCGATGGCGACACGGATGTCGCCTCGTTGCTCAGCACAACAGGGATGTTGTGTCAGAGTAACAAAGGATTTTTGTTACTTTTTATCCTTAAAAAGTAAGGTATTGCCTATACAAAGGGCTTTCGAAGACCACTATCATTTACAGGCAATGACCGTAGTAGCATTGGCTATGCTGTGTAAACCTTACCCTTGAGTCGCATCAATCAGAGTTGCACCCGTTAAAGCTTGTAGCTCATCAAAGCTAAGACCTTCCACTTTCTCAATCACCTTCAAACCATCTTTAGTCACGTCAATCACACATAGGTCAGTGTAAATACGATCCACACATTTCTTACCCGTAACCGGATAAGTCAGCTCAGCCACAATCTTCGGCTCACCTTGCTTGGTCACATGATCTGTGGTGATAAATACTTTCTTGGCACCAACCGCCAAATCCATCGCACCACCCACAGCAGGAATCGCATCCGGTGCCCCCGTGTGCCAGTTGGCCAAGTCACCATTCGCAGCAACCTGAAATGCACCGAGTACTGCAATATCAAGGTGACCACCACGCATCATGGCAAATGAGTCGCCATGGTGGAAAAAGCTGCCGCCTTCAAGTATGGTCACAAACTCTTTACCCGCATTAATCAGTTCAGGATCTTCTTCACCTGCAGCTGGCGGTGGGCCAAAAGCCAATAGGCCATTTTCAGAATGAAGAAAAATATCTTTGTCATTCGGTAAGTAACTAGCGATCTTGGTTGGTAAGCCAATGCCTAGGTTTACATAGGCGCCATCTGGAATATCTTGTGCCACATGTTGTGCAATCTGGTCACGGCTGAGTTTCTGGTAGCTCATGTTATTTCTCCTTATTGCTTACTGTGCTGGCGCTACTTGTACAACGTGCTGTACAAAAATACCTGGGGTGATGATGTGCTCTGGGTCTAAACCACCTAGCTCAACCACTTCAGAAACCTGAGCAATAGTGACATCCGCAGCCATGGCCATAATCGGGCCAAAGTTACGTGCAGATTTACGGTAAACCAGATTGCCCCAACGATCGCCTTTGTAGGCTTTAATCAAAGCAAAGTCAGCCTTGATCGGATATTCAAGTACGTAGTCTTTACCATCAATTTCGCGGGTTTCTTTGCCTTCGGCTAAAAGTGTTCCAAAGCCTGTTGGGGTAAACACAGCGCCTAGGCCCATACCGGCTGCCTGAATACGGCACGCCAGATTACCTTGTGGTACGACTTCAAGCTCGACCTTTCCCGCACGGTAAAGTTCATCAAAAACATAAGAGTCAGACTGACGTGGGAAAGAACAGATGACTTTTTTAACTGAACCAGCCTTAAGCAGCTTAGCCAGACCGTAATCGCCATTACCGGCATTGTTGCTCACAATGGTCAGGTCCTTAACGCCAAGTTCAATAAGACCGTCAATGAGTTCAGCGGGTTGTCCTGCGGTACCGAAACCACCAATCAGAATGGTTGCACCATCTTTAATCTGCGATAGAACCTCGCTTAGTGAGGACTTACTTTTGTCAATCATGTGAGAAACCCTAGAGCATGAGGTAACGTGATGTATTACTACCGCTAAAAATTTATTTAAATTCTTAATGGTAGTAATAAATGGAATAAACTTTGTGAGTCAAAAGCGAACTTTTAACTCACATATATTTTCAATTAAGCACTAGCGCGACGACGTTCAACTTCAGTTGAAGGAGCAGCAGCGGCATCTTTAACAAGTTCGATGTTAAATGTGATGTGTTTGAAAGCGTGATCTAAACCACGGCGTTGAATTTCAGCTGGGTCAGTTACATCAACTGCTGTTGCAACTAAGCCGTCACGCGTTGCGAAAGCAAAGTCGTCCCATAAGTACTCATCACCCTCAATGTTGAATTGAGTAGTTAGCTTGCGGTAACCCGGTGCAGAAACGAAGTAATGAACGTGAGATGGACGGTTACCATGACGGCCTAATTTGTTAAGAAGGGCCTGAGTCGTACCTTCTGGCGGGCAACCATAACCTACAGGCATAGTGGTTAATGCAACATACTTACCATTGGCATCAGTCAAGATAGTACGGCGTAAGTTAAAGTCAGATTGAGACTTATCAAAGAATGAATAGTTACCTAAACTGTTGGCATGCCATACTTCAACTTTGGCATTTTCAATGATATTGCCATCAGTATCAGTTACAGTACCTTCAATAATTAAGGTATCGATTTTGCCAGATTCTGTACCATCATCCATACGCGCAAAACCAACAGATTCAGGCGCGCCAGCTACATAAAGTGGGCCTTCGATGGTACGAGGTGTGCCACCCGTAACGCCAGCTTTTGCATCAGCTTCATCTGCACGTAAATCAAGATAGTGCTCTAAACCTAAGCCAGCTGCCAAAAGACCAAGTTCGTTTGCTTGACCAGCATCTGTGAAATATTCCAAACCTTTCCATACTTCTGAAGGTTGAATATCTAAATCTTCAATGGCTTGAAATAAATCCCCAAGAAGGCGCACTACAATTTGTTGAACACGTGCATCAACTTCGCCTTTTGCAGTGTCGACATTCATTTGTTTTACAAGCGCATCAATTTGTTGACGATTCATACTAAAACTCCTTAAGTATGCAATACGGTTTTGGGTGGCAGCGCTGCGGGCATTTTGTTTTGCTAGCGAATAAGAGCCGCCACGTTCCTTGTTACCTTCTGAATAATCTGCTTGGTTTTTAAATGGACTTCAGAGATCACATTTAAAAAATTCTTTTGGTTTACGAATCATCATCACGAACAGAAGAAGGGTGACGATTCATTGCCATAACTTCAATGTTCATGTAAGGATAGAGAGGTAAACCCTGTAAAATATTGTGCAATTCTTCATTGCTCTCGACATCAAAAATACTGATGTTTGAGTACTGGCCTGTAATGCGCCAGATGTGACGCCATTTACCTTGACGCTGTAAGTCTTGCGAATAGGCTTTTTCAACAGCCTTAATTTCATTTGCTTTGTCGGCTGGCATATCAAGTGGAATATGCACATCCATACGTACATGAAATAACATGGGAAACTCCTTATCCTGTTGCCTTAACGACGTAACTTCTCGACTTTATCTTCATCAATTTCAATGCCTAAGCCGGGAGCCGTTGGCAAGTGCAATTCAAAGTTTTCGTAACGTAGCGGTTCTTTCAAAATTTCTTCGGTAAGTAATAACGGACCAAATAATTCAGTACCAAACGCTAATGTTTCAAAGGTTGCAAACGCATGAGCAGAAGCCATGCTACCTACAGGGCCTTCAAGCATAGTGCCGCCATAAAGATCAATTCCAGCCAAACCTGCAACCTTGGCAACTTCACACGCTTCGATCAGACCACCAGATTGTTCAATTTTCACGGCAAATACATCTGCACCATGACTTTTTGCAATACGGTATGCGCTGTCAGGGCCAGTTAAAGCTTCATCTGCCATGATTGCGACATCAAAACGACGCGTTAAACGAGCAAGTGCTTCAGTATTTTGAATAGCACAAGGCTGTTCAATTAAATCAATTCCGCCATCTTGTAGCTGTTGAATACCTTGAATACATTCCAGCTCTGACCATGCACGATTTACATCGACACGTACACTAATATCTGCACCGAGTGCTTTTTTAATTGCAATCACATGATCAACATCGTGTTGCAAAGGGCGTGAGCCGATTTTGAGTTTGAACGTGTTATGACGTTTTAACTCAATCATTTTTAGAGCTTCAGCAATATCTTTTTCTGTGTCACCAGACGCGAGCGTCCAAAGTACAGGTAAACTATTACGCAGACGGCCACCTAAAACTTCACTTAACGGCACGCCTAAACGTTTTGCCTGAATATCAAGTAGAGCGGTCTGAATGGCACATTTCGCAAAACGGTTACCATTAATATTCTTACGAATCAGTTTTAGTGTTTGAGCCACATTTAAATCTTTAACTGATGCGAGTAATGGTGCAAAGTAAGTATCAATATTGGCTTTGACACTTTCAGGACTTTCTTCACCATAGTTCAGTCCACCAATGGTGGTCGCTTCACCCCAACCGACAATACCATCCGTGGTGGTAATTTTAACGAGCACCAAAGTCTGAGTACGCATGGTAGTCACAGACAACTGGTGAGGACGGATAGTTGGAATATCCACAAGTATGGTTTCTATGGTTCTATACATGAAGTTTCAACTATTTCAAACTTGTTTACATACCATAGAAGAATGTAATAGCCTAAAATAGATATAGAACGGTATTTTAAGATACTAAAAAGGTATATTAATGGAATTAAGGCATCTACGTTATTTTGTTACCGTTGTTGAAGAACAAAGTCTGACTAAAGCGGCTGAGAAGCTTTTTATTGCTCAGCCACCACTCACGCGCCAAATCAAAAAACTAGAGGAAGAGTTAGGCATTGATCTATTTGTGAAAGGGTCACGTCCATTAAAAGTGACTGAAGCAGGGCTGTTTTTTTACCAACATGCGGTACAGATTTTGACCCATACAGCTCAAGCTGCTTCTATGGCAAAGAAACTGAAGCTAGTCGAGAATGTTGTTAAAGTTGGCTATGTGAGTTCGCTTCTGTATGGGCGATTACCGCAGGTCATTTATCTATTTAGACAAAAAAATCCTGACATTCATGTCGAGCTTATTGAATGTGGTACACGAGATCAGGTCGAAGCCTTAAAGTTAGGAAAAATTGATTTAGGTTTCGGACGGCTACCTATTAGCGATCCTGCCATTAAGCGACTTCTACTTCGAAAAGAAAAATTAAAACTCGCGATTCATAAAAAACATCCTTTAAGTGAGTTTCAAGAATCAGGAATTTATTTATCTCAAATTATCAATGAGACAATTTTTTCTTATCCCACAACACCTAAGCCGAATTTTTCGACCACTATTCAAGCTTTATTTACCAAATTAGGTCTTGTTCCTGCCAAACTGACTGAAGTCCGCGAAATTCATATGGCACTTGGCTTGGTGGCATCTGGAGAGGGTATTTGTATTATTCCAGAAAGCGCCTGTGACATTGGAATGAAGAATCTAACTTATTTAAATATCTTAGACTTAGAAGCCTATAGTCCCATTTCTCTATCAATGCGAAATATGGACCAAAGTTCGTATATTCCTAAAATCTTAGATTGTATTGAAGAGATCTATAGCGAAGAAGAAGTATCCAGAAATTTGAATTTATAACTTTTTAATACGTTTTAAATTGAATTATCATGTTATTTTAAAACTTTAAACCTATAGGTAATATTTAAAAGGATTATTAGATGAGAAAAATTTTAGGGATAGCTTCTCTTGTTATGTCTAGTGGTTTTGTACATGCTGAGCAAGTAAATGAACAAGAACAAATTTCTCCATACAGTGCTAATGTAACCTTCGCAAGTCAATATATCTCACGTGGTTTCCAACAAACTTGGGGCAAGCCTGCATTACAAATTGGTCTAGATTATGCAAATCCGAATGGATTATTTGTAGGGACTTGGGCTTCAAATGTAAGTTCTAACTATCTTCGTGATGCTTCAGTTGAGTGGGATTTTTATACAGGTTATATAAAAACTTTTGATAAGTTTTCGGCTGGAATGACGGTTTTTTATTACTATTATCCAGGAGCTAAAAGTACGCCTGAAACGGGAAGTACCAGTTATAACTATGGCGAAATTGTGCCTCAAATTGGTTATGGGCCTTTGACTCTTAAATATTTCATTACCTACACTCCAGATTATGCAGGCTATAACTCAGATACGATGGGTGGCCCAGCAGGTAAACGTTCACGAGGAACAACTTATCTAGATCTAACTTTTACTCAGCCTATCAATGAGTCTTGGACTTTTGGTGCTCACTATGGCTATGAAAGAATTAAAAATTTCTCGGAAGCTAACTTTCAAGATATGAAAGTCGAATTGATTAAAGATTTAGGGGATGGCTGGACTACTGGTTTAGCGTATGCCAAAGCTTGGGACAAAGATGGTTTCTATAAAAAGTATAGTAATGGTGAACCTGATGCGCCAATTTCAAATCCGATTGATTCGACATTTACTGTCTTAGTTAAAAAGGTATTCTAATTTATAAATAAAAAAGCCTGATTACTTTATTTTGAGTGATCAGGCTTTAAATAGTGAATATATCAAATTATTTTTTAATTAAATCGTAAGCCATTTTGGTGTCGTCTAGCTGAACAAGTGAAGCATGGCGAGCCGAGAGCGGATCTTTATTTTCAATTGCGGTTAAAATCGCTTTATGTCTAGGTAGTGAATGGCCTTGTAAATTTGGGCGTAGACTGGTGACTTGAATAGATTGCTGTAAAGGTAAAACCAGCATTTTTGACATATAAGCCAATAAGTCATTATGCGTTGCTTTGGCAATTGCTAAGTGAAATTGAATATCTGGCTCTATAAATTCTTCAACTGTTGTTGCTTTTTCCATCCCATCATAGGCATGTTTAATGCGTTCAATATCTTCTTCGTTTGCTGTACTTGCTGCAATATAAGCAAGCTCAGGTTCTAAAACGCGTCGTACGGTAGAAAGTGTTTTAAAAAATTCGTGTTCAGGCGTGGTTTGAATTAGCCAAAACAATACATCTGGATCGAGTAAATGCCATTCTTCTTTAGGCCTTACCACAGTTCCAATTTTGGGTCTTGAGTAAGTTAAGCCTTTAGCGTTTAAAACACGGATTGCTTCGCGAAAGACAGGGCGGCTGACTTTATATTCCTCACATAAATCAACTTCACTTGGGAGTTTCTCATTTTCTGAAATTTCTCCAGAAACAATTTTTAATCCCAATTGTTGAACAATTAATGCATGTTGGCTTTTGCTTGGAATAGGATTTTTATAGTCAGCTTTACTCATATTTCACTATTACGACATGTTGAATATCCTATGGTATAGATGACCTTGTGTTTTAACAAGATCATCTTTTTCAAGAATAAATATTAATGGGAATGACGTGGAACTTCTGAGCCACGGCAACCGACCAAGAAATCAAAATCACAGCCCTCATCGGCTTGTAAAACATGTTCTACATAGAGCTTACGGTAACCGCCAATAAAACTTGGTGGAGCTGGTGGTGCTAAATTTTCAAGACGTTGCTTAAGTTCTTCATCACTCACTTCTAGGTGAAGTTTTCCAGCATAGGCATCAAGTTCGATAAAGTCACCATTTTGAACTACGGCCAAAGGCCCCCCTGCCATAGCTTCAGGGGCAACATGTAAAACGACCGTGCCATACGCTGTTCCACTCATTCGTGCGTCGGAAATACGAACCATGTCGGTAATGCCTTTGGCTAAAACCTTTGGCGGTAGTCCCATATTTCCAACCTCTGCCATGCCGGGATAGCCTTTAGGGCCGGCATTTTTCATCACAAGAATACAAGTTTCATCAACATCAAGGTCTGGATCATTAATGCGGGTTTTATAATCATCAAAGTTTTCAAATACGACTGCACGACCACGGTGTTTCATCAGTTCAGGTGTGGCAGCAGATGGTTTAAGCACCGCACCTTTAGGGGCTAAATTACCGCGTAATATACACATGCCACCATCTTGGCGAATTGGGTTATCTATTTTCCGAATTACTTCATCGTTATAAATAGGTGATTGCTGGCAATTTTCCCAAATGGCTTGACCATTTACGGTTAAAGCGTGTGGATGTGGTAAGAGATTGGCTTCACCCATGCGACGAATCACGGCTGGCAAGCCGCCGCTATAATAAAATTCTTCCATTAAAAAACGGCCTGAAGGCTGTAAGTCAACAATGGTTGGCATGCCACGGCCAACACGGTTCCAGTCATCGAGTTGTAAATCAACCCCAATGCGTCCAGCAATTGCTTTTAAGTGAATTACGGCATTGGTTGAACCACCAATAGCTGCATTGACTTTAATCGCATTTTCAAAGGCTTCTTTGGTTAAGATTTTGGAAAGACGTAAATCTTCATGAACCATGTCAACAATGCGCATACCTGAAAGATGAGCCAACACATAACGGCGAGAATCTACCGCTGGAATGGCCGCATTGTGGGGTAAAGAAGTGCCTAGGGCTTCAGCCATACACGCCATTGTAGAAGCTGTACCCATGGTGTTACATGTACCAGCCGAGCGTGACATACCAGATTCAGCAGATAAAAATTCATTTAAATCAATTTTGCCTGCTTTGAGTTCTTCATGCATTTGCCAAACGATGGTACCTGCACCAATGTCTTTACCTTTGTGCTTACCATTTAGCATGGGACCGCCAGTCACTACAATAGCTGGAATATCACAGCTTGCAGCTCCCATTAATAATGCAGGGGTGGTTTTGTCACAACCTGTCAGTAACACCACACCGTCAATAGGGTTACCACGAATCGCTTCTTCGACATCCATACTGGCTAAGTTGCGTGTAAACATGGCGGTAGGACGTAAATTCGACTCACCATTTGAAAACACAGGAAACTCAACAGGGTAGCCGCCCGCTTCTAAAATCCCTTTTTTTACATGTTCGGCAATTTTTCGAAAATGCGCATTACATGGGGTGAGTTCAGACCACGTATTACAAATTCCAATAATCGGTTTACCTTGAAACTCATGATCTGGAATTCCTTGGTTCTTCATCCAGCTGCGATACATAAAGCCATTTTTATCCGTTGTACCAAACCAGGCAGCCGAACGAAGAACTTGTTTGTTATTCATACAAATTTCCTTATATAGTATTACTATTAGAATTAATTAAATTAAAAATACACCATAAATTTTATTTTTAAAAGGTTTGAAATTTAAATAGTATTACTATATTTTAAATTGAAAGGATAATTTACGAGCAAGATGCTCTATAAGTAAATAATAGGAAATGGAGTCGAACATGGATTTCGAAAAGGATGTAATACGGACGGTCACGTTTAAGCTGATACCTGCATTAGTCATACTATATCTGGTGGCATACATTGATCGGGCCGCTGTCGGATTTGCCCATTTGCATATGGGGGCCGATGTAGGAATTGGTGATGCTGCCTATGGCCTAGGAGCTGGCTTATTTTTTATTGGATATTTTCTTTTTGAAGTTCCAAGTAATTTGCTTTTAGACAAATTTGGTGCTCGTAAATGGTTTACCCGCATTTTATTAACATGGGGCCTCATCACCATGGCCATGGCGCTCATTCAAGGCCCTAAAAGTTTTTATCTATTACGGTTTTTACTTGGTGTAGCAGAAGCAGGCTTTTTCCCGGGTGTTTTATATTTAATTACACAGTGGTATCCGGTGCGGCATCGCGGAAAAATCATGGGAATGTTTGTGCTTTCACAACCGATTGCCATGATGATTGCAGGGCCTTTAGCTGGTCTATTACTTGGAATGGATGGCATTGCAAATTTGCACGGCTGGCAATGGTTGTTTGTTGCAGTTGGCTTGCCCGCGGTTTTATTGGCTTTACCGACATTCCTGTGGTTGCCAGATAATATTGATAAAGTGAAATGGTTGAGTATTGAACAAAAACAATGGCTTACAAATGAACTTGTTAAAGATGAAGCCGAATATGACCAAACCCGACATGCCAATCCACTGCATGCCTTAAAAGACAAACGCGTACTTTTATTAGCATTGTATTACTTACCAGTGACTTTAAGTATTTACGGTTTAAATCTGTGGTTGCCTTCTATTATCAAGCAATTTGGAGGCGGTACTGATCTTCAAATTGGCTTCCTATCTAGCATTCCCTACGTTTTTGGAATTATTGGTTTGTTAATTATTCCACGTAGTACCGATCGTCTAAATGACCGCTACGGACATTTAAGTTTTCTCTACGCACTAGGCGCTTGTGCAATGTTTTTAAGTGGTTGGCTAAATTCTCCAGTCATGCAATTGGCTGCTTTGGCTGTGGTTGCGTTCTGTCTATTTTCATCTACTGCCGTGTTTTGGACATTACCGGGCCGATTCTTAACAGGCGCAAGTGCAGCGGCTGGTATTGCCTTAATCAATTCTGTCGGAAATTTAGGTGGCTATGTCGGGCCATTTGGTATCGGACTTTTAAAAGAATACACGGGAAATATGGCTGCTGGTTTGTATTTCTTATCTATCGTCATGCTTTTTGGTCTGATTTTGACTTACATCGTCTATGCCAAGCTCGAACGTCAAAAAACACAAACAGTGAATATTCAAAAGCCTTTGTAAGGAATAAAACATGCAAATTATTCAATTTGAAAATCGTGCAAATCAACGTGCTGTCGCTAAAGTAGAAGGCAACATGGCATATCCGGTTAAAGATATTCAATCGGTTCGTGATTTAGCACTTTTAGCAATCCGCAATCAAGTTTCACTGGAACAGCAAGTTGAGGCGTTAGGCTTTGAAGTGGAAACCTATGATTATTCATCTTTATTAGCAGATTTAAAGGTATTGCCGCCTTTAGATCATCCAGACCCAACGCACTGTCTGGTGTCCGGTACAGGCTTAACCCATTTAGGTTCTGCATCTGCACGCGACAAAATGCATCAACAAAATTTAAGCGATGACAGCTCGGTGACCGACACCATGCGGATATTTCAATGGGGGCTACAAAAGGGCCGTCCAGCACAAGGTCAGATCGGAGCACAACCAGAGTGGTTTTATAAAGGCGACGGTTCAATTGTGGTAAGGCCGGGAGCAGAGCTGCCTTTACCTCCATTTGCCGAAGACGGCGGCGAAGAACCTGAAATTGCAGGCCTCTATGTTATTGGCGAAGACTTAAAGCCTTACCGAATCGGGTTTGCGCTGGGCAATGAATATTCTGACCATGTGATGGAGCGTCGTAATTATTTATATCTGGCGCATTCAAAATTACGTTTTTGTAGTTTTGGTCCAGCTTTACGGACAGGCGAATTACCAAAACATTTAGTCGGAACTAGCCGTTTACGCCGTAATGGACAAATCATTTGGGAAAAAGAGTTTTTGTCGGGTGAAGACAATATGTGCCATAGCTTGGCAAATCTGGAATATCACCACTTTAAGTATCAACAATTCTTAAAAGCAGGCGATGTACATATCCATTATTTCGGTACAGCGACTCTATCTTTCGCTGATGGTATTCAAGCGCAAGTCAACGATGAGTTTGAAATAGAGATGAAAGAGTTCGGACTTCCACTCAAAAATAAGCTTGCCCATACACAACCAGAGCTACCGATCGGTTCAGTTATTACTCTCTAAGGAATATAAAAATGGTCATTGGACACAACTTTATTGGCGGTTCACGCAGCGCACAAAGTTCCACTTTACTAAAAAGTGTCAATGCAACGACTGGCGAAACTTTGCCTTATGAGTTTCACCATGCAACCGAACAAGAGGTGAATCAAGCCTGTGAAGCAGCAAGTCAAGCGTTTAAAACTTACCGCCATACGTCTCCTGAACAGCGTGCTACTTTTTTAGAAAATATTGCCGATGAGCTCGATGCTTTGGGTACAGATTTCCTTGAAATCGTCTCACAGGAAACTGCTTTGCCACTTGCACGTTTGCAAGGCGAACGTGGTCGTACCAGTGGGCAAATGCGTTTGTTTGCCAAAGTGCTGCGCCGTGGTGACTTTTTAGGTGCCCGTATTGATACCGCTTTACCTGAGCGTCAGCCTTTACCTCGCCCAGACCTGCGTCAGATTAAAATCGGTGTCGGCCCTGTGGCAGTCTTTGGGGCAAGTAACTTTCCGCTCGCCTTTTCAACCGCAGGTGGTGACACTGCTTCGGCACTAGCGGCAGGCTGTTCTGTAGTGGTAAAAGCGCATAGTGGGCATATGGCCACAGCGGATTTTGTGGCTCAGGCAATCGAACGTGCCGTAGAAAAATCAAATATGCCTAAAGGTGTATTTAACATGATCTATGGTAATGGCGTGGGTGAACCTTTAGTGAAGCATCCTTTAATACAGGCTGTAGGTTTTACGGGGTCACTACGTGGTGGACGAGCTTTATGTGATATGGCCGCAGCCCGTCCACAACCGATTCCGGTCTTTGCTGAAATGAGCAGCATTAACCCAATGTTGATGTTACCAGAAGCCTTAAAAACCCGTGGTGAAAAGATTGCACAGGACTTAGCCGACTCAGTTGTTTTAGGCTGTGGTCAGTTCTGTACCAATCCGGGTTTAATTTTAGGTTTTAAATCAGCCGAGTTTACTCAGCTCATTAGCAACCTAACCGAAATTATAGGTGGCAAACCTGCACAGACTATGCTGAATGCCGGCACCTTAAAAAGTTATACCGCAGGTCTTGAGCATTTAACTGAGCATCAAGGTATTGAACATTTGGCAGGTCAAACCCAGCAAGGCAATCAGGCGCAACCGCAACTGTTTAAAGCTGATGTTGAATTATTGCTAGCAGGTGACCAGCTTTTACAAGAAGAAATCTTTGGGCCAACCACAGTCATCATTGAAGTTGAAGATAAAGCCCAACTCATTCAGGCCTTACAAAGCATGAATGGGCAACTGACCGCGACTTTAATTGCTGATGAAGCTGACTTAACCGAGTTTGCAGATGTAGTTCCAGTTTTAGAGGAAAAAGCCGGTCGATTACTTATAAATGGCTACCCAACAGGTGTTGAGGTGTGTGATGCAATGGTGCACGGCGGGCCATACCCAGCCACTTCAGATGCACGAGGCACCTCAGTTGGAACCTTGGCCATTGACCGTTACTTAAGACCTGTGTGTTACCAAAACTATCCGCAGAGTTTATTGCCAGAAGCTTTAAAAGATAGCAATCCATTGCAGATTTTAAGATTGGTGAATGGTGAGATGACCAGAGAGGCTATCTAAGCAATTTAAAAAAGAGACCACTCGCTGGTCTCTTTTTACTATTTCGAATAATAAATCTAAAGCAAAATGTATTGATTAATAGCCCTTCAATATCTAGTTTTTTTTGATAATCATTTTGTCCGATATGCGGACATTAAAATCATTAATCGGTTTTTACTGAAATTTATCTATATCAAAAGCGCTCTAAAAAAAATAATTTATGGATCAGGATATGGAGAAAATGTGATGGAAAACTTCACTTGATATTACCTATTTATTGAGTGCTTTAATTGAGTTCTATCAAAGAAATTCGACATAAGATGAGTATTCTGAAAAATGTTTGAAACGTGTTTGGAAAGTAGAGCGCTTTTCATGGCGGATGACAAATTTACTGCATCGTTTTGAAACGGAATTCGATCATAAAATTAAGCAGGCTGAACTGAACTATATTTTAGATTCTAATGCTGGGTTTACGACATTGGCCGAAAATTATGTAGGTTTACCTTATCAGGATAAAGTTATACCTAAATATGAAGAAATCATTGTAATACAATAGCATAGTCGATCTTATTTCTTCCTGAAAAATAAGATTAGACGATATTAAACAATGAAGCAGATGGATTGCTTCTTTAAAAAGGGATATACCATGAGTTTAGCGCAGAGTTTTAACCAACAATTTATCAATGGACAATGGATTAACGGTTCATCGAATAAAATTGTAACGAATACAAATCCTTATACTCGTCAGCATATTGATGATATTCAAGGAGCCAGCCAACAAGATGTTGATGCAGCATATCAAGCTGCGCAATCAGCGTTTAAATCATGGCAAAAAACCACTGTGAGTGAACGTCAATCTCTGATTGAACGTATTATTGCGGTGATTACACAACATCGTGAATCTCTTGTAGATTGGTTAATAAATGAAGCTGGAAGTTCAAGACTTAAAGCGAATATTGAAGTAGATGCGGCACTTAAAATTTCTCAAGCATCTTTAAAATATGCGAATGCTGTAAATGAGGTAATTGATTTAAAACCTGCCCATGAGGGACAAGTTAGTCAAGTATTCCATAAAGCTTTAGGTGTAATTACAGTCATAAGTCCTTGGAATTTCCCTTTCCATTTGAGCATGCGCTCGGTGATTCCTGCAATTGCTTTGGGTAATACTATTGTTCTTAAACCAGCAAGTGATACGCCTGTGACAGGTGGGTTGATTATTGCCAAAATTTTTGAATTGGCAAATGCCCCTGCGGGTGTGTTGAATGTAATTGTCGGGGCAGGCAGTGAAATTGGCGACTATGTGGTTGAGCATGATACAAGCAAGTTTATTTCATTTACTGGTTCAACACAGATCGGCAAGCGAGTAGCTGAAAAAGCTATGTCTGCCAGACGGATTAAACGTGTTGGCTTAGAACTTGGAGGCAATGCGCCATTAGTAATTTTGGACGATGCTGATTTAGACCTTGCAGTGAATTTAACGGTAATGGGACGCTTTTTGCATCAAGGGCAAATTTGTATGAGTACCAACCGCGTCATCATTGATGAAAAGATTTATGATCAATACCTAGAAAAATTACGTCCTGCTTTGGCAAACATTAAAGTTGGTGATCCAGCCAATGAAGAGACTCTAGTTGGGCCAATTATTAATAATCAGCAAACTGACAATATCCGCCGTATTATTCAGCAAGCACAAAATGAAGGTGCTTCGTTATTCTTTGACGGTGGAATTGAGGGCAATTTGGTTGGACCTCATGTGTTCATCAATGTTGAGCCAGATTTTGCTGTGGCGAAAGAAGAAAGTTTTGGTCCAGTTCTACCAATTTTAAAAGCACGTGATGAAGCTCATGCACTTGAACTTGCCAATGACACTGAATTTGGTTTATCGAGTGCGGTGTGTACTTCAAATCATGAACGTGGAGTGAAATTTGCGTTGGGGATTGAGGCAGGTATGTCTCATATTAATGAGATTTCGGTTGCCGATCATCCTAATGCCCCATTCGGCGGCGAAAAGAACTCAGGTTTAGGCCGTTTCAATGATCAATGGATCGTTGAGGAATATACGACCACCCATTGGGTTACGGCGCAAAAATAAAACTTGGTATCTGATTAAGCTTAGATACATTTTGTTTTAGATGTTATTTCACTTGGAATCTATAGCATTCTATTTTTAGGGGGCTGTTGGTCCAGACGAAAGGAACTGTGAATAAGACGCTTGTTTTTATAAAAATATAATCTGATACAGGATGTTGAGATATGAAAAATTTTACAGAGATTACTGCAGCTGTGACCCAAAGCAAAGGTGCAGATTTTGAACTCAGGCAACTTCAGATTCGTGAACCCCAAGATGATGAGGTTTTGGTAAAAATCGTAGCAACAGGTATGTGTCATACCGATTTAATTGTTAGAGATCAATATTATCCTGTTCCTTTACCAGCGGTATTAGGACATGAAGGGTCGGGAATTGTAGAAGCGATTGGTCCAAATGTGAAAGATTTAGCAATCGGTGATCATGTAGTTCTTAGTTATGGATATTGTGGGATTTGTGAGCAATGTGGCAGTGGGAATCCTGCATATTGTCAGGACTTTTTTGGTCGTAACTTTGGTGGCACTGATCCCGAAGGGAATTCTGCAATTTGTACACACGATCATCATAAAGTACATGACCATTTTTTTGGACAATCTTCATTTGCAACCTATGCGATCAGCCGTGAAAATAATGCAGTAAAAGTCACTCAAGATGTGCCTTTAGAATTATTGGGTCCATTGGGCTGTGGAATACAGACAGGCGCAGGTGCAGTCATAAATGCATTAGGTGTTAGACCTGCCAGCAGCTTTGTGACATGGGGCGCAGGTGCCGTTGGATTAAGTGCATTGCTTGCTGCAAAAGTATGTGGAGCAACTACGATCATTGCTGTCGATATTGTGGAGTCCCGTTTAACTCTTGCAAAAGAACTAGGGGCAACACATGTTATTAATAGTAAAGTCCAAGACCCCATTGAAGCAATTAAGGAAATTACGCAAGGTGGTGTTCAATTTGCACTAGAGTCTACAGGCCGTCCTGAAATTGTAAAACAGGGCATTGATGCACTTGGTATTCTCGGCAAAATTGCAATTGTTGGTGCACCACCATTAGGGGTAACTGCCGCTTTTGATGTAAATGATTTACTGATTGGAGGTAAATCAATCATAGGTGTGGTAGAAGGAAATAGTGTTGCTAAACGCTTTATTCCAGAACTGGTTGCATTATATCAACAGGGTAAATTTCCATTTGATAAACTGATCAGGTTCTATGATTTTAAAGATATTAATCAAGCAGCAATCGATAGCCAAGAAGGTATAACACTCAAACCAATTTTAAAGATTGGTTAAATTTAAAAGGTCATGGCATTTATTTGATATGACCTTTTAAAATTCTTATAAACCATAATTAATTTAAATTTCTTACAATTGAATACTTCAAACTAATACGTATATCTAGCTTAACTAAATTAAATCAACCAAGTAACTGATTGTTAAACTTTAACTGGCAAATTAAGCACCACCTGAGCATCCTCAATAATATCTAAGCGGAGAATAGTTGAAGCACTAAGCTCATTTAGCAATGTACTTAACGGTCCCTCATTTTTCTCAAGTTGAACATTCTTTGGAAAAAGTTTTTGTGCAAAAGAAAGAATGTTGGACTCAACTTCAGTTTGATGCCATTTACCATCAACAACATGTAGCATGGTGGCTCTGTTGATATGTGTTTCAGAATCAACATATTTTAAAGTCGGTACAGCGGTCTTTAAGCTTAAATCCAATTTGCCATTAACATCAAAAATATCGGCTTGCACTTCTTTTGAGTTAATGTTGACGTCAATTTTAGTTAACCATTTTGGTAGCTGGTAACCATATACACCACGCACTCTGGCGATTTCAGTATCAACAGGCAAAGCTAAAACATGAGCATAAAAATGACGTTGACGCATCGATTTCATTAACTCTGCAATATGTGAACCACGAGCATTAGGCTTACGGACAACAATCGCAATCGACACTTCGTTATAAGGGTCATTGTCACAAACAGAATAGGTAAAAAACGTAACAGCAACCAACCCGTAACCCGGAAATGGTTGTAATGGCGTTAAGTCAGCAGGAAGTTTTGCTTTAATTTGCTTAATAGGTGCAAGCATGAGCAGTTGTACATTTGCACTACGATAATAAAAATTGGGTGCCCAAACAGGACCTACTCGGGATTCCACAATTTTTTTAGGAATATGACGGAAAAAATCGATGTTGCCAACAGCAGGATCTTGCGCGACTTCATCTAAATCGGGGTTCATTCTGAAACGGTCATAATAACCACCTTTGGGTACTTTGACTTTTTGTTGCCCAAATTCAACTTCAGTAAACTGTTGTTTTGTATTCATGAAAGTTCACCTTTATATTAATTGACCGAGTAGCTAATGCTGTATATTTCAAGACGTGTTAATTTAGAATCAATACAGAAACTATAAGATTAAAGCTAACTTTAAGGTCAAGTCTTTAATTTTGAGGTGTAAAGTCTTTGACATTTAAGGGAAATAAAATAAAAACAATTAAAGATTAAAAAGATACAATGTCGCCTAGCGTCTTCATATAAATTTTATTTTTAAAAGACGATTAAGATAGTTGACCTTAAAGTTAACTTTAAACTTAGTATAAATATTCAATCCTTTATAACGAATCAACAAGCAGTTTTTCACCAGGAGAACAAAGATGGGATATGTAACCACAAAAGACGGCGTAGAAATTTTCTATAAAGATTGGGGACCACGGGATGCCCAAGTTTTATTTTTTCATCATGGATGGCCTTTAAGTTCAGATGATTGGGACACACAGTTGCTTTTTTTCCTTAAAGAAGGTTTTCGTGTAGTTGCCCATGATAGACGGGGACATGGACGTTCAAGTCAGGTGTGGGATGGTCACGATATGGACCACTACGCAGATGACGTTGCAGAAGTGGTTAAACATCTGAATATTAAAAATGCAATTCACATTGGCCACTCAACGGGCGGTGGTGAAGTAGCTCATTATATTGCACGTCATGGCCAAGACAATGTTAAAAAAGCTGTTCTTGTCAGTGCAGTTCCGCCACTGATGGTTAAAACTGAAAATAATCCTGAAGGTTTACCAAAAGAAGTTTTTGATGATCTGCAAAATCAGGTTCTCACCAACCGTGCGCAATTTTTCCGAGATCTTCCATCTGGTCCGTTCTATGGTTTTAACCGACCAGATGCGAAACCATCTGAAGGTATTATTGCTAACTGGTGGCGTCAGGGTATGACGGGTAGTGCAAAAGCGCATTACGATGGTATTGTGGCGTTCTCACAAACTGACTTTACCGAAGATTTAAAGAAAATCACCATTCCTGTTTTGGTGTTACATGGTGATGACGATCAGATCGTGCCTTATAAAACGTCTGGCGTAAAATCTGCTGAGTTACTTCAAAATAGCCAACTCAAGATCTATCCGGGTTTTTCTCACGGTATGTTAACTGTAAACCATGAAGTGATTAATGCTGACTTGTTGACGTTTATTCGCGAATAATTTAAAGCTTTAAACTTTAAAAAAGAGGCCTATTAAGTGCCTCTTTTTTATTTATAAGTAAATGAAATTGAAAGTAATAAATATAGAAATGCTAAAAGGTATTGACATTAAAGTTAGCTTTAATCTTAAAGTAAAGCCATACTGAATGAGGTCATTCCAATGAAAGTGTTCGAAAAATTAGTATTCCCAAATGGCTCATATGTTCCTAACCGTATTGCTAAAGCGGCAATGGAAGAAAACATGGCTGATTTAAACCATGCACCATCAGAAGAATCAATGCGTTTATATCAAGCTTGGGCAAATGGTGGCGTAGGTCTAATTATTACTGGAAATGTGATGGTAGACCGCCGAGCGATGACTGGACCGGGCGGTGTAGTATTAGAAGATGAAAAGCATCTAGATACTTTTAAAAAATGGGCACAAATTGGTCGCTCAAAAGGCGCTCAGGTGTGGCTTCAAATTAACCATCCGGGGCGTCAAATGCAAGCAAACCTTGGTCAGCAGACTTGGGCGCCATCGGCTATTTCACTTGATCTTGGCAAAATGTCAAATCGTTTTAATACACCAATTGAAATGACTGAATCTATGATTGCAGAGGTGATTCAGCGTTTTGCAAACACAGCGCGTCTAAGTGAAAAAGCTGGGTTTACTGGTGTAGAAATTCATGCAGCACATGGTTACTTATTAAGCCAGTTTCTTTCACCACTCAGCAATAAACGCCAAGATCAGTGGGGTGGTTCTTTAGAAAATCGCGCTCGTATTTTAATTGAGATTGTGGAAGCAGTTCGTAAAGTCGTTTCGCCTACGTTCACTGTTGCAGTAAAACTGAACTCAGCTGATTTCCAACGCGGTGGATTTAGCGTTGAAGATGCTCAACAAGTAGTTAAAATGCTAAATGAACACGCTGTAGATTTGGTTGAACTTTCAGGCGGTAGCTATGAAGCACCTGCCATGCAAGGTCAAGCACGTGATGGCCGTACTCTTGCTCGTGAAGCTTATTTTTTAGAATTTGCACAAGAAATTCGTAAAGTTGCCAAAATGCCTGTTATGGTGACAGGTGGCATACGCCGTAAACAAGTGGCAGAGAAAGTGATTGAAAGCGGTGTAGATATGGTCGGTATTGCCACAGCTCTAGCGATTGAACCTAATTTGCCAAATGCTTGGAAACAAGGCCAGAATCTTAGCCCTGAATTAAAACCGATTACTTGGAAGAACAAAACACTTGCTTCACTTGCCAATATGGCGGTGGTCAAATTCCAGTTACGTAATTTAAGCTCTGGTAAAAAAACAAAACCAAATGTTTCACCAGCTTGGGCTTTAATTTTGCAACAATCAGCGATTTCATGCCGTACCCGCCAATACAAAAAAGGCATGCGTGACTATTCATTTGCTTCTTAATAAGTGAGTTGTGTTATGACAAATCCTAACGATTCAAACTGGATAATTTATGGAGCAAATGGCTACACGGGCGAGTTAATCGCTCGTGAAGCTGTACGCCAAGGTCTAAAACCAACTCTGGCTGGTCGTAACAAAGCTAAGGTTGAAACATTAGCTCAAGAGTTGGGACTTGACTATAAAGCTTTTGGGCTGGATAACATAGATGCGGTAAGTGAACAACTCCAAGGCTTTAAATTGGTGATGCACTGTGCAGGGCCATTTTCAGCAACATCAAAACCCATGATGGAAGCTTGTATAAAGGCTGGTGCTCACTATCTAGATATTACTGGTGAAATCGCTGTATTTGAATTGGTACAGTCACTTAATAGTCAAGCTGAAGAAGCCGATGTTGTGCTTTGTCCGGGTGTCGGTTTTGATGTGATTCCAACAGATTGTGTTGCCGCTGCACTGAAAGAAGCACTACCAGATACGACCCATTTAGCGCTTGGTTTTGACTCTAGAACAGGGTTTTCACCAGGTACAGCTAAAACAAGTACAGAAGGCATGGCCGAAGGTGGAAAAATTCGTAAAAACGGCAAAATTACCACCGTTCCATTAGCCCATTATGTGCGTACCATTGATTTTGGTGATGGTAAAAAAAGTGCCATGAGTGTTCCGTGGGGAGACGTATCTACAGCTTTCTATACAACAGGTATTCCAAACATTGAAGTGTTTGTACCCGCATTTCCCAAAATGATTTTTGGTGCGAAAATGATGAACTATTTACGCCCAGTATTAAAACTAAATGCTGTACAGAAGTTTATTAAATCGCGTATAGAAAAAACGGTTGTTGGGCCAAATGAGGAACTCCGCGCAAAAGTACCCACCTATGTTTGGGGTGAAGCAAGAAATTCACGTGGGGAAATCAAAACCGCCCGCATCCAAACGGAAAACGCTTATAGCCTTACCGTAAATGGTTCACTGACTGTAGTGAATTATTTGCTCAAAAATACCGTTAAGGGTGGTACATACACACCTGCAAAATTGATGGGTTATAAGCTAGTGACCGAACTACCGGGTTCTGGTCCACTGGTCATTAATTAATAAAGCCTTTATTAAAACAGCACATTTATTGATGGTCCCGAATAAGGTTTTCGCTATCAAAAGATTGGCTGATTTTTTTCTATAGTATTTGCATGAAAAAACGAATTACAGCGTTGGTCCGTAATTCGTTTTTTTAGATTTATAGATTGATACTTAAACGCTTTGGTTACTTAGTTGATACCAGTACCCATCTATACAACGCGAGAGCGATTAACTCTAATTGAAATTATGGTGTTTTTGCGTTGTCAAAATAGAGATTCATCAGACGTTCTGCATTTTGCTCACATGTAATTTCATCTGGTTTGTTATTAATAGCTTCAATCATGGTATGTAAGTTTTGCTTACTGACTTTTAGCTTTTGTTCTAAAATTTCTATTTCCTGAATTTTGGTTTCAATCGTTTGAATGAGAGCATCATGGTCCCAAGCGACAACTTTCGATGGCAAAAATGCTTTAATTTCTGCTAAAGAAAACCCGACTTGTTGAGCTTGCTGGATTAAAGAAAGTTGTTTCAAATCGTTATCAGTATATTCACGATAGCCATTCGATTTTCTTTTTGCTTTAGGCAAGAGTTTAATTTGCTCGTAATAACGAATAGTAGGGGTACTTAAACCACTTAATTTCGATAACTCGCTAATATTCATAGCCACATACTCTCTTGACATTCAAGCTAACTTTAGACTTATAGTAACACAAAAGCAAGGTTCATAACTTTACCAAGCACACACTTTCAGTAACAACTTTCTATGCTTTGATAGACGAAAGAATAGAATTATAAATATGAAAATGAGGTGAGAAAATGTCTAAACGCATATTACACGTCGTGACCAATGTTTCACGCTATAAGGATGTAGATCAACAAACAGGACTGTGGTTAGGTGAACTTACCCATGCCTATGATGAGTTTGAAAAACAAGGTTATGTGCAAGATATTGTGAGTCCAAATGGTGGAAAAACTCCAATTGAACCAAAATCGCTTGTGCCTTTAGTGGCAGATAAATCTGTTAAAGACCGAGAAAAAGATCAGGCTTTTATTACGCTGCTGGCAAATACCTTTAAGCCTTCCGATATTAATTGGCAAGACTATGACGTGATCTATTACACAGGTGGCCATGGGGTGATGTGGGATTTTTTAGATAACCCTGAATTGCAAGAAATCACCAAAAACATTTATGAAAAAGGCGGCATTGTTTCGAGTGTTTGTCATGGCTATTGTGGCTTTCTCAATGTCAGACTTTCAAATGGTGAACGACTTATAAAAGGTAAAAAATTAACAGGCTTTGCATGGAGTGAAGAGGTTTTGGCAGGGGTGGCAAAAAAAGTGCCGTACAATGCCGAAGAGTTAGCGAAAGAATATGGCGCTCGTTATGAAAAAGCTTTTATTCCTTTTGCACCATACGTCGTTCAAGACGGCAAATTAATTACAGGTCAAAACCCTTTTTCAGCTAAAAAGACGGCTTTAGCGATAATAGAAGAGCTAGAAAAGTCATAATTTAATAATTCAAATATAAACCCTAAAAGTAGGACCAGCGATGGGCTTACTTTTAGGGTTTTTAAATAAATGGATTGATCCTACGAGGTTAAATTTAAGGAACAATCACAAAATCAGGGTTTGCTATTGCAAAAACTGCTTCACGGTCTGCAACTGGTGGATAAATCCAGACAGTATTAATTTCCTGTTTAATTTTTTTCGCTTCTTCACGCACAAATTGAACTTGTCGATCCCAACCTTCGGTATAAAGTGCACCCCAAGGACCTAAGTCAACACAAGTTACATATTTTGGTTGGCTGTATGGATGAAGGGGTAAATCAACCAATTCTGCCGCAGCGTTATAACCCGCCACACGGCCTAAGCTCATAGCATGCTGACACGACATCACGTTAAAATTACCCAAATCATCGGTTGGAACTTTTACAGTGTCGCCAGTCACAAAAATGTTTTTTGCTTCAGGTGCATGTAAATAAGCATCCCCAATCAAACGGCCCAAATTATCTTTTTCACCAGCAATTTGAGAGGCAAGTGGGTTGGCCCGCATACCGGCAGTCCAGATCACGGTTTCTGTTTCAATTTTTTCTCCGTTAGAAAGCGTTACACCTGATGCATCTAACGCCGTAACTCGTAGCCCAGCTTTACCTTCAACACCTAGCTCGTTAAGGGCTTCTCGAATGACAGCCGCAGCTTGGTCACCCATCGCCGCGCCAATTTCTGTTGAGGAATCCACTAAAACTACACGGGCATCAGTTTCACCTAAAATGCTACGCAGACGTTCAGGCATTTCGGTAACAGTTTCTAACCCGGTAAGACCACCACCTGCAACGACCACCGTATTACGCGCTGCATTTGCAGGTTTATTTGCTAAGTTTTTAAGGTGCTGATCTAGTTTTTCAGCATCTTCTAGAGTGCTTACGCTAAATCCATATTCTTTTAGACCCGGTATAGGGGGCATAAAAGTGGTACTTCCCGTTCCCAGAATAAAACGGTCATAGCTTAAAGTTTGTTTGCTGCCATCGGTGGTTGAAACTTCAATTGCCTGTTGGTCGACATCAATTTTATTTACCCAACCTGCCAGAAATTTAACCCCAACCACACTTAATAACTCTGAAATTTCAGGGTTCATGTTTTCAAGCACAGCTTCATAAAGACGAGGACGAATCCCAACATTCGGGCTAGGGGAAACCATCAGCACCTCAATGTTTTGTTCTTGCGACGCTAAGTGAATTGCTCTTTGGGCAGCGAGTGCAGCCCATAAGCCAGCAAAGCCAGAACCTGCAATAATAATACGCTTACTCATTTGATTATCCTTTTGATAGATTTCCGGACAACACGTTCCAGCTCATCACAAAATTTTGGGTGAGTGAATCCTTTCTCTGATTGTCCGAAAAATCTGAGAAGGCGTTTAAAAAGAATTAAGGGAATTTTATGTTAGGGTACGAACCCTATCAGTTCATTAGTCGGGGGTATCCCGCGATATTTTACTTTTACGCATTTTTGCTGTTCTTCCTTCGATGCGTTCATTGATCCAGCCATTTACATCACTAAAAAACACGTCAGGTGCATAACGGCCAAAACGGTCTGCAATATTGCCAAGTGTATGACCACCTAAAGCATCTCGCATGGCTTTTTCGGCTTGTAGCATGACTGCATGTACTGCGCACACACCACTGGTTGCCCAATCGGGTGGGGCATTGTTAAAAACTGCACATTTTCCACGAACTTCTTGGCACTCAAAAAGCGGTTTTTCACCCTCAATTGCATTCACGATATCTAAAAAACTGATTTCGTGAGCGGGTTTAGCCAGTAAATAACCACCTCGAACACCTTCTTGTGCAACTACAAGACCAGCCTTTTCAAGTTTAGGAAAAATCTTGGCCATAAAACTCGGAGAGACTCCTTGTAATTCAGCAAGGTCCTTACTACTCAAAGGTTTATCTTCATTGTTCACAAGAAAAAGAAGACAGTGAATCGCATATTCGACGCTACTAGTGATATAAGCCATTTAATTTCATAATTGATCAATTACAAACACAGACTAATGTAGTCTGTGTTTTAAGTCAATAATGAAACTAGGACAAAGTTAGTCCTAGTTTAAAGAAGGCTATTTAAAAGTGTTAACTATGAATGTATCTGATTGAATAATTTAAATTTTATTAAATAAACAGATTTTAATAATTTATAAAAAATATTTTATTAAGTTCTCTTAATCGTAAGAATGTCTAACAGGTGTTTAATCAAATAGTTCACCACTTATAAGTAAGATAGATGAAACGGGATAGGCATTTATCATTTATTTATAGAGCTATTTAAATTATATTTACATAGATTGTTTTACTTAAAATATTAAATAGCTTTATCTGAATAAAAATATTTTTTATATAGCATGATGAATGAATAAGAGAGTTGTTTTGAAAACTGAATTTATTATTAGATGTATTTATGCACTTTGCCTTATCGGTGCAGGGTTCAACCATTTACAAACAGTTTTGATGCATGGTTTGTTTTGGGACTATAACAATGCGCCTTTATTTACTTGTATTTATTGGACATCTTTAACGTTTATTGATCCACTTGCTGCAATTCTTCTATTTTATAGACCTCGTATCGGCTTAATTCTAACTTTTCTTATTATATTTAGTGATGTCATTCACAACACTTGGATTACATTAAAGGTAGGGCGAGACTTGCTCAACTATATGTATATTTCCCAATTTTTATTTCTGGTTTTTGTTGTGTGCACAATTAAGTTTCCTTGGAAGGCACATAAGAAAAGTTAAAATTTAAATATTGGAGAGAAAAAGCATTCTTTTACTCTCCAAATAATTTCTTCAAACTTACGAACGCCACCAATAATTCTCAACATTCGGCTCATTTAAGTTTAAGAGTTCACCCATTTGCGGTGTGCTAATGGCTAACTCATTTTGTTGAGCCAAAGCCACGATACGTTCAAAAGGGTCGTCCCAAGCATGAAGCGCCAAGTCGAAAGTACCGTTATGGATAGGCAACAAATGACGTCCTTTTAAGTCGATATGTGCTTGTAAAGTTTGCTCTGGTTGCATATGAACATCGGGCCATTCGGGGTCGTAAGCACCAGTTTCTAACATGGTCAGATCGAAAGGACCGTAACGATGTCCAATCTCTTTAAAACCGTCAAAATATCCCGTGTCACCGCTAAAAAATACACGTAAGTCATTATCAATAATCACCCACGACGCCCAAAGTGTTGCATTGCTATCGCCCATCCCACGGCCTGAAAAATGATGAGCAGGGGCAGCCACCAATTTTAGCCCATCCACATGGGTAGTATCCCACCAATCAAGTTGTTGAACCTTTTCTGCTGGAATTCCCCATTTAATGAGCGTATCACCCACACCGAGCGGTGTTAAGAAATGCTCAACTTTATCGTTAAGTTGCATGACTGCATGGTAGTCGAGGTGGTCGTAGTGATTATGCGACAAAATCACGCCTTTGATGGGTGGTAAGTCCGCAATGCTGATCGGTGGCTGGTGGAAACGTTTTGGTCCAAGCCATTGAAAAGGTGATGCACGCTCTGAAAAAACAGGGTCGGTTAACCAAAATTCATTTTGAAGTTTTAACAAGATAGTTGAGTGGCCCAAACGAAATAGAGAACGTTCAGGCGCACTTAATAACTGTTCTTTTGACAAACTTAAAACAGGAATTTCTCTGTTTGGAACAGTGTCTTTAGGTTTGTTAAATAGAAACTTCCACATGAGTTGAAGCGTTTTGCCAAAAGAAGGCTTGTGTTGGTTCGGACGTGTATTTCTAAATTTGCCATTGTGTTGCTGTGATGGCATTAAGGGAGTAGGCAAGTCTGTTGTGTTTGAAATAGTCATTTTGTTTTTCCTTATTGGAACAAACCTATATGTACAAATAAGAACTTGGGCTAAGTGCTTATTATGATTTATTTAAATGAGTATTTACTCACTCATTAATTCATTCAAAAATAAGGACGCCGAGCATCCTTACTTTTATCTATATTGAAACTGCATGCCAAAAGGCTTCAAAACCAGATTTGCGATAACGCTCGGCTTGAGAAGGGTCTTGGGCAATAAAATTGAGTGTAACTTCGGCAAGCGCACCTAAAATTGAAGCAATAAATAACGGCGGATAGTCTCTTAACTTGCCATCGTTAATACGTTCTTGAATGTTTTGGGTGAGGTCATAAAAGGTTTGCATACCAATTTGCTTACTTTGCTCAGTAATTTGTTCCGAGGTCGAAAGCTGCGCCATTACTTTACGTTTAAGGGGAGCTTCTAAACTCCAGTCCAAATAGCTTTGCCAGATATGCGACATTTGTGTTTGCAGGTCAGCGTTAGTCGGGTAACTAAGCATCATCACCTGACGCAGTTCGGCCTTTAGCGAAAGATATAACTGGTTCAGCAGTTCTTCTTTATTACTAAAATAGGTAAATAAAGTACCTTCTGCCACGCCAGCAACTTTGGCAATTTTTGAGGTAGACGCACGCTCGCCAAGTTCTGCCAATGTTTCGATAGCAGCACTTAAAATTGCATTACGTTTATCTTCACTACGAGGACGAGCCATATACAAAAATATTAATTGAGTGATTACTCAATCATACATAAAAATATGAGCAGCGCAAGCAAAATAGAATTTTATTGTCATAAATTTACTATTTTATAAACTATTCATAAGCTGTAATATTTGGCTCTTACACCATACGATTTGGTGTTCATGGGACTTTTGCTGATCCCAATATAAATTCATCTGATATCCAACAATATCTATCGGTAGCGGATGCACCTTAATTTGAGGGTAAGTATCTTTAAAATGAGCAATTTGACACTGAGGAATCGTGAGTAAATGGTCCATTTGTGTAATTAATCGGATTGCCGTTTCATATTGTTGGCAGCGGAAACTAATCGTTCTTTTGATACCTTGTTTAGATAAGAAAAAATCTTCAAAAACACGACCTGTAGGACGAGAGGACACTGTAATGTGCTTAGCTTCTAAATAAATTTCTTTGGTTAGGTTCGTTTTGGATAATAAGGGATGCTGCTTACGACTTATTACTACAAATTGATCTTTAGTAAGGCATTCATAACCAATGCTATCTTCAACCGAATGTTGCACATCAATCGCAAAATCGATTTTCCCTGTAGAAAGCTCATGTCTTAAGTTTTTACGATCAATGCGTACGCTATTTAACTGCAAATTAGGATTAAATTGAGTTAAGTGCTGAATAATAGAGGGTAAAAAAATTCCTTCATACTCATCATTCATAGCAATTGTAAGATGCTTTAAATCTCGTGCTGGCACAAAGTCATGCGTGCTTTGAATTGCTTGATGCATAAGTTGTAATGACTGTTCAATTTTAGGCCATAAACGTTTGGCTAAAGGTGATGGAACAACACCGTGTCCATCTCGAATAAATAATGGGTCATTAAAATGATCACGTAAACGAGCTAATGCATGGCTAACAGCAGGTTGACTTAGAAAAAGTTGTTCACTGGCCCGTGTTAGATTTTTTTCTCTATAAATTGCCACAAATACACGAAATAAATTCAGGTCAATACGAGCAAGAGAGGCAATATTATTATTCATTTCATTCATAGTTTGTTATTCAAACAATTCATTTTATTCATTGTAACAAGTTAGATATGGTCAGGAAATAGCATAAGAAATAGAGTGATTAATACTGTGAATTTTGAACGTAGCGCTTGTGGTAACAGCATTTAGAAAGCGTTGATTACAACAAATTTTTATAAAACCTATGAACATAAGGAAATGATATGGCAACACATTTATTTGATTTGACTGGAAAAATAGCCTTAGTTACAGGTGCAAGCCGTGGTATTGGTGAGGAAATTGCCAAACTTTTAGCAGAACAAGGCGCACATGTAATTGTATCTAGTCGCAAGATTGAAGATTGCCAACGCGTTGCTAATGAAATTATTGCAGCAAATGGTAAAGCGGAGGCAGCCGCCTGTCATGTGGGTAAACTCGAAGATATTGCAGCAATTTTTGAATATATTCGTAAAGAACACGGTCGTTTAGATATTTTAGTCAATAATGCAGCTGCCAACCCTTATTTTGGTCATATTCTCGATACAGATATTGCTGCATATAACAAAACGGTTGAAGTCAACATTCGTGGATATTTCTTCATGTCTGTCGAGGCAGGTAAATTAATGAAAGAACAGGGTGGCGGTGCAATTGTTAATACCGCATCTGTAAATGCCCTACAACCCGGAGACCGACAAGGTATTTATTCTATTACCAAAGCTGCGGTAGTGAATATGACCAAAGCCTTTGCAAAAGAATGTGGACCATTGGGCATTCGAGTGAATGCTTTATTGCCGGGTCTTACCAAGACCAAATTTGCTTCGGCACTATTTGAAAATGAAGATATTTATAAAAGCTGGATGGACACAATTCCATTACGCCGTCACGCAGAACCACGTGAAATGGCTGGAACTGTACTTTATTTAGTGTCAGATGCTGCGAGTTACACCAATGGTGAATGTATTGTAGTTGATGGCGGTTTAACTATTTAGGGAGGAATAGCAATGTACGAACATTATTCAGGTCAAGTGGTCTTAATCACAGGTGCGGCGAGTGGATTTGGTGCATTGCTGGCAGAGCAACTGGCAAAGTATGGTGCAAAATTAGTGTTGGGTGACTTGAATATTGAAGGGTTAAATACTGTAGTTGAACCGCTACGCCAAGCAGGAGTGGAGGTGGTTGCGCAAGTGTGTGATGTCAGCTCTGAAGCAGATGTACAGGCTTTGGTGCAAAGTGCAGTTACTCAGTTTGGTAGAATCGATGTCGGGATCAATAATGCAGGTATGAGTCCGCCTATGAAAAGTTTTATTGATACCGATGAAGCAGATCTGGATTTGAGTTTTGCCGTCAATGCCAAAGGCGTGTTCTTTGGAATGAAGCATCAAATTCGTCAGATGTTGCAACAAGGTGGTGGCATTATTCTGAATGTTGCTTCTGTTGCAGGTTTAGGTGCGGCTCCTAAATTGGCTGCCTATGCTGCGGCAAAGCATGCTGTGGTGGGATTAACCAAAACAGCAGCGATTGAATATGCAAATAAAGGCATTCGAGTTAATGCAATTTGTCCATTTTATACAACCACCCCGATGGTGGTCGACAGTGAACTCAAAGAGAAACAAGACTTTTTAGCGCAGGCCTCGCCAATGAAGCGTCTTGGCCATCCAAGTGAAGTGGTGGCAATGATGCTGATGATGTGTGCCAAAGAAAACTCATATCTCACAGGTCAAGCCATTGCAATTGATGGCGGCGTGACAGCTTATTAAAACATTTATTAAATAATATCTTATTCATTTATTTAGGAAAAAATCATGACAATTAATTTAAACAATCGAGTGGCTATTGTTACAGGTGCTGGCGCTGGTCTAGGGCGAGAACATGCGCTGTTACTGGCTCGTTTGGGGGCAAAAGGGGTTGTGAATGATCTGGGGAGTGATGTAAACGGAAAGGGCGGCTCAACCATGGCGGCCCAAAAAGTCGTGGATGAAATTATTGCAGCGGGTGGCGAGGCGATGGCAAATGGCGCTTCAGTCACTGATATTGAACAAGTTCAACAGATGGTAGATGAAACAATTGCCCGTTGGGGACGTGTAGATATTTTAATTAATAACGCTGGAATTCTCCGAGATAAAACCTTTAGTAAAATGTCATTAGAAGATTTCCGTACAGTAATTGATGTGCATCTCATGGGGGCCGTAAATTGCACTAAAGCTGTATGGGATATTATGCGTGAGCAAAAATATGGTCGTATTGTCATGACTACGTCATCCTCAGGTTTGTACGGCAATTTTGGGCAGTCCAATTACAGTGCTGCAAAAATGGCATTGGTTGGACTCATGCAGACACTGGCTTTAGAGGGTGAAAAATCTAATGTTCGGGTGAACTGTCTAGCACCAACAGCTGCAACTCGTATGCTTGAAGGATTATTACCCGAAGAAGCCCTTAAAGCTCTTGCTCCAAGTGCGGTCAGTCCGGCAATCGCGACTTTGGTTAGCGAAGATGCACCTACCCGTATGATTCTTTGTGCTGGCGCAGGTAGTTTTGAAGCTGCCCACATTACTCTTACGCAAGGAATTTATTTAGGTACGGATGAACAGGTTCCGCATGTTTTAGCACAACGTTTAGCTGATGTTTCAGACCGAACAGATGAGTTTGTGCCTGTCAGAGGAGGCGCTCAGGGTGAGCTTGAGCTGAAAAAAGCTTCATTAATGGCAGGAGAATAATTTTGACAAAAAATACATTAAGCATCGACCAGCTTGTTGAGTTGCAAGGCCAAGCATTAGGTAGCTCGCAATGGATGACCATTGATCAAAGCATGATTAATACCTTTGCGGATGTCACACAAGATCATCAATTTATTCATGTGGATGAAGAAGCTGCTCGTCAGTCACCTTTTGGTGGCACGATTGCCCATGGTTTTTTAACACTCTCTTTACTTTCAGCGATGGCAGCTCAGGTCTTACCAACTGTACAGGGGCAGAAATCTGGCGTGAATTATGGCATCAATAATTTGCGTTTTATTAGTCCTGTACATAGCGGTAAGCGGGTGCGTGGAAATTTTCACTTAAAAAATGTTTCCCAAAAAAATAAGGGAAGTTATCAGTTGATCATGGAAGTCACGATTGAAATCGAAGATCAGGCAAAACCAGCACTTGTGACAGAGTGGCTTACACTTGTAAATGTATAGGAATACCCCATGAGCAATGAATTAATTCTATCTCGCCGTGATGTCGATTTTTTGCTATTCGATTGGCTAAAAGTCGAAGAACTCAGCCAACGCAATTCTTTTGCAGGACAGGACCGTTTTGAATATACGTCTGTTTTAAACGTTTACGAGGCTTTGGCAACCGATTTATTTGCTCCACATAATAAAAAAAATGACAGTAACGAACCTGTTTTTGATGGTGAGCGTGTAAGTGTCAATCCTGAAGTCGGGGAAGCGCTAAAGGCTTTTGCGGATGCAGGTTTGATGAGTGCAGCGTTTCCGTCAGATTGGAATGGGATGAACTTACCCAATACCATTGAGCGTGCAGGTATGGCATATCTACTCGGTGCCAATTCAGGAACTGCGGGCTACGCCTTTTTAACTATTGGTAATGCAAATTTATTAATGGCTCATGGTGAACCTGAAAAAGTTAAACCCTATGTCAACTCCATGATAGAAGGCAAATGTTTCGGAACGATGTGTTTATCTGAACCTCAAGCAGGTTCAAGTCTGGCTGATATTCGTACACGTGCGATTAAAACAAAAGATGGTCGTTATCGTTTGTTTGGAAACAAAATGTGGATTTCAGGCGGCGAGCACGATATCTCTGACAATATTGTTCATTTGGTTTTGGCAAAAATTCCAGATGAAAATGGACAATTACCAGCAGGTGTGCAAGGCATTTCTCTGTTTACCGTACCGCGCAAATTACTCGATGAAAATGGACAGCCAAGTGAACGTAATGATGTGGTATTAGCTGGAATTAACCACAAAATGGGCTATCGGGGAACAGTGAATTGTGTGCTGAATTTTGGGGAAGGTCGTTTCACACCCGAAGGAGAAGCAGGCGCAATTGGTGAGCTAGTCGGCGAAGCTGGTAAAGGACTGGCCTATATGTTCCATATGATGAATGAAGCCCGAATTTCGGTTGGACTTGGGGCAGCAGCATTAGGATATACAGGTTATCTTCATGCTTTAGATTATGCAAAAACTCGCGTACAAGGTCGTTCTCGTATTGAACGCAATCCAAGTTCTCCACAAATCCCGCTCATTCAACATGCGGATGTTCGCCGTATGCTATTGGCGCAAAAAGCATATGTCTCAGGTGCGTTGGCACTGTGCCTATATGCAGCTCGATTAACCGATGATATTCACTCGCTTGAAGATGCCGAGCAACGCGATCAAGCCCATCAATTACTTGATCTATTAACACCAGTGGTGAAAAGCTGGTCTTCTGAATGGGGGCTGGTGGCAAATGATTTAGCCATTCAAGTTCATGGCGGCTACGGTTATACCCGTGAATATAATGTTGAACAGTTTTATCGGGACAATCGACTCAACCCGATTCATGAAGGAACATTTGGCATTCAGGCGCTCGATTTATTAGGAAGAAAAACTCGTCTTAATCAGGGACTGTCGATGAAGCTATTACATGAAAAAATCATGAATACGATCGCGCAAGCTAAAGCAGAGCCTTCTTTAAAAGAACATGCGGATCAATTAGACCAAAAGTGGCAACTCATCCGAAATGTAACAGAGAAATTGCATGCATTAACCGATGTAGAACTTCAACTGGCAAATGCCGCCAATTATCTGGAAGCTTTTGGACATCTTGTGGTGGGATGGTTATGGCTTGATCAAGCGGTAGTCATTCATAAACTCATGCCGAACTCAACAGATCCTGATTTTCTGCGTGGGAAGCTTGCCGCGTGTGATTATTTCTTTGGCTGGGAAATGCCGAAAATTATGAGTTGGTTAGCGGTACTTGATCCAGTAGAGACAACTCCACTCAATATGTCAGAAGAATGGTTCTAATAAGAACCATTCCTTAACCGCGCTGTTTGAAAGGAAAGGAGAACAACCCGAATTTTATAAAAAATGCCTAATAAGAATCACTATGTAAAACAAACATCAGGCGTTCAGTAAAGAGCGCCCTAATAAGTAAAAATAAAAATCTAGGACGGATTAAAAGATGAAAAAGAAAACATTAGTCATGGTCATGGCTTCATTTTGTACGAGCCCACTCTATGCAGCAGCATTTGATCGAACAGGACAATCAATTTCTGCATTTCTACAACCCGGTAATTATTTTGAGGCAAGTTTATCTGTTTCAGACACTTCGTTAGAAGGACAAGAAGCGGGTACAAACCCAACACGTAATAGTATTTCTGATATTGCAAACTCTGATTATCGTCCCAGTGCAGCTTTGAAATTACAGTTAGCACCTCAGTTCTCATTTGGTTTTCTTTACGATCAGCCATTTACTTCCGACTCTGAATATTATGGAAATAACAGTTTTGTTGCTAAGCCGAGTGATACGATTTTAGTACCAGGCATTGATTCAGCAACACTTGCCCAAAAGACCGGTAGAGAAGTCGTAACAGGGAACACCAAATCGAATTTTGTTATGCAAAATTTTAGTCTCATATTTGGTTATCAACCGGATAAAAACTGGAATTTTTATGCAGGTCCTGTTTATCAGACATTTAAAAGTAACGTCAATTTAAGAGGTCAAGTTTTCAGTTTATATAATGGCTATGACTTTAATGCCAAAGAAGTTGGAGATTGGGGATGGTTGGCAGGATTTGGTTATCAAATTCCCGAAAAAGCCATTAAAGCCTCATTGACTTATCGTTCAGAAATTATGCATGAAGTGACTGCTAATGAAAATGCACCACTGGTTGATATGTTAAGTACGCAGCAAGGCCGTGATTTTCTTGATCAGCATTTGGCGTATATGGTTTCTATAGGACAACTCACAGAATCGCGGAAGGAGGCACTCAATCATATTGTTGCGGGGTTACCCGAAGCAGGCACATCAGGCTCAACTAAGTTTAGAGCGCCAGAGTCAGTAAATTTGGAGTTTCAGACCGGATTACGCAAAGGTACTTTATTGTTCGGTAACGTGCGTTGGGTTCACTGGAACGATTTTGAGTTTAAACCCTATCGTTTTGGCGAAATCTCAGAAGTTGTTGGGGTTCTATCAACGCCAAGTCGTCCAAATGGTTTTAATCTGGTTCGTTATTATGATGATCAATGGTCTGCCAATCTTGGAATTGGACAACGCCTAAGCGATAAATGGTCGGGTTCAGTTTCTATAGGCTGGGACTCGGGAGCAGGTGAGCGCGTGTCCACAGGCGGACCAGCTAAAGGTTATTACAGTGTTGGTCTTGGTGCGCAATATAGTCCAACTTCAAAATACTTTATCTCAGGTGGAATGAAGTATCTATGGCTTGGTGACGCCAAAGGTCAGCTTGGTGCTCAGGCAGGCAGTGAATATTATGTGGGTGAATATAAAAATAACTATTCAATCGGTTACGGTTTGAAAATTGGTTATAAATTTTAATTCAACTATTTGATGGATCGCTTAGTTATATAAACAGTTTATTTCTGCACGAGAGTAAGCAGATTAAGAGATTAAAGAAAATATAAAAAGTGGAGTAGGAACAGTTCCATTTCTCCCTCTCATAAAAGGACAATAAGATGACAAATCAGATCTGGTTAGATGAATATAAGCAATGGAATATAGAAAGTACGATTACATTGCCGGATGAACAAACTTCACTTCTCGATTTTTGGGACAACAGTTTTAAAAAGTTCCAGCAAAGAAAGGCTTTTATATTTGCAGATCAATCTTTTTCTTATGCTGAAATCGATTTATATAGTCGACAAATAGCAACATTCTTGCAAAGTTTAGGGCTAGAAAAAGGTACACGTGTTGCCGTGATGATGCCCAATATTATTCAGTACCCAATTATTTCACTTGCCGTCATTCGTGCAGGTTACATTCTGGTCAATATTAACCCCCTCTATACAGCCCGCGAGTTAAAGCATCAATTAAATGATGCAGGCGCAAAAGTCTTATTTATATTAGAACAACTTTTACCTGTTTATGATGCTGTCAAAGAGCAAGTGGCGGTTGAACAAATTATTACCACCACCATGACTGAAATGTTGGTCGAGCAACCTACTGAATTAGACACCTTAGATTCTAAAAAATACGCTTTTAAGCAAATCTTATTGAAGGCAAATGCCCAAGACTATATACGTCCTAAGCTTATTCTTGAAGATACTGTGCTTTTACAATATACGGGCGGAACAACAGGTGTCTCCAAGGGCGCAGAATTAACCCATAAAAATATTGTCGCCAACTTATTACAAAATAATGTGGTTTTTAAAAGCTACTTTGGTGACCGAGATGCTTTCGAAGATGAAATAGCAATCTGTGCCTTACCGCTTTATCATATTTTTGGTTTTACTGTCTGTTTATTGCACAGTGCAATGAATAAAGGTTATGCCACTGTTTTAGTTCCAAATCCGCGTGATTTAGATGCTCTTGTACATTGTTTTGAAAAATATCGTCCTACGGTTTTTCCTGCTGTAAATACTTTATTTAATGCGCTGCTTCATCATGAAGGCTTTAATAAGCTGGACCATAGCCGTTTAGAAATTACCACTGGCGGCGGTATGGCAATTTTGAAATCCACGGCCGATGGATGGGAAAAACTGACAGGACGTATTATCCGTGAAGGGTATGGCTTATCAGAAACTTCTCCTGTGGCGACCTTTAACCCACCAATCTCTAATACTTTTAGTGGCACGATCGGTATTCCTGTACCGAGCACGGATATTACTATTTTGGATGATGAAGGTCATCAATTAGCACCCGGTGAAACTGGAGAAATTGCAATTCGTGGCCCGCAGGTCATGAAAGGTTATTGGAATTTACCTGAAGAAACGAAAGCGGTCATGACTGCTGATGGTTTCTTTAGAACGGGTGATATTGGCTTTATGAATGAAAAAGGCTATACCAAAATTATTGACCGTAAAAAAGACATGATTTTAGTTTCAGGCTTTAATGTTTTTCCGAACGAAATTGAAGAAGTTTTAGCCCAACATCCAAAAATTTTAGAAGTCGCCGTGGTTGGGATTGCAGATGAAAAATCGGGTGAGGTGCCGAAAGCCTTTATTGTCAAAAAGGATGACTCTTTATCGGTTGAAGAAATCCAAATCTATGCAAAAGAGAACCTGACTGGCTACAAACAACCACGCTATATTCAATTTATTAATGAATTACCCAAGTCAAATGTGGGTAAAATTTTAAGAAAAGAACTAAAGGTTTAATAAGAATTTTTAATTGTTTAATTAAAAACATAAGCGTATGGGACTAGAAGGTCCATCAATAAATGGAAAAAAAGGAATGAGATTATGGGTTCAGGATTAATTACCGTATTTTTACCAATTGCACTTGCAATTATTATGGCTGGGTTAGGTCTAGAGCTGACCATAAATGACTTCAAACGCGTACGACAACACCCAAAAGCGGTCTTTATCGCATTATTTTGCCAACTGGTTATTTTAGTCGGTATTGCATTTATTATTTGTAAGGTTCTTGCTTTACCACCCATGCTTGCTGTTGGATTAATGCTCCTTTCTGCGTCACCGGGCGGGCCAACAGCTAATTTATTTAGTTATCTCTATAAAGGGGATATCGCTTTAAATATTACTTTAACGGCTATAAATTCGGTCATTGCTGCTTTTACACTTCCGTTAATCGTGAATTTTGCAATACAGCACTTTATGGAAAATGGGCAAAATGTAGGTTTGCAATTCTCTAAAATCATACAGGTTTTTCTCATTATTTTAGTGCCCGTTGGGATCGGGATGTTAGTCCGTCATTTTGCGCCGCATACGGCTGAAAAGCTCAATAAACCTGTGCGTATCTTTGCTATCGTTTTTCTCGTATCGATCATCATATTAGCAGTTGCACGAGATTATCAAAATCTGATGACGTATATTGGACAAATTGGATTGGCAACTTTGCTGTTTTGCGTATGTAGTTTAATGGTTGGCTATTTTGTTCCAAGATTATTGGGTGTAAATAGCTTTCAGGCAAAAGCTTGCGCGTTTGAAATTGGAATTCATAACAGTACCTTAGCCATGACCATTGCTTTTACAGTAATGGCAAGCAGTATGGCCGCTATGCCAGCAGCAGTTTATTCATTATTTATGTACATTGTTGCTGCAATCTTTGGCACTTTGCTAAATCGTCTAGAAAAGAAAGAGATCACACAAATATCACCTAAAACATACTCAAAGAATCTTCAGTAATATCTGGCAGATAAAGGTATTTAATTACCACCAGATGTTTTAGTTTGAAATAAAAGAGGAGGCTAATACCTCCTTTTTTAGTCTCAAAATTTAAAATATTTATGGCCGAGTAAGCGCAGTCATAATAAAAAGAAAGCGTTAGAGTGCTGTTATAAAAGCAAATTGTTAAGCCAATATTTAAGGTTTTTCTTAATTATGTAATTAAATGAAAAACAATAATTTAATTAAATAATTTCTAGCCAATTTCACATTGACACCTTAATTTTTGAAGATTACCATTTGCGGGCTGGCCTACATTGCCAGTCGGTTTTGACGGACCGTTTATTCGACCACATCAGGATTATTTCTTCTGAGGAGTAGTCTTGTGTGCGCACCTCGTTCCCTCCCGTAGCGGTAGGACGGGAGTGGGACACTTTCGAGTGTGCTGGATGTCGAAACCAGTCCGTCAACCCGCTTCCGTTCTGCCACCATAATTTATAATGCTTTGGCAGAACTCCCAAAAGAAGGAGTTGGCTATGCACATTCATAAATTATTGGCAGTCACTGTCAAAATCTATCTCGACACAACTTAAATCAATTTAAAGCAGTTTGATGAGCCATAGGCTTTTCAGGCTTTAAATCATTACGACCAAAACTTAGCAACAATAAAACTTGAGATGTGCCAAGCACAGTCTTTACGGCTTTGCTGTGCCTTTTTTTCTCCCAGAAAAGGCACAGGCTTTTTAATCTCTTTTAGCAACAACAAGAATTTATAACGGTAAAACGATGCCAACTTTAGAAAGATCTTCCAAAAAATTACAGGTTCTTCATACAGCAATTGAGCTGTTTAATATCTATGGATTTCACAATACGGGCGTGGACTTAATCGTCAAAAAATCCAAAATTCCTAAAGCCACTTTTTATAATTACTTTCACTCAAAACAGCGGCTTATTGAAATGTGCGTATCCTTTCAAAAAAGCAAACTCAAAGAAGAAGTGCTGGCAATTATCTACTAAAGCCGTTACCGAACCTCAAGCGATAAACTTAAAGAGATTATTGTTTTACATGTCAGTTTTAATAGCCTGTACTATCTATTACTTAAAGCCATTTTTGAAACTAAACAGATTTACCCGCAGGCCTACCGTATAGCGCTTGAATATAGAAAATGGCTGCTTAAAGAACTTTTTGATTTGGTTTTTAGTTTGGACACCCATCATGCGTTAAAACCAAGTGCGGATATGGTTTTAAACTTAATTGATGGCTTGATGTTCCAGATTTTAAGCTCAAAAAGTTTGGAAGAGAGGGATGTGGTGGGGGAGAGGTTTTTTACAAATAAGCAAATACATTTATAAATAGATGGCTCTATTGAAAGAGCCATAATCTTATAAACTTAGTCAGAGATTATTTCATACATTTTTTTAAATAACAGACTATCTTTGTCGGCAAGGGTATTCACAATATCAAAATGATTATGTCCTTCATCTTTAATTAATGAAACGTTTAATCCTTTTTCTTTGCATATTGAGTAGAAAAAATTGGTTTGATTTTTGAAACCTTCTGTCTCTAGCTCTCCTACACTGAGTATGAGTGGTGCAGCATTTTCTGGCAATGGTAAATTTTCATAAGGGCTGAGGTTAGTTGCTTGTTCTGGACTGAGTTTAAGCCATTCATTAATGTTGGTATCACATAAGGGTAATAAATTATAAAGGCCACTTAACCCAAGAACACCTTTAATGACATTTTTTGGCAAATTAAATTCTTCTTGCCAACAATCATTCCACAGCATTGCAACCAAATGTCCTCCAGCTGAACTCCCGCCTATATATATTTGCTCAGGGTCTATGCCATAATTTTTAGCATTATGGTAAATCCAAGCAATCGATGTTCTTACTTCTCTCACAATTTCAAAAAGTGATGCTTGAGGACAGAGGCTATATTCAATTGTAGACACCGCTATTCCATGTGCTACAAAATTTTCAGCCATAGAGCAAGCATCATCTTTACTTTGTGCCCGCCAATAGCCTCCATGGATATAGATAAAAATTGGTGAAGGCTGTTTCTTTGCTGGAAAAATATCTAATGTTTCTCTTCTAGCTAAGCCGTAATGTAGATTATATAAGCCTGTAATCGCATCTTTGGATTTCTGCGCAAGTCGTGCATATTCCTTCATACAAGCATCAAAATCAGCCACTGAATTTCTTGCATTGTATTGAATTTCTCTTTCTTGAAGATTTGAGAAGAATAGGTCTGTCATATAAGCCTCGATAACAATTTATTTAATAAAAGGATAGTAATTAATTAGTTCAGACAACTTTAAATTTTTGTTTAGCTATATTTAGCTCCCGATACCACTTAAGTGCTAAACAAATAAAAGCAATAAAACTAGGTACGGCTAAACTTAAGAAAATTGAACTCATATCTAGCTTTAAAGTAAAAATGAAAGAACCTAAAAATGATCCTAAAATTGCCCCAATACGGCTTATTCCATGCATCCATGAAACGCCAGAGCCCCTACAGTTCGCTGGATAAAAAAGAGTAGCTAACGGAAATAATGCTGTTTGGGCACCTGCTAATAGGCCTCCAATCATAAAGATCAGTATTGAAAAGAGGCTAATGTTTGTATGCGTAAAGCTAAGAAGAATGAATAATAAGAATGCCGAGAAATATGAAGAAGTAATCACTTTGGTTGGATTTAATCTATCCATAAATCTACACATGATCATAGCTCCAATCACACCCCCGAATGGGAATAAAGTAGACATAAGACTTAATTGTTGTAGATCAAAACCAACAGTTTTTAAAATTGTAGGCATCCAGCTTGTAAAAAGATAAAACACTAATAAACTCATAAAAGAGCAAAGCCATAACATTAATGAACCAAATAAGTATTTGCTAAAGATATCTTTAAGTGGATTATTTTGTTCAACAACTTCCTTTTCCGCTAAAGATAAGACAAACTCTTTCTCAATTTTTTTTCCATGTATTTTTTCTAAAATTAAAAGTGCTTTATTCTGTTGGTTATTGATAATAAGGAATTGTGTGGATTCAGGCAGGGAGAAAATGAGTACAAGGGTAAGTAATGCAGGTATCAAGCCAATAATAATTAATAATTCAGACCAACTAAAAATTTTTAATAGATAAGCTGAAAGGAACCCTCCAGAAGATACTCCCATTAGAAATCCACAACCAGCTAAACCCGTGAGAAATGCTCGATGCTTTTTAGGCATATATTCTGAAACGATTGTACTAACATTAGGCATTGTTGCACCTAACCCAAGTCCAGTAATAAATCTATAGATAATGAGTTCTGCTGTATTGGTCGAGTAAGCAGAGATTATTGTAAATATAGATAAGATTAGCATGCTGATAATCATTATTTTCTTTCGGCCAAACTTATCTGCAAAAATACCTGATATTAAGGCGCCAATACTCATACCGATTAAAGCAGCACCAAATACAGGAGCTAATTCGGCCTTTGAAATTTGCCATTCATCTAACAAAGGTGGTGCTATAAAACCTATGATTCCAGTATCAAGTCCATCACAGAAAAATACTAAGAAACCTAAAACAAAGACTACCCACTGGAGGGGGGCTAGTTTTTCTCTATCTACAATATCGTTCACATCTATTTTAATCATATACATTCCTGAAATTTATTTAAATATTCATAAAAATGTAGAATAGGTTTTATGAATTTAGGTTAAAGATGAAGATGCTTTTAAGCTTTATTATTGTTTTTTATAGGATATAAGATATCCAATTTATCCAGATTTATATCCGATAATTCCAAATTTTAATTAAGTTATATTTTTCAATTAATTGTTTCATTTTAAAAATTAATATTTTTTTAAAGTTGTTGTATGAAGTAAATTTTCTTTTTTAACAAAATCAAACATATATTAAAATAAAATTATTTAGAATTATTTCATCATAATTTGGGAATTTGCTTATGAAATTGTTAGGAATATTATCTATCCCTTTTATTATCTCTGCCTGTGTTACTAATCAGAATGTGCAAAAGGAAGAGACCCCAGAATGTATGAATTATCATGCAATGATGACAGCACCTATGCCAGCAGAGGCAATGGAAAACTTAAAAAAAGCCTGTTACGAATCTAGAAAATAGCGTTGAGCATTTATATTTAAAAAAAATTTATTAATACGAGAATATTAAGTTAAAAAATAACTGCTGACTGTTCTTATTTTTGCAACTTAAGTTCTTATTTTAGTAGCTTGTTTTAATCTTTCGAAATCAGAAATATAAGAATGTTTTTATCAAGTATAGAACATTTAATTTAATTGTATATCTGAGGTTTCGAATGAAAAAGATCTTTTTAAATACCACACTACTAGGCTTAATGTATTTGAACATAAGTCATGGAGCCAATGCTCAAAGTACGATAGATATTCCAGAAGCTCCCTCTACTGTAAATGCGATTTATGTTTCCCAATCGAGTAAAAAAGCTTTAAATCCATCGGAAAAAATTGACCGGCTATATAACCGAAATCTTCAGCAAGAGTATGTACTGCAACGTATGACAGAACATACTTATTTTTTTCAATCTCAATTTTATGGAACGATGTTTTATGTAGGTGAAAAAGGAGTACTGTTATTTGACCCAGTTGAAAATGCTGGAGAAAAGATTTTAAAAGCGATCTCAGAAGTAACAAAACTACCTGTTACAACAATTGTCTATTCGCATGCGCACGCTGACCATATCAGCTCAGCTCCAGTAATTGTTGAAGCTTCTAAAAAGGCAGGGGTCAAAGTACGTATTATTTCATCTGATGCTACAGCAGAGCTTTTAAACCGAATTAAAAGTAAATTACCAAAACCTACGGAAACAATTCCTTTTAAAAATGGTAGTTTTAATTTTGAAGGGGTGAATGTTCAGGTACATGGTTTCAAATATGCAGCACATACTGCCGATACAGGTGTTTGGTTAATTCCAAGTGAGAAAGTTGCACATATTCCCGATCTAATAAATGCCGATCAATTACCTTATTGGGGTTTCGCTGGTGCTGAAGTTCCTCTTTATTTTGAAGAAAATTTAAAAGAATTAAAAAGTTTAAATTGGGTATTTCTGAGTGGTGGCCATGGAAATGTTGGATCTAAAGCTGATGTAGATTTCTATTTAGAGTTCCTAAAAGATATGAAACAAGCAGTGGGCCAATCATATGGCGTAGTGCAGTGGGGAGTAGGAGCTCCTGATCCTCAGAAAACAAATTCACATATGGCCCAGCTACCAGCATATCTTGATGCAATAGGTAATCAGGCAACTGAATATTTACGACCAAAATATGGACAATATTATGGGTTTGAAACTTCAGTTCCAAAGAATGGTGAAATCACAGCTTTATTAATGTATGCCTATCAATAGTAAAAAATGTCTATACCTAAAATCGGGTATAGACTTTTTATATATTGATTTTAATTAGATATCCTGCATTTCTTTAAGTAGAGGAGGAATTTTTTCGATTAAGAAATCAAGAAAAACCTTTGATGCTGGTAAAGCACCGCTCCGAGATGGAAAGATTAAATGAAAATTTCCAGTTGGAAGTTCCCATTCAGGTAAAACGACGATAAGTTTCTTTTCTAATATCAGGCTTTTGCATTTTAACAAAGGCAGCAAAGCGATACCTTTTCCATCGGTAGCTAAACAATTAAGCAAAGTTAAACTTGCAGCTTTGATAAATGGTTTTATAGGCAAACTTACGTTTTCATTAATAGTTTGATTGCTAAAGAACCAAGTTTGATTTTCATTTTCGATATTACTTAATAATTTATGCTTACTTAGATCGCTAGGATGCGTAGGTGTACCGTATTGGTTGAGATATTGTGGACTGGCGACTAATACTGATTGTGTATAACCAAGATGTCTCATCACTAAATTGTGATCGCTATCTAAGTTCTGTCGAATACGGATCCCGATATCGACAGATTCTTTAAGAATATCAACTCTCTTGTTGGTAACAATAAATTTGATTTCTACTTTGGGGTATCTATCCATAAATTCAGGAAGAATGAGAGGCATAATTCTTTCTGCAACATCTATAGGAATGCTTACAGTAATTGATCCAATCGGCTCCCCGCGCAACTGATCTATTAAGTCATAAACAGTTTGCGCTTCTAAAAGCATTGATTGTACATATTGATAAATCTGCTCGCCGATTGCCGTAAGCTTAATTTGTCTCGAGTCTCGTTGTAATAATTTAACGTTTAAATTTTTCTCTAAATTTGAGAGTCTTCGGCTTAATTTTGATTTAGATATACCTGTTTTTTGTTCTACTTTACTTAGACCACCATGTTCGACAATTAAAGCAAAAATATATAAATCATTTAAATCTTTCATCGGTGTTTTAACCTTAATGAACCAATAATTTATCTTACTTCGAACTTTATCTTTGTTGGTTGCATTTTTTGCAACATATGTTCCCGATTATAGGGCTTAAGTGGCAAATATAAAACGAATAAACTCATTTCACGACTTAAAACCCTTATAGGTATGAAATGAAACTTTTACATTTAGACTCAAGTGCTCTCGGTGAATTCTCGGCTACTCGGGAGATTGGGCAAGCAGTTGTTCAAGAGTTAAAAAAACATGGGCCTTTAGAGGTAACCTATCGTGACTTGCATGTAGAGCCACTTCCACATTTTTCAAAACACTTTGATAGTTTGAGTGAAGAAGCACAAGTTGATGAACGTATTCTTCAACAATTTGAAGAAACAGATATTTTTGTACTAGGGGCACCGATGTACAACTTGAGTATTCCCACTACATTGAAAGCATGGATAGACCGAATTTTAATTGCAGGTCGGACTTTCAGATATACAGAGAATGGGCCACAAGGCTTAGTTTCAGGTAAGAAAGTGATTATTGTGAGTGCTCGCGGTAGTGCTTATGGTGATCAATTTCCTATGGATCATCAAGAATCTTATTTAAAAGATATTTTTAATTTCTTAGGTATACAAGACGTATTTGTAGTACGTGCTGAAGGAATGGCTTTTCCAACTCGTTCTCAATCAATTAGCAAAGCAATTAATAGTATTCCACAAATGTTTGCTATTCCTGCTCCAAACTGAGAGAGAATAATCATGACTAGAATAAATAACGCAATCGAAAAAATTATCCAACATCCAAAAGTATTTGGATTTGCATCACTTCTAATGCGGGTAATGATAGCTGTAATTTTTGTCTTATCCGGATTAGGAAAGATATTTCAATATTCGAGTAATGCTGGATATATGGAGTCTATGGGAGTGTCGTCTGCATTATTGCCATTAGCAATTCTGGTTGAGTTTGGAGGTGGTTTCCTTGTATTGATTGGTCTTCAAACGCGACTTGCAGCATTTCTATTGTTTGGTTTCTCGTTAGTGGCAGCAGTGCTATTTCACAGTGGTTCTGATATGAACAGCCAAATTATGTTTATGAAAAACATTTCAATGGCTGGAGGTCTACTGGCTCTTGTTATCTTTGGCGCAGGCGGCCTGAGTGTAGATAAGAAACTTAAATAATTTCAAAAGGTAAAGGTACATATTTGTATTTTTACCTTTATTTTTCTATTTAAATAATGGTTGTTATCAATGAGATTATTTTTTTATCCTCATGCCTGTTCAATGGCGATTCATATTGCTTTAAAAGAAACAGGGCAAGTATTTGATACAGAGTTTGTAGACTTATCAACAAAAGTCACTGGATCCGGATTGGATTATTTAAAGATTAATCCTAAAGGGGCAGTTCCAGCACTTGGACTTGAAAATGGTAAAGTCATAACTGAAGTTACAACAATACTGACTTATTTAGCTGACTTGGTTCCAGAGAAAAATCTAATACCCAAATCTAGTTCTTTTGAACGTTATGAAATGATGAGTCTATTGTCATTTATTAGTATGGATATACATAAAAATTTCTCTGCTTTTTTCTACAAAGAAAAGATTGATCCTTGGATTGAAGTATCCAAACACAAGTTATCAAGAAATTTTGATTTTATTGAAAATAAACTTCAGTCAAATCAGTATTTAAACGGCAATGAAATCTCAATCGCAGATTTCTATTTCTTTGTAATGCTTCATTGGTGTGACTATTTTTCTATAGACTTAGAGAAATGGCCTAAGATTCTCAATTTGAAATATAACTTGGAAAAAAGAAGTTCTATACAAGAAGTTCTAAAGTTTGAATCAAGTTTTTCTCAATAAATTTTATGTAGAAAGAGGAACATACGAGTGTTCCTCTTTTATATTTTATAGTCATAAAATAGATTATAGAAATAACGTATTTTGTAGAATGAAATTTAAATAAATTAAAGATAAATTATGTTATAGCTTGCATTTTATTGATTAAATTTGGCATTTTTTCAATTAAAAAATCGAGAAAAACTTTAGATGCGGGAAGTGCTCCACTTCTAGGTGGAAATATTATATGAAAATTTCCTTTAGGAAGTTTCCATTCAGGTAAAATAACTATAAGTTTCTTTTCAATTATTAAATCTCGGCATCTGATAAGAGGGAGTAAAGCAATACCTTGGTTATCTTGTGCTAATGACATGAGTAATGTTAGGCTTGAAGCTTTAATAAATGGCTTTATACTTGTATTTAACTTTTGTTCTAAATTTTCAAAAAACCAAATCTGATTTTCATTATCCAGGTTGTTGCTTAATAATTTGTGATTATTTAATTCATTTGGATGTTTAGGTATTCCATACCGTTGAATATATTCAGGGCTAGCGACTAAAACGGATTCAAGATAGCCTAAATGTCTCATTACTAAATTGTTATCAACTTCTTTGCTAGAGCCGACCCTAATACAAATATCTATTGATTCTTTTAATATATCAATTTTTTTATTAGTCACTATAAAGTTTATTGCAACTTTAGGGTATTTCTCCATAAATTCTGGAACAATCAAAGGTAATTGTCTTTCTGCAACTCCAATTGGAACACTCACATTAATAGTACCTATTGGCTCCTCTTGACATTGATCAATTAAATCATAAACATTTTGAGCCTCTTTAAGCATAGATTGAACATATTGATAAATTTGTTCGCCAATAGCAGTCATTTTGACTTGTCGAGAGTCCCTTTGTAGTAGTTTAATATTTAGATTTTTTTCTAATGTAGATAATCTACGGCTTAATTTGGATTTGCTTATACCAGTTTTTTCTTCAACTTTGCTTAATCCACCATGCTCTACAATTAGGGAAAAAATGTATAAATCGTTCAGGTCTTTCATAGGGGCTGCATCAAAAATTAAGATTTTTATTTTTCTATAATATGCTTATTTTTTGTAATTTTACTGAAAATAAGTAATAGCTTGAAAAATAAATGTATATTTTAGTAGAGTATTTTTTAAGAAATTTTTGTGTATCTATTTGTTTTTTATATATGATTTTTACCATGTATTTTGAGAGAGTGAAAGATATTTTTTAAATACATTTTTATAAAAATATTAATATAAACTATTGTTATTTTTTATTTATTTTTTTATGTTGCAAAAAATGCAACATATAATTTCATTTTTAGCGATAGTTTAGCTTTTTAAAAAAATTATAATTAATAGTGTCTTTGTAAAAGTATTTGTCTGTAGAAAAATCTATCTTCTACTGTTTTTAAGCATTATTCACACTCTCTATTCCTTTAAAATTCACCTAACCTTTCGCAAAATTTTTAAATCTAGATACTGTGACTGTGAATAGAAATTATATACGGTGATTTTAAAGATATGGCTTGGAATTATGTTTAAAAATAATTTAAAAAGAGGGAATAATGGGCTCTAAATCTATAGGGAGTGCAAGCTTTTTTATAAAAGCTTATGCAGTGATACAGTTATTGTTTGCTCTGACTTTGTTTGGTGGTGGAGCATATTTAATAATATTAAATGGATCTTGGTATTACTGCATTACTGGATTATTACTCGTAATATCAAGTATATATCTGTATCTAAACAAGATTATAGGCGCTAAAATCTTTGGCATAGTTTTTGTGTACACACTCATTTGGACAATTTGGGAGTCTGGTACAAGATTTTGGGGCTGGATACCTCGTATAGCGACCATAGCTGTATTCGCATTTTTTTATCTTTACTCCTGCCATATATTGCGCATGGTATACGAAAAAGAGTTGCTTATAGTTTTACCGGCTTAATTGTTACATGTTTTGTTATAGCAGGTGCATTAGCATGGTATCCCTATTTCACTTCTCTCGATACAAGCCAAATTCCTCAAAATACTTCAAATGTATACCATGCGGATAGTACTCAACCAGATAGTGATTGGCGGTATTATGGAAGAGATGTGCAGGCAACCCGTTTTTCACCCACTAATCAAATTAACCCTGAAAATATTAATCAATTAAAACAAGTCTGGGTAACGCGTACAGGAGATATGCCTCCTGTAGATAAAAAAAATAAGTGGGCTGCCCAAACAACACCAATTAAAGTCAATGATGCTCTTTACTTGTGTACTGCTACTAATAACATGCTGAAATTAGATGCGCGTACTGGTAAGAAAATTTGGGAATATAAACACAATTTAGCTTACGAGAAATTACCGTCGACTGCAGTGTGTCGCGGTGTCACGTTCTATACTTCAAAAGTAATTCCTGAGAATGAAATATGTCATGAAAAGGTGATTGAAGGCACGCTAGATATGCAACTTATAGCGGTAGATGCAAAAACAGGAAAGGCATGTCCCCAATTTGGTACAAACGGACATGTGAACTTGCTAGAAGGAATTGGTCATACAGTTCCAGGATTCATGGCTGTTACATCGCCACCCCCTGTCGTAAATGGAGTAATTGTAGTCAACCATAAAGTTCAAGATAACCAACGCCGTACAGCACCATCCGGGGTAATACGTGCATATGATGTTGATACTGGTTCTCTTAAATGGGCTTGGGATGTAAGACAACCAAATCGACATGGATTACCTCCAAAAGGTGAAACCTATAGCCGTGGTACGCCTAACTCTTGGACAGTTATGACTGTTGATGAAAAATTAAATACAGTCTATGTTCCAACTGGAAGTTCGGCGCCCGACTACTATAGCGCTTTACGTACAGAAGAAGAAAATCAAGTTTCTACCGCAGTTGTTGCATTGGATGCTCAAACAGGGGTAAAAAAATGGAGCTTTCAAACTGTTCATAAGGACGCATGGGATTATGATTTAGGATCACAAGCAACTCTACTTGATTATAAAGATCAATCAGGAAAGATTGTTCCAGCGCTCATTATGCCAACAAAAAGAGGACAAACATTTGTATTAAACCGAATTACAGGCAAACCCATTTCAAAAGTTGTCGAGCGCCAAGCTCCTGAATCTGTTATTCCAGATGATGTGCGTTCGCCTACACAACCATGGTCTGTAGATATTCCTCGATTAGGGTTTTCAGATTTAACAGAATCAAAAATGTGGGGCATATCACCAATTGATCAAATGCTTTGTCGTATTAAATATAGACAAGCATATTATGTTGGTGAATTTACTCCTCCTACGGTTAATAAACCATGGATTCAATATCCTGGATTTAATGGTGGTAGTGATTGGGGAAGCATAGCCTATAACCCTAAAAATGGTATTTTGATCGCTAACTGGAGTAATACCCCAATGTACAATCAGTTGGTTGCAAGAGCTAAAGCAGATCAAGAAGGTATTTTACCGATGGATGATCCGAAATTTAGTGCTAAGAAAAATGGCTCAATTGCAGCAATGGCTGAATCTCCTTATGCAGTAAATGTTCAACCATTCTATGCTCCAATTACCAATGTGCTTTGTAATGAACCACCATATGGAATGGTTACTGCTATTAATATGAACACCAAGAAAGTGATTTGGCAAAAACCTTTGGGAACAGCAGAGCACAATGGTCCATTTGGATTGCCAACATATTTACCTATTAATATTGGTACACCTAATAATGGTGGGCCTATTATTACAGATGGTGGAGTTGTATTCGTTGCTGCTGCAACTGATAACCGTTTGCATGCCTTTGACAGTAAAACTGGTAAGTCGATCTGGAGTGCCAAATTACCTGCGGGTGGACAAGCAACACCTATGACTTATTCTATTGATGGAGAGCAGTATGTTGTTATTGTTGCAGGTGGCCATTACTTTATGCAAACACCGCCCGGTGACTATGTAGTTGCTTTTAAACTAATGAAAAAATAAATTTAAAATCTTTTACCAAGTTCTATTTTTTAGAAAAAGAGGCCATAAAAGGTCTCTTTTTTCTTAGTTTTACTGCTTGAGGTGTGGTGGCATAATTGGGCGGCACAGCATACTTAAAGCCATTTTTGAAACTAAACAGATTTACTCGCAGGCCTACCACATGGCAATTGAGTATAGAAAATAGCTGCTTAAAGAACTTTTTGATTTGGTTTTTAGTTTGGACACTCATTCATTAAAGCCCGATGCCAATTTTTTTTTAAACTTAATTGATGGCTTGATGTTCCAGATTTTAAGCTCAAAAAGTTTGGAAGAGAGGGATGTGGTGGTGAGGTTTTTTTGTTCGGGTACATTAATCAGTTATTTTTAGCTGAGAATAAGCTGTAAATTGATCATTGGCTTAATACACCGCTAGAGAATTTTATAAAAAATAATCAGAAAATTGTAAACAAAAAAAGCGCTAACTGGGAAAAGTTGGCGCTTTGGATTTAAAAAGAATTAGACCATAATTAATGTAAAAAATCAGTTGTAAAAAAGTATATAATTTGTTGAATAACAATTATTAAGTATCTTGCTGAAGATTAAAAATACAATTATCTTTACTCACATGTTTGCAAACATAATAACTTTAACTTTATGAAAATTAATATTTTTAGGAATTTTCTATGTATATTTTAAGTGAGAACGGGCAAGAAGCCTTTTCTAAATTTATGTCAAATCTAGTTACTCAATCAGTATTAGGTTCGATTTGCTTATTATTACTTTATCGAGCTGTTCATTTACCTATCTGGACTTATCAGTGGTTAGTTTTTTGGATATTTACTTTAGCAATTATCAGTTTTTTATTTTTCTGGTGTTTCTCTAGCTTTATGCAATTTATTAAACCATTAAATAATGAATTGGATGAGCGAATTAAAAGTTTGGGCATTCCAATGAATAAGAAAGATACTTTAAAACAGAATTTTATTAATTTTTTTAAGAGAATTTATCTATCATGAAAACATGATAAAGTAATTTTTTGGCAAGTAATGCGACTTTTTGTCGCTATAGAAGTGCCTGCAATCTTTTTGTTCCTAGCTTCTGCAATAGGAGCAGTTCAAATTGCCGCAGCTCTTGGATGGTAATAGTAAATAATTTCCATTAAAGAAAAGATGGCCTTCAAATGAACCAGATTCGAAACTACCTTCGATAATAGTATTGTTATGTGTCCCTTTAAAAGATTTAGCTGGTAAATAAATACTAAAGCTCATATTATTTAGGTTATTCAATGATTTATTTAATCCTAGCATTTATAAAAATATGAGTAAACGTAACTATAGGTAAAATATGATAAAAAGATATTTAGTAAAAGGACTATTTGTTTTAACTCTTGGCATGTCTGTCTATGGAAATGATAAAGTTCCAAGTACTCATATTTCTAAATCAGCGCCAAAAGATCTAACAGCAGAGGCACGTATAAAACTTTATAAAAATGGTTCATTTGAGGTAGTTCTTACTAAGAGTAGTGGTGATCTAGAGCAAGATGAAAAAATTTTAAAAATGATAAGAGCTGCAAACTTTATGAAATTTCAGGAAAAGCTGAATCTTAGATATAAGAATCTGGATTATCCAGTTTACTTCACTCAACCATTTATAATTACTCCAGCTACAGACGAAGTTAAAACCGAAGAATAAATCTTTTTTGCGTTATAATGGATGTGATGTAAGTAAATTGCACTACTGACCTTAAAGAAAGCTCACAAAGATATGGGCTTTATTTATTACATAGTGCTTAAAAAATATACAGAAACCACCCTAAAACGAGTTGGAACGCTACAAACACGAATGATACTTTAAGTTTCACTCTTCCCAATAAGTGAGGTGAGCAATGAAATTGTTAGCTTTGATTAGTATGGGAGTTGCAGCGAGTTATTGGTATAAAACTATAAAAGATAGCAAGCCAACTCTTCTGAAACCTAATTTTGATGAAATAGTAAAAAACTTTGTATTAGCAGAATTTAAAGCCTAATGCATTTAATAATCTTAATTAACTAAAAAGCTCATCGGAAGATGGGCTTTTTTATTGTGATGGATCTTAAAATTACTTTACTGAAGAAGTCATTTAATTAGATGATCGATTTTTTAGTCATGAAAAAAATAATACAGCTCAAAGAACGGCGTGTTATGGTATGTAAACACCTCCAAAATATGGATTAGATATGTCAGACAATACAACGAAATGGCTTTGTGTAGGTGGTGTACTAAGTGGAGAATGGAGAGAGCAGCAATTAGAAGCTTTTGATGTTGATCCTAATGATTTAAATACTCATAGTTATGAACCCATGAAACTTATTAATCCTGTTACCAAAGCAGAACAGCACTTTTATGTATATACGGAGTTACAGGAACAGGCATATGAAAGGGCAATAAATTTTGCCTTATACAAAAATCAATAAGGATGAGAGAGCACTGAGGTGCTCTTTTTAATGAGTGGGTAAGTACTGGTTAACTAGAAATACAATTAAAAAAGCCCCTCATATCTGAGAGACTAGTCATATCAATTTTCTGGAATGAATGGCTGCAATTTCTTAAAATAACTAAACAAATCAAATTGATAAAAGTAGTTAATAGTATAATAAATCAGTGCACTAATTTATTCTTAATAGTAGCAAGACCTCAAAATAACTTCCAAGGCACTGTTAATAAGAAATTATTTGTTATTTGGATCAGGTTGATCATTATTCTCAGGCAGATCTTTTACGGTGCCAGGAACTTCTGATGGTTGAGTTTCAGTAGATGGTTGTGTTGCAGAATGCTTATTCATTTGGGCTTTAACGACATTAGCGTTGTTAGTTGTATTTTGAGAAAAACTTTTAAAACCTGACATTTTTATCTTCTTATCTTCACTAAGGAAAGTTCATACTACGCTTTAAATCACTTTACATTACGGTTGTTTTAAGACTGATATGTGTTGATATGTCATAGAAATGGACTTTATTTCGACTGTATATTTCGTAAATAAAATCAATTATATGTAACCTGTTGAGTCTTATCCTTTAAAACTAGAAATTATCCTATCTCAATTTCAAGTAGGGGTACATAAAGCACACATATATAAATTTTCTCAATGTACAGATGATTAAATTTTAAAAATTAATTTAAATTAGTTGCCTACAAAATATTGATAGTATAAAAATTTTGTTAAGCATAATATGTCTAATTAAATTGGAGCATATAAATGCTAAAAGACATTACAATTATTGATTACCAAGGAAAAGAAACAAGGGCACAGGCAAACTATACAGAGGAAAATACTAATAGAATCAATCATTCATCTAGAGTTCAGAGAACTAAAGTTGAATATATTTTATTAAGAGGTGAATTTATTTACCCTACTTTAAATATGGTTTTCAACAGTTCTGATGGCAACAGCTATTATATAGAATATAAATGACCTACTTCGGTGGGTTTTTTATGAGTGATCTATATATAAAAAGACCAGTTAATTGGTCTCTATTAGTCGAACATGTTTAGCTATAGGAAGTCCTGCTAAAGATTTATTATTAGCAGAACTTTTATTTACATATAATTTTTAAATAACAAATGATCAAGAGTTAAAGGATCAGGCTTTTTGGAAAGAATAAAAGTTAGAATAAATATATAAAGCAGATCATGAATATAAAAAAACCAACTTGTCCAAGTTATTAAATCTAGTCCTGATGGAATTGTATAGATGCCTACTGTGATGAATGCAATAAAACAAATAAAGATTAAGATCAAACAAGAAAGTTGAGTAAACAGCCCGATGGTAAGCAATAGCCCTAGTACAAACTCACAAAGAGACACAAAGACAGCCATGAATTCAGGAAATGGTATTCCTGCATGAATTATAGTATCCAACATAATTTGCTGATTCTTTTCTACAAATAGCTTGTTATAACCAGTTGTTAAAAAGAATAGCCCAACTGATATTCTTATTAAGGCTACGGAAAAATTACTAAATTGTGGTGAGTAGAGGGGATTTTGGTAAAATATTTTCAACATAGAGCGGGAAAAAAGTGGAGAAATATTCTAGAAATATGGATGAAGTGTTCACGCTTAAGCAAGTTTTGTGATGTATGATATTTGTCTTTCAATTCTTTACGCTAAAAAGAAATTGACTGATTTTATTTTAAAAATTAATAGATTATAACAATACAGTAAGCCCTATGCTATATGGGCTGTGGGCGGGGGGTTACCTTTCTAATTTATGATATATTGATTCTAAATAGATAATTAGTATTTAGAAATATGAAAAAGTATATTCTTTGGGGGCTTGTGATAAGCCTACTTTCAGCTTGCTCAAATAATGTATTAAATGCTGAAGCTCCTAAACAAGCTCAAGAACAGCAACAAAAGATAGAATCTAAGCCTCTAGTACCTAGCAAAAGTAAAGAATGGGATGCGTCTTTTGATTGTGATCCAGTTAAAGCTAAGAATCTCATAGGTAAAACTGATTTAACAGAAAAGCAGATCCTATCGATGACTAATGCAAGAGTCTATCGAAGTGCTTACATTGGGGAGCCAGTTACAGAAGAATTTCGCCCCGACAGAGTCACTATAGTAATCAACCCAGAAACTAAAAGAATAGTTGCTAGTATGTGTGGTTAACTTAGAAAATAAACAAAAAATAACGGATTATAATTTTTTGTTTTAGAAACTGTAATTTCCAAGCTTTTCCTTAAAAATATTATATTTACTTATAAAATATTAAGGGAAATCTTTAGGGGATTTGGCTTTCGCCTCAATTTTGGTTGGTTTTTATATAAACAATATATCGCTATATTTAAGTCTTATTTTTGACCAGAAGGTAAAAATGAAAAAAATATTAGCGCTAACAATTTTAATTTCATCATCTTGTACATTTGCTGCATCAAATGAAGGAATTGAGCAGGACATCCATAGTTATTCTTTATTGCATGGCGTTAGCACAGCAGAAGCAAATAAAGCATTATTTTTAGAAGCTAACCGAAACTCTGCCTTAGATGCTATTGAAGAAGAATTTAAAGGACGTATCGCTGGCATTTATATTGAAAACTTGCCTACATATAAAATTGTGGTCAGAGTCAAAGGTTATGGCCAGAATGAAAAGAGAAATATAGTAGTAGGAAACGCAATTTCTAAAGGTGAGCTGCCTATTGATATTCAATACGGGGCTAAAGAAAGTAAAGAAGAGGCTAGAAGTCAGATAAATAAAGTACTAAAGCTTGTAAAAAATTATTTTTATACCATTCAAACAGTTAGCTACAATGAAAAAATGGGAATATTGTTGCAGAAGTTGAAGGAAAAATTACTATTGAAAATTTAAAGAAGGTTGAACAGATACAATCCCTTTGGAAAAATCCAAATCTACCAATTGAAATTAAATTTGTTAATTGGTCTATTAAGCCATTATAGTTTGTATAATTAATTCTTCTAAGTAACGTTAAAATAACATGTTTATAGAATTTAAAGATTTGAAGAAAAAACGAAACATAGCTTTATTAATTGTAATTTTTCTTATTTTTAGTGGTGGGTATTTAGTTGTTAACAATAAGGGAAATATTCAAAGAGTTGAATCAGCGATATATACCGATAAAACTATAAGTGAGAAATTTGGAGAAATTAAAAGTTATAGTATTCGTAGTTTTGGATCGGACCATTATTCTAGTCCTAAGCGACCAGCTTACTCTTATAAGGTTGATATAACTGGTGAGAAAGCTGATGGGATAGTTGAAATTGATATGAGAAAAGATCAAGAACAGCTTAAATATCTATATACGATTAAAATTACGGATGTAAGTCCTCATAGTTTTCGTATACGAATAGGAAAACATTGATACATCTTAGTCTTTAAGATTTGTTATAAATCAAAAATTAATTCTGCCAATACGGTGTGTCTCCATAGATTTCTGAAAAATAATCTATCACTGCTCTAATATTGAGTGGCGGATGGCGGACATTTGGATAAATGGCTGCAATATGCTGGGGCTGTGATTTAATCGCGACTTCATATTCAGGTAAAAGCTTGATTAAGTCGCCTTGTTTTAAAGCCTCGCCAATCAACCAGTCCGGAAATAAAACAATCCCCATACCATGAAGCGCAGCTGTCATTAAACTCTCGGCATTGTTTGAAGAAAGTAAGGGGGTAATTGGATAATGTATCCATTCTTCATTGGGCTTTCTCACTAACCAACGGTTAGGACCTTCAAAACCTTTATAGACTAAGCATTTGTGTTGATTAAGTTCTGTTGGCTGATCAAGAACACCATATTCGGCAACATACTGAGGAGAGGCGGCCAAATGATACTTTTGTGTACCAAAAATACGTGCATGAAATGATGAGTCGGTCAGCGTTCCAATGCGAAATATTAAATCGGTGCTTTCGCGTAACGGATCTATAAATTCATCGGTTTGTATTAGTTCTATTAAGAGTCTTGGATAACGTTCTGATAAACCTGCCAACCACGGCGCAATATGCCGTTGACCAAAAAACATAGGGGCATTAATTCGGACGAGTCCGGATGGCTCTATAGTTTTATCTTGTAATGCCTTTTGTGCTTCATCAAATTGTTCGGTAATTCTTTTTGCATATTCAAAAAATAATTTGCCCGATTCGGTCGGTGTGATTGCTCGCGTATTACGGTAGAAAAGTTGCTGTCCCAATGCATCTTCAAGCTGTTGGATGGTTCGAGAAATCATAGATGCAGACACATCTTCTTTACGCGCTACATTCGAGAAGTTTTGTGCGTTATAAACACTAATAAAGAAGCGAAGCGTGCGGATATCAATCGAATTTGTTAAATCCATTTGTGCAATTTCTGCAAAAGTGATTCATGAATTATGCTGTTTTTCTGATGAATTGGCTACTTTAGTATTCGTTGCCTAGATACAGAAGAGGCAATGTAGATGCAAATTCTATTACTACTCCTAACGATTTTAGGGGGAATGGGGCTATCGGTCGAAGCAGGGCTTTTAGGGCCGTTAGGAAAGGAGGTGGGTGAGTTGTGGGCCACGTTTAGTATTTTTGGCGTGGGTGCAGCACTTACCTTTTTACTCATGCTGTTTTTTAGTCCACGTAATAGTCCTTCATTTTTTACGCTTCCTTCTTGGCAATTACTCGGTGGTGTTCTTGGCCCTGCTTACGTCATTATTTTGACCATTACCACTCCAATTATCGGTATTGCCATGACGATGATAGGCATTTTAGCGGGGCAGGTGTCTAAAAGTCTGATCATCGACCACTATGGTTTGTTGGGGACTCCACACCGAAAGGTAGACCGTAAACGAATTTTGGCACTCATCTTTATTGTTGTTGCACTTGTACTTGTCGCAAAAGCATAGGAGACGCGCATGACAATTTTAATGATTCTTCTCGCCGTCATTGGTGGTGCTTTACTGAGTGTGCAAGCTGCAATTAATGGTCAACTTGGAGCTAAGGTTGGTGTATTTCGTAGTGCTTTTTTGACTTTCTCGGTCGGTGCTTTAATTACAGCACTCCTTATTTTTTACTTTGAACCTAAACAAACCTTAACCTTGTTAGATGTTCCCAAATGGCAGTTGTTGGGTGCTATGTGTGGAGTGCCGTATATTGTCATTATGGTAATGGCCATGCAAAGAATTGGAGCTGCCGTAGCTACGGTAGCTGTAATTTTTGGACAACTTTTGATGAGTATCTTGATTGATAACTTTGGCTGGTTTGGTAATGAAATGCTCTCTTTTTCACCGTATCGATTAGGAGCGCTAATCTGCCTAGGGATTGCTTTATATTTTATCTATTCAAGTCAAGTAGTAAAAACAAAAAGATAGAGGCGTAATACACGCTTAAAATTGAAATTAATATAGCTCTCATTGTTAGTCGTAAAGCATACTAATAATGAGGCTATACTTCATATTTTAAGTACTTTGATAAATGAAAGAAGTTGCTGTCTAGAGATAGAATTAAAATATAAGAAATATGGTAAAGTTAAAAACCTAATTCAATACATTAAAATTGATATCAAGCTATTGTAGGAAAAACATGGTTAAAATTAAACCTCACCCAGCAACAAGCGGAAATGCATCGGCTGATCGCCTTTTAACTTTGTTAACTGCTTTTAGAATAGGTGATAAATCTTTAACCCTAGCAGAACTCGCAGAACGAACAGAATTAAATAAAGCAACCATCATGCGCTTAATCGTTTCGCTAGAAGATTTTGGTTTTGTTAACCGTCTTTCGGATGGCAGATATACGCTTGCCAGCGAAGTTATGCGTTTAAATACAATTTATCAAGATGCTTTAGATCTAGAAAGACATGTGGTGCCGTGTTTACAGCAACTTGTTGATGAAACTGGTGAAACTGCTTCATTTTACGTTAAACATGGGGCATATCGTCTTTGCCAATATAGAGTGAACTCTACCCATCGACTGCGTGTTCATATTCAGCCGGGCGAAGTTCGACCAATGGATGGGGCGGCAGGCGCTCAAGCATTGCGATCAACACACGAACAAGTTTTAGCGAGAACTGAACCTTTTTATTCAACGGGTGTAACGGAACCACATGCTGCTTCAATGGCATTGCCAGTATTTGACGCTCAAAATGATGTGGTTGGAGCATTAGTCGTTTCGGGGCCATCAAGTCGTTTTACTGCGGAAATTGCAAAATCTGTGGGGGATTTTTTCTTCAAAATTGCAGATGATTTGACCAAAAGTTTAGGTGGTAAGAGTATTCGTAATTAATTCTAATATTGTAGATATAAAAAAGGGGCTAATGATTTAGCCCCTTTTTTATGTATGCTATTTACGAAGTACTTTGTGGTTGGCTAAACAAAACAGCTTTCTTTCTAGACATAACGAAAACCATGATAGCCGACACGAGATTTAAGGCTGCAAGTGGAAGTAAGGCAATAGCGTGGCTTCCTGTTGCATCATGAATTGCGCCATAGATATTCACCATCATGCCGCCACCAATTAAATTAGCACATGCACCAATGGCTGCTAGACCTGCCGCCGTTGTAGTCGGTGACATCCATGAGGATGCTAAAGCCCAGAAAGGACCTTTCATAGAATAAGCACCAATTAATACGATACTGAGTAAAAAGATTGTGCCAATAAGTGAAGACGTGAACAAAGCAATTAATAAACCAAATGAGATCATCAATAGTGTGATTGCTGTATGCCAACGGCGTTCATTTTTACGATCAGAACTACGACCCCAAAAAATCATTGCAATAGAAGCTAAGCCATAAGGAATCGCATTTACTAAACCGATTTCTAAATTACTCAAACCAAATGATTTAATTAATTGTGGTGCCCAAACACTCATTGTACTTCCAGCAGCAGAAGCACCAGAATAAATAATGATCATAGACCAAATATATTTATTCTTTAAAAGTTGCCATAGTGAAATATGGCCAATTGGGGTTTTTTGTTGGCGTTCAAACTGTAATCTTTCAACTAACCAAGCTTTTTGTTCGCTATTGAGCCATTTTGCTTGTTCTGGTCGATCTGTGAGTGCAAATAGGCAGGCAATACCTAATAAAATGGCAGGGATACCTTCTAAAATAAATAGCCAATGCCACCCACGCATGCCCATCCAGCCATCTAGCGATAATAAAAGTCCAGATAGTGGTGAACCGATAAAGTTTGCACCTGGAATTGCCACCATAAATATTGCAACCATTCTGGCTCTATAGTTTGCAGGCAACCAATAGGTTAAATATAAAATTACACCAGGGAAAAAGCCTGCTTCGGCAGCACCGAGTAAGAATCGCATAATATATAATGATGTAGAGCTTTCAACGAATGCTGTTGCGGCTGTAATCACTCCCCACGTCACCATAATTCGAGCAATCCATACTTTTGCTCCAAATTTTTGCATGGCGAGGTTGCTGGGTACTTCAAATAGAAAATATGCAAAGAAAAATAAGCTACTGGCAAAACCAAAAGCAGTAGCTGTTAATCCAAGGTCTTCATTCATTTGTAATGAAGCCATACCAATATTGCCACGATCAATAATAGCGATGACATAACAAAGTGTTAAAAAAGGCAGTAATCGCCACGCCACCTTGCGCATCGTTTCGCGTTCAATCGCACTTACTTGAGAATATTCTGTAGACATAAAAAAATCCTTTTTTATATTCAGTATTTTAATTGTTCTCGCATCTAAAAGCTTAGAAACAATTGAGTTCCATGATTAGCTATTGAGTAACTTCCAGTTAGCGATAGCTCGTGGGTTTAGTAATTGGCCATCCCAAATACTCACAATCTGTTCAAGTGCTAAAAGACCGACGCGATTACGTGAATCTGTTGTGTTTGCTCCTATGTGGGGAGTCACAACCAAGTTAGGTAATTCCCATAGTGGATTATCTTTTTCTGGTGGTTCTGAAGAAAAGGTATCTAAACCTGCACCAGCAATTTTATTATTTTTTAATGCATCAACTAATGCAGCTTGATCAATTAATTCACCACGTGCGGTATTGATTAAGATGCTTGAGCGTTTCATCTTTTCAAATTGGGCATGAGAAAATAAGTGTCTATTCTCTGCTGTAAGTGGGCAATGTAGGCTAATAATGTCACTGGTTTCTAAAAGTTTTTCAAAGTCGTGTTCCTGTTCTACATAATCGAGCTCTGGCAAATTTTGTAAAAACGGATCATATACTTTTACTTTCATGTTTAAGGGAGCCACTAACTTCATGAGTATGCTACCGATTGCCCCTAAACCAATTAAGCCCAGTGTTTTACCATATAACTCCACGCCATTTGCACTTGCTTTGTCCCAATGACCTTCTCGAATACGTTGGTCTAACCATGTGACTTGTCGCGCAACATTAAACATGAGTGCAAAAGCGTGTTCGGCAACAGATTGTGCATTTGCGCCTACTGCAATAGTGACAGGAATTTTTCGTTCAGCAGCAGCTTGAGTGTCAATTGTGTCAAACCCAACACCATGTTTTGCAATCACTTTTAAATTATCAGAAGCAAAAATCATATCTCTAGAAAGTTTGCCTGTTCGAACAATGATTGCATCAGGTTGTTCATCATGGATGAGTTTTTCCATTTCATCTTTTGCCATGTAGGGTTCAGTTGGAATCAACTGAATATCATGGGACTGAGCATACAGTAACGCATCTGAAGTTAATGTTGGCCCCGTGATAAGAACTTTACGTTTCATTTTGACTTGCACTCCATTTAAGTATTTTGAGCAAAATACGTCCTTAATAATCCACATTATTAAAACGTCATTTCAAAAAAATAGTCAATAGTAAAAACTAAATTTAAAAATTGAGTGAAATTCAGCTCAAATTTAGTTTAAATTTAATTAAAAATGAAATGACATTTCAAAAAAATACTGTCATATTAATTTGCACAAGAAAACTGATGTAAGGGAAAAGTTATGGCAATTGGTTTTAGAGTGCTAAAAAACGACAGAAAAGTTGAGCAAAAATGGATTGAGCAATATCGAGATCTACCAGTCGCTAATGTAAGTGATTCAATGAACCGGATGACTTCAGGTGGGGCTCAATTAAGACCAATGCATAAAAAGGGATATCTTTGTGGGCCTGCCATTACAGTTAAGGCTCGTCCGGGTGACAACTTGATGTTGCACTATGCTATTGATATCGCCCAACCGGGAGACGTCATTGTGGTTGATGCTGGTGGCGATCTAACCAATGCATTAATTGGAGAGATGATGGTTGCGTATGCTATTAAGAAAGGTATAGCTGGCATCGTTATTAATGGCGCTATTCGTGATTCAGTTGTCATTGGAGAGGGAGATTTTCCACTTTTTGCAGCAGGAGTATCACATCGAGGACCTTATAAAGACGGACCGGGGGAAATTAATGTCCCTATCGCAATCAATGGAATGGTAATTGAACCGGGAGACTTAATTTTAGGTGATGAAGATGGGCTTTTAAGCGTGCCTTATGCAGAAGTTGAAGAAGTTTATCTGAAAGCAAGCGCCAAACATGCCGCTGAACAAAAGCAATTAGAGCAAATCGCCGTAGGTGAAAATGATCGTAGTTGGGTGATTAACAGCTTAAAACAAAAAGGATGTGAATTACCGGAATAAGGTTATTCAAAACCATTCAAACACAAAGGGAACTAGCGAAGTCAATGATTGAGCTTCGTTAGCCTATCTAAAGTTAATTCAATAATCATTATTTTACTGATTGAAAAATAGGAAATTTCAATTCGGTCTATGTGATTTCGTCTAAAGGAAAAGGACATGAAATATAAAGGGATAATTTCTTTATCATTATTAATGAGTATTACTTTGCAGCAAGCCAAAGCTGAAAGCGAAGATAACTCAGCGCTAAATGAAAAAATAATTAAACTACAACAGCAAATAGATTATCTCATGGAGAGGCAGAATTTAAATCAAAATAGCGGATTGAATAAAGCACCTGAATTGAGTCAAAACAAAACATCAAACACTGACAAGCCTGTTTCGGCTGAACAGACTAAAATTAAATTTTATGGAAATATACGTGTTGATGCTGCATATGATTTTGAAGGTTCAACGCGTTCAATTGCGAATAAGACAGGATCAATACCATTAGATAATTCAAACTCAACAAGCAAATCATTAAATGTTTCTGCCGCGACTTCACGTGTAGGGGTGGATATTGTTAAGCCCACCTCGAAAGGAGATTTGGTTGGAAAGCTAGAAGCCGACTTCATGGGAAGTGGTGGAGATAACGGTAATGGTTCGGTTCGGGTTAGACACGCTTATATTTCACTAGGAAATTGGTTAATTGGTCAGACGACTTCACCTTTTGTGAATAGTGATACAGCTCCAAGTTTGGTTGATTTTACAGGTGCGATGGGCACAGGAACTCAGCGTAATATTCAAATCCGTTATCAGCACATCGTTGATGCCAAACAAAAATTATTATTCGCTTTGGAAGGCGGTGATGTTGAAAATAAAAATGTAGAAGGTGGAAGCCGTTTTCCTGCATTAACCATGCGATATGAATTTAAAAATCCAGATTTTTTGGTTCAATTGCATGGCATGCTTCATGAAAATCGAGCAGTTTCTGACACGAATGAAGAGCAAACTAAACTTGCTTGGGGTGCTGGATTAGGCACAAAGTATAAGCTTTCCGAAAATGACTCAGTTGTGTTTAATTACTATCACATCGCTGGCGATAACCGTTACATGCTTTATTCAAAAGATAATGATGCCTTCTACTTTGATCAAAATCGGATGTATTTAAGTGAATTTGATTCTATTGAGTTAGGGTATCTACGCAAATGGAATGAAAATTTACGCTCTTCTTTGTCTGCTGGTAGTCTTATCTATAAAGATTCAAATTTTTCAGAAAATAATCCTGATCAAAATAAAAGGCTAATCAATGCAAGCGTCAATTTATTTTGGACGCCTGTTGAGAAAGTCGATCTCGGTGTTGAATACACCTATGGGAAGAGAGAAACATTTTCAGATTTAGAAGGGAAACTATCTCGAATCAACTTATTAGGTCGATACAATTTTTAATGTAATCACAGCCACTTTAATATCAGAAGTGGCTTTCTTTTATTTGAGAAGGACTAATATTGTGGAACAAATTAATTATGCTAATGCAAGATCACAATTTTCAAAGGTCATGGAAAGAGTGCTGTTAGGTTACGCCGTAAAAATTACACGAAAAGAGAAAGATGCTGTGGTTCTAATTAGTGAAAAAGCATACCTTGAATATAAAAATGCAATGTTTGAGCTCAATAAATTAAAAAACAAAGATTTTTAACCCGCAACAATCCGCTTCTCAAGCATCTCCATAAAAGTTTTTAAAATAATATTATGGTTTTTGCCTTTGTGAGTAATTAAACAAATGGGGGTGCTGTAATGCATTTTTTCTTTTGAAACAGCTTGCATAAAACCATCTTCAACCCATTTTTTTGCATAGTGGTCGGGTAAAAAACCCAAGAATTTTCCAGTTAAAATCAGAAATGCAATTCCTTCACGGTCACTTGCCGTCGCTTTACAGTCTAAAAGTTGGTGCAACTTTGCTGCTTCTGGTGTGATGGCATAATTAGGAAGGACTGCTTGCCATGTTTTTAACTCATCTAGATTTATGTTGCTGCACTGGCTGAACAACGGATGATTTTTGCCGCAATATAAAAATGAACTCTCGCTATATAAATCGAAATAGTCTAGACCAGACAATGGCGTCACAAGGGGGATAACGCCTGCGTGCAAACGGTTATCGAGCACACGGCATTCAATATCTGAAAGGGTGCTCATACTAATGTTAATAATCACTTCGGCATGTTCCTCTGCAAGTTGGGTCAACGTATTGGTGATATAGCCTCTAGGCATAGTCACAAGATTGTTAATAATACCGATATTAAACTCACCCTTAAGGCGGTTATGCATTTGGTTGACTTTAGAGCGGAAGTCTTCAATGGCTGCCGTAAGCACTTCTATATATTCTAAAATTTTCCGTCCTTCATCGGTCAGGGCAAATCCGGCACGGCCTCGCTGACATAGCCGAATACCTAAACGATTTTCTAAATCACTCATATGCAAACTAATTGCAGAACGGCTAATGCCAAGAATGCTTTCTGCAGATGTAAAACTATGACAGTCGCAAACCGTTTTAAATATTTTAAGTAATTTAATATCAAAATCAGTAACTTGATTTAATTTTTTAGGTTTCATTTAGTTTTGTTTTTTTAAATCTAAACTCAAGATAATTTGAATTTATCAAACTTATCACGCTATGTACACTCAAAACCATAATTTGAAAATAAACAGGAATGGTTATGTTTGATACGGATAAATTCAGCGACTCAGAGCATACATTGGATGCGGTTCAAACTAATAATAATATGCACATAAATTATCAGGCACACTGGATGCCTTTCTCTGCAAATCGGAACTTTGCTAAAGATCCGCGCATGATTGTGGGCGCAAAAGGATCATACCTAATTGATGATTCTGGTCGTGAAATTTATGACTCACTCTCAGGTCTATGGACCTGTGGTGCAGGTCATACGCTTCCTGAAATTCAACAAGCGGTAAGTGCACAATTAGGTCAGCTCGATTACTCACCAGCTTTTCAGTTTGGTCATCCATTGTCTTTTAAGCTGGCAGATAAAATTGTTCAACACATGCCTGAAAAATTACAACATGTTTTCTTTACCAACTCGGGCTCAGAGTCGGCAGATACGGCGATCAAAATGGCACGTGCGTATTGGCGTATTAAAGGTAAACCAAGTAAAACCAAATTGATTGGTCGTGCACGTGGCTATCATGGTGTAAACGTTGCGGGAACAAGCTTAGGCGGTATTGGTGGCAACCGTAAAATGTTTGGTCAGCTTATGGATGTAGACCATTTACCGCATACCTTGCAGCCGAATTTAACTTTTACCAAAGGTTGTGCAGAAACAGGTGGGATAGAACTTGCCAATGAAATGCTTAAGTTAATTGAGCTACACGATGCTTCAAATATTGCAGCCGTAATTGTTGAACCTATTTCTGGTTCGGCGGGCTGTATTGTACCGCCAACGGGCTATTTACAACGTTTAAGAGAGATCTGTGATCAGCATGACATCTTGTTAATTTTTGATGAGGTGATTACTGGTTTTGGCCGTCTAGGAACATGGACTGCCGCAGAATATTTTGGGGTAACACCAGATATTTTGAACTTTGCGAAACAAGTAACCAATGGTGCCATTCCTTTAGGTGGTGTGGGGGGGAGCCATGAAATTTACTCAGCCTTTATGCAGCAAGACTTACCTGAACATGCCATTGAATTTACCCACGGCTATACCTATTCGGCGCATCCAGTCGCTTGTGCGGCTGCTTTAGCTACGCTTGAAGTTTTAGAGAAGAAAAACTTATTAGCTCAATCTGCGGCATTAGCGCCAACTTTTGAAAAAATGCTGCATGGTTTAAAAGGCGCGCCGCACATTTTAGATATTCGTAATTGTGGTTTGATAGGTGCTTTGCAGTTAGCACCACGTGATGGCGATGCCACAATCCGAGGCTTCGAGCTTGGTATGAAACTTTGGAAAGAAGGGTTCTATGTTCGCTTTGGAGGCGACACGCTTCAGTTCGGCCCAATGTTTAACAGTACAGAAGCAGATATTGACCGCTTATTGAATGCTGTTGGCGATGCACTTTATCAAGTGAATTAAGGTTTATTAGGCATTTTACCGAGGTCTGTAATGCCAACAGACCCATCTTCAAAATCTAAATGAAAAATACAGTTTGATCTGAAAATTAATTGTAGTAAGGAGTAACAACAATGACAAATGGCCTAGAAGATTTTAGCTATGAAGAAGTTTCAACTGAAAATAGTACGCATAGTGAACAAGCCAAAAAAGTGCTAGGGCATTTCATTCAAGGAAGAATTGTATCTAAAACGGCAAGAAAACAGCCAGTTTACAATCCTGCGACGGGTGAAATTAGTAAAGAAGTCGAAATTGCAGATGCTCAAACGGTAAATGAAGCAGTTCAGGTAGCCGAACAAGCATTTCCTGCATGGCGAGATACACCAGTCATTAAACGTGCGCGTGTCATGTTTAAGTTCAAACAATTATTAGAACAAAATGCTGAAAAGATTTGCGCTTTGATTGGACAAGAGCACGGTAAAATTTCTCATGATGCTCAAGGCGAATTACAACGTGGTATTGAAAATGTTGAATACGCTTGCGGTGCACCAGAGCTTTTAAAAGGGGAATATTCAAAAAATGTCGGTCCAGATATCGACTCATGGAGCGAGTTCCAACCTTTAGGTGTTGTGGCTGGGGTCACACCGTTTAACTTCCCGGCCATGGTGGCTTTGTGGATGTTCCCAATGGCACTGGTTTGCGGTAACTGCTTTATTTTAAAACCTTCTGAAAAAGCGCCTTCTGTGGTTTTATACCTTGCAGAATTATTAAAGCAGGCGGGTTTACCTGACGGCGTGTTTAACGTGGTGAATGGTGATAAAGAAGCGGTAGATGCCTTATTGCATCATCCTCGTATTCAGGCGGTTAGCTTTGTGGGTTCAACACCAATTGCTGAATATATTTACCGTACTGCAACATCCACGGGCAAACGTTGCCAAGCATTAGGTGGGGCAAAAAACCACGCGATTATTATGCCTGATGCCGATATTGATAACGTAGTCACTTCATTGTTAGGTGCAGCTTTTGGTTCTTCAGGTGAACGTTGTATGGCATTGTCAGTAGCAGTTGCGATTGGTGATGAAGTTGCCGATGTCGTGATTGATAAGCTGACTCAAGAAATGAAAAAATTGAAGTTCGGCAACTATGCAGATGCAAGCAACGACTTTGGGCCACTTATTACCCAAGCACATAAAGACAAGGTACAAGCCTATATTCAAAGTGCAGAACAGCAAGGCGCTAAAATTGTGGTAGATGGTCGTGATGCAAAACCGGCAGGCTATGAAAAAGGTTTCTTCGTTGGACCGACTTTAATTGACCAAGTCACGCCGAACATGACCAGCTACCAACAAGAAATTTTTGGTCCTGTACTGCAAGTTATGCGTGTGAATACTATGCAAGAAGCCATGCAACTCATTAATGACCACGAATATGGCAACGGTACTTGTATCTATACCCGTGATGGGGAAGCAGCACGCTATTTTAGTAGCCATATTCAAGTTGGTATGGTGGGTATTAATGTGCCTTTACCGGTACCTGTTGCTTATCATAGTTTTGGTGGTTGGAAGCGTTCATTGTTTGGTGATTTACATGCTTATGGTCCAGATGGTGTCCGTTTTTACACACGCCGTAAAACCATTACGCAACGTTGGCCGTCTGCTCAGGTCCGTGAAGCAAAACAATTTTCAATGCCAACTTTAAATTAATTATTGCAACAAGGGGGAAAACAATAAGTTTTCCCTTTTTCATTACCGTAGGATTTTAAACATGTAATAGATTGTTTTTATAGATATATTTTTAAGGATTGAAATATGAATAATGATACAACAAAAAAATTAGGCGAAGGACTTTCAAATCGCCATATCACAATGATTAGTATTGGCGGTGTTATTGGTGCAGGTTTATTTGTAGGCTCATCTTCTGCAATTGCCAAGGCCGGACCAGCAGTGATTCTTGCATACCTGATTACCAGCATTATGGTATTTCTGGTCATGCGAATGTTAGGTGAGATGGCCGTTTTAGAACCAGACACTGGTTCATTTTCTACATATGCTCGTAAAGCGATTGGCCCTTGGGCAGGCTTTACCATTGGTTGGTTATATTGGTGGTTTTGGGTGCTTGCGATTCCTGTAGAAGCCATTGCAGGTGCTGAAATTTTACATTCGTGGTTTCCGAACGTTTCAGTTTCTATCTATGCGTTCTGTTTTATTGTGTTCCTAAGCTTAGCCAACTTTTTTAGTACCAAAAGTTTTGGTGAGTTTGAGTTCTGGTTTTCCTTAGTTAAAGTGGTTGCCATTATCGGTTTCATTATTATTGGTATTTTGGCAATTTCAGGTATTTGGCCTTTAGCTAAAAATGTTAGCGGTGTTGCCAATTTATACAATAATGCTGGTTTTATGCCGCACGGTATGGGAGGCATTTTATCGGCAATTTTAATTACGGCATTTTCATTCTTTGGCGTAGAAATTGTCTCAATTGCCGCAGCAGAATCATCAAACCCTAAACAGAAAATTAGACGTGCAACGAACCTCGTGTTGTACCGCATTATTCTTTTCTTCGTGGTCTCAATGTTTATTGCCGTTTCACTTGTCGATTGGCGTTCACCGGACTTACAGAAATACGGGACATTCCAATACGTTTTAATGAGCTTGAACGTACCGGGCACTAAACTCATCATTGATACGGTCGTGTTTATCGCCGTTGCGAGTTGTATGAATGCTGCGATTTATACGTCCTCTCGTATGCTATTTCGTTTGGGCACTCGTAGTGAAGCGCCACAAGCCGTAACTAAAATCAATTATACGGGTGTACCTGCAATAGCTGTGTTTTCTTCAACTTTTATTGGTTTAGTATGTTGTGTTATTAACTATGTATTCCCTGGAAAAGTATTTGGCTTATTGCTTTCAAGCACAGGGTCAATTGCTTTACTGGTGTACTTAGTTATTGCGTTCTCACAACTACGTTTAAGACATAAGTTAGAAGCAGCTGGAGCCGAAATACCATTTAAAATGTGGTTATTCCCATGGCTTACTTGGTTTGTGATTATTATTATTTTAAGTGTGTTAGCTTATATGTTCTTATCGCCAGCATATAGTTATGAAACCACTTTATCTTTAGGTGTAACTTCGCTTGTGGTTGTTTGTGGGTTGTTCGTCACGCGAAAGCGTAAAGCAACCAGAGCGGTTGCCATGAATTTGGATTAATTAAAAAAGATTTTATAAAGACTTTGTGTGGAGCAATTTATCCCTCTACTCAAAGTCTTTTTATTTTTATTAGATTTTAATAGTGTCTGATTAAATATTCTATTCAGAAAAAAGTTCAAAACATACTCTCCTTAACCATTGGTTGCTTGGTGTTTGATGAACTCGTGCATGCCAATGCTGCTTTACGCTATAAGTCGGAAAATGATAAGGCGGTTCTAAAACTTTTAGACCACCTCTGACTAAAAGCACCTGACTTAAATAATGAGGAATAGTCGCAATCGCGTCTGTGTCTTGAACAACCAAGCCAACCCCTAAATAGCTTGGCAAGCGAACTAGAATATTTCGGTTTACTCCCAGTTTTTGTAACTCATGCTCCAGCACGTAGTGCCCACCCGTTGCGAAAATATCAACATGTAGTTCTTGGCGAAATTCTTGGTCTGAAAGCGTTGTGCTTATAAGCCTCGGGTGTTCTTTACTGGCAATGCAAATATAACGTTGCTGGAAAAGTGTTTGCTGATAAAAACCTGCTTCAAGCTGAGGCAAAAAACCAATGGCTAAATCAATATCACCATTTGACATCATGATTGGTGTATTGGCATCAATGGGAACAATTTCTAGGCGAATGTTAGGCGCATGGGCACGTAAATAATTGATCAGTTTAGGTAATAAAACCAGATGGCTAATATCTGTCATGCTGATTTTAAACTGATAATTTGAGGTCTGTGGATCAAATTCAATATTGTAGTTTTGAACCAGTTTTAGTCGGTTCAGAATTTCTACAACCAGCGGATATATTTGTTTAGATAACTCAGTAGGTTGCATCTTATTTTCAATACGGACAAAAAGTGGGTCTTGAAAGTGCTCACGTAATTTATTTAAAGCAATACTTAAAGTTGGTTGTCCAATTTCAAGCTGTTCGGCAGCTTTAGACACACTATTATGTTTATAAATTTCAAAGAAAATTTGTAAAAGCCGAGTATCAAGATCAAACACTTTTTAATATCCTTGTATTGATTTTATCAATACAGACTATTGTTTTTTGTGCATGGATTCAACAATTTTCGATTGTTACATTGATGATCAAGGAAGAATAGGCCGTAAAAGTACAAAGCATTCTTGTGCAAATTGGCCTTAAATAGAGGATCTGAAATGGAACAGTTAGCAACGCTAGATGACTTACCGAAACGTTATCTTGGTCAACTTGAAGGATCAAATTTAGTCCCTTTATGGCCAAGTTTACGCAATGTATTACCTCCGCATAAACCGATGCCGCAGACCGTAGCAACCGCTTGGTATTTTCAGAATATTAAACCTTTATTGCTCGAAGCAGGTGAGTTAACACCAATTGAAAAAGCTGAACGCCGTGTATTGGTTTTAGCTAATCCCGGACATGGTCTGGAAAATATGAAAGCCAGTTCGGTCATGTATCTTGGCATGCAACTTTTATTGCCAAAAGAGTGGGCACCATCACATCGACATACCCCAAATGCAGTACGTCTGATTGTTGAGGGTAAAGGTGCGTATACGACTGTTGAAGGTCAAAAATGCATGATGGAGCATGGGGATTTAATCCTTACACCATCAGGGCTTTGGCATGAACATGGACATGATGGCGATGAGCCTGTGATCTGGTTAGATGTACTGGATTTACCTTTGGTTTATTACATGGAAGCTTCTTATGTACAACCGGGTGAAATTCAAAAAGTGACCAGTGCTGGAAATGCTCATCATTATGGAACGGGCATTGTACCAACAGCACATTTTACCCGTGAAAATGCCTCGTATCCGATCATGCGCTACTCTTGGAAAGAAACCAAAAAAGTTTTGCATGCGCTTGCCGATGATAAAAACCATCAAGCCCCAATTCAGGTGACTTACATCAATCCTGAAACTGGTAATGACTGCCAAAATATTATTGGTTACTCCGCTTTAATGCTCAGATCAAATGAAACTTTACAGCTCCAACCACGCTCTACTGCCCAAATTTTTCATGTGATTGACGGTCAGCTCCAAGTCAAAATTGATCAGAAAGATTTCAATTTAAATAAAGCTGATACGGCATGTGCACCATGTTTTTCACATATTGATTTAATCAATACCTCAGATCAACCATGCTATTTGTTTATTGCAGATGAAGCGCCCTTACAACGGAAATTGGGTCTGTACTCTGTGCGTGAGCGCCAGTAAATAGAATATTTTATAAGGATATAAATCATGTCAAATACTCAACAACCGATATTAATTGCTGGTGGCGGCATTGGCGGGGTTGCAGCTGCACTCGCTTTAGCAAAACAAGGGTTTAAGGTACAGGTTTTTGAACAAGCCCCTGAAATTGGTGAAATTGGTGCTGGAATTCAATTAGGTCCGAACGCATTTCATGCCTTTGATGCGCTGGGAATTGGTGAAATTGCTCGCAGTAAAGCGGTCTATACCGACTATATGGTCATGCATGATGCGATTGATGAATATCAGGTCGGCAAAATTCCAACCGATGAAAAATTCCGTGAACGTTTTGGTAACCCATATGCGGTGATTCACCGTGCCGATATTCATGGTTCATTAGTGGAAGGTGCTAAAAAATACGGCAACTTGGAAATTATCACTAATTGTCATATTCAAAAAGTTGACCAAGGTGATGCTGGCGTAACGATTACTGATCAAAACGGTACGCAATATCATGGTCAGGCACTTATCGGTGCTGACGGTGTTAAATCCGTTGTGCGTGATACCTATGTGGGTGACCCAGCATTGGTTACAGGTCATGTGGTTTACCGTGCTGTAGTACCTGAAAGCGAGTTTCCTGAAGATTTGAAATGGAATGCAGCAAGTATTTGGGTCGGGCCAAATTGCCACCTTGTGCATTATCCACTGCGCGGTGGAAAGGAATATAACGTTGTAGTGACGTTCCATAGCCGTGAGCAAGAACAGTGGGGGGTAACCGATGGTTCTAAAGAAGAAGTGCTGTCTTATTTTCAAGGAATTTGCCCGAAAGCTCGCCAATTGATTGAGTTACCTAAAAGCTGGCGCCGCTGGGCAACTGCAGACCGTGAACCGATTGAAACATGGACTTTTGGCCGTGTGACATTACTTGGTGATGCAGCACATCCAACCACGCAATATATGGCGCAGGGTGCATGTATGGCGATGGAAGACGCCGTCACTTTAGGTGAAGCGTTACGTGTTACCGACCATGACATTTTAAAAGCTTTTGATATTTATCAAAAAGCACGTGTGGCACGTACAGCACGTATTGTTTTGTCTTCACGTGAAATGGGCAAAATTTACCATGCCAAAGGTGTGCAACGCTTGGTTCGCAATGATTTGTGGCGTGGGCGTCCTACTGAACGTTTTTATGATGCAATGGAATGGTTATATGGCTGGAATGTCAATAACTGCCTTGATGCAGTGAAAAACTATCAAGGGAATGTGGCATGAAACTTTATAGCTTTTTCCGTAGCGGTACATCGCATCGAACCCGCATTGTGTTGAACCTTAAAGGTTTGGTTTATGAAGCAGCTTATATCTCACTCGCTAAAAATGAACACCATCAAGCTGCTTTTAAAGCTTTAAATCCGCAAGGATTTGTACCGATACTTGAAACTGAATCTGGAAACTTATTGCAAAGTCCAGCCATTATCGAATGGCTAGAAGAACAATATCCCGAACCCGCTTTATTGCCTACAGATGCATTGGGTCGTGAAAAAGTTCGTGCCATTGCTGCTTTAGTTGGATGTGATGTTCACCCCTTAAACAACAAGCGTGTTCTTGAATATTTACGCCAGTATTTAGGGCTGGATGATGCACAAATCAATGCATGGTGTGCCAAGTGGATTCAAGATGGATTTGCTGCTTTAGAACATATTTTGGAACAAGACCAGAATCGCGAAAAGTTCTGCTATGGCAAGCAACCGACCATTGCAGATGCCTATTTAGTTCCACAAGTAGTTTCTGCCGAGCGTTTTAAAGTCGATTTGTCGGCTTATCCAAACATTAATGAAATTTACCAACATTGCATGACCTTAGAAGCATTTCAAAAAGCAGCACCTGAACAGCAGGCCGATGCATTTTGAGTCGTGATTAACTTAATAGAAGGAATTCATATATGTCATTTATTTTTGAACCAATGACCACTGCGGGTCTATTTATTCACGGCTCAGCGCATAAATTTCCAGTACGCCGTGTGTATTGTGTTGGCCGTAACTATGCTGCTCATGCCCGTGAAATGGGGTTTGATCCAGACCGTGAACCCCCATTTTTCTTTTGTAAACCAAATGACCTTGAATCGATTGTTCCGGTAAATACAGCTGCGGTTGATATTCCATATCCATCTGAAACTTCAAATTTTCATTATGAAATCGAGTTGGTTGTTGCAATTGGTAAAGATGCCAAAAATGTCTCGGTTGAGGAGGCAGTGAACTATATCTATGGCTATGCAGTTGGTTTAGATATGACACGCCGTGATTTACAGATGGCAATGCGTGAAAAAGGTCGACCATGGGAAATCGGTAAGGCTTTTGATTTTTCTGCACCAGTTGGCCCAATTCATCCGATTACTCAAACGGGTGAAATCAATAGTGCCGATATTCATTTAACGGTAAATGGTAAAACCGAACAGCACAGCGATGTCAGTCATCTGATTTGGTCTGTGGCCGAAACGATTGCCAATTTGTCTACGCTATTTGAACTAAAAGCAGGTGATTTGATTTTTACAGGAACTCCAGAAGGCGTGGGTGCGGTAGTGAAAGGTGACGTTATGCGTGCAGACATTACTGGACTGACTGGAATTACGGTGAATGTGAAATAAATCAAATTGATCTGATTTATTGAAATAGGTGCTCAACCTAAATAAAAAATACAGTTGGGCACCTTTGCTAAGGATTGCATATACGCCAATGTATTGGCGAAAGGAGCTCTCATGTCTCAAAACTCTATAGACGTACAAAGTTTCATTGATGAAATACCGCTATCGTCTTTGCAAAAATTAATCATGTAGTTGTGTTTTTTAATTGTTGCGATTGATGGTTTTGATACCGCAGCAGTTGGATTTATTGCACCTGCTTTAAAGGCAGAATGGGGGTTGCAAGCAACCGATTTGGCACCTTTATTTGGTGCTGGCTTGTTTGGACTGATGGCAGGCGCACTCATTTTCGGACCGTTATCCGATAAATTAGGCCGTAAACCGATTTTGATTGGGTCGGTCATTATGTTTGGAATTGCCAGTGTTTTTGCCTCTTTTTCAGCAGATTTACAAACCCTAATTATTTGGAGATTTCTCACTGGTTTGGGTCTAGGTGGGGCTTTACCCAATGCAATTACTTTGACCTCTGAATATGCGCCTACATCTCGCCGTTCTAATTTAGTGACTATGATGTTCTGTGGTTTTACCATTGGTTCTGCTCTTGGTGGCATTTTTTCAGCTCAGCTACTTCCTCATATTGGTTGGCACGGTATTTTGCTCATTGGGGGAGTGTTGCCTTTAGCGACCGTACCTTTCTTATATTTTTTATTACCTGAATCTATTCGATTTTTAGTGCTTAAAAAGAAGAGCACCGAGAAAATTGAAAAGATTATTCATCGTATCGCACCGCATTTAAATAGCACACCAACTTTGGTTCCAACAGTCAATGAAGTTGAAAAATCAAGTTTGAAAGATTTGTTTAATAAAGGCTTTGCTCTAGGCACTTTTTTGATTTGGTTTACCTTTTTTATGAGCCTTCTCATTATTTATATGATTTCAAGTTGGATGCCTACTTTATTAACCAATGAGGGCTTTAATTTATCCAACGCATCATGGCTGACTTCAATTTTCCAAATAGGTGGAACCATTGGTGCGATTGTCTTAGGCCTACTAATGGATAAGATGGATGCAACCAAAATTTTAAGTACGGCTTATGTTTTTGGCGGATTCTTCCTGATTTGTTTAGGGTTTGGAATTGAACAGGCAAACACGGCTTTATTGATGTTTGCCATGTTTGGGGTAGGTGCAGGAATTAGTGGTTCGCAAGTGGGAGCAAACGCTTTTGCATCTAGTTTTTATCCAACACATTGCCGTGCAACAGGGGTAAGTTGGGCCAACGCAGTAGGGCGCTCAGGGTCGATTGTGGGGTCAATTATGGGCGGCTGGTTAATGTCATTAAATCTCTCCAGTTTTGAAATTTTAAGTATTTTAGCGATACCTGCATTTTGTGCCGCGGTTTCGTTGTTACTCATTAAACGTTTAAAGAAAAATCGGTCTCAAGTTTTAGTCGCTTCGAATTGAGTCAACACGATTCCACTGAACAAATATATGTCTGTGCCAAAGGATGGCGCAGACAATAATTAAAGGATGATTTATTTCATGAAATATTTAAAAATCGAATATTTAAAGTTTTCTACTCTTTTATTTATCTGTAGTGGTCATTCCTTGTTGTGGGCAGCAGATACCTCTCAACAAAGCGAAGATGAATGGAAGTTCACGCTAAAGAATGCCTATATCAACCGTAATTTTGATAATGATGCACTTAAAGACACGGGTAGTTGGTCTCAGGCAGCATCACTATTTTATAAATCGAAAATGCATGACACCCCTCTGCAAATTGCAGATAAGCCCATTACGATTGGGGCCGATGCTTCTGTTCAATATGCCATTCGCTTGAGCTCAGATAAACACGTTGCGGACACAGTTTTGCCTTTTAATAAAGAAACTCAGTCACAAGCCTCTGACTTCTTAAAATACGGCGCAACTTTAAAACTAGGATATGACAAAACCCTCTTAAGTGTCGGTGAACTCTGGTTAGACCTGCCTGTAACGGCTGTGGATGCCAGCCGACAATTGCTTGCTTCTTATTGGGGAACCAATCTTAAGTCGCAACTTTCAGATCAACTCTATGCCGAAATTGGACGGGTTGAAAAAGTCTCTCCACGAAATGAAGACGATTTTAAAAAGTTTTCTTTTACAGCGAACGGCATTACCAAAGAATCTGATGGTTTAAATTACATAGATCTGCGCTATCAATTTACGCCGTCACTCAAGGGTGAATACTATTTTGGTAATTTGGAAGACCTCTACAACAAACACTATGTAGGGCTTGAGCATAATTGGAAACAACCTAATTTCGCTCTTACTTCTAAGTTTAAGTACTTCAATGCAAAAGATGATGGCAACACTTTTGATATTGATGCGCAAAACATCGGGGTGCTAGAGACTCTTAAAGTAAAAAACCATACCTTTGGTTTGGGTTATCAACAGATTATCGGTGAGTCGGCTTATCCATTACCGGATGGCTTCTTACCAGAGACATATTTCATTAACTGGAACGCTACTGGATTCTTTAAAGAAGATGAAAAGTCTTATCATGTGATGTATGGCTACGACTTTAAAGATTATGTACCAGGTTTAAATGCGATGGTGAAATATGTTTACGGCCATGACTTTAAAGCAGCCAATGGTGAAAAAAACCATGAAACCGAATCGAATGTGATTTTAAACTATGCATTTCAACAGCCGTTCTTAAAAGGCGTTGCTCTGCAATATATTCGTATTGATTACAACGTTAAACATGGCAATGACTTTGGTGAAGATCGTCTATTTGTCAACTACACCAAAAAGTTTTAAAGACTTTTTAACACTCATCATTAAAAAAGAGACCGTAAAAGGTCTCTTTTTTCTCTCATATTCCAAGGTTTAGACTAATTATTTAGTCGTATCAATAGAGACTAAAACAGATAAACCTGGGCGTAATAATTTAACGTCTTTTTGATTTTCAATAAGCTTGATTCGTAAAGGTAGACGCTGAACAATCTTGGTAAAGTTACCTGTTGCATTGGTCGCCGAGATCGGAGAGAAAAATGCGCCAGTAGATGGAGAGAAGCTGTCTACCACACCTTTTAGCTCAACGTTATAAGCATCTACATAGACATTAACTGGTTGTCCGATCTTGATCTTTTTTAACTCAATTTCACGGAAGTTAGCTTCTACATAAACCTGATCTAAAGGAACAACCACCATGAGTGGATTACCTGCGCCAACAAAGTTACCTACGTTAGCTGACTTTTGACCAATCATGCCATCAATAGGTGCACGTACTTCTGTATAGCTCAAATTCAGTTTTGCTTTATCAAGCGCCGCTTGTGCTTGTTTAAGAGCCGCTTGTTTGGCTTGTACCTGAATCTTGTATTGGTTGAGCTGATACTGTGCATCAATCACTTTTTCTTTACTGCTGTCTAAGTCAGCATATTGTTCAGTCAATGTAGTCTTAGATTGCTGTGTAATTAATCTAGACTCGGCCCCAAGTGCCTGTAGTTGCTCATAACGCGCCGTATTATCTTTTGTGAGTTTAATTCCGGCTTCTACTTTTCTCAGCTGTGCTTCAGTTTCTCGAATAACAGTGGGTTGTCTATCCACTGCGAGCATTGCTTCACTCAGGTCAGCTTGCGCTTTGGCATAATTAGATTCAGCCTCAGCCAAAGCAGCTTGATAATCACGTGCATCAATCCGCGCTAAAAGTTGGCCTTTTTTTACGGTCTGGTGATCTTTAATGTAAATTTCCTCAATATTGCCCGACACTTTAGGGGCAATGGTTGAGTACTCTACATCTACACGTGCATCGTCTGTTTCAACAACTGAAGACGGTAAAAATATAAGTTTTAAAACCCAAAAAATAGATGCTAAGACAATAATAAACGCAATAGCCATAACCCAATGCTTTTTGAGAAATTGCACCTTGGTTAACTTGGGCGGTTCGGTATGGGTGGTGTCTTGGGCTTCGAGAGTACTCATAAAGATTTTCCTGAGTTATGACTATTCATTAACTTAATGAGAGCAATACGTGGCGGATAAGTTCGAACTGGCAAAATCAACATCACAATAAACAAAATAGCGGTAAGGCCAGCTAAGATGAGATATTGATCGCTAATAACTAAAACAGATTGTTGTGCTTGAATCGCAGAATTTAGGGCAGACAAACCACCTGAAACACGATCTGCACCATTTGCGTTCAGAACAGGGGGAGTAAGTGGATTAATGACAGGGCCTTGAATATTTTGGAAAACATGTTGGGCGGTATTTTCAATCAGCCGTGTTGAATGGTATTCACCGCGCACTCGATTGATCCAATCCAAAATACAAACACCCAGTACACCGCTAATAGCACGCGGGGTATTAATCATAGGGGATGCATAAATTGCCATAGTTGGGTGAACACTGTTTGTCCCCATCATTAAGAGCGAGAGCACGACACAGGTTTGCCCCAGACATGAGATTGCATGCCAAAAATAAAATTGATCTTGATTCCATGTGGTATCAAGTTGACTTGCACCTAGGCAACCCGCAATGACCAGAAGTAAACCAAACCCGTGTACATATCGGCTATCCACCCAAGCTTGATTTAAAAGCTTCACAACAATAGGAATATAGATAAATTGCAATGCTGCGATTTGTAAGCCAATCCACATGGTCTGAGTGGGTTTATAGCCATGTACAGCACTAAGGTAATTTAGTGGTAATGTGCTGGTGGACATACCAATAATGACAAAGCAAAAGAGTGCGAAAACAGCATAAGCAAAATTTCGGATTTCGAGCATTTGCGGTTTAATTAATGGTGACGGATAACGCCATTCATGTATGAAAAACCAAGGTAAAGTTATTGCACTAATTAAGGCTAATACACAAATTAATTGAGAATGGAACCAGTCTAAATGGTTGCCATGCAATAACATGGTGCTCAGGCTCGCTAAGCTAATAATCGCTAAAATGGCACCCATCCAATCGTAAGTTTTTATTCTTGAGTAATTCAATGGATCTTGGGGAATACCAAAATACACCAGTGCAGCGCTTAGCGCACAAAAAGGAATGGTTTGGAAAAATATCATTTTCCATCCAATTACATCTAAGTAAAAAGCTGAGAGTGCAGCACTTAAGTTGGGAAAGAACGTCGCAGTTAATGCGTAGCAGGCGAGACCCCATAGTCGAATATCAGGTCCTAAAAATCTAAGCGCACAGGCCATGAGCAAAGGAATGGTTAAACCATTGGCGAGCCCTTGTAAGCCACGTAATAGATAAAAGATTTCGATATTTGGGCTAAAAGGGATTAAAACGCTAGAAAAAAGGCAAAGTCCTATGGCAAAAAGAAGAACTCTGCGCATAGAGAAAATGACTGCCCAACTCGTAGACAGGATCATTCCAATAATCATTGCACTTGCGTAAATACTGTTAACCCAATAACCCGAGTCGACACTAATGCCCATCGCACCTCGAATGTCGACTAAAGTAATGCTGGTAATTCGGTTATTAAATTCAACAGTCATTGCAGCAAATATTGCACCTGCTAAACCGATGAGTGGCTTTGTATTCATCTTTTACCTTAAATCTTAAACATCAATTCATTGCACGGAGTAGATATTTACTGTACTGTACCGATCGGTACTCTACTCTTTAATTAAATTTCCGTCAATTCTCGATTTTGAACTTTTCGATGAGTTACACTTAGAACGAAATCGCTAAAATTTTTATAAGGTCAATATGTCTGGTTTAACGAAAGCTCATGAAAAAGATCAAAAAATTCTGGATGCAGCAACAAAGTTTTTTTTGATCCACGGTTTTAGTGGCACAACGACAGACATGATTCAAAAGGAAGCAGGGGTTTCAAAAGCAACGATGTATGGTTGCTATAAGAATAAAGAAGCGATGTTTGCAGCGGTGATTGAACGTCAATGTACCAACATGCAAAAACAAATTATTTTAGTTGAGACAAAAGCCGATAATTTACGATCAGCACTAACTGAAATTGGGAAGACCTATCTGTGTTTTATATTATCGCATTCAGGCTTGGCTTTTTTTAGAGTTTGTATTGCAGAAGCGGTAAGGTTCCCAGAGTTATCTGAAAAATTCTTTGAATTGGGTCCACAGCGTCTAGCAAATATCATTGCAGGATATCTAGAAAAATCCGTTAAACAGGGCGAAATTGAATTAAGCTCTTCTTCAGAAGTTGCTGCGAATATATTTTTATCGTTATTAAGAAGTGATGCTCATCTAAAATGTTTGACGCATCCTGATTATTTAATATCAGAGAATGAAATTAGTACTTGGGTTGAGTATGCGGTTGATTTGTTTTTAAAAAATATCAATTACAAACCAAATTAATTTAGGAAATTTTATTCTATCTATAAGCTCTGGATGTAGAAATTAAAAAGAGACCAGTTTGTGGTCTCTTTTTAATTTATTAGATCGCTTCTCTGGTCATCTCACCATTCACGAGTCTTAAAATCTGCAACGGGTTGCTGTCTTTTAAAGCCTCTGGCAATAAGCTTTGCGGATAGTTTTGATAACACACAGGTCTTAAGTAACGGTCAATTGCTAAGGTTCCAACTGAGGTGCCTCGTGCATCTGAAGTGGCTGGATATGGCCCGCCGTGCACCATCGCATCACACACTTCCACACCCGTTGGGTAACCGTTTAAAAGTAATCGACCAGCTTTTTCTTCTAACACAGGAACCACATCTGCAAACTCGGTTAAGTCTGCTTCGTCGGCAATTAAAGTCGCAGTCAGCTGACCATTCATGCTTTGTAAGGCCTGAATGAGTTGGGCTTTACCTTCAACTTCAATGATGACAGTAGTTGGTCCAAAGATTTCTTCTTGGAGAAGTTGGTCACTCGCCAGTAACAACTCAACATCCGCTTTAAACAGTTGCGGCTGTGCCTGATTGCCTTGTTGAGTATTGCCAGCCAAGTGTTCAATACCTTGATGCTCGCTTAAATGCTCAAGACCAGCGGTATAACTTTTTAAGGTTCCGGCATTCAGCATAGTCTGTGCAGGTTTTCCACCCATAATTTCGGTTAGGTTACTAATGAGCTGACTAAACTCGGCTGATTTAATTCCCAAAATTAAACCCGGATTGGTACAGAACTGACCACAGCCTAAAACAACTGAATCTGCCAAGTCCTGTGCAATTTTTTCACCACGGTTTTTTAATGCTTCTGGCAACATCAGCATCGGGTTAATGCTGCTCATTTCAGCAAACACCGGAATCGGCTGTGGACGGGCTGCGGCCATGTCACATAAAGCGCGACCACCACGAAGTGAACCTGTAAAACCTACAGCCTGTATTAAAGGATGTTTCACTAGTGGTTCACCCACGCCATTACCGTAGATCATGTTAAATACGCCTTTAGGCATATTTGATTTTTCTACAGCACGTTCGATTGCCTGAGCCACGAAGTCTGCTGTCGCCATATGTCCGCTATGGGCTTTGACTACAACCGAACAACCAGCAGCGAGTGCAGAAGCAGTGTCGCCACCCGCAGTTGAGAAAGCTAAAGGAAAGTTACTTGCCCCAAAGACTGCAACAGGGCCAACACCGATTTTAATCTGGCGTAGATCTGGACGAGGTAAAGGCTGACGCTCCGGTAAAGCGGTATCAATACGGGCACCTAAAAAGTCGCCACGGCGCAACACTTTGGCAAACAAACGCATTTGCCCACTGGTACGGCCACGCTCGCCTTGTAAACGTGCAAGTGGCAAAGCGGTTTCCTGTGAGACAATTTCAAGAAAATCTGTACCTAATGCATCGAGTTCATCGGCAATATTTTCTAAAAAAACAGCACGCTGTTCAGGTGAAGTATGGCGATAAGTTTTAAAAGCTTGACTGGCTGCTTCACAGGCCTGATTAACTTCTTGCTCGGTTGCATGGTGAAACTCATAAGGCAGGGCTTCACCAGTCGTAGCATGAATACTTTTTAGTAAAGTGGAACTTTGTGCACTACGTGAACCGCCAATAAAGTTGTGTCCGATAATGGTCATAACAAATATCCTGAAATTAATGAGAGTGTCTTGGAAGGTTGTCTTGATTTACGACTCGCATATATAAAGTTGCAGGCTCTAAACAGCCACCTGTTGATAATTGCCCCACCATGTTGCGATACATTTCTTGCCAAGGTGTTTGAGAGGCAGAGACCGTCGGTTTCCATTCACGGCGGCGTTGTTCTAACTCTTCTTCAGAAATAAGCACGTTGACAGAACGTTTATTTAGATCAATGCGCAAACGGTCATTGGTTTTTAATAAAGCAATTCCACCTCCTACCGCCGCTTCGGGTGACATATTTAAAATTGAAGGGCTGGCAGACGTACCGCTTTGACGGCCATCTCCTAAGCAAGGCAGTGAATCGATGCCTTTTTTAATTAACTCTGCGGGTGGAGCCATATTGACGACTTCAGCACTGCCCGGATAACCTACCGTACCTGCGCCACGAATGACCAAAATACAATGTTCATCAATATCTAAGGCTGGATCATTAATTCGGGCGTGGTAATCCTCTGGTCCTTCAAAAACGATCGCCCTAGCTTCAAAGCTATTTTCACTACTTGGGTCAGATAAATAGGTTTTCTTAAATGCTTCACCCACTACAGACATTTTCATAATGGCGCTGTCAAAGAAATTACCACTCAGCACGATAAAACCTGCGCCATGTTTCAATGGTTGTTCATAAGGGAAGATGACATCTGCATTTGAGGTTTTTGCATTTTTAGCAATTTCCCCAATTGTTTTACCGCTGACTGATGCACAGTCTTCATGTAAAACGCCCGCTTTTTGTAATTCATGCAAAACAGCAGGAACACCACCGGCACGGTGGAAACCTTCACCCAAATATTTGCCCGCCGGCATGCAGTTCACAATAAGCGGAATGTTTTCACCCACACGTTGCCAGTCTTCTAAACTCAGCTCAATCCCCATATGTCGGGCAATCGCAATGAGGTGAGGAGGGCAGTTACTTGATGCACCTAATGCTGAGGCTACAGCAATGGCGTTTTCAAATGATTTTTTATTCATGATTTTAGATGGTCGTAAATCTTCTAGAACCATTTCACATATTCTTTTGCCGGTCATATAGGCCATTTGCCCGCGTTCGCGATAAGGCGCTGGAATACTTGCACATGTCGGTAAAGACATACCTAAAGCTTCTGATAATGCATTCATTGAAAGTGCAGTACCCATGGTGTTGCAATGCCCAACTGAAGGTGAGGCGGAAGTCGTCATTTCCATGAAGCCTTCATAGTCGATTTCACCTGTGGCAAGTAAATTTCTTGCATGCCAAAGTACTGTACCCGAGCCAATTAACTCACCTTTAAAGTGACCATCTAACATTGGACCGCCAGATAAAACAATAGCTGGTAAATCTGTTGTTGCTGCCGCCATTAAACAAGCAGGAGTAGTTTTATCGCAGCCAGTTGTTAGCACTACACCATCGAGTGGATAACCATGTAAGATTTCAACTAAACCTAAGTAGGCTAAATTTCTATCGAGTGCAGCTGTAGGGCGTCGAGACTGTTCAGCAATTGGATGAACGGGAAATTCCATAGGAATACCGCCAGCATCACGAATGCCTGCTTTCACACGTTCAGCAAGCTCTTTGTGGTGACGGTTACATGGGGTCAAATCACTACCAGTTTGTGCGATACCAATAATAGGCCGGCCTGATTGTAGCTCGGCACGGGTCAGGCCATAATTCATGTAACGCTCGACATAGAGTGCAGTCATGTCAGCATGTGTAGGATCATCAAACCATTCTTGGCTGCGTAAAAAAATCCGTTTATCTTGATCATTCATTTTTAGATCCTTCTACTGATCTCGCTCAGCAATTTAATTTTTCAAGTGATGAATATTACGATTGAACCGGTCGATAATACGTGAAATTTATAGTAATTCGCGTTGTTTTAAATTGTGCATCAAAGCATTTATGCCAAAATTCCACGGCATCGCTTTATCACTGGTCATGACTGTGTTGTATAAAGTGCCGAGCTTTGGTGAATGGATACGAACGACATCACCGACTTTATGGGTAAAGCCTGCACCAGCTTGTTCACGGTCTTGGGTAGGCGCAAATAAAGTACCCAAAAACAAAACAAAACCATCTGGATATTGGTGGTTTTCATTGAGGGTTTGTTGAATTAAATCTTCGGGATCACGACTAATTTGAGACATAGAACTAATGCCATTGAGCACAAAGTTATCTGTACCCTGAATTTGCAGTTCAACATCACAAGCGCGGATATCATTTAAACTAAAGGTAGAGTCAAAAAGACGAATAAATGGACCAATTGCACAAGATGCATTGTTATCTTTGGCTTTACTCAACAGTAGGGCGCTACGACCTTCAAAGTCCCGTAAATTAACGTCATTACCTAAAGTCGCGCCTAAAACTTTTCCGTGGCTATTTGCAACCAATACAACTTCTGGTTCTGGGTTATTCCACTCAGACTTTGGGTGAATACCAATATTTTGTCCAGTTCCCACAGCTGCTAAAACAGGTGCTTTGGTAAAAATTTCAGCGTCGGTACCAATACCCACCTCCAGATATTGAGACCACATTTTTTGTTCAATTAAATATTCTTTGAGTTGCAGCGCTTTTTCAGAACCGGGTTCAATTGTTTTTAAATTATCGCCGATTACCCCTTGTACCACTTCACGGATTGATTGAGCTTTTTGTGCATCGCCGCCCGCTTGTTCTTCAATCACGCGCTCTAACATACTTGCTGCAAAGGTAACACCAGCTGCTTTAATCACTTGTAGATCAATAGGGGCTAAAAAATATGCCTTGTTTGTATCTGGCTCGGCGACTGTATTGGCAAACAACTCATCAATTGAGCCAACTAATTTTCCTTCAATTTCAGCTAAAGCTTTTAAAGGATCTGAACTCTCAAGTAACTTGGAAATAGTGTGGAACTTTTCAGAAATATCAAAAACCTGATCACCTTTTAAAAGAATCGGAGATGGACCGGAAATTTGATTTGGAATCCACGCGCGACCAATTAAACATCCTTGGGTAGCGTCGTCTGGTAATGAGTTCTGGGAATTTAACGTAAAGTTCATTTAAAGCATCCTTCTTTTATTTGAAATCATGATATGTTTCTTATTTAATAAACACCAATCGTAATAATTTAATTATTAATAACGAAAAGTTATCGAAAGGGATTTTTGAAAATGGCTGATTTGACTTACACAAGCTTAAATAATTGGTTGAAATTTAAACATTTAGTGCTATTAGAAACTTTGGCTAGAACCAATAACATGCATTTGGCCGCCGAGCAGATGAACCTAAGTCAGCCTGCGGTGAGTAAAATGCTAAAGGAAATAGAAGGATTACTGGGCTTTCCTGTTTTTGAACGGTTACCCCGAAATATGCCAGTAACAGCCTTGGGTGAACATGTAATTCGATATGCGCAGCGTGTGTTAAATGATGCAAAGCATTTTGTCGAAGACATTGAAATTTTACGATTAGGTGGTCACGGTTTTTTAAAAGTTGGTGGTATCTTTGCCGCAACCGCAGTGGTGATTCCAAACTCAATTATTGAGATTAAAAAACAATGGCCCTTACTTTCTATCGATGTTGTTGAGCAAACCAGTGACCATTTAATGGAAATGCTAAGTGAGCATACTTTAGATTTAGCCATAGGTCGTTTTACCGATGTGACGCAAAGCCAGTTTTTTGATTTCCAACCTTTAGGCCCAGAGCCGTTTTGTATTGTTGTTAATAATGCTCATCCATGTGCTAAGAAGAGGTTTTGTACATTAGAAGAATTATTAAATTGGCCGTGGGTACTCTATCCTAAAGGCACGCCAATTCGACAACGGATGGAAGGCGCATTTGCCCGAGCAAAAGTCAAAATCCCCTTAAATACGGTAAATACCATGTCGATGCAGACCTTTTTGCAGATCTTAAAAGGTGCGCCTATGGTAGGAATGTTGCCCGAAGCTATGGTGATCGATCAGGTAAAAGAAGGGCAACTACAGATTTTAGAAACAGATCTAATTTTAGATGCACAGGATTATGGAATTTTGACGCGTAAAGATGAACCAGTGTCTGATATTGCATCAGCATTTATTAATATCTTACTTAAAAATGCAAAACGTAAATAAACAATTCAGCCTCAAACTATGACTACGTCTGAGGCTTTAAAATAAAAAGAAAAAACCTGTTTTGTTTTATAAATTTATAAATATAAAACTGATATTAAAAAGTTATCAATATTTAGAAATTATTCATTGGAAATTATTGAAAGGAGTCCTTATCGTTTAATTCACGACAATTACAAAAGTTTTTAAGTGAATAAAAACTAGGAAAGGACCTCTGTATGAATGTACTAATCACCGGTGGAACTGGTTTTATTGGAAAACAAATTGCTAAAGAGATCTTAAAGGCTGGCAGTTTGACTTTAGATGACAATAAACCGCAGTCCATCGATAAAATTATTCTGTTTGATGCATTTGCTGGCGATGATGTGCCACAAGATCCAAGAGTTGAAGTGATTGTCGGTGATATTACCGATAAAACTACAGTTGCTCATATTACAGAAAATATTGATGTCGTTTGGCACTTGGCTGCTGTGGTGAGCTCAGCAGCGGAGGCTGATTTTGATTTAGGTATGGATGTTAATCTGTATGGGCTCTTAAATTTATTAGAAGAATTAAGAAAGAAACAAACCACGCCTCGAGTCATTTTTGCCAGCGGCTGTGCTGTATTTGGTGGTCAATTACCAGAGGTTGTGACAGATGAGACAGTTGTTACACCAAAGTCTTCTTACGGTATGCAAAAAGCAGTAGGAGAATTGCTGGTCTCGGATTACTCAAGAAAAGGTTTTATTGATGGCCGTATTTTAAGACTACCGACTATTGTGGTTCGTCCCGGTAAACCTAATAAAGCGGCATCGACATTTTTTAGTTCAATCATTCGCGAACCGTTAAAAGGTGAAACGGCCGTTTGCCCAGTCCAGTCAGATACTCCAGTTTTTATTACTTCACCGCGACGTTGTGTTGAATCAATGATTAAAGCTGCGTCAATTTCTTCAGATGTACTTCAAGATAACCGAATTATTCCTCTACCGGGATTAACAGTCACCGTTAACGAAATGCTTGAGGCTCTTGAAAAAGTTGCGGGCAAACAAGCAACTGAATTGGTGCAATGGCAAGAAGATAAAACCATTCAACGTATTGTCCAAAGTTGGCCTGTTCAGGTGAAAGCTGAATATGCCGAATCTTTAGGTTTCCAAGCAGACGAAAATTTTGAAAGCGTGATTCAGGCACATATAGAAGATACCCAAAATTAATGGCAGTGATCGCCAGTTGATGTGAGATTTATTATGGAAGATATCAAGAATGTAACTGCTCTCGAAGAGCAGACAATTAAACGTATTTCAAACAGAATTATCCCGTTTCTCATTATTTTATTCATTATGGCATTCCTAGACAGGACCAATATTGGTTTTGCTGCGTTACATATGAATGATGCACTTGGAATTACTCAAACCATTTTTGGTTTAGGTGCAGGTGTATTTTTTCTAGGTTATTTTATTGCAGAAGTGCCGAGTAATATCTTGCTTCATCGGTTTGGAGCGCGAATCTGGATTGCCCGAATCATGATTACTTGGGGAATCATTGCAGCACTCATGGGTTTTATTCATAGCGGTACGCAGTTTATTGTTTTACGTTTTTTACTGGGTATTGCTGAAGCAGGTTTCTTTCCCGGTGTGATCTTTTATTTAACCTTATGGTTTCCTGCAAAATATCGTGCCCGTGTTTTTGCCACGTTTTATCTTGGATTGCCAATTGCTCAAATTATTGGAGCACCAATTTCAGTCGGACTCATGCAATGGGGCAATACCATTGGCTATGAAGGCTGGCGTTTGATGTATGTGCTGGAAGGGATCCCATCCATTATTTTAGGACTAATTTGCCTTAAATATTTAACCAATAACCCAAAAGAAGCAGAGTGGTTAACAGCTGAGCAGCGTCAATGGTTAATGACCACATTAGAGCGTGAAGAAAGAGAAAAAGAGCAATCTGCCGATGCTGCTTTAACTAAAGGTGAACTCATTAAACAAGTGTTTAAAAATCCTTTGGTTTGGATTATGGCGGTTGTTTATTTTGGAATTACCTCTGGTTCAAATGCGATGTTCTTCTTCTTACCAAGTGTTTTAGAGTCATTCCGTAACACATTTGGTATGCAAATTAGCCTTATTCAAAATGGCTTACTCCCCGCAATTCCATATGCATTTGCAGCTGTTGGGATGGTTTTATGGAGCCGCCGTTCTGACCGTAAACAAGAACGTTATAAACACGGTGCTTGTGCTGCACTTATGGCGGCGTTAGCTATTGCGATTGCACTGCTTGTGAATCAGCCTTGGGCAATTATTGTGGGCTTTATTCTTCTTGCGATTGGTGTATTTAGCGCAATTAACATTTTCTGGACCATTCCTGGGCAAACTCTAACGGGTGTGGGTGCCGCAGCTGGAATTGGGTTAATTAACTCGGTAGGTAATTTAAGTGGTTTTACTGGTCCATATTTAACAGGCTATTTATATACCACCACAGGCACCTATACAGTGGCATTCCTTGCTATTGCTGGCTTTGTAGCAATGGGTGGTTTGGGCTTGTTGTTATTAGCAAAGTTAAAATCGAATAGCTTAAAAGTAGAACAGCAGCAACTTAAAGTTCGGACTGCTACGGAGATGAAATAATGGCGACCATCGGATTTGTGGGGACAGGCATTATGGGACTGCCGATGGCTATGCATTTACTCAAAGAAGGCCATCAAATTAAGGTTTGGAATAGAACTTTATCTAAAGCAGATAGTTTAAAAGAAGCTGGTGCCCAAGTTTGCTCTGAACTTAAACAAGTCGGAAAAGATGTAGAATTTCTGATCTGTATGCTTAGCGATGGAAAAACCTGCGATGAAATCCTGTTTAAAGAACACGGCGCGATTTCACAGCTAAAACCTGAAAGTACGGTTATTGTCATGAGTTCGATACCCGTTGATGTTGCAAAAGCACAAAGTGAAAAATGCAGAGAAAGAGGATTTAAATATTTAGATGCTCCAGTCTCTGGAGGCGAAAAAGGTGCCCAAAATGCAAGTCTTGCTATTATGGTAGGTGGTGAAGCTAAAACATTTTCACAAGCTGAAACTATTTTAAGTGCAATGGGCCGACCAATTTTAGTAGGTGGGGTTGGCTGCGGAATGCTCGCAAAACTTGTGAATCAAATGATTGTAGCAACTACCATTGCAACTGTAAGCGAGGGCTTATTACTGGCCAGTAAAGCTGGAGCTGATCCTATTAAGCTCAAACAAGCGCTCACAGGCGGTTTTGCAGATTCTCCAATTTTACAGCAACATGGCGAGCGTATGCTAAGTCGAAATTTTAAACCGGGAGGTACAGCTCGAAACCAGCATAAAGACATTCATACAGCCGTTAGCTATGCTAAATCCTTAGAGTTAAATTTACCTGTTGCCCAACAAGTGAGTCAGTTATTTGAAAATATGCTTGCTGCTGGAGACGGTGAACTTGACCATTCTGGTTTAATTCGTGAACTTGAGCGAATGAATCCAGTGTAATATTGCTTTAAATTTAGCGGTACTTGATGAATAGACATAATCAAGTACCGCTTTTTTTATGGTTGATGCTTAGATATTGTAATAAGAAAAATAATTAGTGGTTATTGAAATTTTATTTACGATTTAGACGAAATATATTTACGCATAGCAAAGATAAACAGCGTAAATAAAATACTAAAACCAAAAACAGGTAAGCTGAGACCTAACACGAGTCCCCCCAATATTAACCATGTTTTTTGTGAGCCAGTTGCGCGGTTCCAAATTAATAGACTTTGACCAATGAAGTGAGTTGTCATGAGTTTTAAATTCGAGTTTTTAAACGCAGCCCTATATGCATAAATAATCATAATACACAGTAGAAAGGCATAAAGTGCCAGTACCAATTGATTTATCCAGCCAAATAAAACTCCAATATGGGCATCTACTCCCCAACGGGTGAGCTTTGCCACTAAAGAGTAGTCTTTAAACGCAAGTTGATCTATAACTTTGTGTTGTTCCATATCAATGGCGATACTGTCTGCTTGAGTTGGCCATTTGCGCTGAATTTCGGCCACTGTCCAGGCTTGATTTCCACTGGTTGGTGGTTTGATTTGTATTTGTGCTGCATCAATACCATGTGCTCTGGCGATTGAAAGAGCAGTATCGTACTCAGTCGAAACAATATTTAAATTAAGATTTTCACTATGAGGCATCTCGTGATGTTCATGATGCATCACTGTAGGTAAATTATCTGTTTGAAGGGAAGTTGCTAATGTTGGGGTTTGCCAGTTAAGCCACTGACGAGCAACTCGAATATTATCGCCAGCCCACTCGGACCACGTAAGACCCGTAATAGCAATTAATAATAAAAGTGGAAATAAACTTAAGCCCAGCGAGCTATGCCATCTTAATAATCTATTTTTTTGTGTTTGCCTGATTTTAAGATTTTGACGGCGCTTCCACCAATTATAAAGTCCAGTTAAAGTCAAAATGGCTAACCAGCTTGCCGCCAGTTCACTATAAAAGCGCCCCCATTTTCCTAGTAATAAATTGCTATGTAACTGGTCGAGCGTAGTTCGAAATGGCAGAACTCCACTGGTACCATAAACCGCTAGATGGCCTTTGGCTTTAAGTGTAAAAGGATCAATAAAAACGGCTTCACTTGTAAAATCGTGGATAGGGTCTGAAAAAATTACACGTGTTGTCTGATCAGTGCTTGGGGCTGGTCTAACTTCAATCACCTGTGCAGACTTAGGCATTACTTGCTTTGCAGCTTCAATTTGCTGGCTCAGCTTATGTGGTGTTTGATTCAGTTGCTCAACGTATAGAACATCTTTATAAATAGATTGTTCGAGTTGTGGCGTAATGGCATAGAGTAAACCAGTGATTGCTGCGAACAAGATAAATGGTGCAATAAAAATACCGGCATAAATATGAATTAAGCGGTAAAGACTACGCCAGAAAGATGATTGGGTCAGCATCGGAAGATAATATGTATCAGATTTTGGGCTGGATTATAACGAGTTATTTATTTTAATGTTGATCGAGTGGTAACCACTATTAAATTATTTGATTAGCCACCTTGTAAACTTTTTGGCCTAATAATTAAATAGTTTTTATTACTTGGTAAATTTGGCGTTTTTTTTGCTTACTCTTTAATATCTTAGCTATCTCATTTAATTTGACCGCTGTATTACCCATGATTCAAACCGTCTTGCTCACTTATGGTGTTTTTTCATATGAAAAATGCACCAAATAGGCACATCTTCTTATTATGCACTGTATTTGTGCAAGGCATGCCGTAATGAAGTTATTCACTTCATTACTCACTTTACTCATTCTATGTGGATGTTCTTCATCTGAACAAAGTGGTAAAGCGCAAGAAAAGTTAGCAGCCCATTCGATATGTGTCTTTGATAGTACAAATACAAAAGTCTGTGTAGCCAAACCCGCCCAAAGAATTGTTTCTTTGTTTGAGTCGGGTTTAGATGGCTTATATATGCTAGGGCAAGGTCATAAAGTGATTGGCATACCAGCCGAAGTATACATCCAGCCTTTATTATTTAATGCCTATTCAAAAATAGATAAGCGTATCGCCAATAAACAACTTGCAACACCTTCACAAGGGGCAAATGCAACCAATATTGAAAGTCTTGTGTTGTTAAAACCTGATCTGGTGATTGTAGGGAGCGGGCAGACTCAAACAATTGAACTGTTACGGCAGTTCGGCATTGCTGTATATGTGATGGAGTCCAGTACCTACCAGCAAGTAAAAGAAGAACTTTCTGAAATTGCTACTCTGAGCGGTGCCCAAAAGCGAGCTCAAGAAATTTTAAATTTCTCTGATGAAATTGTGGCGGAGGTCGCAGCCAAAACCGCACGTCAGCCAAATAAACAATCGATTTACTATGCTTGGTCTGGTGGACGAATTTTTTCTACCTCGGGACGTCAGTCGATTACCAATGACTTTATTGAGCTGGCGGGGGCTTACAACATTGTTCAGACCAATACGAATCAACCCAATGTAAATCCCGAGACTTTAATTGAATGGAACCCTGACAATATTGTGCTTTGGAATACCAACCCCCAACTGATTTATGAACGAAAAGAATTACAGGGTTTAAGCGCCGTACAAAACCGAAAGGTATTTAATTTGAGTCCTGCATTTATATATAACCCCCATACCATCAAAATCATTATTACGGCGATTTATTTGAATCACAGTATTTATCCTGAACAGTCCGATTTACCAGTAAGTGCTTTACAACAGCGTATTTTAACCAAGTTGTATGGTGAGCACCTTGCCAAAACGTTGGTGCAATAAATATGGAAAAACTGAAATATTATTGGTTTTACCCTTTACCTTTCCTCATGATTTTTATCTCGCTGCTTATTGGGCCAACTCAAACATTGAGTGCATGGGATTATTTGCGGTGGGGTGTGCAAGCGGTGTTTGGTACGCCATATTTTGATGCTGAGCAATTTAGACTGATGCAGAACATTCTCGTAAATGTGAGATTACCCAGAATTTTACTGACCTTTATGGTGGGAGCTGCGTTAGCAACTGCGGGAAATGGTTTACAGGCCTTGTTTCGTAATCCCTTGGTTGATTCTTATGTACTTGGTATTTCATCTGGCGCTGCGTTCGGTGCAGCCTTGGCACTTTCTTTAAGTTGGCTTTCACCAAACCTATCAGCCTTTATTTTTGGTGTTTGTGCTGTTGGCTTAACATATTTGTTTGCGCATCAAAAACATGAAAGCCAGACGTCTTTAGTCATGGTAATTTTATCGGGCATGATTGTTTCGGGGCTGTTTTTAGCAGGTCTCACGATTATTCAATATTTAAGTGATCCATTTAAATTACAAGCGATCGTGCAATGGACGATGGGCAACTTACATCAGGCGTCTTGGCAAAAGGTTCAATATGCCGTGCTGCCTATTTGTATTGGCCTTGCCGGATTATTTGCGATGCGTTGGCGCTTAAACTTAATGGCACTTGGTGCTGAAGAAGCGCAGGCAGTGGGTGTTAACCCAAGGTGGGAACAGCTTCTTTTAATTGTACTAGTGACTGTATGTACCTCAACTTCTGTGGCTGCTGCAGGCATTATTAGTCTATATGGACTCTTTATGCCGCATATTGTGCGAATGTTGGTTGGGCCAGATCATCGCTACAGCATTCCTGCCAATATGGTGTTGGGCGGTAGTTTTCTACTCATGATTGATAACTTTTCTCGGGTTTTACTGACGTTTGAAATACCGATTGGTATTTTTACCATGCTACTTGGCGCACCATTTTTCTTATTATTAATGAAAACACAGAGGACTCATTGGGCATGATTCAAATTGATCAGTTAAATTATGCCTATGGGCACAAACAGGTTCTCAAAAACATTCATCTGGAGTTTCCTGAAAATCAGTTTTCCGTCATTTTAGGGCGTAATGGTTGCGGAAAATCGACACTTTTTAAATTGATGGCTGGCCTAGAACCTGTAAAAGATGGATTGATTCGTTACTCTGGAAAACCATTATCGGACTTTAAAGGAAAAGATCGGGCTGCATTGCTCGGCTTTTTACCGCAGTTTCATAAAACCGTATTTCCATTTTTGGTTAAAGATGTGGTGATTACGGGACGTGCCGCTTTTAGTCGATATCGTCCTTCAAAATCAGACTGCGAACGTGTAGACCAAGCTTTGCTTGATTTAGATATTGAGCATTTACGCGATCGTCCTTATACCGAGTTATCGGGGGGCGAAAGACAATTGGTCATGATTGCGCGTATTTTAGTGCAAGCCCCAAAAGTCATTTTGCTCGATGAGCCAACCAATCATCTCGATGTTTATTATCAGTCTTATTTAATGAAAAAGTTGCGTCAGTTGTCGCGGCAAAATTTTACGGTGATTGCGATTATGCATGATCCCAATTTAGCTTTTTTATTTGCAGATCATTTGTTTTTTATGCGCCAACATGAGGTGGTTAAGCCTGAGTCAAAAACACGAATAACCGATCCGAAGTTTTTAAAAAGTGTCTATGATGTTGAGTTCCATGAAGCCATGATTCAAGACAAAACCATTGTTATCCCTGATCATTCTTGGCTATAAATATGACTTTTCACTATCATCTAGCAGACAAATCAGACTATGCATCTGCGGTAGAGTTTGCACTTTATACAAGACAGTTGTTATTCCCAGAGATCTATCATGGGCAAATTCCCAAAGATTTAAAAAATTTTGGGCAATATTATGTCCATGATCCATTGGGTTGTTTCATTACGGTAAGACACCAAAACCGCATTATTGGCACCATTGCATATCGAGCTTATGACCATCGTTTTGATTTAAATTTGCCGTCTAATACGGTAGAAGTCGTTAAGTTGTTTGTATTGCCTGAATACCGCCGTAAGGGCATCGCAACTCAACTATGCAACATGTTGTTTAGCCATGCCAAAAACCATGCTATTACTAGTTTATATTTGCATACTCATCCATTTTTGCCTGCGGCTGAAGAGTTTTGGACACTACAAGGCTTTAAGATTATTAAATGGGAATGGATCGATACCTATGACACCATTCACATGAGTAAATCTTTATAGTTTGTTAGAAAATTTATTTCAAAACTACCTGATTTATGGCGGGCAAAGTTGTATCCGCTACTTTTAATAATAGTTCTACTCATCATGCTTTTTGTAAATTAATTTTTTATTTCAATTAACTGAAGAATAATTTCTCTGAAATATCGAATCTCTAAATACTCTAAAACTGTAAATTTTATGTCTTAAATGGCTTTGAAAAAAGTTTGAAAAATAGACTTGAAATATATAGTGGCTTTATGCCACTATATATTCATCGAAGGTCATCAGACAAAAAGAGGATGATATGGCTATCCAGCTTTTAGATGCGGCAAGAAATGAAATTCCAGTGAAGTTCACGCAGTTTTCTGGTGGCGAGCGTCATGTTCAAATTGATGAGAAAACATTGAATTCACTATCTGGCAACGTATTGGTCCGCGCACAAATGACCTCAAGTCATGATGTGATGGACTATTTGTTACTTGAAAATATATTGCTGACTCAGGGCTTAATCGTTGACCTAGAAATTCCGTATTTTCCATATGCACGTCAGGACCGTATTTGTGCAGTAGGCCAAGCATTTTCACTCGATGTGATGACTAAATTACTTAACATCAATGCTGACAAAAAAGCGGGCAAACAAGGCAAGGTGACTGTTTGGGACTGCCATAGTGAAGTAACAACAGCCTTGCTCGCTGCAAATACTTCTTTTAGTGAAGTTGTAAACATCAGTTCAGTCGACATCATCGAAAAGAGTGCAGCGCTAAGCACATTGTTAAAAGATGAAAAAACAGTACTGATTTGCCCAGACAAAGGGGCGAAAGCACGTACACAAATGGTTGCAGACGCTTTTAATCTTGAGCGTAAACAACCAATCACTATTGTTCAGTGTGATAAAAAACGTGATCCAGTAACTGGCAAAATTTTAGGGACACATGTGCATGCGAATGACTTATCAGGTTTAACAGCGGTCATTACCGATGACATTTGCGACGGCGGTGCAACCTTTATTGGTATTGCCAAAGAACTGCGTCGTCTCAATTGCCATAAGGTCGTTCTATATGTGACCCACGGTATTTTTAGTAAAGGAATAGAGGTTTTTGATGGACTGCTTGACCAACTGTTTACCTCAGACAGCTTTCCACAACAACCATCAGACAAAATTTCAGTAATTGCTTTTGCAGCAAAATAAAGAGAACAAAGATGACGATTAAACTTAATCCATTAAATGCTATCGATTTTTATAAAGCTGATCACAGACGTCAGTATCCAGCAGGCACAGAGTACGTGTACGCAAACTTTACGCCGCGTTCATCTCGACTCGCAAAAATGTTGCCTGACTTCGACGATAAAGTTGTGTTCTTTGGGCTACAAGGTTTTATCAAACACTTTTTAATCGATACGTGGAATGAAGGCTTTTTCAAGCAACCTAAAGACAAAGTGGTGGCTGCTTATAAACGCCGTATGGATAGTTCATTAGGTGAAGGTGCTGTGCCGGTTGATCACATTGAAGCATTACACGACTTGGGCTATTTACCATTACGCATTAAAGCATTGCCAGAAGGTAGCCGTGTCAATATGCGTGTACCCGTGCTTACTGTAATTAATACCGATTCACGTTTCTTTTGGCTAACGAATTATATTGAAACTGTGTTAAGTGCTGAACTTTGGAAAAGCTGTACTACGGCCACAATTGCCTATGAGTACAAACGTTTATTAACGCAATATGCTGTAAAAACTGGCGCACCGCTTGATTTTGTACCTGTGCAAGGACACGATTTTAGTAGCCGTGGCATGAGCGGAATTTATGATGCTGCTCAGTCTGGTGTGGGTCACTTAACTAGTTTTATTGGAACAGACTCGGTTGCTTCAATTGACTATGCAGAAGAATATTACAATGCAACAGGTGTGATTGGTGTATCTGTACCAGCAACCGAACACAGTGTGATGTGTATGGGCACAGAAAACAGCGAGCTAGAAACATTTAAGCGTTTAATTTGTGAGCTTTATCCGTCGGGTGTTGTCAGCATCGTGTCTGATACTTGGGACTTTTGGCGAGTGATTACCGAGTTTACAGTGGCTTTAAAACCTGAAATTCTGGCAAGACAACTGAATGCTTTAGGCTTGGCTAAATTGGTTTTCCGTCCTGACTCTGGTGATCCTGTCAAAATTATTTGCGGCGACCCAGACGCCGAAGTCGGCAGCCCAGCATATAAAGGTGCAGTTGAATGTTTATGGGAAGTATTTGGCGGTACAACAACTGACCAAGGCTATAAAGTTCTGAATGAACGTGTTGGTTTAATTTACGGTGACTCGATTACCCTAGACCGTGCACAGCGTATTTTAGAGGGCCTTGAAGCTAAAAGCTTTGCTTCAAACAACTTGGTGTTTGGGATTGGCAGCTTTACCTATAACTACTTAACTCGCGATACCTTTGGGTTTGCTGTGAAAGCAACTTGGGGACAAGTGAATGGTGTAGGCCGTGAGTTGTTTAAAGACCCAATTACTGACTCAGGTGTAAAAAAATCGGCGAAAGGCCTATTACGCATTGAAGAAAGTGAAAATGGCTTTACCTTGTTTGATGAGCAAACAGCCGAACAAGAACAAGGCGGAGCACTTAAAACTGTCTTTGAAAATGGTAAACTTCAATATGAGTGTACTTTGGATCAAATTCGTGAGCGTTTATCCATCGCATAACTGAGTTTAGATGAGCCGTTGCATGAGTATCGGCTCATCATTTTCATTGAGAGACTGAACGTGACTATTCAAACTGAACAAGAATTCCTTGCCAGTTATGATCGCCGAGATTATGACGCACCTTTACTCACTGTAGATATGGCTATTTTCTCGGTTTTTAATGGTCAGTTGCAGGTATTACTCATTAAGCGACCCAACTTTCCAGCCAAAGACCAATGGGCTTTACCGGGTGGTTTTGCCGATTTAAAGCACGATCAAGATTTGATGGCAACGGCTTATCGTAAGCTGGTCGAAAAAACAGGAATTAGTTCACCTTATTTGGAACAAGTTGCCTCTGTAGGTAATGCTAAACGTGACCCGCGTGGCTGGGCAGTAACTATTTTGTATTTTGCTTTAATTGATTTTAATGCCTATCAACACCAAGCTTTGGCTGAATACAGCGAATGGGTGCCTGTAGCAAAAGCACAAGATTTAGCATTGGCGTTTGATCATAATGAATTGCTCAGCTTAGCTTTGGAGCGTTTAACCAGTAAAACTCGCTATACCGCATTGCCAGCCAGTCTCATGCCTGAGTTGTTTACTTTGACTGAGCTGCAAACCATTTATGAAATTATTCTTGGGCAATCTTTAGATAAAAAAGCGTTTAGACGCCGTATGATAGAAGCGGGTGCAGTTGAAGAAACCAACCACAGTAAAATCGTGGGCAAACGACCAGCTCAGCTTTACCGCTATGCACTCGATTCTTTTGATTTTATATTTCCTCGCTCACTGGAATTACCTAGAAATAAAGAGGGTGAAGACAAGCAAAACAATGAGCTTTCTGACTAGCGCATCTTGATGCACTTTGATTTATAATGCCGCGCTTATGATTGATGTCATGTTTTGATAAGCGCTTTGCCTATGTCACACGTTTCTCCCTGCTTCCAGCAAAACCAGTTTTTTGTGTTGATGGAGTACCTCACTTCACTACATGAAATTTATCCTGTAAGACATGAGTTTGCAGGGTATCCGGCTGCAATGACATTGGCAGATCGTGTACATTCAGATCATGATATTGCGCCGCTTGAGGCCAGCAAAAGTTATCCTGACACAATTGATAAAGTCTTACACTTTTCAGGTAAGGCCAGAGACATACAAGACTTTGAGCATTTTTTAGAGCAAGCTCAAACAGCCAATATTCAAAACTTGTTATTGCTTACAGGCGATAAACTCAAAGAACACCATAATGGTCGAGATGGGCAGCCTCGTAGCCGTTACCTAGAGTCAGTAAACGCCGTAATGGCTGCCAAGCAACACGGCGGGTTTCGTATTGGCGTTGCCTTTAATCCGTTTAAATATGTAGAAGCTGAGCGTGATGCACAGTATTTAAAACTGCATAAGAAGATTAAAGCAGGTGCAGACTTTATCATTACCCAATTGGGCTATGACATTGAAGCCTTAAAACAAGCCAAATCCTTTTTAACCAAGCATGATTATTCGCAGCAAATACTGGCTTGTGTGATGCCTCTGACTTTAGGCCGAGCCAATTTTATGGTGAAGCATAAAGTCGCAGGTATTGTGATTACCCCGCATATGCTAAAAGTTTTGGCAGATGAAAAACAGGCAGGGCATACAGACCGTGTTTATTTACGCTGTGCTTTACAAATTTTAATATGTAAACATTTAGGATTTGCTGGAATTCACTTATCTGCTTGTCATAAGCCAGAAGAGCAAATGTTGCTTGAGAGCTACATTGAGCAATACAGACATTTGGAGCTTAAAGCCTTAGAAGAGCTTTGGAATTCACTTTGGCACGTCACGTCAGGCAACGAGTTTACCCCTGAGATTGCTCGTTTTTCATGTCAGCCAACGTCTAAACAATTAATTAAATATCGTCAGCTACATGTTATGCATGAAGCAATGTTTGGATCAAAAATCGCTAAAGGCGTCGGACGTTTTATTTTCAAAGCATCTTTTTGGGAAAACGCTTTAGTCGCTAAGGTATTAATTAAAACAGAAGTATTAAGTAAACATAGCCTAGTGGGTTGTGAAAGCTGTGGTCAGTGTCGCTTAAGCGATACTTTATATATTTGCCCTGAAACGTGTCCAAAAGGTTTAGCCAATGGGCCCTGTGGCGGAACAACTTTAGACCGCTGTGAATTTGGTGACCGTGAATGTATTCACTCAGTAAAAGCAAGACTTGCAAAAGCAGTTGCACAAACTGAAATACTAAAAGAGAAATTGATTCCTACAGTAGCAATTGAAACCAGAGGAACCAGTTCTTGGAAAAACTGGTATTTAGCGACTGAGGCTTAAGTTTTGTATTAACCGCTGATTTGATCTTGCTAAAAAAATCAAATGATATGCTAAAGCACGGCGATAATTTAAAAATAACAATTGTTTGCCTTAATTATGTCCAATCAAAATGGCTATCAAGGAGTATACTTAAAGCAAATCTTTTGCGTTAAAGGAAAGGCTGTCTCAATGAAAAAGTTGGTTGCTGTACTTACTGTAATTGTTGTTTTAACTGGATGCGTTTACGACCCTGTTAATTACGACAAAATACACGACCAAGAGTTCCAAGACCACCTCAGGCAAAACGGCTAGTAATAAAAAACCCACTCAATGAGTGGGTTTTCATTTGGAATAACTTTAGAAGAAATTTTTAAGGGTTTATATAAGTAAAAGATCACTTAAATCACTATTTTTAAAGGTTTAAATAAAGAGTTTGAAATTATTTTATCTGGAAAATATAGGTCATTTTAGTCATCAGGATGGCTTATTTATCAAAAATATCGTTTATTTGTTTTATGGATATTGTTATTTTTGAAAAATATAATATTTATAACTTATATATATTTTATATTTATAAGTATAATAACTTTGATTGTTAACTCATTTTTAAATTAAATATTATTTTAATTAATAATACTTAATGATTACACAATAAAACTTATTCTTAATATTAGTGAAATAAATCACTCTATTCAAACATATATCTCTATTTATTGCTATTATTATAAATTATTTATTAACAAATACTTATCTTTGTTTTTTGTGATTTTTTTAACCAAAAATCTCCAAAAATTAGAATTACATAATTTTTTAATATAGTTTATATAATATGTTTTATTGACATAAATAGAAAAAATATCTGGTAAATAGGTCAATGATATTTAATTAACTTAAGAACCATAATTTGCACCAAATTTTACGCTGTCACGATTCATTGAATAAAACCAAGTGAAAAGTTACGTAAAAAAGAAACCAATAATTTTATTGGCTTAAATAAAAAATCGAATATTACAAATAAGCGGAATGAATATGGATAACGTAGCTCAGCTAGAAACTGATACTAATTTCCAAAGCCGAAAGAAAATAACTTGGGGTGTTTTTAGTGTCCTGATGTTATTTTTATTTGCTGGCATATTATATTATTTTTTTGTATATCGTTTCTATCAATCTACTGATAATGCTTATGTGCAAGCCGATGTTACTTGGGTGATGCCAAAGATTTCGGGCGAAGTGATGGAGTTATTAATTAACGATAATCAGGTAGTAAAAAAAGGGGAAACTTTAGCAGTATTAGATCACCGTGATTATCAAGCTCGTTATGACCAAGCCCGCTCAGTAGTCAGCTTAAAAGAGGCAGCGCTGGGTGTACAACAACAAAATGAAAAGTCTGCACGCTCTTCAATTACTGAAGCTCATAGTGGCGTAGTGGCAGCACAAGCTGATTTAACTCGTTTAAGAAAAGAGTTCGAGCGTTATCAAGATTTATTAAAAGATGGGGTGATTACCCGACAAAACTTTGAAGGCGTTCAGTCTCAATATTTAACGGCCCAAGCTCAACTCAGCAAAGCGCAAGCTGCCGTAAATGCGGCAGAAGCTCAGTTGGGGAGTTTACAAGCGAGTCGAGCGCAGCTTCTAGCAGATATTCAAAGTGCCAATGCAAACTTAAATCTGTATCAGGTCGATTTGGCTTCATCAAAAGTGGTCAGTCCTGTAAACGGTAAGATCGGTAGCCTTGCAATCCAGAAAGGTTCACGTGTTTCTCCGCAAACCCGCTTAATGGCGATCATTCCTGAAAATAGTTTGTATGTACAAGCCAACTTCAAAGAAACCCAAATTGAAAAAATGCATATTGGTCAGAAAGTTAAATTAAAACTTGATGCCTACCCAAGCCTGACCTATAGCGGAAAAATTGAGAGCTTTTCACCAGCTTCAGGCGCGACTTTCTCACTTATGCCACCAGACAATGCCACAGGCAACTTTAACAAGGTTGTTCAGCGTATTCCTGTGCGTATTGCCATAGATTCAAGCCCACATATTGATTTGATAAAACCTGGAATGTCGGTGAGTGCCACCGTTGACCTAAGAACTTAATAATAAAATTTTAGGTAATAACCAATGAATAAGCACCTTGAGGCCGAGTGGAGATTTCCAGCAAAAACTGCATGGGCAATTTTTGCTGCCATGATTTTTGGCAACTTCATGGCGATTCTTGATATTCAGATTGTGGCGAGTTCTCTAAACGAAGTTCAAGCTGGTATGAGTGCAAGTCGTTATGAAGTCACTTGGGTGCAAACGGTTTATTTAATTGCCGAGATTATTGCAATTCCCATGTCGAGTATTGTCTCGCGGGTGCTTTCAACACGGGTGTATTACACCATCTGTGCAATTGGGTTTACGATCAGTTCTTTACTTTGTGCCTTGGCATGGAACTTAGAAAGTTTATTAGTGTTCCGTGGCATTCAAGGTTTTATGGGCGGCGGTATGATTCCGACTTCCATGACTGCCTTGTACTTACTTTTTCCAGAACCAAAACGTTCATTGCCTTTGGTGATGTTTGGAATGATCAGTACTTTGGGTCCGGCCATTGGCCCCACCATTGGCGGCTGGCTCACCAATAACTTTTCGTGGCACTGGATGTTCCTGATCAATATTATTCCGGGCATTATCATTGCTACGGTCATTTACTCAGGTCCAAATATCGACCGCGCGAACTACTCACTCATCAAAAGTATGGACTGGTTCAGTCTAGTCGGTATGGCGATGTTTTTGGGTGGGCTTGAATATTTCCTTGATGAAGGTGCACGGCATGACTGGCTTGCAGACACAGGGGTTCGGATTGCGTTTATGATCTGCGTTGTGGGTGGCATGATTTTCTTCTCTAGAAGCTTTACCCAGCCTAAGCCTTTGCTCGATTTATCCGTATTTAAAAACAAAAATTTTACCTTAAGTGCTATCACAACTTTTGTGATTGGCATGGCGCTGTATGGCTTGGGTTATATGATTCCCGTGTTTCTTGGGCAAGTCCGTGAAATGAACAGTAGCCAAATTGGTCACGTCATGATGGTGACAGGTATTGTCATGTTCTGCTTTGCGCCGTTTCTTGCCTGGCTGATTCCCAATTTTGATACCCGAAAAACCGTATTTGTTGGAATGATTTTGGCTGGCTTTGGTGTTTGGCTCAATTCGCACCTCAGCATTCATAGCGATTACGACTTTATGTTTTGGCCGCAAATTTACCGTGGTATTGGTCTCATGATCTGCCTGATTGTGGTTTCGCATTTAGCCATGAGCACCTTGCCTCTCAGCAAAGTAGCCGATGCCAGCGGTATTTATAACCTGATGCGTAATATTGGCGGCGCGGTTGGACTAGCTCTCATTAACTCATCTTTAGATTGGCTGACTGCGCTTCATGTTACCCAGATTAATCAGGGGATGACACCGCAAAACTGGATTTTTACAGAAAGACTCGACCAACTCACGGCGCAATATCAGGAAGTCGGTGCAAATGCTCAGCAAATCGCGCTGAGTGTGTTTTATCGCGACATTCATTTTCAGGCACTGACCTCTAGCTTTAATGATCTATTACGCATGCTCGCAATCATTATGTTTGTGACCGCATTTTTAACCATCTTTATGGATCGGGGGAAGAAAATGAATATGTAGATATTTAAAAATAAAGGCAGCTTTCAAAGAATGAAAAACAACAGGGCATATCAAAACGTATCCCTTCATAGAAAAAGAACATTGATCTGAGTTTTCTAAAATCGGTTGATGAGATCGGGGAACTCACAAATTAGAGGTGGAAGGTTAAAGGATTATGATTAATACAACGTATAAACTAATTTCAAAATTGAACCTGAAAAACACGACTTATGGTCAATATTTTGAAAAAGAGCAAATCGATACTGAGCGATTAAAAGTGATGTATTCCATTTACGAACAGTATTATGAAAATACGAGATTTTCTATTTTCGTAGATGATTTCCAAAATAAAAGCGGTGCGATCTTAATTTTTGATTCGGAAACAAATGAGATTGTCGGTTTCTCGACTGTGGTGGTGCAGCATTTCTATTTAAACGGTAAAGACTACACCGTGTTATTTAGCGGAGACACGGTTATTTTGAAGAAGTTTTGGGGTACGCGTAGTCTGCAAAGTACCATGCTAAAACTGATGATTAAGCTTCGAATCAAATATCCTTTTAACGAACTCTATTGGCTCCTCATTTCTAAGGGCTATAAAACTTATCTGTTACTTGCCAATAACTACTATGTGTATTACCCAAATATTAAAGATGAAAACCAACACCTTTCGGAAGTGGTTGAGCACTACTGTGAAAAATTCTTTGGCGAATACTATGACCGTGAAGCGGGCCTTTTAAATTTTGGCGATGACTATCAGCCATTAAAAGGTGAAGTTGCACCAATTACTGCCGAAATGAGAGAGAAAAACCCAAATATTCATTTCTTTGAACAAAAAAATCCGACATGGAAAGCTGGCACAGAACTACCGTGTATTGGTCGTCTTGGCTGGAAAGACATAGCCCGTTTCCCTGTAAAGCTGATGACTAAACCGACCAGTAAAGGAAAGTTTGAAGCTTGCGTAACACATAAAACAAAACGTAGAGAGGCCATCCAATGAAATCTAATGAATGGCTAACTTTGGGTTCGCATCTTATTTTAAAAAAATGGTGTGATGCATCTGACCGTAATTTTCAAAAACAATTTAATGCCTTAGAGACCACGCAACGTCAAATTTTGCATTCGATATTACAGACCTCGACCTTTGCCAAAGATAAAAAGGTCCAAAATTATGAGCAGTTTGTAAAAGCATTTCCTGCGACACGTTACGGCGCATGGAGAGAGGACATTCAGCGTTACCGTGAACAAAAGCTTTCACTTTCGAGCAGTAAACTGGTTCGTTTTCAGCCGACTAGTGGTTCGAGCGAACAAATTAAGTTTATTCCATATACCAAGCTGTTTTTAGATGAACTTGACCATGCAATTGCGCCGTGGATGGCAAGTTTATACCGTAAATGTCAGCAGCTCAGCTCGGGCACACATTATTGGTCGGTGTCATGGTTGCCTGAAAGCCAACGTGAAGTTTTAAAAGATAAAAACCTAAATGACGATAGTGCGCTACTTGGTGTAGGTAAGCGAATTTTGTCTAAGTTTACTCAAGCGGTTCCAAGTAATGTTGCCTTTGCCGCCAATGCTGACGATGCACTGTTTGCAACCATTTGTTATTTGGTCGCAAACCGTAACTTAGCCATGATTTCGGTATGGAGTCCAACTTTTGCGCTGCAATTGCTGGAACGTTTGGAGTTGCTGCAACAAGATGTGATTGAGGTTTTACAAAGTGGTTCATGGGGCAACCGTCAGGCTTCATTAAAAGAAGTGACTGCACCGCATAGCCCTGAAAGTGCTCAAGCCTTAAGTGATGCTTCAAACGGCGCACAGATCGACTTTAAAAAACTTTGGCCAAAGTTAAGTCTAGTTTCGAGTTGGGACACCGCAGGTTCAAAAGCTTGGGCCGAAAAATTAAAAGAGAAGTTACCCAGTGTGCAGTTTGAAGGAAAAGGTCTATGGGCGACTGAAGGTGTAGTGACTATTCCCTACAACGACCAATACCCACTCGCATACCAAAGTCACTTCTATGAATTTGAGTATTTAGAAGGCGATAAACAAGGTCAAATTATTCCTTCATGGCAGCTTAAACAAGGTGATGTAGTAAGTCCGCTCATTACTTCGGGTAATGGCTTGCTGCGTTACTGTTTGGATGATTGCTTAAGAGGGACTGGCTTTTTAGAGCAAATTCCGTGTTTTGAGTTCCAAGGCCGCCGTTTTGGGGTCGATCTGGTTGGTGAGAAACTTGCACCTGAAACAGCTCAACAGTTGTTGTCTCAGTTGAATGAAACCGAGTCAAAAGCGATTTCTTTACTGGCGATTGATACCCAACAACAGGTTAAACCATTTTATTGCGTGCTTTTTGAAGGCGACATTCATCACAGCATTAGCAATGAATATATCGATAGTATTTTGCGTCAAAACTTCCATTATGAACTTGCACGAAACTTGGGGCAGCTCGACCAGCCTCAAATTCGTCAGGCCAATAATGGCTGGAATGCCTATAAAAAACTGGTCATGTTTGATGGCATTATCGAAGGCAATATCAAACCTGAGCCACTTAAAAAAGTCACCCTGAATAGTTTGGAACAACTATGAAAGGGATGAAGCCATTTAATACTCGGTTTTTAACACTTCGACACGCCTTGTACCTAGGCGTGTTGTTGGTGTCGCATACGCATGCCATGACTTTAGATGAGGCTTTGTCTGCAAGTTTAAGGCATGAAAGTCAGCTTGAAGTGAGCCGTTTAAGTGTGAATCAGTCCACCGCAGTGCTTGAACAGGCTAAACAGCGTGATGGACTTAAAGTCAATTTAGTCGGCCAACTGGACTATGAAAGAATAGATACGCCTTCACACGTCCTGTTTCCAACAGAAGGAAACCGTAAAGGGCGAAGTTTGCAGTTGCAGGCAGATTATCCGATCTATACCTCTGGACGACACCGTTTAGGAATAGATGTTGCCGAAAGTCAGCTTTCTGCCCAAAACCAAGGTTTGTCAGATCAACGGTCGGAAACCATTTTAAATACCGTGATGGTATATACCGATGTATTAAAGAAGAAAGCCATTTTAGAGCTTAGACAAAAGACTATGGCAAACCTGCAACGGTCTTTATATGAGTCAAAGCGCCGTTTCGACGTGGGTATGATTACCCGTGCAGACTTGGCTCAAGTTTTGGCGCAAGTCGCACAAGGTAAAGCCGATATTACACAGGCCCAATCTAACTTAACTGTAAGTGAAGCGCAGTTTTATCAAGTAACGGGTGTAACGCCTGAAAATCTTGTTGCCATTAAACAGCTACCCGCTATTCCCGCGAGCTTGGATGAAATTTTGGCGCAAACCAAAAACCATCCAGCTTTAATGCGTAGTAAATACGAAAAGCAAGCTGCCGAAAAACAATATGCTTTAACTAAGCGGGAACTGTGGCCAACAGTCATGCTGACGAGTCGTGCCGGAAAGCAAGATGAAGCGAGTTATATTGGTTCTGAAAGTAATAACTATATGGTTGGGGTACAACTTAATGTACCACTTTATGATGATGGCTTAAATCGCGCCAATGTCAAAAAAGCACAGGCCGATATCGATTTGGCTAACCAAAAAACGCGAAGTCTTGAACTAGACTTAAATAAGCGTACACGCACGACTTATGCACAGCTTCAAACCATTCGACAAAATAAAGAAGCACTGGCAAATGCCATTGAGGCTGCGTCTATTGCCTTTGTCTACACACGTAAAGAGTTCGATGTTGGCACCAAAACCACATTTGATTTGCTCAATACAGAGCAAAAGCTACTCGATGTACAAACCCAAAAAACCGTAAATGATCAAGACGAAGTGGTGTTTGTCTATCAGCTACTCGACCAAATGGGGCGTTTAAATAACTTGGTTCCTATGCAGACCGCACAACAGGTGAATAATGAATAAAATAAATCCACCACTTGCTGACAGCACTCTCATTACCCGAGAAGCAACTCTGGCAGATGACGAGGCTTTAAGAGACTTAATCGCCGTACCGATGACCACCAAAGGCATACAAATTAGCTTTCAGCGCGAACCGAGTTATTTTAGAGCGTCTGACATTGTCTATCGGCATAAATTACATGTGGTGATTGAAGACACCGAGAGTCAGAAAAATGTCGCTTGTTATAGCAACGGTTACCGCCCATGTTATGTCGATCGGAATGTTCAAAACTTACGCTACGCGGGTGATTTACGGGTAGATCACAACTATCGGGGTAAATCCCTGGTTAAGGTTTTGGCGAAGCATGTAAAACAAACCATGTATGAACCGAACTATAGCCAAATGATTATTTTTGATGATAACCATGCCGCGCGCGCTGCCATCCAAACGGGCAAAACGGGAATGCCCGATTATTATGATGAAGGGCTTATCGAGACACTCAGTCTGACGAGTACTGGCGCAAAACGAAAAATCACGGCTTTTTTAAAGCAGACTTCTCCGCAGAGTGACATTGAAGAAATCCGTACATGTGTTGCTGAAGCTCAGCATGTGGAAGCCATGAATCAGTTTATTAGCGACATGGCAGAGTTTTATAACTTTATTCCCGCCTATAACTTTGAAGAACTTGCCCAAGGTCATCAGTATTTTTCAGGAATAAAACTCGCAGACTTTTCACTTTACTTTAAGGGTGAAAAACTAGTGGGTATGTTTGGTTTGTGGGATCAGCACAGTATTAAGCAAACTAAGATTCTAAATTATAGCTCGGCCATAGCTGTGCTTAGACCTATTTATAACTTGTTGACTCCAATTACTAAAGGCATGCGTTTGCCTAAACTGGGTGACTCGATTCAGTATCATGTGCTACATACGCTTATGTGCCATCCCGAAGATTTGGCTTTGCATCATAAAATGCTTGAAGATGCCTATAACAAGTCAAAACAGCAGGGCGTTGGTGTGGTGAGCTTTACGCTTTCACATAAAGACCCGCGTTATCAGTTAAACCAGTTTTATAAAGGCGAACGCTTAACAGGAATGCATGGTTTTATTAGTTATGAAGGTGACCCACGACCACATTTTGATAAAAACTTGATTCCATACTTAGAGGTTGGACGTATTTAATTTAAAGCTTGAAGTGATACTTTGAATGAAGCCCACGGAAGTGGGTTTTGTCATTTTGAATATGAGCGAGGAAGTTGAAGATCAGTTTATAAAAGAAAATATAGCAATAATTGATAATATAATTATTTAATTTTTAATGGAAAATTATTTTAATTTTTATTAATGCATAGTCACTAAACGTACATATAGCACAACTACTATACAAAACGAAATTTAAGAACATGGTAGTTAAGTGATGAAAAAAAGTTTATTGGGCGGCCTTATTCTGTCGTTGTGTACAACTCCAGCTTTTGCGTTAAATATTCTATTGGTTAACGATGACGGTTTAACCAGCAATGTCAAAGCACTCTATGATGAATTAAAAGCAAATGGTCATAACGTGCTTGTGTCTGTGCCTTGTTCACCACAAAGTGGTCGCGGTGGCGCAATCGTGATGTATAGCTCAACGACGATTACCGCAGATAACGATAAGCAAATTGCGGCTGAAAACGGTTGTCACAACGGCGCTGCACCTAATGGCGCACCTGCGGCTGGAATCTTTACCAAAGCGGGTTATACCAATGGCGACTGGAACTACACGCATGGCACACCAGTCATGGCAACAGTTTATGGACTGGATGTGGTTGCACCAAAACGTTGGGGTAAGGCGCCAGACTTAGTTTTATCTGGCCCGAATGAAGGACAAAATGTCGGAAAAGTCGTTGTGCACTCTGGCACGATTGGTAATGTACAGTTTTCAGCAGGACGCGGCATTCCATCTATTGCCTTAAGCGCAGATACAAACACGGTAGATGACAAAACTTTAAACAACCCTAACTCTGCAATTGTGGCAAAACAAACCGTAGTGTTATTAAAAGAATTACAAGCTAAGGCAGGTAAGGGCCAATTGTTGCCAAAAGGCATCACGCTAAATGTTAATTTCCCTAAAAATTTAACAACCAGCACACCTTTTGCTTTTTCAAAAATTGGGACGTATGACTTATATAAATTGAAGTTCCAAGTAACCAAAGACAATAAAGGCAATAACCAATTTGGTTTAGGAATAGATGCGGCTCCTTCGGCGCCAACAGCCGCGCAAATGTCGGATGAAAGCGCCGTAATGCAAAGCAAAATTGCTGTGACTGCAATGCAAGTTGCTTACGATCAGCGACCAGCAGCTCAAGAATGGCTCAAAATTCGTTTAAAAAGCCTATTTAACAAGTAAGGGAGAAAGACCATGAAACGTTGTTTGTTGGTTTTACTTCTTGGGCTTGGCTTGGCGGCTTGTAATGACAATGATCATGATGACCAAGTCTCGACTGAAAAACCTGCCTTAGCTCCGAGCTTAGATGCCGGTACTTATATTATTAGTACCGAAACTGATCAAGAGTTGCCTATGGCGGGCAAATACTATTCTGGCGCAGATGGGTTTTAAATTATTGGTTTTAGATGATGACGAAAACCGTGCCAAAATTGTGATGAGTTATGACGCAAAAACCAAAGCTTGGCAGAGCAACCAGTCTAATCAATCAATGACTGTTGAATTTGCACATTATGAAAAAATTGATGATCAGAAAATTTCTCTGAATCAATTGGTGGGTAATTACGATTTATCTTTCCCAGATGGAACAACGGTAAATGCCGAGGTCAATGCACAAGGCAAAATTGTCTCGAAAGACCCAAGTTGTGTGTTTACAGGCGTTATTACTGAAAGTGCATTAGCCAATACTGCAAATTATCAACTGACCGATAACAAGTGTGATGCGCTAAAAAATAACTCGAAAGGTTATGTTGTGGTAGATGATGACTTAGAACCTATGAGTTTTAGACTCGTATCTGACACAGTTGCATCAAAAGACATTTGGGCATTTGCACAATCTTAAAAATAAAAAGACAACGGATTCATTTCGTTGTCTTTTCATTCCAACCTATCTTGCGCCGTTGAAACAATTAGCATGGTTTGAAGATAATAATCTACACGTGAGTGATTATTGTCCTTATGTGAGTTATGCGCATTAAAGGCTGCATCATGAAGTTTTACAACTCGAGCGATCGGATTCGAACTACAACGAATTAAATATTCTTCGCGTGTTTCACTTTCCCGTTTAGTTAATCCATCAACGGCATCACGGACTTCTTTTCCAAATAAACTTTCGATTTTGGCTAGGGTAAGAGGCGTGTCTTCAACGCTATCGTGTAGAAGGGCTGTAATAATGTAGATTTCTGAAAATTGGTGCTCAATTAATGAATTGACGACACCTTTAATATGGTAATCAAAGTAATCATGAGGACCATACTTTTGACCTTGATGAGATTCTTTTGACAATTTCTCGGCTAATTCAACTTTATTTTGAGTCATTTTTTGCTCTTATCACTTTAAGTATATGACACGGCCTAATGTGTGAGATTGGTCGCTTAAGTCATAATTTTATACTGGATAGCGACTCTTAAAAACATCCCTTAATAACAGTAGTGTCTCTTTTTATTTATTCATTCTTGTTTGATAAGAACAAGACCCAACCTTAAATTTTTTTCAACTTTAAAATTTAACTTAATGATATAAAAGCAGATTGTAAATATTACTTAAGAATATCCTTAATTATGTAATTGAATGAAAAATAATAATTATTTAAATATTTTCTAGCCAATTTCACATTGACACTTCAAATATTGGAGATTACCATTTGCGGGCTGGCCTACATTGCCAGTCGGTTGTCGCAGACCGTTCTTCAAGAGCATTAAAAGATTATTCTTTTAGTGTGTATACCCTCGTGCCCCCTCTATGGCGGAACGGAGGGGGACACCCTCGGGTGTGCTGGGTCTTGAAGCCAGTCTGCGAACCCCTTTCGTTCTGCCACCATAATTTAAAATGTCTGGCAGAACTCCATATATAAGGAGTTGGCTTTGCACATCCATTATTTCTTGGCAGCCATTGCCAAAAGCTATAACAACACAGCTTAAAACATTTAACGCAGCTTGATCGCCGTAAGGCTTTTCAGGCTTTAGCTCGTTATTACTTAAAACTTAGACAATTAAACCTTGAGATGTGCTGTGCACAGTCTTTACGGCTTTGCTATGCCTTTTTTCTCCCAAAAGGCAGCGGTTTTTTATATCTCATTTATATACAACAATAATTTTATAACGGTAAACATATGCCAAAAATAGTTCTCCCAACACGTGCAGTACAAGTCGTAAATAAGTCAATTGAGTTATTTCACTACAACGGGTTTCATCTGGTCGGCATCGATAGACTTGTGAAAGAGTGTGAAGTTACCAAAGCAACTTTTTATAACTACTTTCACTCTAAAGAGCGGCTGATAGAAATCTGCCTGATTGTGCAAAAAGAGCGCCTAAAAGAAAAAGTTGTTTCAGTGGTTGAATATGACCGCGGCACAAACGCAGCCGATAAACTCAAAAAGCTCTATTTTTTACATGCAGACCTAGACGGGCTGTACTACTTATTATTTAAAGCCATTTTTGAAACAAAACTGACCCATCCAAAAGCGTACATAACCGCCGTGCGATATAGAACATGGCTCACCAATGAAATATATAGCCTGCTTGGAGCACTTAACACCGATGTTTCTTTTACCGATGCCAAACTATTTTTATATCTAATCGAAGGCGCCATTATTCAGCGTTTAAGTTTGGGTGAAGTTGATGAGAGAGTGGTTGAGGTGTTTTTGAGGGGGATATTATAAAAACTCTATTCTGTGATTTTATAATATTAACTATTGATCAAATTTAATTTTTATCAATAGTTAATATAAGTTATAAATAATATTAGTATTATTTATTAAGTTTCTGAAATAATCTAATGAAATATCTAAAATTAAATAATTTAATTAAAAATATAAGCTTAGTGTTAATCTTGGATTTTTCAATTTTGGTATTTTTATCCCTAATATCAAAAATATCTTTCAATGATAAGGCTGTACTTGCTTTACCACCAAAGTATGATGCTCCTAAGACCAGAACGACATATATTACGCCTGAAAGAATTTTATAAAATGCATAGGTGTCCTTATTTATACTTTTACTTGAAATTAATTCTTTAAGGAAAAATACTTCAAATATTATTAACCCCAAATAAATAAATGCAGCACAAATAAGAATAGTTATTGAGATTGATCTGATTTTCTTGATCGTTTTTTCTTTAAAGATATACTCTAAATGTGCTTGATTATTTTCTACTACTTGTTTTAGAAAAAAATAGCCATGATTTAAATTTGAAAAAACCTTATTGAAGTTCCATAAATTATTAATTCGCTCATTGAACAAGCTATAGTGATACCTAGTAGTTCCTAAAAAATGATTAGTCGCATATTGGAACTGTATAGGTTGCAATAGCTTTTGGCTGAATTTTTTACATAAATCTAAATAATTATCTAACTCTATCTTATCTTTTTCGAAATTTTTCTTCCTCAAGTCAATACGAAATCTTGGTAAAAAAAACCATTTAATAACTGTGCCTAAAAAGCCAAGCCCTACTAAAGCTTCTACTATTATTTTAAACCACTCCATATGTAACCTCCAATTTATTAATGAGTCTTTATCTAAACAAAAAAATTAAAATTTATATAGATAGAAAGGTCAGTATTGCGTCATAAATTGACGTGTGTACTTTATAATTAAGAGTTAGGGGCCTACTATGTTATTTTTACTGATGCCAAACTATTTTTATATATGATCGAAGGCGCCGTCATTCAGGGCTTAAGTGTGGGTGAAGTTGATGGGAGAGTGGTTGAGGTGTTTTTGAGGGGGATGGGGTGAGGTGGCATTTTGATTGAAGTGCCGTACCAATAATTAAATTTAATATGTGGTACGGTATTTAAATATATTCTTTTTATAGAAAGAATTATATGATTTGAGAATTAATCATTATTGTTTTTGAGTTTAGGTGAAAAACCTATTCTTGATATAATATGAAATACTGCTTCTTGTGCTTTAATGATATCTTTAATATTAAAATCCTTTTCTTTCCCATACCTTAAATTTGGATTGTTTATAAGTCCATTAATAATATTTATTTCTAATTGCTCCACATGTCTATCATTAAATGCTTGAGCTAACTTATCTATTTTGTGACCATATTTTTCTTTTAAATCTTTTAATGTTAATTCAGACTTTAATAACCATGACTTAATAATTTTTTCACCGACTTGTAAATATGAAAATAAAGCTTGTCCATAATGAGGAAAAGTGTTATCTAATTGTATAGATATATTGTTCATGTCTGCATAAATTGCTTCTAACATAGCGACATCTTCCTCTCTCCAACCATTGAATATTTGAAAGATATTTATTGCTTTTTTATATTCATTAAATATATAAATTAGTTCATTGTCGTCAAGAGTATTGACATAAAACTGGGTCATATCTTTACACATTCTTAAAATATTTGTTTCATGATTTTCTCCTTTATCAGATAAATCTGTTTCTATAAAAAAGTTACAAGTTCCAAAGAAACGAGGTACGCGATATTTCCATAATTCTTGTTTAATTATTATATAAAAAGCTCCTAAATCCATATTTAATTTTCGCTTATCGCCATATTTAGCTGTATACCAATTATCTAAACATGAACTTAAATAATATTCTAAAGAACCGTCATCTATTTTACCCTTGGGATAAAGTAATATTGGTACATTGAATATATTACTAATTTCTGTAGTTGCTTCCAAAAATCTATGGGCAATAGGAACTCTTCTTTCAATTAATTCATTATCAATCTTTTGAAAAAGCTCATTTAAATTTAATTTTTTATTCATATTATCAACTCTAATTTTCAAATTTTCTAAACTATTTATGCTAGAAGTCCGAAATCAAGCTTATCTGTCATATTCCTTGTAAATGAATGATTACTAGCTAATAATTCGTCCAACATATCTAAGCAATAATCTAGTGTTTCATCATCTTTATCATTTTCTGCTTGATCATATAATCGTTGAATGACTCTCGTGATAGTATCTACATCCATGCGGCTTACTAATTCTTGAGTGTTTAACTTAAGAATATTTTGAATCATGATAATAATAAGGTCACTAAATTGAGCCATATTCATTGAACTTTCTTCTATTGAGTGTAAAACATTATAAATATTATGATTTAAGGCTTTTGAGTGAATATATATATAGAAAAACTCTCGAGCATATCTTTTCGACCAAAACTTTTGATTAAAAAAACGCCCTATATTTTTAAGAATTTCCTCATTTTCTGAATTAACTAAGATGTTAAAGATCCGTTTCATTTTTTGGTGATCATATCCTTTTGTATCATTACCAAGAAGTTGGCTAATTACTGAAGCATAACCCAAAAGACTTTCATGATTTTTGGACTCGAGTCCTTGCTTCAACTCTTCTTCAAATAAACCATTGAATAACCATCGAGCAATAACTTGTTTATGACCTTCTTTTCTAACATCTTGATATGGAGAACTCACCATCATTTGTACAAGAGCTATAAATGACTCTTTAAATTCAATATCAAAAGCTTTATTAAAATAATAGTAATAGCCATTGCTTAGAGTATTTCTTAAGTCCTTTTTACACAACTCTACAAACTTTTGAAAAGCATAATTACGATCATAATTATACATAGGTAGTAGTAGATCAGCAGTTGCCATTCTTACGGCTGCATGTTCATCGTTTAAAGCATTTTCAATAATATGTTTGTGTGAAAGAGCATATTCTTTATCATCCCAAAATTTTTTAGCCAATCCTTTATATGCGCTTCCTCTTGTACAGTTAAGGGTATTTCCATATAAATCATGGCTTGAAATTTCATCTATTTGATTAGGTTGACCTCCTTTGCGAATATTTAATTTATCTAGTAGTGGGTCATCCGCTGATAAAGCAATATCTTCTAATAGCTTTAGATATTTAGTAGATAATAATTTAACTCTTCCAGAAAGTAATTGTTGAAGTGCTCTAGAGTAGTTTTTGGCAGGAAAATGGTCGATAACTTGCTCAATCCACTCAATAGGGCATGGTGACCATTGTTCTTTAAGATGATCTGGGACTTGATCAAGATTATTTTCGCTTAAACCTGAATACAAAGCATCAATATAATCCTGATGTATATGTTTAGGTAATTTTAAAGCGAATTCTGCAAAACGTTTAGGTTCAGCATTCACAGCACTTCTAAAATTACTTGAAAACTGCTGAATACTACATTCAGTACTTTCCTGATCAAATTTAAAGCCTTTAAACTCTTTTGGATCTGTCAGTATTAGTTTTTTCCAAGCCTTACTGGATAATTTTCCAGCATCTTTAATTGGCGATTTAATAGTATTGACTAGACTATTACTTCGATGGCAAAAATCATCATCTGTATATTTTGCAAATTTACGATTGAGTACACTAATTAATTGTGTAGATTTATTGGAAATACGTGAGGTATCCAATTTAGGCAGTAAATAGAATTGAGTTTTTCCCCAATAAGGAGCGTAGTAATTTTTACGAGTAGCTTCTAAACGCCATTTAATCTGATCTAAATTATACTCAGAGTGAATATAGTAGATAGTGTTTTGAATAAGTTCAAAGTTCTCTAGTGTACAATGAGGTGAAAATTTTTCAATTAGTTTCCCAGCCAATTTCCAAACAGGTTCTTCGTTATCATTTCCTAATTTGAACTTATGATTTGGGTTGTCTAACAGCCATTCAATTACAAAATCAGTATGATCTATCTCAAGATCTAAAAGAGCATTAGCATATATACGATTAAATATTAGATTGGAATTATTTTTTAATGGAATTAATAATTGAAAAAGTTCAGTAGATTGTAAGGCCATATTCTGAGAAGCTTTAATAAGGAGAGTGAACAAGGCTTTGTATATAAAAGTTTCAAACGATGTTCTTACAGCATATTCTTCAGACCATTTAAAAGCATCAAAATCCTCAATTAGAGGTTCAGAAAAATACTGATCTAAAAAAGGTAAAAAAATCCTTAGCACATCTTGTGAATGGCTTTCAGCAAGTTTCTCAATAGACTCTGTGTCGTAATCAGACCATTCTTCTCTTGAGCTTAATCTTGTATATAATTCTTCATTACACATGAGCTTTAATAGATGCAAAGCTCTCAATGGATATTCTTTGGTTAAGTCATCCCAAAAAATATAGCGACTGCTGACTCCATTTTGAATTAGCTCAATGCGAAGATTAAATAATTCCTCTGAATCATCACTCATTTTCCAACATAAACAGTTGTATATCTTTTGATTCCACTCAGGTGATCGATTCACAAACTTAGAAAATTCATTAATTAACAAATTTGGAGCTTTATCAGAAACTGAGCTTAAAAGCTCTAGAGCTTTAGATTGCATCTCATCATCTTCATCTAACCAATCACTTAGATATTGATTTTCAGAAAGATATTGAACGAGTGTAGGGCAACCGCTACAACTTAATCTTATAAAATGAGGTGCTAGATCAGAATCTGAAATGATCTTATTTATAAGCTTTTTAAGGGGAGCTTTAAAGTTCTCTATATGCCGTAATGTACTAAATACCAATGATTTTAAGTGGAAACGAATCTCAGAATGAAAAAGAACTGCTTCAATACAATTACAGAAAGCTCTTTCATCTGCTTCATATAACATCGCGAGTGCATATCTGAGATGCTCTCGTTTTAAAAGGGTTTGTTGATTTTTTGAACCTAATTCATGTAAGAAATCTTCAGGTGAACTAAGACCTTGCGAATATAACTTTTTTCCTATTGCATAATCATGGATTGCTTGATGTCTAAAACTAATTTCTCTATTTTGCTCAGTGAGTAATCCGACAGAAATCATAGCTTTCTTAATTTCTGATGAACCAATTGATAATTGAGTTGATGAAACACTTAATTTGTTAGCTTGATTCATTAAATTTATAACTTCATTGAAGAAGTTTTCACTATTTGCTGTGGAAATACCATGACTATCAGTGAGTTGTTCAAATCTATCATCGATGAAAGATTTGATTAAATCTAATTTGGTTGTAAATTTAGGAGCGCACCCTAAATCATTGGCTAGATCCATATAAATACCTAGCCATAAAGGAATTTTTAAAATATTCTGTTGCTCATTACTCAACTGATCATAGTCTTCAAATTGGCTAACATATGGCTTAATCTGATCTGGCTCAAACAGTTTTAATTCCATCTGTTTGACATCACTATTGATTTCACTGATCCAATTTCTTAGACGCACATCATCTTCGAGCTCAAAATTTCGTGTTGCCATAATAATTTTTATATTGGTATGGGCATATTGACGTAGTAAAAGAATCTCTTTAACCATTTTAATGCATATATCTAATGCATTTGATGAGTGAAGAGCAGTCCAACGAAGAGCGTCTAATTGATCAAGCAAGATGATAATTTCTTGACCCTGTCCATATTTTTCTAAGCATGCAATGGGCGAATATGGAAATCCTAAATCTTTTCCAAATTGATCGAGATTTTTTTCAGGAACTCGTCTATCTAGTCGAATAGGAAGAACGATAGTCCCAGATTGAACAAAATGTTTTTTCAAATTTAATAAGAAAGCACTCTTGCCAACCCCTGCATCAGCTTTAATTATTATGATTGGGTTATTATTAACAGTATCTAATGTAGTACTGAACTCGGCACGTTGAATGTTTTGTTGTGATATTAAATAAGGCTCGATTGAGCGATCAAACTCATCATTTAGCGTTGCTATTACATCGGATATATGAGGATGACCCGGATAGGTTTTAAAGGAAAAGTGGTGGACTTCTAAATCTGCTTTAAGAGTATGAGATGTAATACGTGTTCTTAACTTACCACATTTAACAGGGTAAGTTTGAAGGAAATGAACAAGATGACTAGGAGGCTGATAAACTAATTTTTCAGCTAATAATATACATAGTTCATTATCTATATCATCTTCATTATATTTCTTTATTTCAAAACTCTTTAGAAACTGAATAGCTTTGTCCAAATCATCTAAATTTGATGAATCCAAATTTAAACGGCTACATAATTCATTAAATAATTTTAGCCTATCTGGGCTTATATTTTTAATTTGATATTCAAAAAATTCAGAGCTAGAGTTTGTACTGTTTCTAGCACTTTCACAAATATCTTCCAGTAGCCTAAATCCAATTCTAGATACAACTTTGTAAGATTTAGAGCCAGATAAGATGTGTTGTAAACCTTTTGTTAAAAGTTGTTTGGATTGGAGTGTGGCAAGTGTCCAAGCATTATCAGAAAGATTTCCAATTTTGCATTGATGATGTTCTTTAGATCCATCCAAATTACCAATAATAACATCTACAGCATCTTCATCTGGACCAATAGGCTCTACTTGTACATAAGAAATTTTTTCATCTAATAATCTTAAGAGTTGATATGCCACCCAAGAGGATTCATAACGATTTCCAATTTTTTCTGTAAAGCCACCTGGTTCTAAAGACACAAACATTCCTCAATTTTTTTAAAATATTTTTATCATTATAATTTATATATTTTTTTCTAATTTTCCAATAACTAACGTTGATAATATATTGGAAATTCAATATTTTTAAATTTAATAAGTAAAGATTCTAAATTAGTAAATTTTAGTTAAATAACTTCGAGAAAAAATATGAAAGACATCGAAATTTTAGAAATAAATGAAATTGGCGATTATGAAGAAGGCCTATCGTTATTGTTAGAAGACTCTGTAAATAACGGAGCTTCAATAGGTTTCTTAACTCCCATAGAAAAGAACGAAGTCTTAAATTATTGGTGTGAGGTCAACTATAAATTAGCACAAGGTAATAGCCGTCTATGGATTGCCATTCAAGAAAGAAAAATAGTAGGTAGTGTTCAATTGTCTTTGGTGAGTAAAAAGAACGGTGTTCATAGAGCTGAAGTTGAAAAACTCATGGTTCTGACATCTGCAAGAAAACAAGGAATAGCAACGTTATTACTTAATGAGTTAGAAACATTTTCAAGAGAAAAGGGTCTGCGCTTACTTGTCTTAGATACACGTGAAGGCGATGTGTCCGAACTTTTATATAGCAAAATTGGATTTGTTCGTGTGGGTGTCATTCCAAGTTTCGCATTAAGTTCAAATGGGGACTACGACGGCACAGCAATTTATTATAAAAGGCTTGGTTGAATTGATTTTTTTAGAAACAAGAGATTATTTAGTTTCTAATATGTTGTGCTGCAAGCAACTAAAATAAAAAAGGAATTTTAATGATTTTAAAGAAATTTATATTACTAGTCTTTTTATTAATGCTTGTAAAAAATGAAGTGTTGGCCGATTCATCTATTGATGTACTTCTAGATGAAGGTAAAGATTATTTTGAAGGCACTAATGGTAAAGAGCGAGATTATGCTAAAGCTTTAGAACTATTTTTAGTGGCTGCAAAACAAGGAAGTCCATTAGCAGATGCTCGAATTGCATATATGTATCAAACCGGAACTGGTGCAAATCAAGACTATACCGAAGCTTTTAAGTGGAATCTTAAAGCTGCAAATAATGGAGAGTTACAAGCACAATATAATTTGGCATTGATGTATAAAGATGGTTTAGGCACAGAAAAAAGTGATACAAATGCTTTTAAGTGGTTTAAACAAGCGGCACTTCAAGGTGATGTATCAGCTCAAGTAAACTTAGGATTAATGTATCAAAATGGAGAAGGTGTTGATAAGAATGTAGACAAGGCATTCTTTTGGTACAAGAGCGCTGCTGCACAAAATGATTTCATGGCTTTTTATTACATGGGAACTTTTTATGAAGAAGGAATTAGTGTTAAAAAAGATGAAAAACTTGCATTTGAATATTATCGGAAGGCTGCATTGTTAGAGTATGGAATTGGTCAATATGAATTAGCTAGATGCTATGAATATGGAATTGGAACACATAAGAACATGAGCAAGGCAATAAAGTGGTATGGTAAGGCAGCTAAGAGAGGCAGTGACGAAGCTATCGAAAAATTGAAAGAACTAGAAATTAAATAATTCTAAAATAGCTTATCTCATTTAACCTCTAGTTAGGAGCTTTTATATATAATCAGATATTTAAGAAGAAAATTATTTATCCTCTAAAGCAAGTTTAATACCGAGTATAAAAAGTACGGTCCCAGAGACTTTATACATATACGTTAAAAAGTAAGGATTTTTTTGGATTTTATTAGCTAACACTCCAGAAACTAAAGCGATGGGGCCTTTAACTAAAAAGGTTAGGCCAGCGAAGGTTGCACCTAATATAAATAGAGATAACATAGGATTGGTTGAGTTTGGATGAATGAATTGAGGAAGGAAGGCAAAGTAAAAAAGCATAATTTTAGGATTTGAAATATTAGAAAAAGCACCTTGTAAAAAGATTTTAAACGATGAGTCTGGGGCACGATGATTGTTAACTAATATTAGGTCATCTGTAGATCGGAAAAGTTTAAAACCCAAGTATATTAAGTAAATAGCCCCAATAAGTTTTAAAATGAAAAAAAGCCATTCAGAGGCTTGTAGGAGAGTACCAACTCCTAACATTGCTAATATGGTGTGCAGTAATAATCCTGAACTGATACCCGCAGCTGTTGTTATTCCAACACGAGTGCCACTAGATAAAGAGCGTGACATAACGAGAACCATATCTTGACCAGGGGTAAGAATGATCAAAAGAGATGTTGCAATAAAAGGTAAAAGAGAGAGCTCAAGCATGTAGTAACTCCTAAAAAGGATCTGGTGGAAGGCAGGTGAAACTATAATTTCAAATTATAGTAACTAGACTGTAGATGTTGGATGCTAATTTAACTTTAATTTCTTTTGATATTGGTTATATTATCTAATATTGTTTTATAAATTAGTTTTTTGGTTTAATTATGGTTGATTCAGTAGATAAAAAAATTCTGAGAGTGATTCAGAAGAATTCAAATCAAACAAATAGTGAGGTTGCGCAGCAAGTGGGGCTTTCTGCAACTCCTTGTTTACGTCGAGTTCATCTTTTAGAAGAACAATCTGTCATTACAGGTTATGTTGCATTAGTAAACCCATCAGCTGTAGATTTGAAATTTACAGCATTTGTGCGGATTACGCTTGAACGTCAAGATAAAGTGACTATTGAAAATTTTGCAAAAGAAATGGAGCAAGCACCAGAAGTGCTGGAGTGCCATTTAATGGCAGGGACATATGACTATCTTTTTAGAGTTATTGCTAAAGATTTAGAGGACTATCAAAGGTTCCAAATGGAAACACTTACAAAAATCAAAGGGATACAAAATGTTGTTACAGAGATTCCATTGAGGAGTATTAAGCAAACCACATGTCTTCCAATTTAGCATTATTGTGTGAATAAAATTGAAAATTTGTGAAACTACTTATATTGTTATTTGTAGTGTATAAAACTAAATTTTTTTAAATTATTAGTTTTTTAATCTAATGTTATTTTACATGTTGGTTAAATTAGCATCCATTATCTAATCTATTGCAATTATACTTTTAATTAGAAAAGTCAATGTGAATTTTTTTAAAATGCGTATATTTGCTTATATTAGGATAAACCCTGATGAAACAATAGATCTTCATAAATATATTTCTACGTTTGGTGGAAGTGGCTATCATATTCAAAAAAGCAGATTGATTGTTGAGGAAGTACTGGTTGAAAAATCTATTTCATATCGAGATAAGTTTTCAAATTTAGTTAATTATGCATTAGAGGAAGACGATAGTTTAATTGTTAAGGGCATAGATTGTTTAGGTAATTCTTTTGAAGAGATTCTGAACATAATTAATAAAATTGAACAGAAGAAAGTTCGGTTGGTTTGTATGGATTATTCAAAAAATGAAATTAACGGTGATTTGAAAACTGTTTTTATACACTTTTTGAAGCTTTGTACTGATTTTGAAAAAAAATTAGGTGTTCACCATAATGTATGTGAAATAAATAGAAGCACGAAGAGAGTGGGTCGTCCTGAAAAGCTTTCCGAGGCCCAAAAGAACCAAGTTCTTGAAAGTTATAAAAAGGGAAAAAGTATCTATTGTTTAGCTAAAGATTTCTCTGTTACTCGTACTGTAATCAGAAGAATTTTAGATAAAAATAAATGTAATATTTAATCCCTCTATTTATAATGGTAGCAAATTTTTGCTACTTTATATTATTAATGAGTTTTATAAGGGGGCTAATTTCTCCTCCTAAATACTTTGACACCTGAATACTACATTCAAGTAAAAGCGAAATATTTTCGGCAATTTTCTCTTGGGTTAAACGTTCAGAAGGACCTGAAATAGTAAGTGCCCCTTGTAACTGTCTACCATTGCTAAATACAGGTACAGACAAAGAAGACGTTTCTGGGTCACGTTCTCCAAATGAACTTGCCCAAAACTGATTTTGGATTTGTTGTAGATTTTCATCTACTTCAGTTTGAGAAAATGCACGAAGAATTTTACCCGAAGCCCCAACATTCACTGGAAAAGTATCTCCTTCAGAGATAGAAACCTTTACAGATCGAGCTGGTTCAATGCGAAACAGAACCACGCGCTTATCGTTATCTAAAATATAAAATGAAGAAGTTTCACCTGTTTCTTTGGTGATTCTTTCCAAAATAGGATAAAGCACATCTTTAAGCTTAAAAGAATTTTGATAAATTCTTGATAATTTTAACGGTGTAATGCCTAAAGAAAATTGACCATCTTCATTTCTAACAACATAACCATGACGTTCTAATGAACTTAGTAATCTAAGAATAGTACTTTTATATAGCTTTGTACGGCGTGAAATTTCTGCGAGAGATAAGACGGGGCTATCGATATCAAAAGCATCTAAAATAAGTAATGCTCTATCTACGGCAGCTACACCTGAATTTTGCTTATCCATTTGGCTATCAGGATCTTGGGTTGATTTCGTCATACAAAAATATAAAAACTCAATTAAATTTAAGTGTTTTAGGAATAAATAAGTATAGCTGTAATTTAAAAGATGAAATAGATTTTTTAGTGAATGTAAGCGTGTGGCAAGATAAAACATAGAAGGATATAAAAAGTGCCTTCAAATTTTGAAAGCACTTTTATTAATTTATATAAGATCGATAACTAGAGCCGCAACATACATCACTAGGCAAGTTCCCGTACACCAGAGTATGGATGCCTTTTGATTTTCACCATAATCTACATTGGTTAAAGAGCATAATAGATAGGTAGAGGCAACCATTGGGCTTAACAAATGAATAGGTTGACCAATTAAACTTGCGATAGCCATTTCATTTGCACTGATCCCATAATGTGAGGCAGTTTCAGCAAGAATAGGTAAAATTCCAAAATAAAAGGCGTCATTCGTCAAAATGTAAGTAAATGGCATGCTAATAAAAGCAGTAATCGATGACAGATAAGATCCAGACGATGCAGGAATAATTGAGATGAGATGCTGAGCAATAGCTTCAATCATGCCTGTACCTGTCATGATTCCTACAAAAATGCCAGCAGCAAAAATCAGAGAAGAAACTGCTAAAACGCTATCTGCATATTTCGCGACTAATTTTTTCTGTTCAGAAAGTTCTGGGAAGTTAACCACTAAACCGATACAGAATGCTAAAATGAACAGAGGCGCTAAAGGCAAATAACCTTTAATCATTGAAAAAACCAGAAGAATAGTAAGTATCAGGTTAAACCATGATTTCCAGCTTTTCGTATTTTGCTCATGATGGATAAGATCGTCATCAGGTTTAATTTCATGAATACCTAAGCGCTTTCTTTCTTTTAAACCCAAGTAACAAGCGACAAATATGACCCAAATAAGACCCGCACACATCACGGGCAACATTTGTAAGAAAAGTCCAGTTGGGTCGACTTTAAGTGCGCTCGCAGCTCTAGAAAATGGACCAGCCCAAGGTAAAATATTCATTACCCCAATTGACAGTAATAGAACAGTTGCCATGACTTGTGGTCGGATTCCAATTTTTTTGTACAAAGGCAACAAGGCTGTTGCGACAATAATATAAGTCGTTGCGCCATCACCATCTAGCCCGACACAAATTCCAAGAATAGCTGTACCTACAACAATTTTTAACGGGTCGCCTTTAACAATTTTAATGATGAATTGAATCAGCGGATTAAAGAGGCCAGCATCTGTCATCATGCAAAAATACAAAATTGCAAAGGTAATCATGATGCCAGTGGGAGCAAGTAGCTTAATTCCATCAATCATCATGCTACTCATGTCTGTGACATGACCAGTCAAAAGCGCAAAAATTACTGGAATAAGTACCAAAGCTGTAAGGGCGGATAAGCGTTTCGACATTACCGCATACATAAATACAGCGATCATGCTGTAACTTAAAAAAACTAACATAAATCAATCCTTGATTTACTTAAGAAATAAATTTTAAGTAGAAATTAATGATGAGAAAACATTGGCTTACCCGAATGTTCTAAATAGGTAGTTAAGATAGAACCGGTAGATGAATCGATCATAAATAATTGCTTATTTTCATGACCACCAAAGGCTAGATTGGTAATCGTTCTACCAGCACACGATTTAATGCGATAAAGGGGTTCTGCATATTGGTTAAATACCCATACACATGCTTGGCCAGCATCACAAACATATAGATTTTTATCAGCATCTAAAGCAAGTCCGTCAGCACCGCTTAAACCTCCAGCGAGTGTAGTAAAAATGCCCACTTTTGTAGTAGAGCCATCTTTTTGGATTGGTAAACGCCATACAGAATTTCCACGGGTCATTGCGACAAATAAAGCTTTTTCTTCATAGTCCATGACCAAACCATTTGGACTTGGAGCATTATTAATAAGACATTCAAGATGTTCTGTATTCATGTCATAGCTGAATACACGTCCTGTAGGGTCATGCATTCCTGTCTGGCCTTGATCTGTAAAATAAAGTTTTCCATCTTGAGAAAAAAATAAATCATTTACCCCTTTAAAACTTTCACTTTTGCGATGCGTTAAAAACGGGCTAACCACACCTGTATTGGGGTCTAATTGCATGATTCCATTTTTATAATCAGCAATAAAAATTCGACCATCATTATGTATTTTTAGACCATTTGGCCAGCCGTCATATTCCGCTAAAAGGTCCCATTGACCTTCTGGAGATATTTTAAAAATTCGTCCAAACGGAATGTCGGTAACAAATAAATTTCCATTTTTATCGAAAGAGGGTCCTTCTAAAAAGCTCGTTACTTTTTGACCCGGTTTATTAGCACGAACCCAGTCTGATTCATCATGCTTTAAAAAAACTTCAGGAATTTGACTAAAAACCTGAGTTTGTAACTCTTTCGGTGGTACGAAAAGACTCATACAAGCATCCTTACTGTTCTATTCTACAGAACAATGTTCTATTTATATTTATTTTTTAGCTTATTTTTAGTCCTGTCAAGTATTTTTAAATTTTTCGAATTTTGTGGTTGAGCTATAAAAATTTTAATTTGCATTAAAAATAGAACTGTGTTCTATTGGATAGAACGCTACTGGCGTTATACGTGAAAAATATTCTTGTGCAATAGGAAATGTCAGCTTATGAGCCATTCAAAGGACATCGATATATTGGTGAGTGAGGTTGGACCTCGCGATGGTTTGCAAAGTATTAAACAAACCATGCCAACCGATATGAAGAAAAAATGGATTTCAGCTTTAGCTCAAGCGGGATTAACTGAAATAGAAGTTGGATCTTTTGTATCTCCAAAATTGCTGCCACAAATGGCGGATTGTGGAGAGCTGGTTAAACATACTTTGACTTTAAAAGACGTATTCGTGACCGCTTTAGTCCCAAACCTAAAAGGTGCCGAAAATGCATTTCAAGCAGGAGTTCAAAAAATTACGATTCCTGTTTCAGTGAGTGAACCTCATTCACTATCAAATATTCGTAAAACTCATGCTGAAGTTTATGAAGAAGTGAATTCAATTGTTCAGCTGAGAAATGAAAAATATCCAGAAATATTAATAGAAGCAGGTCTATCAACAGTTTTTGGCTGCACGATTCAAGGTGTAGTTACGGAAAATGAAGTCCTAACGATGGCTCAACGAATGGCCCAATTAGGTGTAGATGAGATTGGCCTAGCAGATACGGTTGGATATGCAAATCCTGTCCAAGTCCGCAGTCTATTTAAAAAATTAAAACAGGAAGTCGGAAATTTAGCAGGTAGTGCACATTTCCATAATACGCGTGGGCAAGGTCTAGCGAATGTTTTAGCCGCAATTGAAGTGGGTGTGACTACATTTGATGCTTCGCAAGGCGGAATTGGTGGTTGTCCATATGCTCCCGGTGCATCAGGCAATATTGTCACTGAAGATTTAGTTTACCTGTTAGAAAGCATGGGATTACGTACTGGTATTGATATCGATCGACTTGTTGAAGCTCGCGAATGGTTAAAGCAAGGGATACCAGGAGAGCCACTCTACGGATTTATTCCAGATGCAGGCGTAGGTAAAAATTTTAAATATGCAAAGGACCAATAACATGAAAGATGAAAAAAAACTCCCACTGGCTGGAATCCGAGTTCTAGAATTCGTACATATGGTTATGGGACCTGCATGTGGTTTACTTCTCGCAGATTTAGGTGCTGAAGTTATCAAGATTGAACCATTGCCTCAAGGTGACAACACTCGCAGACTTATGGGGTCGGGTGCTGGTTATTGGATGACTTATAATCGCAATAAAAAAAGTTTGTCAGTTGATATTAAAAGTGAAAAAGGAATGTCACTTGTTAAGGACTTAATCAAAACTGCGGATGTTGTGATTGAAAACTTTAGACCCGGAGCGATGAAAAAACTAGGACTTGATTATGAAGGGGTTAAATCAATTAAGCCCGATATTATTTATGGTTCAATGAAAGGTTTTTTACCGGGTCCTTATGAACATCGGACAGCCTTAGATGAAGTCGTACAAATGATGACTGGGCTTGCGTATATGACTGGTCCTGTGGGACGTCCATTACGTGCTGGAGCATCTGTTAATGATGTGATGGGCGGAATGTTCTGCGCTTACTCAATTGTTGCAGCTTTATACCAACGTCAATTAACTGGCCAAGGTCAACTTGTCGAAACTGGTTTATTCGAAAACTCTGCATTTTTGGTTGCACAGCACATGATGCAAAGAGCAGTTACAGATAAGCCTGTAGCTCCAATGCCAAATCGTGTTTCAGCTTGGGCAGTATATGATGTTTTCAACACTAAAAATAATGAACAAGTCTTTATTGGTGTAGTTACGGACTCGCAGTGGCTCGCTTTCTGTGATGCTTTCGGCTTAGAAGCCCTAAAAAATAATCCAGATTTCGCTCAAAATAACCAACGTGTAAAAGCACGTGAGCAAATCCATCCCATTATTCGTGAGACGCTTAGCCAATTAGACAAAACAAAAGTAATGGAGCTATGTGAACAAGCTGGTTTACCTTTTTCTCCGATCCAACGACCAGAAGATTTATTTGAAGATATTCACTTAAATGAGTCAGGAGGTATGGGGAAAGTAGTTCTAGAAAATGGTAAGCAAGTAAAGGTTCCTTTATTACCATTTACGATGGATGGTCAACGCTTTGGTGTACGTGAAAACGTGCCGGAAGTTGGTGAAGATACTATAGAGGTTCTTACTTCTTTAGGTTATGACCAAGCAAAAATTAAAGAGCTTACTGATTCGCAAATTATTAAATCTAACTAATGCTTTTAAGCATTAGTTTTTTTATTCGTGTTTTATGCAAGGACTGCATATATGAACTCTTCAAATAATGCTTTCAATCTGCAACAAGCAGCATGTGATAGTGCAATCAAAAAGGCAACTTGGCGTTTCATTCCATTACTCGCTTTGGCATATTTTTTTAATTATTTAGATCGCACGAGTGTTGGATATGCTGCATTACAAATGACAGACTCGCTTGGTTTAACCGCAGCCCAATTTGGGTTAGGAGCGGGAATCATGTTTGTAGGTTACTGTTTATGTGAAGTTCCAAGTAACCTAGCAATGTATAAGTTTGGTGCCCGAGTCTGGATGGCCCGAATCATGATTACATGGGGAATTGCTGCCGCTGCCACAGCATTTGTGATCGGCCCATATAGTTTTTACTTTATTCGTTTCTTATTAGGTATAGCGGAAGCTGGTTTTTTCCCTGGTGTTATTTTCTTTTTAACTATCTGGTTTCCAACACAATATAGAACCCATATTCTGGCTTTATTTACTATTGCTACTCCCATTTCATTTTTAGTGGGTGGCCCTTTATCAATATGGCTCCTAGGTTTACATGGTCATATGGGTTTAGAGGGGTGGCAATGGATGTTCTTAATTGAAGGATTACCTGCGTGTATTTTGGGTATTATCACGTATAAAGTATTGAAAAATAATCCTAAAGATGCGCATTGGCTAACTAATGAAGAGCGTAATGCTTTAACTGATGCATTAGCAAATGAAAAGAAAAAAGCAGCAGGTAACCATCATTTCAAAGATGCATTGAAAGACGTTAGAGTTTGGATATTAGGATCAATTACTTTTAGCTTCACGTTAGGAACTTATGGAATTGGGATTTGGCTACCACAGATGTTAAAGGCCCAAGGCGTTGAATTAAGTTTAATTGGTTGGGTTGCCGCAATTCCTTATTTCTTCTCAACAGTTGGTTTATTAATTTGGGCTAAACATGTAGATCGAACAGGTAAACCTATTCGTAATCTTGTTATTGCACTAGTGTTAGCTGGGATCGCACTGATTATTGCCTTAAACTTATCTGGCTTAATTCCTGCGTTGATAGGAATCACTTTTGCTTTAGTTGGTACAATTTCAGCAAAAACAATTTTCTATTCACTACCGGGTAAATTTTTATCGGGAGAGGCAGCTGCAGGTGGTATTGCTTTAATCAATTCGATTGGCGCCTTTGGTGGATTTGTTGGTCCATATTTAATGGGTTATTTAAAAACAGCAACGGGTTCCTTCACAAGTGGATTTATGATTATGGGTTGTATCCTTTTCTTAGCGGCCTTTATGACAGCTCTTCTTCATATTGCTATGAAAAAAAGGGAATTACCTCAGTAAGTTCTTTATTTATTGTTTTACTAAACTAGAGTCAATTTAAAAAGCCTTATAAAGATATAAGGCTTTGCTGACTAAAAGTTATCGCTTTGTTTGCTTGATATAAATATAAGGAAGAATAAATACACGGAAAAAGGCAAAGAAGCCAATAACTAAAATCAAAGGAAGAATGTAGGAAAGGACTATATTCTTTTTCTTCTTAAGAAGTATATAGAACTCTATTGTAGTTATTTATAAGTATGCGTGATTCTCTAACTATTGAAATTTAAAATCAATATATAAGTTTATTAATTGTTTTTGCGAAATTGAATACTCATGACAAGGTTTGGAAAGTTCCCCGATTGAGAAACTTTCCAATATTTTGTTTAAAGATACTTTTGAAAGAACGGAATAATTCTTTCTAAAGCGTGAGCAACAGGTTCAGGTTGATCATATAAGTCATAATGGCTCGCACCTTTAACCACAAAAAGGTTCTTATCTTTAGAAGCCGCTTTGCTATATAGCTCATAACCATCGCGATAAGAACCGAATCCACCCGCTATATCACCAATCACAATTTGCAAGGGTTGAGTGAGTAAGTGTTCTGCCAAATGAAATGCATCAAACCCAACAGCAGCCGCTAAACTTGAAAAGCGAAGTTTATTTGGTGAACCTTCTGCCTGACCGCGCGGGGTTTTGTAGTAATCAATCGCTTCTTTGATATCAATATCATTGATTCCAGCTTGCTCACGCTCTTGTTGTGAGTTTGGAATGTACTGGGTAATAAATGGTTCCGCACCACGCGCTTCGGCTGTTCGCTGCGCAGCAATTGCTTCTAAAGTTTTAATAGCTGCTTCAGGCGTTTGGTCACCTTCACGCATTAAACGGCCATAGTTTGCTGCTACAACAGTTGCGACTGCTTTAAAACGGCGTTCAGTCATAGCTGCATTGACAGCATAACCACCGCCACCACATACACCTAATACACCAATACGGTTTTCATCAACATAACTAAGCGTTGTTAAATAGTCGGCTGCACAGCGGAAATCTTCTACACGTGTTGCAGGGTCTTCAATAAAGCGAGGTTCGCCACCGCTAGCACCTTGATACGATGCATCAAACGCTAAAGTAATAAAACCAGCTTCAGTCAGTTTTTCACCATAGATTGCGCCTGCAGTTTGCTCTTTACAACTACTAATTGGATGCGCACATACAATTGCTGCATATGTTTTGTTTTCATCGAAATCTTTTGGAAAACGAATAGTTGCAGAAACATCGATATTTTTATTTTTGAAAGTTACAGTTTTCATCATCTTCTCTCCGAAAGAAGAACTAGGTCGATGAAATTAATATAACCCTAGTGATTTATTATGATAATCCACTATAATCAGATAGCACTTATATTGAATACTTATAAATAATGAAAGAAAATTTAAATGATTTGCATACTTTTATGGTCGTTGCTCAAGAGCGAAGCTTTACCCGTGCAGCCGCAAAACTCAGAACGTCACAGTCAGCCATTAGCCAAACACTCCGTAATTTAGAAGACCGAATTGGCATAAAACTATTATCAAGAACTACCAGGAGTGTCGCACCGACAGAAGCAGGTGAATATCTACTGAATTTGCTTCAACCTGCAATAGAAGAAATAGAAAATGGCATAAATCAAATTAGTGCTTTAAAAAATGATCCAGCAGGAACATTACGTATTAGTGCAGATGAATATGGAATACAAAGTGTTTTATGGCCAGCAGTTGAAAAAGTCATACAACAATTTCCAAAAATTTCAGTAGAGATCATATCTGATTATGGTCTTGTTGATATTGTAGAAGGGCGTTTTGATGCAGGACTTAGAAGAGGTGGTTTGGTTTCTAAAGATATGATCGCTTTACAGGTGAGTGAGCCAATACAAATGCTTACTGTTGCAACCAAAGAGTTTTTAGCTCGTTATGGTCACCCAAAGCATCCAAAAGATTTAGTGGAATACCACTGTATTAATTTAAGATTACCAACACATGGTGAACTCTATCGTTGGCAATTTACCAAACAAGGTAAAACACAAATAATTACTGTTAATGCTAAAATCGTTTTTACAACCCTATCTCCAGTGCTTCAAGCAGTAAGGAGCGGTGTAGGAATCGCTTATTTACCTATTGACATGGTTCAGCCTTATATTGAAAGTGGTGAACTGGAAGAAACGCTAAAGGACTGGCGACATAGCTATGAACCTTATCATCTGTATTATCCCCACAGACGTGAGCAAGCACCTTTATTAAATATCTTAATCGATGCGTTAAAAGAAAATTTTAATAGAAAGTAGCTGCGCATAAGACTTATAGTTTGAGTCAATGATTAGAATTTTGCTGCTAATTAAATAAACACGGATATCCCAATAACATCCGTGTACGAAAAGACCTAAAATGAACTATGCTTTTTTCTCTGCCAAGAGCATGGTCTGTTTAAGTTGTTTACGGTTGAAACCTAAAAACTCAATCACATTTCTAAACAATGCTGGTGCTTTAGCAATCGGGGTATTTATTTTAGGTACAACCGTCATATCTTTACGCTGTTCTATGCTCTCAACTACGCCTGAAACAACTTCTTCAATAGACACATATTTCCAAATACCCGAGTTACCTTTCCACACAGCTTTACCTGCTGGGTCATTTTGAATACTGTCCATCATTGGGGTCTTAAAGAAGGTCGGATGAAGGCTACCAACATCTATATTTGAATATTTTAATTCTAGACGAAGGCTATCACATAAAGCCCAGACGCCTGCTTTACTCGAAGTATAGTGAGTATTTAACGGGGAGTGGACGAAAGCTGCCATTGAGGACACAGCCAGTAAATATCCCTGAGTTTGTTTTACATACGGTATAGCTGCGCGAAAAGTACGAAATACCCCTGTAAGGTTAATATCGATGGTTCGCTCAAAGGTTTCAGGGGCCATATGTTCTAGTGCTTCGGTTGTAGCTATGCCTGCATTTGCAATCACCACGTCAATTTTACCGAAGTGTTGAGCTGCATTTGCCATAGCTGTTTCTAGGCTTTCTAAAGAGCGCACATCGGCTACCCAACCTGCGGCAATGCTTTGCCCACCTAGCTGTTTTACCTGACTTTCGACTTTGCTAAGCTCTAAATCTAGTAGTGCTAGTTTTGCGCCTTTCGCTTGTAATGCCTGAGCAATCGCAAGTCCTAGACCACCTGTTGAACCTGTGATGACCACAACTTTATCTTTTAATTTGTACTTAGACATATCAGATTTCCAGACATTTTTATAAATGAGTTTTAAGGAAATGGATTATTTCTGGATAGGTTTAGATTCATTTTCAAGTTGTTGAAGTAATCCCTGTAATTTCTTATGGTGTACAACCATTGCATCACTACCTGCACTAAAGATTCCGCGTAATATCGAGAACGGAACCCAACGCACTGGAGCAAAAATGCGTGGCTGGCGACGCTGCACACCTTTTACAATTGCTTGCGCCATATATTCCGGAGAAATAGGCTTGCGTAACCATGCTGGAAATGCTGCTTCAATCATCTTCGTTACAGTTGGGTTCCCCCCAAAGGCAACATTAGCGATCGGTGTTGCTGTCCAGCCTGGATAGACAACACTAGCGGTTGCACCAGTATATGCAATCTCTGTACGGAGACAGCGTCCGAGCATTTCTACTGCCGCCTTTGAAGCCGCATATGGAGCGTTTGCCATTCCATTGACAAAGCAATAAACAGAAGAGGTTATGAGGATTTGTCCTTTGTTACGGGTCACTTCTGGTAAGGCAGCACGGACTATGCGCCAGACACCCAGTAAATCAACCTCAACAATTTTATCGAACTCAGCTTCATCACAGCTAGCAATTGTCGAAGCACCATCACGCCATGAGATACCTGCATTGGCAAAAGCTATATCAAGGTGTCCAAAGTGTTTTATTGTTTTCTGGACTACATCTTTTGTGGCTACTGCATCAGTAACGTCTAGCGCTAATGGTAAAACCCGAGACGCATCAAATTCAGATGCAAGTTTATCTACAGCTTCCTGTTGCATATCGGTGAGTACCAAGTTTGCACCTAATGCATAAAATTCACGGGCTGTTGCTGCACCAATTCCTCCAGCGGCTCCTGTAATTAAAACAACTTTTTTGTTAAGGTCATATTTCATGGTCTTTCTCCAAATATTTTAAATTTACTGTTACTTGACTGGAACGATGCGTTTAAGAAAGTCAATCTGATCACGAACAACACGCTCAAAAGCTTCTCCAACGTAAATTTCAAAATGACCATCGGCATAGTGCTTAATTTCATGATTGGGTGTATGGCTCGCATGACGCAATGTTGTTTTTGAGGGTGCAACAGAGTCGGTATCGCAGACACAAAAAAACACGGGGGCTTGAATACGTGATGTCTTACGGCCCGGGTAATAGCGTATGATGTCGAGTACAAAACGTGCAGCGACATAGTTTGGAATATTTGATCCTGAAGGCATGAGTGCGAGATAGCCTGAATAAGCATCAGGTGCATTCATTAATGCTGTATGTCCTGTTGGAGCTGCAAGAGGCACCATGACTGGCTTGGCGCCGAGCATTGATCCAATCTTGTCTTTTAATGCGAGTCCCGTGAGCTTAAGGGTCGTTATTGGGTTCATTGCCATGCTAGATGAGAACCCATCAGTGAAGGGGCATTGTGATATAACAGCAGCAAGCCGATTATCATCAGCAGCTGTTGCCAGCACATGGCCTCCACCGAAAGAAGTCCCCCATATAACCACGCGGTTTGGGTCAATTTTTTCTAGGCTACGTGCATAGGCAATAGCGGCTTTCCAGTCTTCAAGCTGACTTTTTATGTCTAGTAATTGTCGAGGTTGTCCTTCGCTATCACCAAAATAGCGATAATCAAACACTAAACAAGCATAACCTTCTGCCACAAAGCGCTCTGCAAAAGCGGTTAAACGCATTCGACGAGTACCACCCAGACCGTGCGCCATCACAATAATTGGTGTAGTGGCCTCGGTCGCTGGACGATATAAATAGGCACTGCATTTCATGCCATTTGAATCAAACTGAACATCAAGTGGTGCTTGGGGCACATTATTTAGACTTTTACCCATCGTATTTTTCTCAATATTGGCTATAACACTATCTTCTGAAAAATAATGAGATTGGGCTTGATGAAAGCTGCCATATTGCTTGACACTTTGCGCCAAAATTTGGATTGAGCAGGTGTGTTTAGTCATTTGCTTTTGCTTAAAAGCTTTAAGTACACTAGTTGATATTTAGCGCCAAATTAGAACTATACGGAATGAATGGATTGAATAAGCCGTTGTATAGAAGAAGGATTTCTGAAATCTATGTCCAGTTATTATTTGAATATCTGGAAAAACTAGGACATGACCCAGAAAAGGTACTGGGTGAACCATGGCCTAAAGCAGATTCAAATCATTTAGAAGGCGTAGATATCGATCATTGGGAAAGTCTTCTCATTATTGCCAAAGATTATTTAAATGACCCTTTCATTGGTTTACATGTAGGTCAAACCATTACAGCTCAGCATCTAGGTGTTTTAGGGTCAGTATTTCTTGCCTGCGAAAATCTGGGGGCAGTTTTAGAAAGGTTTGAACGATATCAGCGGCTTGTCTATGACGTTTATCCTGCCACTGTTCGTATTTATACTGAATATGTAGAACTTTCATGGGATACAAAAGGTGAGCAAGTCGGCCCTTTATCGGATGAAACTGGCCGTACCGTTATAGTTCAGTTTTGCCGTAGTCTCATTAGAGGAAAAGTAAAACTAAAAGAAATACATTTTATTCATGAACAGCCTGAAAATGTTAAGCCTTATGAAGAATATTTCGGCTGTCCTGTACTTTTTGAGCAACCCGTGGCACTTATGCGTTTTGATAAGGAAGTCTTAAGTCTGCCGCTTAAAAACTCCGACGCCGTCTTAGTTGCCATACTAGAAAAACATGCTGACAAGTTACTGGCAAGCCTGCCACATATTGATGAAATTACAGACCAAGTCCGTAAACAGATTGCTTACTTACTTCATCAAGGCGAACCCACTATTGAACAGCTTGCAGAGCGATTAAATTATTCACGTAGAACCTTGCAACGCCGTTTAACCGAGGCAGGTACGAATTTTCGTAAAGAATTAAATATTGTTCGTTACGAATTGGCAAAATCGTATTTAAAAGATCTAAGGCTACAAATTGTAGAAATAGCCTTACTGTTAGGTTATGCCGAGCACAGTCCATTTACACGGGCTTATAAAGAGTGGTCGGGTAAAACGCCACAACAAGCCCGTGAGGAAATGAATAACTGAGGGTAGAACCTCTTAAAATGAGATGTGCGTATGTTTTGAGTGTTTATTCATCATTTAACGCACATTCAAAATTACTTGGGTTTTCTTTACATCTTACTTTTTTCAAAAAATTCATCATTTTAGGGTCGTAAATACCTGCCTTGGTTAGCTGTATACGTGCCTCGCGCATCATTTTCATATAGTTTAATTGCTCATTTTTAGGAATATCCATCCAATATTTTGAAGGAATATCACTTTCATATTTAGCAATAATGCCAAAGGTTCTATTTAATTGGCTGGCTACCCAAGTTCGCGACTTTTGCCCAAAACCTGCTGGAAACTGATCTTTACGAATAATGAAGTTTGCTGAAATTTGAGTTAAAGGAAAACGAACAATTGCTCCTTTCTCACCTAAACCTTTGTGTAGTTCAAAAGGTTTAAATGCCACAATAGGAGCGGGCACAATATCAATTTCATGGTTATTAAACTTCGCACCAGCATTGGTGACGTCTACCGATACAGCCTGACCTCCAACATGTTGGACAAGCTTTGGTTGCGCCTCATCATATTTAAATACCCCAATTTTTTTACCGGCAGCTTTAGCGAGTGTATTGATACTTCTATCATTTACAAATAAGTATGCAGGGCCAATTGTGCCTAAACCTGCAATTTCATAAGAACCGACCACCATGTTTTTTGCGGCCATTGGTGAAGACAACAGTTTATAGGCATTAATTGCCGTTTTCATATTTGTTAATGCGCCAACTGCATCTAAAGATCCTGTATATTTATTAAACTGACGACCACGTAAACCGCTAATAATAGCGCCATCACACTTACCGACTTTTAAATCTTCAGCCGCAATGCGTTCATCTACATATGCTTTTAAAGATAGATCAGCTCCCCAGTTTTTAGCTTCAAGTGCATAGTCTTTGGCTAAAGCGAAAGCATCTCCCGATTTACCAATGGGGTCATACACACAAACGACTTGTTGTTTTGCATAAATAGTTGTTGTTAAACATGTGCTTGCAATGAGTAAAATAGTTTTAAAACGATCCATATTTAATTATCCATTATTTAAATTATAAAAATTATTTTATGAATCTTGCTTAGATTAGATATGACACTTCAATAAAAATTTTAAGTGAAAAAGTCAAAAGAGAGCTTGGGATTAGCATCTTATTTTTTTAATTGTATGGCTATGTTGTTATGAATTGAGATCTACCATTGAGCTAAATTTAAAGAACAGCTGTATACACGTACTATATCTTTTTTTTAAGCATGTAAAGAGGTTTTTAATATATTCATACATAATAATTTGAGTTTCAGTTTTTAATTTTAACAGGCTAAAAGTTTTGAGGCTTAAAAGGAGATTTAGAAAAAGAAATCTGTATAGCAGCCAGTAGTCGCAAATACATCTTGTAAGTAGCTCAGCTCACTAGGGTAAATATAAAAGTGTAATGACAACTTACAGGAAGTTGTCTAGAAAATTATTCTGGTTAAGATTAGAAATAGGGTTTAATACATAAGCATCCAATAGAACCAGCTTAGGCGTTTAGTAATTTGCTAGAACAACACATACAGTTAACCAAGCTAAGTATTCATCACAGTTAAGAATTAGTAGTGAAGCAACAACATAGAGAAGCGAAGCCTTATATATGGTAGGTTTCCAAATCTTTTATTTAACATAATATATATTATACGAACAGTTGTATAATTCAATATTGTCCCATAGCTTGGTAGCTATCCTTCATTTGTTTGTAGTGCTTATTTCTTTCTAGCTATTGCGGTACGTTTTAGCTATGTGGAATGAATTTTTATTCTAATTAAATTCAGCACTAGCATCTTCTGACGTTGCTATTGATGGATAATAAATAGGATTCATAAAATCTAATTAAATAGAAATTATGATTAGGTTTGGCTAATAATCGCTTGTTTGATTTTTATTGAGCTTTTTCTCTACCTAGAGTTCCTAGAAATTAAAACTATATTTCGCTAGACTATTTTCCTAAAATTTTTAAAGTCTATGCTAAATCTAATTCATTAGGTCTTATATGCTCAGATCCGCAATATAAAGCAAATCTAATTACAGATTGGTTGAATAATGTATATTTAGTCACATTTTTATTAAAATCTATATTTTATTTCTCGGTAATTATTTTGAAATATAAATCAAAAAATGAATTATATTTTTATTAAATATTTTAATGTATATCATTCTGTTTTAATTTGCAGTCTGTTTTTTTATTAATCATTATTTTCTAAATTTTTACAAATAACAATAACTTAATATTGTTTTGGTGGTTTTATTATTAATAAATTTTTAGAAATTATAACTATTACATTATTTAAAGTATTTAATGTGATTTATATCACGTATAAATTAATAATTTTTTATTATTTAAAGCTTAATGATTGTTTTTAAATTAAAAATAAGGTATCAAATATATATAAACTATTTTATAAATAGGTATATAAAATGAAAAATAATATATTTAAACTTCTTGTTTTGATGGTGCTTTCCTCTTCCCCACTATTTTGTTATGCAAGTAACACAATAATGATAAGAGGAAATATTGTTGAAGATACATGTTCAAGAGAACATAGCGAGATAGAATGTGTTGAGGTAAATAATTTAAATATTAAACTTGATAGTGAATATTTAAATAAAGATAGTCTTTTTAAATTAGCTCAACATACTGAGAAAATGGACACAAGCATTGAGAGCATAAGTTCTAACCACAAAGTCGTGCTTATTAATTACCATTAATATCCAAACTTATTTTTGCAGTAAGTTTGATGAAAGAGTGATTTGTCGAATTGATCGCATGTTTTGATGAATTGATTGATGAGTCACTCTTTTTTCATAAAAAATGACTATTTGTATATTTTTTCTGTATACATATGCATAATTTATTCTATATAATTGTATTCTATGAATTTAAGCTTATTTTTCACATAATTTGTTTAATTCTTTTTTATTTACATCGTGTTCTTATGTAATTTTCTTCTCTTCATAGCTTCTCTTTTTCATAAAATAAAAAAACTTTCATAAACAATGATATAGCTCATTGATGGTCGGCCTGAACTTCAAATACAAAAGGTGATTTAATTAAAATTATGAAAAAATAATGTGATCTAGTTTGCATTTTGTTTAAGAAGTGTTAAGATCGCCGCATTAATTTTCAAGATGTCAAACACTGGAAAAGTAAGGAAATAAACTTTTATCCAGACTTTTGAGAAAACACTATGAAAAAACTTGCTTTGATCGCTGCTCTTTCGGTTGTAGGGATTGCTAATGCTCAAGCTGCTGATGGTACAATTACAATTAATGGTTTAGTTACAGACAAAACTTGTGACATCGTTACCCCTGCTGGTAAAGACTTCACAGTTACTCTTCCAACTGTTTCTAAACAAACTTTAGCTGTTGCTGGGGATGTTGCTGGTCGTACTCCTTTCCAAATCAACTTAGCTAACTGTTCACAAGGTAAAGTAGCTACTTACTTCGAACCAGGCGCAACTGTTGACTTTAATACTGGTCGTTTACTTAACCAAGACGCTACTGGTGCTAAAAACGTTAACGTTCAACTTTTAGGTAGTAACAACAACTTCATCCCAGTACTTGCTGCGGGTGCAAACGGTGCTCAAGCTAACTCTCAATGGGTTGACGTAGCTGATGGCGCAGGTGCTGACCTTAACTACTACGCTGAATACTATGCAACTGGCGCTTCTACTGCTGGTAAAGTAACTACTTCTGTTCAATACACAATTATCTATCAATAATTAATTGATAGCGGGGTTTCTATGTCCGCATGGAAACCCTGTTTTGTGTAACGCTTTCCTGAATCTTTCTTGGTTGAGAACTCGAAAATGAAATTGAACAGTTATAATTTTTTGTTAGGTTTAGCTTTTGCTTCAGCAGTTATTGCACCTGCTACTCAAGCAGAAATTGTAATTCATGGCACTCGTGTAATTTACCCGTCAGATGCTAGAGAAGTTACGCTACAAGTTAGCAATAACGGTTCAAAGCCAGCACTTGTCCAAGCTTGGATTGACGAAGGTGACCCAAAAAGTACACCGGACCAATCAAAAGTTCCTTTTATGATTGCTCCTCCTATTTCTCGTGTTGAAGCAACGAAAAGTCAGACTCTTCGTATTACAGCTTTACCAAATGCTTCTCAGTTAAATCAGAAGCAAGAAACAGTTCTGTGGTTGAATATTTTAGATATTCCACCAAGACCTACTTCAAAAAGTGAAGATACGACGCCTGATAATTTCTTACAACTTGCAATTCGTTCACGTATTAAATTCTTCTATCGTCCTTCATCGATTAAAGAAGATGCGAATTTAGCATCAGATAAGCTTCAATGGATTAAATCTGGTCAAAGCTTAACGGTAAAGAATCCTACCCCTTTTCATATCACAATGACTTCTGTTTACCAAAAGGCAGGTGATAAAAAAGTTGATTTATTACCTCAGGGCCTAATGATTAAGCCTTTTTCTGAAGCGTCAGTTCAGCTTAAGAATGGCAACCTTCAAGATATGAGTTTTATTAACGTCAATGACTACGGTGGTCGCGTTGAACACCCGATAAAACTTCAGTAATCAGATTTATCTTTTTAATAAATTTAAGCACCTATATGTGTAGGCGGACTTAGCTATGCCAAAAAAAAGGCAAGAATCTTATAAATTATTAAAACGCCATATTTGTTACTACTTGGCTTCTGGTGTTGTCACAATGACAATGCCTGTATTCGTGCATGCTGAAGAAACAACTACGAGTGCTCCAGTAGAGGCTGAATTTGATTCTGCTTTTTTAATTGGGGATGCTCAAAAAGTTGATATTTCTCGTTTTAAATATGGAAACCCTGTTTTACCAGGCGAATATAACGTTGACGTATATGTAAATGGTCAATGGTTTGGTAAACGTCGTATGGTCTTTAAAGCATTAGACCCTAATAAAAATGCAGTAACCTGTTTTACAGGAACAAACCTGCTTGAGTACGGCGTTAAACAAGACGTTTTGTCTAAACACACTACCCTTCAAAAAGAAAATAATAGTTGTTATAAAATTGAAGAGTGGGTTGAAAATGCATTCTATGAGTTTGATACCTCTCGTTTACGTGTAGATATTTCTATTCCGCAAGTTGCTTTGCAAAAAAATGCGCAAGGTTATGTCGACCCAAGCGTATGGGATCGTGGTATCAATGCTGGTTTTCTATCTTATAGTGGTAGTGCTTATAAAACATTTAATCAGTCGAATGATCAAAGTGAAACAACAAACGCATTTATGGGCGTTACAGCCGGTTTAAATATTGCTGGTTGGCAATTACGTCATAATGGCCAGTGGCAGTGGCAAGATACCCCTGCTGAAAATCAATCTAAATCAGATTATCAAGAAACAAGTACATACTTACAAAGAGCTTTCCCTAAATACCGTGGTGTTTTAACGCTTGGTGATAGTTTTACCAACGGCGAAGTATTTGACTCTATTGGTTATCGTGGTATCGATTTCTCAAGTGATGACCGAATGCTACCAAATAGTATGTTAGGTTACGCCCCGCGTATTCGTGGTAACGCAAAAACCAATGCAAAAGTTGAAGTTCGTCAACAAGGCCAACTTATCTATCAAACAACTGTTGCACCAGGTAATTTTGAGATTAATGACCTTTACCCTACTGGTTTTGGTGGGGAAATTGAAGTTTCTATTATTGAAGCAAATGGTCAAGTACAAAAATTTTCGGTTCCATATGCTTCAGTTGTACAAATGTTGCGTCCAGGTGTAAACCGTTATTCTTTAACTGTAGGTCAGTTCCGAGATCAAGATATTGACCTTAATCCTTGGGTAGTTCAGGGTAAATACCAACAAGGTATTAACAACTACCTAACAGGTTATACAGGCATACAAGCTACAGAAAATTATGCTGCTGTATTGTTAGGTGCTGCTTTTGCTACACCAATTGGTGCTGTTGCGTTAGATGTGACCCACTCTGAAGCCGACTTTGAAAAACAGTCATCACAATCAGGGCAAAGTTTCCGTTTAAGCTATAGTAAGTTAATTTCTCCGACTAACACAAACTTAACCCTTGCTGCATATCGTTACTCGACAGAAAATTTCTATAAATTACGTGATGCTCTACTTATTCGCGATTTAGAAGAAAAAGGAGTAAACACTTATGCGGCTTCGGGCCACCAGCGTAGTGAATTCCAAATTACTTTAAACCAAGGACTTCCTGAAGGTTGGGGTAACTTCTATGTCGTGGGTTCGTGGGTTGACTATTGGAACCGTAGCGAAAGTACTAAACAGTACCAAATTGGTTATAGCAATAACTACCATGGTTTAACTTATGGTTTATCTGCGATTAACCGTAAGGTTGAGTACGGTTCAAATGATGCGACGCATGATACTGAATATTTAATGACGCTTTCATTCCCGATTAACTTTAAGAAGAATTCAGTCAACGTCAACGTTACTGCTTCTGAAGACAGCCGTACTGTTGGTGCAAGTGGGATGGTTGGCGATCGCTTTAGTTATGGTGCCTCTGTTTCACATCAAGACTATGCAAACCCAACGTTTAATGCTAATGGTCGTTATCGTACTAACTATGCAACTGTTGGTGGTTCTTATAGTATTGCTGACTCTTACCAACAAGCAATGGTTAGCTTAAGTGGTAGTGTGGTTGCACATTCAGATGGTATTTTATTTGGACCTGAGCAAGGCCAAACGATGGTACTTGTACATGCACCTGATGCAGCTGGAGCAAAAGTTAATAATACTGTTGGTTTAAGTGTGAATAAGGCTGGTTATGCAGTTATCCCGTATGTAACACCTTATCGCCTAAACGATATTACGCTTGACCCACAAGAGATGTCGAGCCAAGTAGAGCTTGAAGAAACAAGTCAACGTATCGCACCTTTTGCTGGTGCAATTGCGAAAGTAGATTTTACGACCAAGACGGGTTATGCAGTCTACATTAATAGTAAAACAGCTGATGGCAACAGTTTACCTTTTGGCGCTCAAGTCTTTAATCAAAAAGATGAAGCTGTAGGTATTGTTGCACAAGGTAGTATGATTTACTTACGTACCCCACTTGCTCAAGATCGTCTATATGTGAAATGGGGCGATGAAAGTAATGAGCGTTGTTCGGTTGAGTACAACATCAGTAATCAGTTGCAAAATAAGCAACAAAGCATGGTAATGACTGAGGCTGTCTGCAAATGAAAAGAATATTATTAACAGGTTTTTTATTTACGGCTGGCCTCGGCGTATATGGTGAAGCTAATGCTGCTTGTACTCCTGAAGCTGGATTTAAGACTCTAGACGTTCCTATGGCAGTGGGACGTGTTGTAGTTCGCCCAACTGATGAAGTTGGAAAGGTGTTAAGGAAAGCTACTTTCCCTATTTCTTCCAATGGCTCAACTTACTGGTGTGATTCATATGGAGGATATTTAGAAGCTAATCTTACACAAAATTATCCTATTAGCTCTATCGGAAATAATGTCTATTCAACAAATATTCCTGGGATTGGTATTCGTTTATACCGTGAAGCAGAAAATGCTACAAATTTCTCTGGTTATTATCCTTATAGAGCGGCCACTCAAAGAAGTAGAAGGTATACGCTAGCAACAGGGTATTTTGTAGTGGAGATTGTTAAAACTGCAACACAGACTGGCTCAGGTACCTTAGTACCTGGTCGTTATAGTGCTTATAATGCCTCTGGCTATTCAGCTGTTCCTTGGTTAACAAGTACTGTGTATGGTAATGCAATTACCATCGCCTCTTCTTCATGTGAAATCCAAGGTAACATCAATAAAGTTGTACAGCTCCCGACCGTTACAAAGGCTGGTTTCAAAGGCGTTGGCTCAACTCAAGGCGAACAAACCTTTGATATGAACATTTTATGTAATGGGGGTATCAACCCAACGGGTTACGAAGAGAAAAACCTCATTAGTTTAACTTACGACTTTACCCAAGATGGAACAAACAATCAGGTACTTGCAAATACTGCACCGACATCTGAAAAAGCAAACGGCGTAGGTGTGCAGTTACTCTGGAACTATCAAAATAAAAATCAGGTCATTAAAAAAGGTGACAAATTAGCATTAGGTACATTGTCTTCTAATCAGACAATTCAATATAACGTACCGATGACTGCCCGCTACTATCAAACAGCAGCAAATGTGACTGCTGGTAAGGTCCGTGCAATGGCTACTGTAACTATTGAATATGATTAATCATATTCAATAGTTTTTAAACCTAATAATTTCAAATATTTAAATATTAATAATAAATTTTACTTTAACACTACTTTCTAAGAATTTCATACTTAACTTAATAGGAATATTTATGAAAAAAATAGGTATAGTTGCTGTTAGTGCAATTACATTATGTTGGGCAATGTATGAGGTATCTTCTGATAATACCAATACAGTAACACCTAATCAGGCTAGCCAAAAAGTAGCATCTAAAAGCATTTCATCAACTACAAAGAATGAAAAATTAGCGCCTCAAATGCTCTTGTCCCAGACTAACTCACTTAATTCTGCCCCAGTCTGCCAATATAATTTTGATGCGACTCAAGAAGATTTTGATATATGGAATACTCAAGACCCAGATCGACCACCTATGAAAATATTTCCATTGATAAATGGTCAAAAATTTGGTTTTAAAGTAGAGCCTGTAACTGAAGATAATTACGGTTATCTTGATTATAATGCAAAAAGTAAGGCAAAAATGAATTCACCGAGTTATGAAGGTGATTTTTTATTACCGAATAAAGGTATTGTTGCTTTTGAGATGGAGCTTAAAGTACCCATCCTTTCTTCGAGCAGTTCCTCTTACTCAACCGACATTAGTTTTAATGGTGTAACTGATAATAATTATACAATTAGATCAAATTATCATTTTGATATTGGTGTTCATGATTTTGAATTTGGTGAGAACCCACCTCGTTTATATCATAGCGTATCATCGGAGGTGGGAGATTATGAACTTATCGGTAGTTACTTTAAAAACAAGAAAATGACAGATAATACAAATGAATATCAACGCTTAGGTATTTACATTAATCAGGATACGAACCAAGTCGGGTTTATTTCCAATGGCGTTGATGAAGGATATCAATTTAAATTACCTGGTGCACTACATAAAATAGCTTTCTCAATGAATGGAAATATAAATATTCTTTCAACCAATTTATTTGGACAAGAATTGTCTAATGAACTCATTACTGACCGTAATGCATTGCAGTTTAACTACCCTCAAGGTACAACAGACATGTGTGGTAATACCATTTAAGATATAAAACTATAAGTGGTAAAAAAGGGCTGAATCACAGCCCTTTTTTATTTCATTTAGAAATGAATGACTGTGCGAATTGATTTGCCTTCGTGCATTAAATCAAAAGCGGTATTAATGTCTTGTAAAGGCATGGTATGTGTTACAAAAGGTTCAAGTTGAATCTCACCTTTCATAGCATCTTCGACCATTTTAGGAAGTTGTGAGCGGCCTTTTACCCCACCAAAAGCAGTACCTAACCATTTACGGCCTGTCACTAGCTGGAATGGACGAGTCGAAATTTCTTGACCTGCACCAGCAACACCAATAATAACGGATTGTCCCCAACCACGATGTGCACACTCTAGAGCCGAACGCATAACATTGACGTTACCAATACATTCAAATGAATGATCTACGCCCCAACCTGTCATTTCTACAATCACTTGCTGAATAGGTTGGTCATAATCTTTTGGATTTAAGAAATCGGTAGCACCAAACTGTTTAGCAAGTTCAAATTTATCTGGGTTTGTATCTACGACAATAATGCGTCCTGCTTTTGCTTGACGTGCACCTTGTACAACCGCCAAACCAATACCGCCTAGACCAAATACAGCAACAGAATCACCTTCTTGTACTTTTGCTGTGTTATGCACGGCGCCAATACCAGTTGTCACACCACATCCAAGTAAACAAACTTGTTCGTGATTCGCTTCAGGATTGATTTTTGCTAATGATACCTCTGCAACTACCGTATATTCACTAAAGGTTGAACAACCCATATAGTGATAAATTGGTTCGCCGTTATATGAAAAACGTGTGGTTCCATCCGGCATTACACCTTTACCTTGAGTAGCACGTACCGCAACACATAAGTTAGTTTTTCCAGATTTACAGAATAAGCATTCTTTACATTCAGCTGTATAAAGTGGAATCACATGGTCACCAGGTTGAACGCTTGTTACGCCCTCACCCACTTCAACCACAACACCTGCGCCTTCATGACCTAAGATGGCAGGAAAAACACCTTCTGGGTCATCGCCAGATAATGTAAAAGCATCAGTATGACATACGCCTGTATGGGTAATTTTTATTAAAACTTCACCCGCTTGAGGTGGTGCAACATCAACTTCAACAATTTCTAAAGGTTTTCCTGGGGCAAAGGCGACAGCTGCACGAGATTTCATCTTTGGGTTTCCTTTAAATCATTCGGTATTTATAGTCGAGCAAAATAGATTATATATCTCTAATACAAGAGCTTAATTTTGCTTAAATTAAAATTGGCTTTCATGACAATCCATCACAGCATAGCCAGTCAGATACATCTAAGCAAGCCTACATTTAAAAAAGAAGAAAACCTCTTACTTGAAGAGGTTTCTTATCAAATCATTATCTTATAAGCAGCTTTTTTTACTTATAGGTAAATATCTGGTGGATATGGTGTGTTATCACTAATTGGAGAATAAAGCGTATTTTCAACAAAGAAGCCATTTGGAGCTTGAGTGGTATCAATCGTAATTGAATCATACATAACTTGTGGATATGCCCAGATAAATTGCTTCATTAACCCTAAAGAAACATTGTTTTTCATGTCACCAAAAATTCGTTGCCAAATGGGTGTTCGATATGGCTTGGTTTTTTCAAAACCATAGATATAAGCAATAGAGGCATCGGGAACAAAACCAGATAAATAAATGACTTTATTGGCAGGATAGCCTAACCCTTGTATAGGGATTTGGGAAACTGCCTGATGTGCCAAGTCTAAGCGAGCTTCTAGCAACCAGTCATAAGCTTCTGTCATCATGTAATCAAAATTAGGATATGAATAATGTTGGCTTGGATAGTTAATATAAGTGGCTAAAGTCTGAATTGGGGACTGAATGGAAGGAAAGAAAATGAGCGGACTAACTTTGGCACTGGAATATTTTGCTTTGATCACGCTACGAATATTTTGACAGGTTTGTCCTAATTTATTTCTAAGCCATGTTTTAAACTCATCATAAGGCGTTCCTGTTTTATTCATTGCTTCATAAATTGTACCCAAATCTGGTGCATATAATCCTGTATCTGCATTAAAAGCCAATTTTGTTGGGTAGTCATATACACAAGGTAGATTGGTGTCAGTGTTATACCACCACCAAGGTTCACCAATCTGCATATTTACATCGCATCCACCCACTACCATTGCATCTGCAAACTCAATAAAGACTTTATGTAGATATGCCAAAGCATTCTGATGACTTAAACTAAAAAAATAGCTCGGTGGTTGGTAGCCTGTTTTACCTAAATTACTGTTCCAGTCACGCTGTGCCCAATATTCATTGGCGCCCAAGGAATACATTTCAAAGCTGACCCCAAAAATGGGTTGCAAACTGGCGCTATGTAAAGCCTGGGCATATTTCTCATGCCATTTACGAGTGCATGAGTTAACGACCACCTCGCCTGTCACCAACGTATCAGGTATTTGCCATTTATTAATATCACTTTTCCATGTCATTTCTGGATAATGCGACATTCCACAATAGTGGTTAACGAAACCCTGGTATCCCAAAGCGACCATATTGTTGACTAGGCGTTGCGGGTTTAAGTCATAGTGATCATCATAGCTGGTGCAGATGCCATAATTGTGCTGTGGCACAACTACACGGCTCAAATTTAACTTTGCATTTGTTCCAGTTACAACGGAGTTAGTGAGGCGAATGTAGCCATCTTTTGGTTGACTTAAAGGTATAGCGGTTTGACCATTATAGTCACTGGTAAACCCAGAAAATGAGATTCGCTGAATATTGGTTACCGGAAAGCTATCTGTAGCAGAGAAGCCTGCTTTTACTGTATCCCAATTAATACGAATATGCGCCGTTCGCGATGAAGGATTATTTGCGTAATTAAATAGAACAATATATGCAATTTTATTTACGCCATTTTCATTGTAGTACACCGTTAAAGTGGGCGTTAAACTTGGATTGTTCAGCACTGGCATCGTGGCAGATAGTTCAATATCGAAGTCCCAAACCACCCCTGCATAGCTATATTTGGTTTGATACGCTAAAAATTTATGATCTTTAGTGTCATAAGAATCCCAAGTAATTCCTACCAAATCATTTGTCATACGTGATCTAAAAGATGCTTCAAAACCATTTCCATAGTTCGTAATTGCGAAAGACATCGTTTGCGGGCCGTCTATTCTCCAATAAATAGGGCTAAACCGATCAATAAGTGTATTCTGAGTGATTGGGCGAGGTGATGTATTAGTATTATTTTGTACATTTTGTGAGTTAGTTATCATGTCTACATTCTCTTAATGTATTAAGAAGTTTTATATTAAATAATAATTCCTATTTTATTGTTCAGATAAGTAACAATGACGTTTAAATTATTTACAGTTTATATTTATCATCAAGTTCAAAATAAAATTAAACCTGAAATCTTATTATTCTTCTAAAATATTTTTACACTGAGGAGTTAATAAATGGAAACTTTTATACAGCCTATAAATTTTAAGAGTTTGTTTTTATTTACTCCTCTTGTATTTGCATTATTAGGTTGTACTGAAACTTTATATTCCAACACAACGTCGACCACAAAGATCTCTTCGGAAAGTAACGCTTATCCAGAGATCGACACAGTATTAGGAGAAAAGTTACAGCCTAACGAAGAGTTGCTCGCTCAAAACATAGCTCAAGTCATTGAAAAGTCAATTCGGGAACAGTATACGGCTGGAAATGCTTTACGTGATGCACATCCTAAGGCGCATGGTTGTGTTCGTGCCGATTTTCATGTCTCAAAAAATATACCTAACCAGTTTGCTAAAGGAATGTTTATTCCAGATCGAAGTTATCAAGCATGGATTCGATTTTCTAATGCTTCAAATGATGCCTCTAATGCGGACATTAAAAAAGATGCACGTGGCATAGCAATAAAAATTTTAGGTGTGTCTGGACAGAAAATTTTAGAAAGTGAAAAACAAGCAACCACGCAAGATTTTATTATGATTAATCATCCGGTCTTTTTTGCGAATGATGCTAAACGATATCTTTCTTTTATGAATGATGTGAATAGCCATAATATGATCAGAAAACTTTATATTCCATTTGCATTAGGTGTTAAAGGAACTGTGAATGCACTCGGAGCACGTAACTCACAAATCACAAACCCACTCTATACGCGTTACTGGTCTATGGTTCCCTATCAATTAGGGCTAGGTAATGACCGAAAAGCGGTTAAATATTCAGTTCGTTCTTGTTCAATGCAGCCAAATAATCTACCTAAAAATCCTAGTCATGATTTCTTAAGAGAAGCTTTAAAGAATACTTTGCAAAGTACAGATGCTTGTATGGAATTTCTTATTCAACCACGAACTTCAAATCAAATGTTGGTAGAAGACTCAATGACAGAATGGGATGAAAAAGCAGCTCCTTTTTATCAAGTAGCAACTATTCATATTCCCAAGCAGAACTTTGATACACCAGAACAAAATAAGTTTTGTGAGAATCTGTCTTTTACACCGTGGCATGCCCTACCTGAGCATAAACCATTAGGTGCAGTAAACCGAATGCGTAAAGTCATTTATGAAAACATCAGCAGAGTTCGACATGATATGAATTCAGCTCCTAGACAAGAACCTTAAATACTTTATCCATTGTGGTTTGGTATAAAATTTTTTTACAGATGAGTGTTTGCAATTGTTTCTTTTTAAGGAAGATTTTTGCTTGTATCGATAGTAATTCGATCAATGAAATCTGCCAACCATAAAATAAAATCATCTTCGCTTTTATGCTTTGGAATCAAACTCATATCTAGCTTAATAGGAAGTTCATTTTTTACACTAATAACAACACCTTCGAAGTTCACAAAGTTATATAAAAACTTTAGTTCAGTGCCTGCAATAGCTTTTTTTATTTCTACAATAAGATTGTTTAAATTTCTAAAATGATTGTTTGAATAAGAACTTTTAATATTTTTATTAATTTTTTCTGCTAATAGTAAATATTTTGGCATTTCTATCTCCTTATTAATTATTTGTAAAATATAAGTATAAGTTGAAAGCTATAAAAATAAGTTTTTAATTTTTATTAAATTGTTTCTGTATTTTTAATTTTAATTGATAAGTTATGTGCAATATAACTGTTTTATTGATTTAAAATATGATTTATTTGGGATTTTATTCTGATTAAATTGGTGGGTATTCTTTAATCTCAGTTAAGGATAATTAATTAAGTTTTATATTAAATAGACTCAATATTTAAAATGTTGAGCCTATTTAATTTTTAATATTCACTTAAGACTAAAAGTAAAAATTTACATCTTAAGTCAATTTTGGGAAACTCTTGATTTTATGAATTTTCCCACATTTTCTGCATTCTTTAACTTCGTCATGAGTAATATCAAAGTCATATTCCCAGACATGAATACAGAAAAGCTGTCTAAGGTTGTGGAGCATAGACACCTCCTTATAAAAAACCAACTAATTAGTAAGTTCTTTATGAATGTAGTTCGCTTATTTTGATGAGTTCTCCTCTTTAGCTTTATCCTCCTTGTGTTTACAGCAGTAACCGAAAACAGCCCCAACACCAAAGAAAAACATAACTTTGAACATACTTATCTCCAAACGATAGTTAAGTAAATTTAAAATTAACATTGAAGGTTGTATCTGTTTTTAGGCCAATGAGACAGATTCTGTGCGTTATGCAAACTTTTGTGAAAAGTTATAACAATATATTTTTTATGAATAAGGTGGGTAAAATTAAAAAACCGCCCCAGTAGGCGGTTGCTGAATTTACAGCGAGATATAGAAGTGTAGTGGACGATCACTTCTATATTTTTTATGTACTTATTTTTCTTGGCTTATAATTTTATTAAAGGCATCAGATTTGAAATAATTAATGATCATCTCTCCATCATCTTGTGTAGAAGATGATACTTTGGGTGGTTCCTCATAATTAAACTTAAAGTCTGGAGGAATAAATTTTGAGATCGGAGGAAGCTTTGCCTCCCCTCCTGTCGTAATTCTTTCAATAAAACCCGCAAGCCAAAGTATATATTCGTCTTTATTTTTATATTTAGGCATAAGGCTCATGTCTAACTTAATGGCACACTCCTCTAAGGGCTTGGTTAGGCATTCCTCAAAATCTATAAAATTGTATTTAAGTTTAAATTTGGTGCCTTTAATTTCATTACGAATTACACCAACTAATTGATTTAAGTTTTCTGCCGAGCTTTCTGAAAATAAATTTTTGTCCTCAATCTTTTTATATACATTCTCAGCGATGATTAAATATTGTGGCATCTCTATTTTCTCCCTTTTATTATTAAGCTACTCACTCAGCCCTTTAAGGAAGTATGATAGATATCATGTTTTCTAATGTAATTGTTGTACTGCCAATTGTAATTAGTGTGTTTTTGTGAAACCTGCAAGCATAACCATCCGAAAAAATTAAATTTAATGCAAACTCAGTCTCATTTTCAAAAAATTCTTTAGTCAAACAATATGTTTAGTTCATTCAGAGTTGGAAGTTCATCGTAAGATTCATCTGCATCTACTGTGTTTACCCAATTCGTCTTTGAAACGATACAAAAATTAAGCTTTTTTAGCACAACAATATCTTTGTCTAATAAACCTAATGGAATCCATATAAAATCAGTAGTGCCTACTAAGTTAGGTACAGGTGATCCACATTGACTGCAAAATGAAGATGTGAAGCCTGTTTCTTTTTTATAGGTGCGGACAAGTTCTAAACCTGATAACCATTCAAATTTATCCTTATTTACTAATGTTGCTGCATTTGCCCCCGTTCCAGTTTGTTTGCGGCAGAGACTACAGTGGCAATGATAGACCGTGTTTATTTCGTTAGTAACTGAAAATTTGACTTCATTGCATAGACAAGAACCCATGTGACTCATCTCAAGCATCCTTAAAAAATAATATTGAATATAGCATTAGGCATAAAAGGGTTAAATTTTACTTTATATTTTTTAATGGATATGTTTTCTAAGAAGTGCCAATAAATATAAGGAATTGCTAGCGTTGAGGCTTGGCAGAATGTATTTATAACGTTTAATATGAATTTTGACATATAAATTGAATATAAAAATGCTGAGATGTGATTATCTTGGATGCGACTTTAAAAGCTTACATGATTAATCAAATCTATCAGCAGTATAGTAGTATGGCATTAAATGCTTGGGGCTTTACACATACACCTTCGTATAACGGTACATACGACCCTGATGAGAATGATATAGTGACGAATAGCTTTAATTGGTTGAATGATGAGCAAGCTACAAAAAAAACAGAACAAGGACTGACTGCTTTTGTGGCATTAGATGATGCCTTTATCAGTATCGCTTCTCGTATGTATCTGATTAGAAATGCAAAAGAAAAAATCGATTTACAATATTATATTTGGACAAATGATTTTGTTGGAAACTTAATGCTGCACGAGTTACTAACGGCGGCAGATCGTGGTGTAAAAATCCGCTTACTTATTGATGATCAAAATGGAGTAAAGCTGGATGGAGTTCTTAGAAGCCTTCTCCACCATCCCAATTTTGAAATTCGACTATTCAGTCCCTACAAGTTTAGATATTTGAGAATTTTAGACTATATTTTTCGGTTCAAGAAAGTAAACCATCGCATGCATAATAAGTTAATTATTGCGGATGGTGTGATTGCGGTAACAGGCGGTCGAAATATTAGTAGTGAATATTTTGACGCAAGTAGTAAGTTTCAGTTTACAGATCTAGATATTTTATTTTATGGACATACCGTACAACATGCACAGTCTGTCTTTAATGATTTTTGGCAAAGTGATTTAAGTCAAAATGCTACTGAGCTGGTGGGAACATGTGCTGTCCACCATTTGCAAACACTAAGGCAGCACTACCATGATTTAATTCATGAAAGTGAAAATCATACTCAAACTGAAGATAAGCTTTACGATGCTCAAAGCTATTTAAAAGAACTTTTAGAGCACTATCCAATCCAGTGGTCAAAAGCATATTTTGTTGCCGATTCACCTAAAAAAATCTTAGGACTAGCTTCTAAAGAAGAGATGCTTTATGGGCAAGTCCTAAAGATTATGGGTGAACCAAAGCAGCATATTGAATTAGCTTCTGCTTATTTTGTTCCTACCCAACAAGGCACTTACTATTTAAAACAACTCAAGGTACAAGGTGTTAAAGTCAGGGTTTTAACCAACTCTTTTGCTGCAAATGACGTAGCAATTGTGCATGCCTTTTATAGTCAATATCGAGTTGAAATGCTTAAAAGTGGTGTAGAACTATTTGAGTTTAAGCCCTTTTTAGAACGCAGACGCAGAACTTGGTATGAAGTGGTGACTGGAAGTGTGATCCCTGCTAAAGGTAAAAATAAATCGAGCTTACATGCCAAGTTTTTTGATGTAGACGGTAAAGTATTTATTGGTTCGTTTAACTTTGATCCTCGTTCGACTTACTTAAATACTGAGGTCGGTCTGGTTATTGAGTCGAGTCAATTACAAGCGCAAATTTCAGTCATGCTCGATCAGCACTTACCTCAAGTTGCTTACCAGCTTAAGTTAAATAGTGAAGGCAAAATTGTTTGGTTAGATTATCAGTCGGATGGAAAGATTGTTGAATATGAAAAAGACCCAGATACGAGCCTTTTCCAACGTACCATGATTAAAGCTGTTTCATATCTACCAGTTGAATGGATGATGTAACAGCATTTCAAGTTTATTTATAAAATGCCAATCTCTTTAAAGAATTTTTGATAAGCCTCTGCTTTCTTCTCTAGCGCTAATGGATATGCTCTAGAAGAAGATGGTAGACGATATAAATTAATATTTCGTCCAGCAAAGTAAGTCGAGGTAGACATTCCTATAAGCGGTTTTTCGGTGTGCTCTGGTAAAACTGAAATTAAAGTATCAGTCGCTTTATCGCCTGTGGTCATAATGGTCTGACATAGAGGAATCTGCTGAAGTAAAACTGCAAGATCTGTTGGTGTTACTATTTCAAGAAATTTATCTGCGGCATTCCCCTTCAACCGCTTAATTTGATAAGCGGTATCAAAGATTGCAATACCAGTTTCAATCAAGAAGTTTCGAATACGTTCTTCATTAAAATTTTTTTGGCTTTCACTTAAAAAGTAAGTTTTGTCTTGAAAAAAAATCAAACCGAAAATACGCCACATATCATTTTGGAAATTGGGATAGTAAAAATCCATCTTCCATTTATTACGTGGCGGTGGAAAACTGCCCAACATTAATAAACGGGCATTTTCAGGTAAAAATGGCTCAAGTGGATGAGTTTCTATCTCAATTATCATAAAAAATCAGTATTTACTTAAAAATTTTATAAACAAATTAACCTATTTTTTAGTTAATCACGAGTCATGAAATGCAATTTCTCTTAATTAAAGCGTTAAAGGTTGTACAAAAGCGATCATTATTGAGGAATGCTTATTCTAAAAATGCTATGTGAGTGTTGATTTAAATAATCGACTTGACCTTTATGGGCAATGACAAGGGCTTGTACAACCGAAAGACCTAACCCAGTGCCGCCTAACTCTTTATTTCTTGATTGTTCTAACCTGAAAAAAGGGTTAAATAAATCTTTACGATGCTCAGCTGAAATGCCTGGTCCTTCATCTTCTATTTCAAGAATCCAGTTAGTTTGTTCTTGTCTCGTTGAAACAATTAACTTTCCCGGATTTGCATAACGTGTAGCATTATCCAGTAAAGCAATTAAAATCTGTTCAATTCGCCGTTGATCACACTCAACTTTTGGCGCTTCAATATCGAAAATGACTTTAAGCTGAGCTTTTTCTAATTTTTCTTCAAACATGTGCACGACTTTGTGAGCAGTTTCATTAAAACAAATCGTTTCGAAGTTAAGTCTAAGCTGTTGGTTTTCAAAAAGACTCAATGTACGTAAATCTTCGACTAGGTTTGAAAGACCTTCTACTTGATTTAGTAAATTTTTAAATAAAATAGGGTCAGCTTCAAAAACACCATCAATAATCCCCTGCAACCTACCTTGCAAAATGGTGACTGGCGTTCTTAACTCATGTGCAATTGCGGCATTCCAGACATGAGCATTTTCAACTGAGGCTTCCAGTTTTTGAGCCATATCATTAAAATTATCCATGAGCTCACCAATTTCAGAAGAATGATGCGTCGGTTTTTCAACTCGTGCGCTTAAATCCCCATGACTAATTTTCTTAGCTGCATCGGCTAATAGATTAATAGGCACGATAAAGCGTTGAGCAAGCTTGATGCCTAAAATAATTGATAATGCTGTGCCAAATAGAAGCACGGCGAATAACCATATACCATCTAGATAGTGAAAAAACTCATCACTTTCTTTCAGCTTTTCGAGAGAAATAAGCCCTACTTCAATTGCAACATAGTAGGTGCCATAACCTAAAATTAGCGAACTCAGCGTAACACTTAGACTGGTAAAGCTCAGTGCAATAATCAGTTGTTTACTAATGCCCGTTTTATTTTTCATGTGGATGATCCAACCTGTAGCCTACACCGCGAACATTGATTAGCATATTTCGTAAACCTAGATCTTCTATTTTCTTTCGTAGCTTACTGACATGACTATCGACCGTACGTTCTAATGCATCTCGATCTGGTAGACACTGATTCATGAGTTCTGAACGGGTAAAGACTTTATGAGGATGAGGCAACATCAGTAATAAAATTTTGTACTCAGTTAGAGTTAAATTGAGTGTTTGTTTTTGATCGCCCGAATGGATATAAGCAGTATGAATTTCGGTATTCACCTCAATATTTTTATAAATCAGATTTCGGTTAGGAGCTTGCTGATTTTGTTGAGTACGTCTTAGTACTGCTTGTACACGTGCGACCACTTCATTTGGATTAAACGGTTTTACGACAAAGTCGTCTGCTCCAATTCTTAAAGCCATGACTTTATCAATTTCTTGATCTAAAGCCGTAAGCATAATGACTGGTGTTGCTGCTTTCTGCCGAATTTTATTCAGTACTTCCCACCCGCTCAGTTCCGGCATTTTTATATCGAGAATCACCAGATCAATAGGCTGCGCTGCGTGTATTTCAATTGCCTGCTTACCATTCATGGCCCGTACAACACGCATACCTTCACGCTTAAGATAATGTTCAATAATATCGCCAATATCATATTCATCTTCTACAACAAGAATAAGCTTATCCTGACAATTAAACGTAAAGGTTGACTCGAACATAGCAATAAGACGCGGGAAAAATTTGATTTATCATACGCGTATTTTTTGATAGATCTCCACACTTTTTCCACATATTCGTGATTTTGGTTACACACACATCAAAAATAATGCCAGCATCTAGAAGTCCATTAGGTGTTATAAAAGTGCAAAAGCATTTTTTAGTTCCATTCGTTTTATCTTTCGGTCTTGTATTACATGGCTGTGGCAATGAACAAGTAAGTGATCAAACACAAGTACCTACCGCTAAGGTTACAGTTATTTCAATTCAACCGCAGTCTATTAACTTTAGTGAAAATCTACCAGCGCGTGTTCAAGCTTTCAGAACTGCTGAAATTCGTCCTCAAGTTGGCGGTATTATCGAAAAAGTTTTATTCGCTCAAGGTAGTGAAGTTAAAGCTGGACAACCTCTATATAAAATAAACTCAGAAACATTTGAGGCTGATGTAAATAGTAATAGAGCGGGTTTAAATAAAGCTGAAGCAGAAGTAAACCGCTTAAAAATACAACTTGAGCGCTACCAGCAACTTTTACCAAGTAATGCGATTAGCAAGCAAGAAGTAAGTAATGCCGAAGCGCAATATCGACAAGCGATTGCAGATGTTGCTCAAATGAAAGCGTTATTGGCTCGTCAAAAACTTAATTTACAGTATGCGACAGTGCGAGCACCGATTTCCGGACGTATTGGTAAATCATTCGTAACGGAAGGCGCTTTGGTTAGTCAGGCTGATAGCAACACTATGGCGACTGTTCAACAAATTGACCGCGTTTATGTCGATGTAAAGCAGTCTATTGGAGAATATGAGCGCCTACAGGCGGCTCTACAAAGTGGTGAGTTATCAGCCAACAATCAAAAAGCTGTACAGATTTTGAATAGTTTGGGACAGCCCTATAACGTTACAGCAAAAATGCTGTTTGAAGATATAAATGTGGACCCTGAAACTGGGGATGTCACAATTCGTATTGAAGTCAATAATCCTGAAAGAAAATTACTGCCGGGTATGTATGTCCGCGTTAATATTGAGCGTGCTTCGGTTCCTCAGGCCTTACTCGTGCCAGAACAAGCTATTCAGCGCAATATGAATGGCGATCCTCAAGTATATGTAGTGAATGCCAAAGGTGGCGCAGATGTTCGCTCAATAGAGTTAGGGCAACAATATGAGCAGTTTTATCTCATCAATAAAGGGCTGAAAGCAGGCGAAAAAGTTGTCGTTGAAGGTATAGAGCGTATCCAGCCCAACCAAAAACTAGCAATTTCAGCATGGAAAGCGGCCTCAACAGAAAATACGGTGAAGCAAGGAGATGCTAAATGATGTCTCAATTCTTTATTCGCCGTCCTGTTTTTGCATGGGTAATTGCAATTTTTATCATTCTATTTGGTGTGCTGAGTATTCCAAAGTTACCCATTGCACGCTTTCCGAGTGTCGCTCCACCCGAAGTGAACATTACAGCAAGTTATCCTGGCGCTACTCCCAAAACGATTAATGATAGTGTGATTACCCTCATTGAACGGGAAATGTCAGGAGTAAAAAACTTACTCTACTATAGTGCTACAACGGATTCGTCAGGAACCGCTGAAATTACCGCGACATTTAAACCTGGTACTGATGTGGATATGGCGCAAGTCGACGTACAAAACAAAATTAAAGCGGTTGAAGCACGCTTGCCCCAAGTCGTCCGCCAACAAGGCTTAGCTGTAGAGGCATCGTCCTCAGGCTTTTTAATGCTTGTTGGTTTAAACTCACCTAACCATCGCTATTCAGAAGTCGATTTGAGTGATTATCTGGTACGTAATGTGGTCGAAGAGCTTAAACGTGTTGAAGGTGTCGGAAAAATTCAGTCATTTGGTGCTGAAAAAGCGATGCGAATTTGGGTAGATCCAAATAAATTAGTTTCTTATGGTCTATCGATTAGTGATGTAAATAATGCGATTCGTAACAATAATATCGATATTGCACCAGGACGACTTGGTGACCGTCCTCTAGTTAATGGTCAATTAATTACCATACCTTTATCCGCTCAAGGACAGCTTGAAAATGTAGAGCAGTTCAAAAATATTAGTCTAAAGAGCAATATTAGTGGTGCCACTATTAAGTTGTCGGATGTAGCCGATGTAGAAATGGGTGCTCAGTCATATAATTTTGCGATTTTGGAAAATGGTAAACCTGCAACAGCTGCAGCTATTCAGTTGAGCCCTGGCGCAAATGCAGTAAAAACAGCAGATGCGGTAAAACAGAAACTCGAAGAACTAAAAGTAAATTTACCTGAAGGCATGCAATTTAGCGTTCCTTACGATACTGCACCTTTTGTTAAAATTTCGATAGAAAAGGTAGTTCATACATTAATTGAAGCCATGGTTTTGGTCTTCATTGTGATGTATCTATTTCTTCATAATGTTCGCTATACCTTAATTCCTGCCATTGTCGCTCCAATTGCCCTGCTTGGCACCTTTACCATCATGCTTTTAACTGGTTACTCAATTAATGTGTTAACCATGTTCGGCATGGTGCTTGCGATCGGGATTATTGTCGATGACGCGATTGTAGTTGTTGAGAATGTAGAACGAATTATGGCAACCGAAGGTCTATCTCCTAAAGAAGCGACTTCCAAAGCCATGACAGAGATTACCAGCCCGATTATTGGTATTACTTTGGTACTGGCAGCCGTATTTTTACCAATGGCTTTAGCAAGTGGTTCAGTCGGTATTATTTACCGCCAATTTACCATTACGATGTCAGTCTCAATTTTATTCTCGGCATTTTTAGCTTTAACGCTCACCCCTGCACTTTGTGCAACCTTATTAAAATCAGTTGATGCAAATCATCAAAAGAAAGGTTTTTATGCATGGTTTGACCGTAGCTTTGATAAAGTCACAAAAAAATATGAAGCGATTTTAGTTAAAGTCGTTAAACATACTATTCCGACTTTAATTATTTTTGTGGTGATTACAGGTTTAACTTTTGCAGGCATGAAATATTGGCCAACTGCTTTTATGCCAGAGGAAGATCAAGGCTGGTTTTTAACTTCGTTCCAACTACCTTCAGATGCGACTGCTGAACGTACAACAAAAATTGTGAAAGATTTTGAAGGCCATTTAAATGAGCAGTCGGATGTTAAAAGCAATATTTCAATTATGGGTTGGGGATTTAGTGGCGCTGGCCAAAACGTTGCACTCGCTTTTACAACCTTAAAAGATTTTGGTGAGCGTGATAAATCTACTACTGACTATACCAACTTAATAAATACAGAAATGGCAAACAGTAAAGAAGGTACAACTATGTCTGTACTTCCTCCTGCTATTGATGAATTGGGTACATCTTCAGGCTTTAGTTTACGTTTACAAGATAAAGCAAATTTAGGAATGCCTGCTTTAATTTCAGCGCAAGAGAAGCTTGTGGAAATGGCGGCTCAAAACAAAAAGTTTTATATGGTTTACCCAGAAGGTTTACCTCAAGGTGACAATATTAGCTTGAAGATCGACCGCGAAAAACTAAACACTCTAGGAGTAAGCTTTGCTTCTGTTTCAGATATTATTTCTACCTCAATGGGATCGATGTATATCAATGATTTTCCAAATCAAGGCAGAATGCAGCAAGTTATTGTTAAAGCCAATGCAAAATCACGAATGCATTTAAAAGATATCTTGAGTTTAAAGGTTGCAGGCGCAAACGGACAACTGGTGTCTTTATCTGAGGTCGTGATTCCTCAGTGGAATAAGTTGCCGCAGCAATATAATCGCTACAATGGCCGACCATCATTAAGTATCGCTGGAGTGCCTAACATAGGGGTATCTTCAGGTGATGCGATGCGAGAAATGGAAAAGCTGATTGCCAAACTTCCTCAAGGTATTGGTTATGAGTGGACAGGTATTTCACTGCAAGAAAAGCAATCTGAATCTCAAATGGTATTCCTTATTGCTTTATCAATGTTAGTCGTGTTTTTAGTTTTAGCTGCACTTTATGAAAGTTGGTCAATTCCGTTATCTGTCATGCTTGTTGTTCCTTTAGGCATCTTTGGTGCAGTAATGGCCATTATGTTAAGAGGAATACCAAACGATATTTTCTTCAAAATTGGTCTTATCACTATTATTGGTTTATCCGCCAAAAATGCGATCTTAATTGTTGAGTTCGCAAAGATGCTCAAAGAAGAAGGCATGACTTTAATTGAAGCAGCCGTTGCAGCAGCAAAGTTACGCCTACGCCCAATTTTGATGACTTCCCTTGCCTTTACTTGTGGTGTTATCCCATTGGTCATTGCAACTGGAGCAAGTTCGGAAACTCAGCATGCATTAGGTACAGGGGTATTTGGAGGTATGATATCTGCCACCATCTTGGCCATCTTTTTTGTTCCCGTGTTCTTTATTTTTGTGTTAGGAGCCGCAGAGAAACTATTTTCCAAAAAGAAAATTAATTCTTAGTTAAATACATTGAGGCGAAACGTATCTATGTTTCGCCTCAATGACTTAGAAATATGAAAAATGTACTGACAGGAAAACGATTAAGAATTAAGGACTTTAAAGACTTTACCTGTTCTAGGATGAGCAAAGCTATTATCTGGATCTAAATTGATGACTTTATCCGAAATCACAATTTTAGAAAGTGGTAACCAGCTCTGTTCCAGTTCAATGTCTACAAAGTTTTTTTCATTGATATTTTCATAAATTTGTTCGACAACGATTTCCATACCACACATACTTTTAGCATTCACTTCTTTTAAGATATGGCGTTTTGACATACTAGTCTCCATTTTTTTATTATCCGCATCGACAATAATAAAGATTGCACTGATACAATATGTAAATTTTAATAATGAAAGTGTTTTCTTTGTTCTAATCATATTTTTGTAATAATTAAATGAATAGTTGAGTGATTATTTAATTTAAATATTATTTTTAAGTTAATCTATTCAATGTAAATATTACTTATTAAAAAATTTACTTTTAATCAAAATTAAAGGGTTCATTAACTGAACCCTTTTTATTTAATTCTAAACTTGTACTGCGTTATCCAGCGAACCATCATCTTTATTTTTAGCAGTGTCTTTACTAATCAATGAGTCTGTATCACTATCTGTGGTAAAGCTTTTGCTATTTTTTTGCTTTTTCTTGTACATACACATCCCAATCGCGATACCTGTTCCCAATACTATAATTGACTTTAACATTTTGCACCTCTTCGATTAACGGAGTAACTTTTGAGAAATTAGCTTAAATTAATAGCATAAAATTTGTTATTTAACGGCTTTGATTTGCTCCGCTTTTGTAAGGTGTTTATTTTTTATGTTAATTGAAGAGAAAAATAATCCCGAAAAATAAATTTTGATACAAAGCAAAAAGCCTATTCTTTTTTAGAATAGGCTTTTCACTGTATTTCAGGATTAAGCAGTATTATGAATCGCTTTAGGCAATCTTATTATCTTTAAAAATACATTACAAATGTATTTAATGCTGAACTTTTAGTCAAGATGGGATTGAGGGTTTTTACCAATAATTGGCGATTATTGTGATGACTGTCACGTTTATATAATTAGGATAAGAAAAAACCCATTTCTACTTCTCATAAAGAAATGGGTGATGTGAAAACCACAAAAGACCTGAAATACCAAATGTTCTTACATTCAGTAAGGTTGAGTGTAGTGAATATACCGAATGGTTGACAATTAAACTATTTGTATTTTTTTTAGTCATTTCGGCCAATAAAAAAATAGTTATGATTCTGTAGATTAACTCTGTTTAGTCATTCATTATTGACCAACAATTCTATAAAGCACCCTCACCCAATTATTAAGATATATATTTTCAATCAGTGTTTTTGAATAACCACGCTGTTGCATACGTTCAATTAAGCGATGTATGCCTGTCACATCTTCAAGTTCAGTACCTATAAGTGCACCGTCAAAGTCCGAACCAAAGCCCACATGTTCTTCGCCCAAATGATCCATTAAATATTCTAAATGTTCCAAAATTACATCAATCGATGTATCTGCATTGCGTTGTCCATCCGACCGTAAAAAAGCGACATCGAAATTTACGCCTACCATCCCTTTACTTTCCCTTATTGCTTTGAGTTGTGGGTCAGTTAAGTTGCGAGCTTGAGGACATAAAGCATGTGAATTAGAGTGTGTTGCTACAATTGGCTGCTGCAATATATCTACAGTATTCCAAAAAGCTTTCTCATTCATATGTGAAACATCAATCACCATCTTTTTATTGACACAGCGTTTTATAAAGTCTTTACCATCACTCGTAAGACCTGCTCCCGTGTCAGGTGAGTGCGGAAACTTAGCATTTAAACCATGTCCAAAACGACTAGGTCTATTCCAGAGGGGGCCAATACTACGTAAGCCTCTTTCATAAAATATATCGAGTAAATCAGGATTTTGTTGTAAAGCTTCTGCACCTTCCATATGCAATACAATCGCTAGCTTTTTCTCTGCTCTGCAATCTTGAATATCTTGAACCGAGGTGCAAATTTTAATATTTTTAGAATACTGAGCAAGTTGGTGAGCTAAATCGAGTTGTTCCAAGCAAATTTGTTCAATTTGCTGTTGCGTAAAATCAGAAGCATTTTGATCAAATAGCTTATTAGGATGGTTCTGTTGAACATAGCCATACGGAGGTAAAAAAATCGCAAACATTCCTCCTATAAAACCAGCTTCTTGACAGCGTTTTAGGTCAAGATGGCCTGCTAAGCGTTCATGAACAAAAGCATGTACAGGATCTGGATGGTCACTTAGCCATAAGCGTGTTAATGCGTCATTATGTCCATCAAAAACTGGAATATGGCGAGGCTTCATGAGTATTCCTACTTGCTATATATCTGTAATCGTGTGGACTGGAATATTTTGGGTGGCGCTTAAAGATTTAGAGTTTCTACTATTACGAAATACTAAATTTTGCAAAGGTGCAGCCAACTGACTTTCTGCCCGTGCTTGTTCAATCATTTGATGATACGGCGATTTCCCACATACAGGATCGGCATTAGCCGCATCTCCAGTCAACATATAGGCCTGACAACGACATCCGCCAAAGTCACGATCTTTATCGGGACAGCTACGGCACCCTTCTGGCATCCATGCATCGCCACGGAAATGATTGAATCCGGTTGATTTGTACCAAATATTTGACAATTTATGTTCGCGGACGTTTGGAAACAAAATGGGCAGTTGTCGTGCTGCATGGCAAGGTAGCGCCATACCATCTGGAGCAACCGTAAAGAAGATTTTCCCCCAGCCATTCATACAGGCTTTTGGTCGTTCTTCATAATAATCGGGCACTACAAAAATGAGTTTGCAAGGGTGATTTTGCGCTTTTAATTTTTCTCGATATTCATTGGTAATCCGTTCAGCTCGTGTCAGTTGCTCTTGTGTGGGTAATAAACCTTGGCGGTTTAAAAAAGCCCAACCATAAAACTGACAAATTGCTAGCTCGACTGTATCTGCATTCAGCTCAAGGCAAAGTTCAATGATTTGTTCAATCTGGTCAATGTTATGCCGATGAATAACAAAGTTAAGCACCATTGGGTAATCGTATTTCTTAACCAATCGGCACATTTCATACTTTTGTTCAAAAGCATGCTTTGAACCTGCCAAGGCATCGTTTACCACAGGGTCGCTCGCTTGGAAGCTCACTTGAATGTGGTCTAAACCCGCTTGTTTTAGATCAGCAATACGTTGTTCGGTAAGCCCCATACCAGAGGTAATTAAGTTGGTATAAAACCCTTGTTGATGAGCATGTGCAACGAGTTGTTCTAAATCTTGACGTACCAGAGGTTCACCGCCAGAGAATCCGAGTTGAACAGCACCCATCTGACGTGCTTGATCAAAAACATCAAACCACTCTTGAGTGGTCAGCTCATTTTTATGTTGAGCATAGTCCAAGGGGTTTGAGCAATATGGGCATTGTAGCGGACAACGATAAGTAAGTTCCGCTAATAACCATAAAGGTAGGCCAACACCTTCTGTCATACTAAATCAATCCAGTGCTGCTGCTTTGCGACTAGCATGTAATCCACTACATCTTGATCAATCTCAGCAATATCACCAAATTTTTGCTTTAACTGGGCAATAATAGCGGACACATTTTGCTGCCCATCAATATATTGTCCGATTGCTCCTGCACTTTCATTTAACTTGATCATGCCTTCAGGGTATAAAATCACAAAACCATTTTGAGCTGGCTCGAACTGAAAACGGTAACCTTGTCGCCATGTCGGAACAAGGTTTAAATCAAACTGCTCTTTATTCATTTAAATAGTCCTTTGTGCCAAACTCGTTTGCTCGTCACAGTGTGATATGGTGCTTCATTGTGAACATGTGCAAGTGTTAAAGCATCTAAAATGCTCCATAAAATATCTAGTTTAAACTGCAATATTTCAAGCATTCGTTCTTGTTGTTCATGAGTCGTAAATGAATCAAGCGTAATCGTTAAACCATGTTCAACGTCACGGCGTGCCTGACTTAAACGAGAACGAAAATACTCATAGCCTTTATCATCAATCCATGGATAGTGTTGTGGCCATGAATCAAGTCTTGATTGATGAATTTGTGGAGCAAAAAGTTCAGTTAAAGAGCTGCTTGCTGCTTCACGCCATGAAGCACGGCGTGCAAAGTTTACATAGGCATCTACCGCGAAGCGAACGCCTGGTAATACCAGCTCTTCAGAAATAACTTGTTCACGACTCAAGCCCACAGCTTCGGCTAACCGTAGCCATGCTTCTCGACCACCGCCATCTGGATATTCACCATCTTGATCGATCATGCGTTGAATCCATTCTTGACGAACTCGTTGATCAGGGCAATTTGCCATAATCGCCGCATCTTTAAGCGGAATATTAATTTGATAGTAATATCGGTTTGCAACCCAAGCCTGAATTTGTTGCTGGGTGGCTTTACCTTCATACATCATCACGTGAAAAGGGTGATAAATATGATAATACTGGCCTTTATCGATAATGGCTTGTTTGAATTGTTCAGTCGTTAAAGCTTCAGGGGTTTGAGTCATGTTTCACCTTAGAGTTCAATCTGCATGCCATCATAGGCAACTTCTACACCATTTACTTTAAGCTCAGCAAACTGGCTAGAGTTTTCATTTAAAATTGGATTGGTATTGTTAATATGAATCAGCACTTTTTTAGGTGTATTCAATTGGTTTAAATAAGACAGTGAACCACCTTCGCCACTAATATATAAATGCCCCATTTCTCGGCCAGTTTTAGTTCCAACCCCAGTTTGCTGCATTTCATCGTCTGTCCAAAGCGTACCATCAATCATGACACAGTCTGAACTCTGCATAATCTGCATGATTTGATCGTCAATTTTTCCAAGACCCGGTGCATAAAACAACTGCTTTTGTGTTTTATGATCTTTGATAATTAAAGCAATATTGTCGCCGTCATGTGGGTCATTTCGATGCGGTGAATATGGTGGAGCTGCACTTTTAATAATTAAGGGTAAAAATTCTAAATTTTCGAAACCATCAATTTTAAAAGCTTGTTTAGGGTTAATCTCATGATATTGAAGACCACCATTCCAGTGTTTGAGCATATTAAATACTGGAAAACCGCTCGTTAAATCTTGATGGACCATTTTTGTACACCATACCTTCATTGGACAACCTTCACGTAAGGTTAAAAGCCCAGTGGTATGGTCTAACTGACTGTCCATTAAAATAACGCTTGTTATTCCTGTATCACGCAATTTACGCGCTGGTTGAGCTGCTTTAAATTCGAAGAGTTGCTGACGGATGTCAGGTGACGCGTTTAATAAAACCCAGTCTGTCCCATTTTCAGAAATAGCAATTGATGATTGAGTACGGGCTTTGGCTTGGATTGTACCTGTGCGCACACCATGACAATTCGGGCAATTACAATTCCACTGCGGAAACCCGCCTCCGGCAGCTGAACCTAAAACATAAATATACATAAAATTAATATCTTATTAGAAAGAGATAAGCCCTAGAACAAGACTAGGGCTTATGACATATTTGATGAAACTGATTAACGTGCTTCAAAGTACATTGTAACTTCAAAACCAATGCGTAAATCAGTAAAAGCTGGTTTAGTCCATTGCATAAATTATCTCCGGTTCATATTAATCTTATGAAATGAATCACTTGATTAAGATTTATAAGGCAATTAAAAATTTATTCTAAATAAAAAAATTGGGTTTGTAGACCACCCCTAGCTAAGATATTGTTCGATAATTGTGTTTATTGTCCAAATTTTAATATTTCGAACATATTTACTTATTGGGTCTTTCATCAAACATTCATACTAAAAGCGTATTTTTTATCCGTCTTAATTGATCAAATGATAAAAAAATGAAAAATTTAACAATACTTTTTAAAGTAACAACACTTTCTCTGGCTGTAGCATTATTGGCGGGATGTAATGACGATGATGATAATGACACAGCACCACCTGCCCAAAGAAGCAATCAAACCGTAAATATTTTAGCTTTTAATGACTTTCACGGAAATCTTGAGCCACCTAAGCGTTATGTCGAGGCACCAAATCCAAATGATGCTGCTCAATCTGTTCGTATTCCTGTAGGAGGAGTGAGTTACTTCGCCGATGCGATTAAAAAACTTAAAGCAGAAAATCCAAATAATGCTGTGGTTTCGGCAGGTGATTTAATTAGCGCCTCCCCTCTCACCTCTTCTTTATTTTTAGATGAACCAACCATTGAAGTCATGAATGATATTCAAATTGACTTTAATGCTGTAGGTAACCATGAATTTGATCGGGGTACAGACGAATTACGCCGTTTAAAAAATGGTGGATGTCAGCAATATACCAGCACTGCACCTTGTCAAATTAATAAAAATTTTAGTGGTGCAAAGTTTGATTTCCTTGCTGCTAACGTAGCAATGAAAAATGACGCTAGTAAAACAATCTTCCCAGCCTATAAAGTCAAAAGTTATGGTGGAATTCCAGTTGCATTTATTGGTTTAACTCTTAAAGCGACGCCAAGTATTGTTTCTGCGGCAGGTATTAAAGACGTTGAGTTCCGTGATGAAGCAGATACGGTAAATGCTTTGATTCCTGAATTAAAAAAACAAGGAATTGAAGCGATTGTAGTCGTTGTCCATGAAGGTGCAGCGCCAAGTACGAAGCTCAATCAAAAAACATGTGATGGTTTAAGTGGTCCGATTTTAGGAATTTTGGATAAGCTTAATCCAGCAGTTGATATTGTTGTGTCAGGTCATACACATCAATCTTATATTTGTGACTATGCAACGAAAAATCCGGCTAAACCATTCTTACTTACTTCAGCTGGACAATATGGCACGCTCATTACTGACATCAAGATTGAATTAGATGGTAAAACTGGTGATGTCATTAAAAAAGATGCTAAACAAGTTCCTGTACAAAGTGAAGCATATACGTCTGGTACAACCACAGTGAGTCTTACAGATCTCTATCAAAAATTTAGTAAAACCCCAAGCATTGAAGCGATTTTAGATAAATACCGTCAAGCTGTGACCACCATTTCAAGTCGTGTGGTTGGAACTGCAACAGCAGTAATAAGTCGTACTCAAGTCGAAAGTGGTGAAAGTCCGCTAGGTATTATGATTGCCGATGCTCAGCAAGCGGCTGCTTTAAAAGCAAGTAATCAAGGCTCAGACTTTACGCTAATGAACCCAGGTGGTGTGCGCGCTGATCTACTCATTAATAGTAGTAACCAGATTACCTTTGGCGATGTTTTTGCAGTTCAACCATTTGGTAACTCTATTGTGACGTTGAGCTTAACCGGTAAACAGATTAGAGATGTGCTTGAACAGCAATGGTCTGGTGCAAATTCAAATTCACCTAGAATTTTACAGCCATCTAAAGAGTTGAGTTACCAATATGCGGCAAATACATCTGTTTCACCACGAGCAAGTAACATCATGGTTGCTGGTTCTCCGTTAGTTGACACTAAAGTGTATCGCGTGACAGTAAATAGCTTCTTGGCAGATGGTGGTGACAACTTTACGGTATTAAAAGAAGGCCAAAACCGTGTCGGTGGTGGTCAAGATATTGATGCTCTTGAAACTTATGTTGCTAACAATTCACCCTTAACTATTCCAGCTACGACTCGAATTAAAGTTATCAAGTAACTGATTTAATGAGAATAAAGGACAGTATGATGCTGTCCTTTATTTTTTATGGCACTTTAAAAGATTTTTATTCAGTATATAGATTGAGTTCAACACTACTGATATCGACTCCAGTATTTGCAAAAATAATATCAGTAACCTCATGAAGTAATTCTTTAACTTTATCATTTTCAAAGTTCAAGGCTTCAGAGGTTTTGAGCGAAATGAGGTTACAACTCATCTTGTCTTTTCTAAGCTTATAAATACTTTTGCTTTTTCCTAAAAACACCCTTTTGATGAGTTTACGGTTTTCAAATTCCGACAAGATTCGATAAATCGTTCCTAGCGTTATTTTATGTTCATTTTTAATTTGCGTATAAATACTCACAGCACTTAAGCCTTGTGGATTTTGATTTAAAATTTCAAAAACCTGTATTCTCGATTTTTTTATTGGTAGTCCATTTAATAATGATTTTGAAGTTGCTGTCATGATTAACTAACCTTAATGTTGAAAAAATATAGAAATTTTTAAAATTATTTTGTCTATACTTACTTGAAAATTATGGAAATGATTTGATGTATAAATCAGAGCTTATTACCCTATAAATAAGCTTTGAGTTGATTATAAGTTTCTGAATAATTTAATATTATTCCTACCTCACTATCTACATGTACGCGTTTGGAGAATAAAAGCATTCTTGAGCTGAACCATATTGCGACCCTCTTCATTAAGTCATTTTCCGACCTTATTCTATATAATGATTAACATATGATAAATATTATCATTTGTGTTTAGCGGTGTATCATATACATATAAGTTTTAATATTCAATATTAAGTAATTATCAAATACATAATGATAACCATTATATATTAATGATTAAATGATGATGAGTTGCCTTCATTCTCTATTATAAGTATTCATTTCCACCCATATAAAAAGCAGATAGATGATCTGCTTTTTATATTTTAAGTAGAATAAGTTAAATCACTATTATGCTAAGGATAGTGCATCTTGTTCTTGCATCCATGCATGAATCACTTGTTGTGTTGTCATGACTTGAGCGCATCGTGTACTAGCATATTTTAATGCCATATCGTGCTCTTCGCGGCTAAAGTCAGCTAGTGCATCACCACATAAGAATGGTTGGATGTTTAGCATAAAAGCTTCAGCAGCACTCATAAGACAACCAATATGTGCATATACCCCGCAGATAATCAGTTGATCGCGACCAGACTCCCGCATGAGCTGTTCGAGCGGAGAAAATTTAAAAACACTATATCTCCACTTGGTAAGAACCGTATCATTTTTTTGAGGTGAAATTTTTGGCAAAATCTGAGTAAAGCTCGGCTCGTTCTTTAAACCAGGTCCCCAAAAATCAGTTAATAACTGCCGATGTTCAGGTGATTGATTGCCCGGTTGTGCTGTATAAACAACGGGAATATTAGATTGATGAGCGGCGTCAATTAATGCTTTGGTGTTTTTAATGAGTTCTGGAATAGGTTCTTGAGTTAAGTCATAGAAATCTAAAAAATATTGCTGCATATCATGAACCAATAAAACAGCTCGATTGGTATGCAATGGCCAATTTGTTTTGTTGGGAGTAAATTCATGGGCTTGGGGCATACTGTAACTTGCAATCTTTGGAATACTCATTAGTATTTTCCTTTTCTATCTTTCAAAATATTTTTAATTTCAGATGGTTGTTGTGCTGAAGTAATCTTTAGACCCCAAGTGTCGCTCCCCCATCTACCACTATTTCTTGCATCGTAATTTGGGCCGCTCGGTCCGAAAGTAAAAAGCTCACGGTATTGGCAATATCATCTGGTTGCGCGAGTTTTCTTAAGGGAATACCTGTTCGGTACTGACTCAAATCACCATCAATTACTGCAGGTGGAGGTGCATTATCAGTCCAGAGTTGTTGCTGCATTTGAGTGAGAGTAGATCCTGGTGAAACGATATTCAGCCTGACTTGATAAGGTGCGATTTCAAGTGCCAGATTGCGACAAAAATGGCTCAGTGCAGCCTTAGTGGTGGCGTACATACCAAGTTGCATACGCGGCATGCGTGCACTATTTGAACTAATAGTGACAATGCTACCCCGCCTTTTTGCACAAAAATGTTTAGCAACTTGTTGGCTGATCGCGATAGGTGCCATGACATTGACCGCAAAAAGTGTTTCCCAATCTTCCGTTTTGGCTTCAAGCATGGAGCGCATAATTAATACTCCTGCTGCATTTACTAAACCCGTAATTTCGTATCTTTCTAAAAGCTCTGAAATTAAAGTTTGTGTTTCTTGTTGATGGGTAATGTCTTGTGAGATGCCTTGCCATTGTGAAGTTTGATCTGGCGTTATTGTTTTGCTGATATCCCATTGTTTAGGATTTTCTTGTCGGTCAATACCAATAACGTGATAGCCCTGATCTAGTAGTTGCTTGGCAATAGCCGCTCCTATTCCTCTTGCAGCACCTGTGACCACGATGGTAGAGCGCATGTGGATACTCCAATTTATATTATAAAGAAATCTATAAACATAATTGCAAATAATTATCATTCTTATCAATAGCAAATTAAGATAAAAGATTAATTTATGATCTTATACAAATGAGTTACAGCTTAGAATTATAAAATAAAATATTGTTTTATATGTATTTTATTAAATTAGAAGGTTGGAAATATTTTATTATTAATAATCATTTTCAATAAGGTGGCTTTTGATTTATTCGGCTAAAATCAGATTTATGGTTTATCAAACCTAGTAACTTTTTAGGGTTCAATCTCCCGCAGGCTCAGAATGAGTTCTCTATAACTCCGACTCTCGTAAGTTTGGAAATGCGTATAAAAAATGAAAAATTATAAAATCCACATAGTTTCGGTCAGTTGTTTAATCTCTTGAATATCATGACTTACATAAATCATCGGGATTTTTAGTTCCTCTTTTACCTTTTGAAAAAAAGGAATAATTTCAGCTTTATGGTTCGCATCTAATGCTGATAATGGCTCATCAAGCAGTAACAGCTTAGGCGAATATAATAATGCTCGACCTAGTGCCACGCGCTGCTTTTCCCCACCCGAGAGTTTGATAGGCATACGTTGTAATAAATGCCCTAACTTTAATAACTCAATAATGTAATCTGCTTCAAAGTGACGTTCTTGTTGGGAAAGATGCTTAAAACTAAACAATAAATTTTGCTTGACTGTTTTATGCGGAAAAAGCTGAGCATCTTGAAAAACCAATCCAACATGCCGCTTTTGCGTGCTGACATTAATTTTTTGATTTGAATCAAACCACGTTTGATCCTGTATTTTAATGAGCCCACTACGCGGAGTGTTCAGCCCTGCAATGGCATGTAAAATGGACGTTTTACCTGACCCAGAGGCACCAAATAAGCCAATAACAGAAGCATCTGACTGGAAACTAGGCTCAATATGAAATTGGCCCATGTGTAGCTCAAAACGGCAATCAATCAACATAATTTTACCGCCCTAAACGCTTCTTTTGATAACGATGAAACCACTGCGCAAACCATAATGCCAGAAAAGCTACACTTAACGATAAAACAATAAGCCTTTGAATAGCTGCTTCTGTATCGGGCTGTTGCATTAAGCTATACATGGCTAGAGGCAAAGTCCGTGTTTCATTTGAAATATTACCCACAAAGGTAATGGTGGCCCCAAACTCCCCTAAACTGCGGCAAAAACATAAAATAGCACCAATTAAAATGCCACTGCTGGCAAGAGGCAAAGTGACATGAAAAAATGCCCCTAAAGATGAAGCTCCTAATGTCTTTGCTGCCATTTCTAAACGCTGATCGACCAGTTCAATCGCTAATCGAATAGATTGCACCAACAGTGGAAAACCCATCACTGCCGAAGCAAGAACGGCGCCTTTCCAGTTAAATGCAAAATCAATTCCGAGTGGGGCCAAATATTGCCCAATAATGCCGCGGCTCCCAAAAACTTGTAAAAGCAAATAACCAGGAACTACTGGCGGTAGTACTAAAGGTAAAAACACCAATGTTTCAATGAATGACTTCCCCCAAAACTCTTTACGTGCCAAAAACCATCCCACACAAATTGCAGGAATAATACTGACCACAAGACAACTTGCTGCCACCTTACAAGAAAGTTGCAGCACACTGAGCTCTTCTGGGGTTAAAGAAAACATCATGGCTTGACTGGAGCCAACACGCTAAAGCCATATTTTTTAAAGACAGCTTTGGCTTGGTTGCTTTGTAAAAATTGATAGAACTTTGCTGAGTTTGAGTTCTTTTTAATCATCCCTACAGGATAAATAATTGGTGAATGGGTATTTTCCGGAAATATGCCAGCTACCTTCACGTCTTTACTAATCGTAGCATCGGTTGCATAGACAATACCGACCTGACATTCACCTCGCGCAACAAAGTTTAATGCAGCTCGAACATCTTCTGTTTCAACTAACTTTGGCTCAATACGACTCCACCAACCTAAGTTAGTAAAAGCTTGTTTAGCATATTTGCCTACAGGCACACTTTTGGTATCTCCTGTACAAATCTTGCCTGTAAACACTTTATTAGGATCTGTGGCTTTATCTAATTTTATGTTTAATGATTGCCCTTTTGGGGTAATTAGCACCAAACGGTTACCTAATAAATTTATACGGTCATTTGCTGCAACTCGTTTTTTGTTTTGCAGATATTCCATCCACTGGGTATCTGCTGAAATAAAAATATCAGTTGGTGCTCCAGCTTCAATTTGTTTAGCTAAGGTCGATGAACCTGCATACGAAGTTTTAACTTCTACTTTATTTTGTTTTTCATAAATTTTTTCTAAATCGTTAATCGCATTGGTTAAGCTCGCTGCTGCATAAACGGTAACCGATTCAGCCTTGGCTGGAACATTAAAGACCAATCCTATGCTGAAGACTGAATAGGCTAAAGCTAACTTTTTTATCTTCGTATCACTTACCATTATTTTTACCTTTTTGTCGTTTTTGCAGCGATATATACCCAAGAATATAGCGCTACATGAAGATTATGAAAAGCATAATTCATTAACTATAGATGTCTGGAATGCAGCAGTGCTTTTTCAGCACGTAATTTGAATTAAGCAAAAGCTATACCAAATTAAAAGATTTCATGCCTAAACAATCTTTTATCTTAACCTTTTAAATAGCTACTCATGATTTGATAATCATGTTCTAAGGCTTGTCGAGCATTGATTTCCATTTGGCGGTAATGCTGTAAGATTTTCTGGCCCAAAGCTGTAACGGCTGCCCCACCACCATGTGTTCCACCTGTTTGTGTTTCCACTAACGCTGTTTCAAAGCACTGATTCATGGTGTCGACTAACTGCCATGCACGGCGGTAGCTCATATTCATAGATTTTGCAGCTTGTGAGATCGATCCCGTTCTCTCAATTGCTTCAAGTAAGTCTGCCTTACCCGGACCAAATGCGATGTTTTGCTCTAAAAGAATTCTAATTTGTAATTTTAAGTTTTGTTCTTTCATAGACTTAGTTCACAAAGTTTCATTTTTATGCTGCTTAACATTATAGGAAACTTTAATAGCTTAAAACACATACAAATTTAAATCTCTACTCTTTCTTAAAAAGAGTTCATTTAAAAAATCAAAACTGCACAAAGTGGATAAAGATCTGGAAAAAACGGATAGAGGCTCAGGCTTAATCGCGGTTCAATCAGTTAAAAGCTGATTGATTGGAGGATTGAGCAATGACCTCATCTAATTTAAAACAATGGAATGATTTTGTAGATGGATGTATCGACTTCCGTCCTAACGATGGCGTGTTTCGTATTGCACGTAATATGTTTACCGAGCCTGAACTATTTGACTTGGAAATGGAACTTATTTTTGAAAAGGTTTGGATTTATGCATGTCACGAAAGTGAGATTCCAAATAATCATGATTTCTTAACAGTTCAAATTGGCCGCCAACCGATTATTGTGAGCCGTGATGGTAAAGGCGAACTACATGCCATGGTTAATGCTTGTGAACACCGCGGTGCGACCTTAACACGCGTTGCTAAAGGCAATCAGTCAACATTTACATGTCCGTTCCACGCATGGTGCTACAAGTCAGATGGCCGTTTGGTGAAAGTCAAAGCACCTGGTGAATATTGTGAAGATTTTGATAAATCAAGCCGAGGCTTAAAACAAGGCCGTATTGCCAGCTATCGTGGATTTGTATTTGTAAGCCTTGATACTCAAGCAACAGATTCTCTAGAAGACTTTTTGGGCGATGCAAAACTGTTCCTTGATTTAATGGTTAACCAGTCACCAACAGGTGAACTAGAAGTACTTCAAGGTAAGTCATCTTATACCTTTGCAGGTAACTGGAAGCTACAAAATGAAAATGGCCTAGATGGTTACCATGTAAGTACTGTCCACTATAACTATGTCTCTACAGTTCAACATCGTCAGCAAGTCAATGCATCAAAAGGTGAAGAACTCGACACGCTTGACTACAGCAAGTTAGGTGCCGGTGATTCAGAAACTGACGATGGCTGGTTTAGTTTTAAAAATGGTCATAGTGTTTTATTTAGTGATATGCCAAACCCAACAGTTCGTCCGGGTTACAGTACAGTTATGCCGTATATGGTCGAAAAATATGGCGACAAATATGCTGAGTGGGCAATGCATCGTTTAAGAAACTTAAACTTGTACCCTAGCCTATTCTTTATGGACCAAATTAGTTCACAGCTTCGTATTGTTCGTCCAGTGGCATGGAACAAAACCGAAGTCATTAGTCAATGTATTGGGGTTAAAGGTGAATCTGCTGAAGCACGCCGTAACCGTATTCGCCAGTTTGAAGATTTCTTTAACGTATCAGGCCTTGGTACACCAGACGATTTAGTTGAATTCCGTGAACAGCAAAAAGGTTTTCAGGCACGTCTTGAACGTTGGAGCGATATTTCTCGTGGCTGTCAGTCTTGGGAATATGGCGCGACCAAAAATTCACAAGATTTAGGCATTCAACCCGTCATTACTGGCCGTGAGTTTACCCATGAAGGACTTTATGTAAACCAGCATGGACATTGGCAACGTCTCATGCTCGATGGCTTAAATAAAAAAGCATTGAAAATGCAGGATATTACTTTTGAAAACAATGCCGTAATGGATGAGGTGTAACCATGTCACAAGAACTACATTTTGCTGTATCTCAGTTTTTGTACAAAAAAGCAGAACTTTGTGATGCTTATGACTGGGATGCCTATCTAGAGCTTTACGATGAAGATAGTGAATATCATATTCCACAGTGGATTGATGACCATAACTATGTTCAAGATCCAAATCAGGGCTTGTCTTATATTTATTATGCGGACCGTACAGGTCTTGAAGACCGTGTATTCCGTATTCGTACAGGTAAAGCAGCATCTGCAACGCCGTTACCCCGTACGTTACACAGCATAAACAACATCCGAGTTAAAACATTGGATGATGGATTAATTGAAGCAAAAGTTGCATGGCAAACGCTTTATAACCGTCAAGGTTTAGAAGGCTGTTTTTACGGACACGCTACTTATCTTTTACGCCAAACCGCAGATGGTTTCCGTATTCGTCGCCAGCACAGCATTTTGCTGAATGACAAAATTGATTCCGTTTTAGACTTCTATCACGTTTAAGGGGAATGAAAATGGGACATTCAGTTGCACTTAACTTTGCCGATGGCAAAACCTTTTTCATTTCGGTAAATAACGATGAATTGCTGCTTGATGCAGCAGTTCGTCAAGGAATTAACCTCCCGCTAGACTGCCGTGAAGGTGTTTGTGGTACCTGTCAGGGACAGTGTGAAACCGGCATTTATGAACAAGAATATGTTGATGAAGATGCATTAAGTGAACGTGATTTGGCTGAGCGTAAAATGTTAGCTTGCCAGACGCGTGTAAAATCCGATGCAGCTTTTTATTTCGATCATGATTCTGCTATCTGTAACGCTGGTGATACCTTAAAAATTGAAACCAAAGTGACTGCTGTTGAGCTGGTTTCTGAAACGACAGCAATTTTGCATCTTGATGCGAGCAGTCATGCTGAACAACTTCAGTTTTTACCGGGTCAATATGCTCGTTTGCAAATTCCAGATACTGAAGATTGGCGTTCTTATTCTTTTGCAAATAGACCAAATGCAACCAATCAATTGCAATTTCTAATTCGTCTTTTGCCAGACGGTGTGATGAGTAATTATTTGCGTGATCGTTGTCAGGTTGGACAAAGCCTACTTATTGAAGCGCCACTTGGTAGTTTCTACTTACGTGAAGTAGAGCGACCACTGGTTTTTGTGGCAGGGGGAACAGGATTATCAGCTTTTTTGGGGAAGCTAGATAACTTGGGGGATCAACCAAACTCACCTGCAGTTCAGTTGTATTACGGCGTAAATAATGAAACCGATTTATGTGAACAACAACGTTTACATGCTTATGCTGAACAGCTACCCAACTTTAGTTATCACCCGATTGTGACTAAGGCAACGGAAGCTTGGCAAGGTAAAGCAGGCTATATTCACGAGCACTTAAATAAAGATCAACTGGCTGAGCAGGCTTTTGATATGTATTTATGTGGCCCACCACCAATGATTGAAGCCGTTAAAAATTGGTTGGATGAGCAAGCTTTGCAAAACTATCGTATTTATAGCGAGAAGTTTTTACAAAGCAATACCTCACGTTAAAAGTATAAATAGCTTAAAAACTACTAGACCTGAAATGATTCAATATACTCTGCAAGGGGTATATTGAATTTTTGCATTTAAATTAAAAGTTTTTATATATCAATAATATAAAATAATTAATTCCGATAAAATAAATTGACCAGCTCACTCGGATTTGCTATAAATTTTGGTAGATCTTAAGGAATAAGATCATGATGAGATTAACTTATAGCACCTTTTATATCTTCTTATTCTATTTCTCGAATGTATTAAGAAGGATAAAATCCGACTTAAAAATTTGAGAAAATCACATTAATTAACGGATAAATTGGTCTGTATTTTGCTTATATCTCATTGTAATTTGCGAGTAACTTAATTTTTTAAGTGCCGTATTTACTTGCTGTGCATCGAATTTTTAAAGTTTTTATAACGCAAGTAAATACAGGAGTGAGCCGAAAGGGATAAATATGAACCAAGCCAACTCCCCAGGACTCAGTGGACGTCATTTTCAAAATGAGTCTATCTTTACTGATCATAATTTGGTGTTTGATCACCACGATTTAAGCGAAACCTGCCGAAATGTAGGTCAAATTTTTAAACCGCATGATCTTAAAATCTCTCATCAGAAGCGAGATTTCAGTGCAACCATGCACCATGTTAAAACAGGCGCATTGTCTATTAGTCGCTTGGAATATGGCGCAGATGTCATTATTGAACCAGATCATCTAGATAACTTTTACTTAATTCAAATTCCAACTCAAGGCTACGCAGAAATCGAGTTTGGTTCACAAAAGTTTATTTCTTATTCTCAAGTTGCATCTCTTATTTCACCTCAGCAATCTTTACGTATGCGCTGGCATGCGAACTCACCGCAGCTCGTTCTAAAAGTGTCAAAGAATGATCTTACTTACCATTGCCGTCAGCACATTGCCGATTCAGAGAACAACTTACTCGTTTTTGATCCAAAATTGGACTTTTCTACACAAAGTGGAGCCTACTTTTTACAGCTCGTTAGAACATTAATGGATGCTTTAGCATGTGAGCAACATCCACTCCATCATGCTTTAGCTTTTAAACAGTTTGAGTCAAATTTATTTAATGCGCTCATTTATGGCCAACCCAATAACGCATTACATAAGTTTGATCATTATAAAGAAAAAACAATCTCTCCTTATTTCGTGAAGCGTACAGAAGCCTATATTAAAGAACATTTACATGAGCCGCTTAATGTCGAAATTTTGGCTGAACATGCAGGCGTGAGCGTAAGAACCCTATTTACTGGTTTTAAAAACTATTTGGGTACTACCCCAATGTCTTATTTAAAAGAATTACGCTTTGAACAAGCTCATTTAGAGCTGATGCATAATGAAAATCTATCGGTCACAGACGTTGCATTTAAATGGGGATTTACTCACTTAGGTCGTTTTTCTCAAGAATATAAACGCCGTTATGGTGAGTTACCTTCTTCGACTCGCCGTTCTGGTCACAGTGAAGGTTCAGGCTTAATTACTTCAATTTTTTCTTAAGTTTAAAATAGACGAAAGCCTTTTATATTGATTGATATAAAAGGCTTTTTTTATGATTTAAAAATGATGGACATAACGAACTTGTAGTCGTGTTCCCTCTGGCCGGTTTTCAGCATCTTGCTCAAAATATGCATTTGCAACCAAGTGATCATTTTTAGAAAAACTGTACATCGCACCAGGACCAATTGCCCAAACTTGTTCACGTCGACCTTTGACTTTTTCACCATCGACTTCGGTATCAGTGACTTGTTTTAGCCAATAACCATTCAGTCCTAAGCGAAACTGTTCAGTAATAGCATAGTCCGTTGCAAAGTTTGCATGAATTGCTTGCCCTGCCTGCATATCATTTGCTCCAACAAAAGCATAGCTTGGGTCATTATTCTTAAAGTTATAGAGATAATGGATACGTGTGGATGCAGTCCATTTAGGATTAAACCAATATGTGGCAGCCCAATAAGGGTCAAATGAAACAGCGTTATTACTGGGGTTAATATCTTTTTGCCGATCGTATTCGCCAGTAGGTAAATTCACCTGAAACTCAAAACGATGTACAAACTTCGGCCCTTGCGCGCCCATGACTGGATCGAACTGAATAAAAGGTCCGATCATAATGTCTCCAAAGCCGCTTTGGGCTTTAATAGCAGCATTATTCAAGCCATCATCCATGTCCATTTTACTGACAAAAGGAATTAAAAAATTCATGCCTAGACTGGCTTGATCTTTTACTCGGACATTCGATAAATAACTAATCTGTTCAACCAGTACCTGATAATTTAAATCTGTTTTAGGTAAACCTAATTTTTGTCCATTGGCATCGACCAGTTTATTACTATCGTAATTTTGAAAGTAAGTTTGAGCATACCAGCCAGGCCCTGCGGGTAATCCGCCATCGAGAAAGCTGGTCATGCCTAAATTTACGGTCGGTAAATCATAGGCATGTGTAACCAATGGCAACCCCAACAATGTCCCTGCTAAAAATCCATGTTTAATTAAAGTGCTTTTCATCTTCTTATTTCCTATAAAAAATCACGACCGGATTGATCGTGATTATGGTGAATTAACCTGCTAATTCTGGATGCTCAGCGGCAATCCGATACTTTCCTGCGTGGAATACCAATGGTTCACCTTGGCGCTGTTGGTATTGTTCAATTTGACCAATAAAAATCAGGTGATCTCCGCCTTCATATTGATTTACATTGCGGCAAACCAAGGTTGCGAGTGCATCGGATAAAATTGGAACGCCAGCATTGCATTGTTGATGGGCAATGCCTGCAAATTTGTCTTCGGCACCTCGAGCAAAATGCCCCGAAAGCTGATGATGCTCTTGCGCCAACATGTGGATGGCAAAATATTCAGCTTCTACAAAATCAGACAAACTTGGCGCTGTTTTTGATAGACTCCACAAAATTAATGGCGGATCTAAAGACAGAGATGAAAACGAATTGGCTGTCATACCTATTTTCCGGCCATCTTTACCACGAGTGGTAATCACGGTAACGCCAGTTGCAAACTGACCAAGCAAATTACGAATTTCTCTTGGGTTTTCAGCATTAATCGCTTGTAAAGCTAAAGTTTCAATTGTGTCCATTTTTAATTCTCCCTTTGCTGTTTTGCCCTTAAGCCACTTTTGCTGTGGTTTTTGAGGCCAAGAATGCTTGAGCTTGATCTGCATCAAACCACCAAGGAGCAAATGCGCGTGGGTCATCAAAGTTATTGGCCATAATTGAAGCAATGCTCTGGTTTTGACTTGCAGCTGCTAGGAGTTCAACGACATGAGGCTCAGGTGGTAATAACAAGCTATTGGTCCAAGCCACGACTTTTTCTGCATAAGCCCAATAACGCTCAAAAGTTTGAACCATCCATTGTTCGCTAAAGCTTTGATTATCATTGGCTAAAATGGCATCGAAATAGATCTTGCTACACTTAGCCGCATTGTTTGAGCCTTGACCAGTAATTGGATCATTGACCACTAAGGCATCTGCCATGCCAAAAATCTTTTTGCCAGAGGGTAAGGTTAAAACGGGTTTGCGTACGGTCGGCGGGAAGCGCCCTGCCAAATATCCGCCTGCATCAGTCAACTCAACATTTGTGCAGCGTTCATATTCCCAAGGCACAAATTTCTTGAGTAAGTCCAAACTGCACTGCAAATGCTGTTCTGGTGTTTTGACGTCTTGCCAGCAGTCCATTGGTCCATTTGGAATTCCTTCAAACACCATGATGTCGCAGGGTCCATTCACGGTAAGTGCTGGAAATGAAAAGTACTCACCGACTTCAGGAATAATGTTAAAAGTCACTCGTGAATAAGGTGAAATTGGCTTCATGTTCTTGACATAGGTCAATGCCAAAGCGCGCTGTGGTTTATCAAAAACACTACGTGCATCATCACGCTCAAATTGTTTAACGACTTCACCTTTACCAGCGGCGAGTAATACAAGCTCGTAGTCGTTTGCGAGTTGTTCTAACTCTTCTATTCCCACATCCTGAATCACCAATCGACCGCCACGGCGTTCGAACTCTTCCATCCAATATGGCATTTTGACGCGTTGATCGACCGATTGAGCGTAGCGCTCAAGACGAGCACTCCATTCAAATGCTTTACCACCATTTTCAGGATTGACTAAAGCCAGCCCAATACCTTCTACCGCTGGACATTGTTCTTCCCAAAAATTTAGTCCCAAGTCACGTTCAGTTTGTAAAGCGGTATGAAACATACACTGGCTTGACATGACTTTACCTTGACGGATTTCATCGGCAGTTCGGTTGGTGATCATGGTCACGTCGTAACCTGTATCTAATAAGCCCAAACCAAGCTGTAAACCAGACTGTCCTGCTCCAACAATTGCAATACGGCGCATAATCTTCTCCATAATTTTCTAAATGTGCTTTTAAAACGCTGTGCTATTCGGCTAAACGTGGAATAGCGGGCTGTGATCCTTCAGGGCCCATCACTGAATATCCGCCATCGACCGCATAATCTGCTCCGGTGACAAAACTCGCAGCGGGTGACAATAAAAACAAAACAACATTGGCGACTTCTTCGGGGTGACCCAATCGGCCTAGCAAGTGATAATCGGCTGCCACGCTATAGGCCTTTTCACGGTTATTACCACTGACTTCTGCAATGACACGAGACCATGTCCAACCCGGAGAAACTGAATTGACGCGGATACCATCGGTAGCAAAATCCATTGCCATGCTTTGTGTGAGTTGACGTATTGCGGCTTTAGAAACTGGGTATAACCAGCGTCCTGTTTGTGCTACTTTGGCCGAGATTGAAGTAAAGTTAACGATTGAACCTTGCTGCTTTTTTAGGTCATGGTATAAAGCACGGCTCAGCTCAACTGTTGAGACCAAATTAATATCGAGTGCTTGTAACCAGTCCTGACGTGAAGATTTAAAACCGTCATCTAAATAGGTACATGCCAAATTCACCAAGTAACTTACTTCACCTAAATGTTGATGAATATCTGCCACAGCTTGTTGAATAGCCGCATCGCTGGTTAAATCGGTTTGAATAAACATCACATCATGGTTAAAGCTTTCTGCAATCGCCTTGCCTTTAGCATCAATATCTAAAATAGCAACATGAGCACCTGCATTTACCAACGCTTGTACGACAGCTTTACCAATCAGGGTTGCACCGCCACTTACCACAGCGACTTTTCCTTTTAAATCTATATTCATTGCAGATACTCCTTAATTGACTGGCTTGCCTTCACTACTTGACCAAGTTGACATCAACGTATTGGAAGGAAGATCTTCATCAAGAAGTTTTCGAGCTGTCTCGACACCTGCAACTGGTAAGCCTGTTGGGTCTAATAAACCAATTTGAACAAGTACAGACGCTTGGTCCCAGTAAATATGCTCATGGCACAACTTTGACCCTCTAAACTGGATCACACCTAACATTGGAATTTCGACATATTTACCAGTCGGTTTTACACCTGGTAATAACCAGTCAATTTCAGCGTCGTGGGTAAAGCTCATAATGAATTCGTCAACCACTTGCGTTGAGCCAACCGTACGAGAGATCGAAGTGATCTTCATATCTTTCGGGTTTTGATGCACAAAGTGATATTGATAAAAACGGGCAAGCTGGCTTTGGCCTACACCGCCAGTTAAGGTTGGAATATGGTTGACATAAGGTTCAGCAACCATCGTTGCCATGGTAGCTGGTACGTCACGCGTATCGAACTCATGCCGAATATGCTCTTCCCATAAGGCAACTAAGTCATATTTCGGCCCAATGGTTTCATGTAGAGCGGTTACTGTACGCTCGTGAGCAAAGCGTGCTGAAGGTTTGTGGTAATGATTGCTTTTTGGTCGTGCAAAAGCATGATCAACACCTTCGTAAACATAGGCTTGTACATTTGAATATTGGTTAGCTGCATCGACAATCGCTTGTCTCGCATCTGGCGGTGTAAATTGGTCTAGTTCTGCAATATGTAAAACCAAACGTCCTTTTACGTTAGCTAACTCATCTAATGCTTTTTCGATGCCTACACCGTAATAACCTACGGCACATGCCACGTCAGAAAGTCGGCAGCCTGCTAGATAAGCAAGCTTTCCACCTAAACAATAGCCCACCACGCCGAGGCCTGTAGAAGTGTCACATTCTGGTCGAGTCTTTAAAAAAGATAAGCTGTCTTGAATATCTTCAACACCGAGGTTTTCATCATATTGCTGATAAAGTTCAAAAGCTTTTTGAAAATCTTCTGGTGTATAACTCAGTTCAATATTAGGTGCTACACGCCAAAATAAATCAGGAACTAAAACGGTATAGCCTTCTTCCGCAAGAAAATCCGCTTTTTCTCGCATGGCGGCATTCACTCCAAAGATTTCCTGACAAAGCACCACTCCAGGTCCTTTTCCTGTTTCTGGTGTCGCTAGATATGCACTGAACTGCTTTCCAGATGCTGTTTTAATTTGAACGGTTTGCCCAGCCATAGTGTCAACTCCTGACATTGTTATGGCTTTATCTTCTATCCGAATATTTTTTTAGGCTGTCCAAAAGCTGCAAGCACTATCCAATCTCTGCGCAATTATCAAAATCAATAAAAATGGATAAATCACAAAAAATAGGAAAACTAATAAATTTCATAATTTTAAATTAAAAAATTAAATTAATACTTTTTATCTCATTTGGAAAAAATGGATTAAGATTAGGACTTATTGGATAGTGACGATTGGCTAAAAATAGTTCAATCAAGTCATGTAATTAATTTGATTACATAAAAAAGCCCAGTCATTTTCTAAATTAAGGCGTTTATTTATGCATCGACCATGGCCAATTTATGGACAACAAAAAACGTTAATGCTCATCAATATTTTATGTTGTAGTGCATTTTCTACTCAGGCTTATTCAGCGGATGAAGAATGGAAATTTACATCAAAAAATGCATATATAGACAGAAACTATGACAATCCAGATGTAAAAGACACAGGTAGCTGGTCACAATCAGTTTCTCTATTTTACAACTCAAATATGCATGATACGCCGTTAGAAATTGGTGGAACCCCAATTCAAATTGGCGCAAATGCTTCAGCACAATATGCGGTTCGTTTAAGCCAAGATAAACATGTTGCAGATACGGTATTGCCTTTTGATAAAACCACGCAGTCCCAAGCACCTGATTATCTAAAATATGCAGCGACCTTAAAGTTAGGCTATAACAAAACGCTACTAAGCATTGGTGAACTATGGCTGGATTTACCCGTAACCACTGTAGATGCAAGCCGACAACTCCTGACGTCTTATTGGGGAACTAATCTTAAGAGCCAGATAAACGATAAGCTTTTTGCTGAAATTGGCCGTATTGAAAAAGTATCACCACGAAATGAAGAAGATTTTCATCGATTTTCTTTTACTTCAAAAGGTGTGACTGGCTACTCCGACGGCCTTAACTATATAGATCTTCGCTATCAATTTACGCCTACGTTGAAGGGTGAATATTACTTTGGGAATATGGAGGATTTATATAACAAACATTATGTCGGCGTTGACCATATATGGAAATATTCTAATTTTTCAGTTAATTCAAAATTCAAATATTTCAATGCTAAAGATAATGGAAATCTATTTGACATTGACGCACAAAACGTAGGGTTACTAGAAACGGTTAAAGTAAAAAATCACAGCTTTGGTGTGGGTTATCAGCAAATTATTGGTGAGTCTGCTTACCCGTTACCAGATGGTTTCTTGCCTGAAACTTATTTCATTAACTGGAACACGACTGGTTTCTTCAAACAAGATGAAAAGTCTTATCACTTTATCTATGGCTATGACTTTAAAGATCATGTGCCGGGTCTAAATACCACTTTCAAATATGTATATGGCGATCACTTCAAAACAGCAGATGGCTTAAAAAATAAAGAAAGTGAAGCAAACGTTATTGTCAATTATGCCCTTCAACAGCCTTTTCTCAAAGGTTTAGCTCTTCAGTACATCTTCATCAATTACGACGTTAAGCATGGAAACGATTTCTCTGAAAACCGTTTCTTCGTCAATTACAGCAAAAAATTTTAATGAATAAGGAATACATATGAAAACGATAGATGCAAACACGATTATCAATCGCGAAAAACTGTCTCCATTACAATGGATGGTTTTTATCCTAGGCTTTTTTGTCTTCTTCTGTGATGGTCTAGATACAGGGATTATCGGTTTTATTGCTCCAGCATTGCTCGATGATTGGGGAATTACCAAGCCTCAGCTTGCTCCAGTTTTAAGTGCTGCTTTAGTGGGCATGTCGATCGGTGCAATCATTTCTGGGCCTTTGTCCGATAAGTTTGGACGTAAAGGTGTCATTATTTTTACAAGCCTTTTATTTTCAATATTTACGATTTTGTGCGGCTTTGCCGACTCAACCCAAGATTTAATGATTTATCGCTTTATTACAGGTGTTGGTTTAGGCGCAGCCATGCCAAACATCAGTACTATTGTCTCTGAATATATGCCTGTAAAACGTAAAGCATTCCTTACAGGTCTTGCTGGTTGTGGTTTCATGCTCGGTATTTCTTGTGGCGGTGTGTTGTCAGCTTATCTATTAGAAAGCTATGGCTGGGCCAAAGTGATTATTATTGGCGGAAGCATTCCCCTCATTTTAGTGGTTGCTTTATTGCTTAAATTACCTGAATCAACGCAATACTTAATTACACGTCATCAACAAGACAAAGCTCAGCGTATATTAGAAAATATTCAAGGACATTCCTTCCAAGAGCCAGTAAAACTTGTTTTAACTCAAGCAGAAACTGTATCAGATGAAAATCCAGTTAAAGTGGTTTTAGGAAAATATCTGTGGGGTTCAAGTATGCTTTGGCTCTGCTGCTTTACGAGTCTTTTGGTGTTCTATCTTTTAACAAGCTGGATGCCAACGATTTTAAAAACAGCAGGTTTTAGTACTCAACAGTTTAGTTTAATTGCCGCGATTTTCCCTTTTGGTGGTGTGATTGGTGCAACCATTATGGGATGGTACATGGATAAACTGAACCCAACTACAGTCATTAAATATTCATATCTCATCGCTTTTGGACTATTCATTGTTGCAGGTCTAGTGAGCTCAAATATTTTCTTATTAGGCCTTACTATCTTCTTAATTGGTGCATTACTGGCTGGTGCACAGTCTTCATTACTGCCACTTGCAGCTATGTTCTATCCAGCAGTGTGCCGTGCAGTTGGCGTTTCATGGATGCATGGTATTGGTCGTATCGGTGCAATTTTAGGCGCTTTCTTTGGCTCGCTCATTTTCACTTTCAACCTAAGCTTAAGCGGTATTTTCTTTATTCTTGCACTACCAACCTTCATCTCATTTATTGCACTTAGTCTCAAAGTGATTTATGAGAAATCTAAAAACAAACAAGTGTTAAAGCTCGAAGAAAGTTTATAAATATTAGGCTATAAATAAAAAACTGATTTAGTTGCCTAAATCAGTTTTTTATTGCGAAAAATTAAATATTAGAAAATTTTCCCTTTAGTCTCACTTGGATTTTCGCCAAATTCTTCACGATACTCTTGAGAAAAACGACTTAAATGGTTAAAGCCCCAGTCATAGGCAAGCTTTGAAATAGAAACCTTTCTATCTGCTCCGGTAGTGCTCAAAATCTTATAAATTTGTTGGAGACGATATTTTTTTAAATACGACATTGGGCTGGTGCCATAGTATTGTTGAAATTCATCATACAATTTTGATTTTGAAACCCCAGCCAGACGCTGCAAGTCTTCTGCACAGATTTCTTCATGCGCATGTTCAATAATAAAATTACGAACCTTACGAATATAAGCTGGCTCATCCTGATGTGAGAGTGACTTTAAAGCTTCAGAGTAGTTGTTTTCTTGAGATAACAATAACGCTTTAATTACAAAATTTTCATAGTCTTCAGACAACATCTGCAAACCATAAAAATTGCTATATTGTGATTTTAACTGTACAAAATTTTGAATGTTCTTCCACCATGCACCAATCAGTTGCTCCGAGTCCAGATGCATTTCAGGGTTAAAAATAATGGGGGCTTCTATGGGTTTGTTGAGTAGATCCGCAAGGACAATCTGCATACTTCGCTCAGGAATAACCACCTGAAATTTTCTGCAATCTTTATCGATAATCAAATCTTGCTGATCATTATTTGAAACAATAAGGCCCCTGTTTTCATCAGATTGATAATGAGCGCCACGAATGTTGAGAGCTTGTCGACCTTGTATTGGCAAACTAATGCTATACGCTTTTAAATTTGAGATGTTAATCGCAACGTTTGCACCATAACTGATTGTACCGATTGCCATTTTTTTATTAGGCAAACGCATTCCGTCATAGTGAAAATCGAGAGTGTCTTTGTAAATTGTGTCTAGACGGTGTTCACCACAAATCGTGGACATCAAACTCTGCGCAAATTCAGCCTTGCGTGAATAATGATTGAGTTCCGTCTGTTGGCTGAGTGATATCATATCCTTTTCACCTAGCTAAATAACTTATTGCTTAAAAAGCAACTTGTATGCCAATTAATATCCTTTAATTGACAAATTTTCCTGAAAATACCGAATCAAGAAAGAGAGTAAAGATTACTTTCTCATACTCTATTAGATTTTAAAAATGGAAATAAGTTAAATACCTTTAAAGTATAATTTCATACTTTAATAAACTTATTTTATTAGATTTTTTATAAGCAAATAGAGTAGAGATAAATCATTATTTTGAACAGCAGACTATCATAAATTTTTAACGAATAAAAAAACCGCCTATTTTAAATAAGCGGCTTTTATAAAATACTTAAATTATTGAGCGGTGTAACCACCATCCATAACAACAGCTTGGCCTGTTACCCCACCTGCTTTGCTACTCGCAAGGAAAATCGCATAGTCAGCAATTTCTTCAACAGAGAGCAAACGCTTTTGAGGAACCATTGCCAAAATCACATCTTCAAGTGCGCTGTCTAAACTTACATTACGGGTTTTAGCCAAATCTGCAATTTGCCCACGAACCAACGGTGTATCTACATAACCCGGGCATAGAGCATTTACCGTAACACCATCGCGTGCACATTCTAATGCCGCAACTTTTGTTAGGCCAATTACGCCGTGTTTAGCACTGTTATACCCTGCCTTTCCAGCGAAACCAATCAAGCCATTAATTGAGGCCATATTAATAATACGACCATATTTTTGAGCTTTCATAATTGGAAAAACATGTTTAATACCAATAAACGCCCCAGTTAACATGACTTGAACTAACTTTTGAAAAACAGCCGTTGGAAATTCTTCAATAGGTGCAACATGTTGGAAACCAGCATTATTAATTAAGATATCAACCGTACCAAAGGTCTTTTGAGTAAGCTCAATGGCTTGTTTATAAGCGTCTTCATCGGTCACATCGCATGGTGCAGATAATGCGTCAAAACCTTGCTCTTTAAGTGAGTGCGCCGTTTCTTGACACTTTTCTGCATTCATATCAGAAATGACAACTTTGGCACCTTCTTGAGCAAATTTCTTAGCAATTTCTAGACCTATACCACTTGCAGAACCTGTAATAAAAGCGACCTTACCGTCTAAAAGTTTTGTCATTTATTTACTCCTTAATACTTATAACGCACTGACTTAAACAATACCTGTTATGGTAAAGACCGTAATCACCACAAATACCGCTAATGTTTTAATTACCGTAACTGCAAAAATATCTTTATACGATTGTTTATGGGTTAATCCAGTAACAGCGAGTAAAGTAATAACAGCACCATTATGCGGAAGTGTATCCATACCACCCGATGCCATTGCAACCACACGGTGCATGACTTCTGGTGGAATACCCGCAGCTAAAATCGCGGCGTTATATTGTTCAGCCATCGCACTTAAAGCGATACTCATACCACCTGAAGCTGAACCGGTAATACCTGCTAAAACGGTTGTCGTCACAGCCCCATTTACTAGTGGATTTGTAAAAGTACTGCTCATTGCATGGCTAATCAGAGCAAAGCCCGGTAATGACGCAATAATTGCACCGAAACCATACTCAGAAGCCGTATTCATCACTGCTAAAAGTGAGCCGCCAATACTGGCATTAATGCCCTCTTTGAAGTTCATCACTACACGCTGATAATCAAACAAAATTGCAGAAATAATCCCGACAATCAGCGCAAGACCCACTGCCCAGATCGCACCAGTTTTTGCAACATCTACGGTGTAATCAGCTAATCCAACTGCGGCAAAATCAAAACCATTTGGATACCACTCTTTAATTGCTTTAGATAAATATTTGTTCATTACGGCAACAAGAATAAGAGGTACAAATGCTAAAAACTGACGAGCCGTACTTCCATTACTGTGCAAGTTCATATCAGCTTCAATTTCTTGAGGCCGTGTATTGTCTGTGCCAAAACCAGAGTACCCCTCACCAGCTTTTGCAGCTGCACGGCGACGCCATTCTAAGTAAGCCAAACCCATGCATAGAACAAAAATAGCACCGATAATTCCTAGAAATGGTGCAGCATAAATATTGGTGCCAAAGAATGTAGTTGGAATTACGTTCTGGATTTGTGGCGTACCCGGTAATGCATCCATGGTAAATGTAAATGCACCAAGCGCGATGGTCCCCGGAATTAAACGTTTTGGAATATTGGCTTGTCTAAATAGCTGGTTTGCAAAAGGATAAATGGCAAATACAGCAACAAATAAACTTACACCGCTATAGGTTAAAATTGCACCTAACAATACAACGGTTAAAATTGCTTTTTTTGCTCCAATCCATCTCACAATAGTTCGTGCAATAGACTCAGCAATTCCTGACATTTCAACGACTTTACCGAAAATTGCCCCGAGTAAAAATACAAGAAAGTAATCTTTAATAAAGTTCACCATTTTGGGCATAAATACACCCGAATAAAACGGTAAGACATTGGCTGGGTTAATGAGTAAAACAGCGAGTAAGGCACAAATTGGTGCCATGAGAATGACTGAAAAGCCCTTGTAAGCTGTATACATCAACAGCCCAAGCGAAAGTAGAATTACAAATAATTCCCACATATATTCTTTCTCCCTAAAGAATAGATATTAGGTTCAATAAAATTACCAAAAGATATTTAGGTTATCCCAAACCTAAAATGATAAAAATCACAGTATCTATGCGTGGTAATAGGTAAATGAGCTTAAAAATAAAATATCACTAAAATATTTAAAAACAATGTAATTTATTTAAATTTTAAAATATATATGCAATACAAATATTTAAGTTGTTTTATTGGTAAAATTTAATTAATTAAAAAATATTATTATTTTATAAAACTTATTAATTATTGAGTAAATTAAATTAATATTTCTACATTATTTAATAAAGACAATTAAATAATATATTTTTTAAATTAATTTAATAAATATAATTCATCTTATTCTTTTGAAATATTGCGCAGATAATTTTTTATCTTTATTTGAATAAAGCAATTTGAAGCTTAATCATCAAAAGATTAGAACAGAAATATAGAGTCGTGTTTTTTAATATTCTCATCTTTACTCGAAAACGGCGCTTGTTTATTAAAGATAACTTCTACTTCTGTCACTAGAGTTAGACAATGTAATGAATACTATTACATGTCTACTGATAGAATTTATAATTTAGACTTTTCACTAGTATATAAGTTATGAATAAAAGAAATATTTTGTTCACTCTTCAAACTGGATTGATCATCCTACTTAATGGATGTACCGATACTTCTCTGGCTCAAAATAAGGTTATTGTTCCAAAAATTGGTTACTCTGGTAATGCTGATAATGCAAGCTATAGTGAGGCAAAAATCAAGATTGAAGGCTCTTGTGTTTATTTAATGAATACAAATGATCGAGTGATTCCTATTTTTGCAACTAAAGATGCTCATTGGGATAGCAATAAGTATCTTTTAATTGTTGACTCAAAAGAATATAAAGATGGGGATACGATTGCTTACGGCAGCGGAGAAGCTTATCCCATTAATTTGAACAACTACAAATGGATAATTAAACCTGATACTACATGTGATCTAAGTAAAGGCGTTATTATCAATCAATTTATAGAACCTCTTACTAAAAAGTAAATAAAAAAAGCCCTATATGAAAATTCAACTCTTAGCTTCTTTAACTGCTTTTAGCCTAACATCTTGCATGGTAAAGCCTACTATAACTAACCATGAAGAGGTTTCTATTCAACCGATACTTATTACAAGCAATATGAAAAGTAATATTTCAATGATGGCTTCAGCACATGGAAAGCTTATAGCAGATAAAAATGGATGTATCAGACTGGGCGATGAAAAAGGTCCGTTGATTATTTGGCCTTATGGCAGCAAATTTATAAAGTGGTATCTATATTTCTTTAACACATTTTAGTGAAGCTGCCTTTAAGTCGTTATCAGCTTTATAAATCATATTCGAATTAGAGGCACTTAAAATTGTTCTAGCTTCGAGTATATCTTTGTTAAGAAACTTAACTTCTAAAACCATACCATTTTGAAGATAAATTATATTATTAAAATACTTAACTTTATTGAATACTACATGTCCACTAGTATCGTCGCAAAGTATTCCATTACCATCTGCGTCAAGTTTTATGGTTGATATGCTTGGGCCGATTGAAATCGTCCATACCCCTGACACTAAAGGTATAGAAGGCTGTATATCGCTAAATTTATTATTAGTCATTTGGGTAGTTGGGCTTACACATCCACTTAATGAAAAAATTAAGCTTAATGAAATTATCTTTTTCATGAAATTACTCCTTTTAATTATGACTAAAACTTAACAGTTCAGAAAATAAAAAACTATCAGTTCATATAGCACCCTACCCCATACACACTAGACCTGATTGAACCAATATGAGATGTTTGATATGCATCAATACCTACAATAGAGACCACAAAAGATTGCACAACCTCCATAGTGATTTTCTTTACCTTATCTTCTACTTATTTTGCCACACCAAGACTAGAACTAATCGGCTTATCCTTTTCAAGCCCATATACATCTCTGCAAACTTTAATATTTAATTGATATCCATATTCCGGAAACAAAACTAAAAATTAGATAAATAAATGCAGCAATAATTATGGAAAAAAGGACTATGATGACTCCGTTAGTGATATGGTCTCCATTGGTACCATTCTCAGTGTTTTCCTTGGGATTAATTATCATTGGGGTATTTAAAGATTTTTTTGCCTCATAGAATCCCCAGCCTATACCCAGCAAAACAATTAGTACCGCAAAACCAACTCCAATATCATAAATAACTTCCTCAGCAGCATATTTATCATTTGAAGCTGAAACACACTTTTCAAAGTATTTTTTTTCAATTTCAGACAGTGTGGAGATTGATTTTTGATCTTTAAACATATCTTTAAAACGGATATTGCATGTCTCAATAAATTCTTCTTTATCGTCAGTTCCATCTCCCTCGTAATTACTTGGACGTGAAATATATATTGAACTATGTGTAGTTGTAGCCATCTAATTACAGTAATTTATATACAAAATGATAGTTTAATTGATAGTAAAAAATATTCAATTTAGGCCTTACTCAAATGAATCAAAAACCAATGGCAATGACATGTTCAAACCTTTCATATGATTTTTATAAAGCCTTATCTCAAAATAGTAAAAATTAATATATTCTTTTGGATACTTACTAACTAAATTATAAAAGTGCCGTTCACTCATTAAGGATGCACATTTAATTTTTTGACGTCTAATTTTTAGCTTTATTCATCTTTTTATCTTTATGGGGGTGGACAAATTTATACTCTTTATTTTTAAAAATAGCATTTATTTAATTTAGATTATTCAATAGAATAACAATATAAAATCTTGATAAGAAAACAAAATATGATATGGATTAAATTTATAATATACCCTTTGGGGATGTTTGTACTGTGGCAAATTATTTTCATAATTACGCAACTCTCTTTAACATACCTAAATACGCCACAAGTCATTGTAGCTATACTTTCATTGATCATAAATTGCGGTATGCAAATTTTGATTGGTTATAAAATCCCTCAATTAGCACCAAAATATAAATTTGTAGCGAGTGCTACATACATTATTCTCTTCACCTTTTTGTTAGCAATCTATTCAACAACTATTTTATTAGAAGGCTTAAAAGTTGCTCCTCAAGCAATTTGGCTAGGTTATTTGTTTTTCCATGTAGTTGGAATGGCTCTATTCTTTGCTAATAACACAGATGAGTTTTGTTGGGAAAATTTACTGAAGTAGCTCAGCCTATTGTCCCCTGCTTTATTTTTATTTTTTTGTCAAAAAAACATCATATTAGACAAATTTTCGTATAAATTACCCTTCTAGATGAGTTGGGCAATCTAAAGGATAGAAATGACGCTTAAACAATTAAAAGCTTTTTTAGCCCTTGCGCGTACACTCAACTATGCTAATGCATCATTAGAGCTACATCTCAGCCAGTCTGCTTTAAGTCTTACTATCAAAAGCTTAGAAGAAGAATTAGGCGGAAAACTATTTAACCGTAATACTCGCCGTGTTGAGCTTACCCAAGAAGGTAAATCCCTTATTCCCTACGCTAAAAAATTACTCGCCAATTGGGATGAAATGGAAAACGATGTTAAACAACGTTTTAAGCTCAATCGTGGAACCTTAAGTATCGCTTCAATGCCCTTCGTGACTCATGCGATTCTGCCTGAAGTAATTCATCAATTTTTAGAACTTCATCCCAACTTGAACTTTTCAATTCAAGATATTCCAAATGAAACTATTATAGAAAAAGTACAAGACGGTATTTTTGAACTTGGTATCTGCTTTGAACCTGATCTCACCGAAGGCCTAGAGTTCAAACCACTATTTGAAGAAGATTTCTTAGCTCTATTACCAAAGACTCACCCACTTGCTCAATCATCTTCTATTACATGGCAAGAGCTTTGTTCAAATCCATTCGTGACATTGCAAAAACCTTCAATTGTTCGATATTTGGTTGAGCAGAATTGTTTGCGAAATAATATAACGCTCGATTTGAAAGTTGAATGTCATCAAATCTCATCACTCTCAAGCTTTGTGGCTTATGGAATTGGGGTGAGTGCAATTCCAAGGCATTTTGCTAAACACATTGATAAAGAACATAACGTACTCATTGAGTTAAAGGATGAATCTATTCATAAGACTGTAGGAATTGTTTATAAAAAGAACTTTGAAATTTCAAATATTTCGACTCAATTTATTGAAGCTTTGATTCAATATAAATTTTAAAAAATTAAAGACTGCTTTTTAGGATGAGCTAAGCATACGCTTAAGCTAAAATTATTAATTATTATAATTTTCAATGATATGAGGTGATTTTTTTAAAGTATTTTTCTTTATGTTCGTCTGATCTTTTGTAGACGATTTGAAACCATTCATTGATTATACTTATTAATCATTTAAAAAAATTAACTTCTGTAACGCAAAATGTGATGCTAAAACTAAGATTACTAAGGGATATAGGATAACAATAGAATGAATAAAGTTTATGCCAATGCAGAGGCAGCACTAAAAGACGTTATTGCAGATAATCAAACACTTGCCGTAGGTGGTTTTGGTTTATGTGGAATTCCGGAAAAACTGATTGTTGCAGTTAAGCAAAGTGGTGTGACTGGTCTCACATGTATTTCAAATAACGCAGGTGTAGATGATTTCGGCTTAGGTATATTGCTTCAAACCAAACAGATCAAAAAAATGATCTCTTCTTATGTTGGTGAAAACAAAGAATTCGAGCGTCAATATTTAAATGGTGAATTAGAAGTTGAACTAACCCCACAAGGCACCTTAGCTGAAAAGTTACGTGCGGGAGGTGCGGGAATTCCAGCATTTTACACACAAACTGGTGTAGGTACACTCATTGCTGAAGGTAAAGAAGAACGTATTTTTAACGGCAAAAATTACATTTTAGAAGAATCTTTAACAGCCGATGTAGCTCTTGTTAAAGCATATAAGGCAGACAAGGCAGGTAATTTAGTATTTCGTAAAACTGCTCAGAATTTTAATCCCGAATGCGCAATGGCTGGAAAAATTACAATTGCAGAAGTTGAACAGGTGGTTGAAATTGGTGAATTGGATCCGGATGAAATCCATTTACCAGGTATATATGTGAACCGCATTGTATTAAACGCATCACCTGAAAAACGTATTGAGCATAAAACTTTAAGCACGGAGGCAGTATAAAATGGCTTGGTCACGCAATGAAATGGCACAACGTGCTGCGAAAGAACTTGAAGACGGTTTTTATGTGAATTTAGGTATTGGCTTACCTACTCTAGTTGCCAACTATATTCCTGAAAATATTAATGTTTGGCTTCAATCTGAAAATGGTTTGTTAGGTATTGGCGAGTTTCCAACTGAAGAAACTGTTGATGCTGATTTAATTAACGCTGGTAAACAAACAGTCACTGCTCGCCCTGGTGCTGCTTTCTTCTCAAGCTCAGAATCTTTTGCCATGATCCGTGGTGGTCACGTCAACATTGCCATTTTAGGTGCAATGGAAGTCTCTGAAAATGGTGACTTGGCTAACTGGATGATTCCAGGTAAGAAAGTCAAAGGTATGGGCGGTGCAATGGACTTGGTTGTTGGTGTCCAAAAAGTTGTAGTACTTATGGAACACTGTGCCAAAGATGGTACACCAAAAATTGTAAAAAACTGTAGTTTACCTTTAACAGGTAAAGGCGTGGTTCATCGCGTCATTACTGACCTAGGTGTAATGGATATTACCCCACAAGGTGTAGAGCTGATTGAACTTGCTAAAGATGTCACGCTTGAACAGATTCAAGGTGTTACAGGCGTCGATTTTTACAAAACCTTAGTCGCATAAAATTAAATTTTTAGTAAGCCAGATAAGACTTAAGTTAGAAAGTGAGCTTAAGTCTTAGCCCTTTTAAGCACCGGATGTGCTGTCTATAAATAAGAACGAGAAGGATTTTTTCAGCTATGGAAAAACAGCAAGGAATTTTTGAAAGATTTGCTCTTCGGATTAGTGACTGGTCTGAAAAATGGTTTCCTGATTCATATATTTTTGCATTACTTGGCGTCATTATCGTGTCAGTTGCCGCTTTAGGTATTGGTGCACCTATTCATGATGTTGCGACTTCCTTCGGTAACGGTTTCTGGAGTCTTATTCCCTTTACCCTGCAAATGACGATGCTCATTATTGTAGGTTATGTCGTTTCTGTATCTAAGCCCGTAAAGTTCCTAATCCAAAAAATGGCACGTATTCCAAATTCTGGACGTGGTGCTATTGTTCTAGTTGCAACCGTCAGCTTGTTAATTTCACTGGTCAATTGGGCAGTAAGCACGATTCTTACTGCACTTTTAGTGATTGCATTAGCAAAACGTAAAGAGCTGAATATGGATTACCGTGCAGCGGCAGCGGCAGCAATTATTGGTATGGGGGCAACTTGGGCACTTGGAATCAGCTCTTCGGCAGCACAGCTTCAAGCGAATAAAACCAGTTTACCTGAGTCAATTTACAACCTAACTGGTGTTATTCCATTTACTGAAACGATTTTCCTTTGGCAATCAATTGCGATGACCATTATTTTGGTCATTGTTTCAATCGCAATCGCGTATTGGTCAGCTCCAAAAGGTAATAATGTTAAAACGATTGATAGTTTTGATGTTCAGTTTGAAGAAGATAAACCACATGATGAGAAATCTAATCGTCCAGGTGACTGGTTAGAAAACTCGCCTATCTTAACGATTATTGTGGTCGCATTAGGCTTAATCTGGATGTTTTTTGAGTTTTCAAAAAGTAATCCAATTATTGCTATTTCAAGTTTAAACACCTACAACTTTGTGTTTTTAATGCTTGGTTTAGCGTTACATGGAACACCACGAAACTTCTTAAATGCTGTTTCAAAGGCAGTTCCGGCTGTCTCAGGAATCTTAATTCAGTTTCCACTTTACGGAAGCATCGCCTTTATTATGACGCAAGCTTTAAACAGTCAAGATTTATCGCTGTCGCATTATATAGCTGAGTTTTTCGTTTCAATCGCCTCAAAAGAAACCTTCGCAATTGTGATGGGAATTTACTCTGCCATCCTTGGGTTCTTTGTGCCATCTGGAGGTGGAAAATGGATTATTGAAGCCCCATATGTCATGCAGGCAGCAAATGATTTGAAAGTTCATTTAGGCTGGTCTGTACAAATTTATAATGCAGCCGAAGCTTTACCGAACTTAATCAATCCATTCTTTATGCTTCCAATGTTAGGCATTCTAAAACTAAAAGCAAAAGATGTGATTGGTTTTACAGTCACTCAGCTGGTTGTGCATTTTCCGTTAGTTTTATTTTTATTATGGTTCTTTGGAAGAACACTTAGCTACACCCCACCTACTTTTTAATTTACTGGCGCCTTTAGTTTCGGCTAAAGGCAAACTTAGCAAATACATCAATAAGAGATATTAAGATGAGTTCAATTGTTATAATTTCAGGTAGCCGTACTGCAATGGGCGGCTTTCAAGGCAGCCTATCGGCTTTAACTGCACCAGAACTTGGCGCTGCTGTTATCCGTGAATCGATTCAACGCGCAGGTGTTTCCCCTGAACAAGTAGATGAAGTTATTTTTGGTTGCGTATTGAGTGCAGGCATAGGTCAAGGCCCTGCTCGTCAGGCGATGCGTAAAGCTGGTGTACCTGATCATGTCGGAGCAGTCACCATTAATAAATTATGTGGCTCTGCAATGAAAGCAGTGTTAATGGCATCAGATACTCTAAAAGCAGGCAGTGCCAATATTATTGTAGCTGGCGGTATGGAATCTATGACCAATGCGCCTTATATTTTACCTAAAGCTCGCGGTGGTTACCGTATGGGTCACGGTGAGATTAAGGACCATATGTTTTTAGATGGTCTTGAAGATGCTGAAACAGGCCGCTTAATGGGTTCGTTTGCGCAAGACATGGCAAACACTAAAGGCTTTACACGTGAGCAAATGGATAACTTTGCAATTTCTTCACTTAAAAAAGCGCAAACTGCGATTACGGAAGGTTACTTCAAAGAAGAGATTATTCCTGTTGAAGTAAAAACACGTAAAGGTGTCGAAGTTATCGATCAAGATGAGCAACCATTAAAAGCGAATCTTGAGAAGATCCCAACATTGCGTCCAGCTTTTAGTAAAGATGGGACAATTACAGCTGCGAACTCAAGCTCAATTTCTGATGGTGCTGCGGCGTTAGTACTCACCACTGAAGAATATGCTCAAAGTCATGGTTTAAATACTTTAGCAAAAATTGTTGCAACTTCTACGCACTCCCAGCATCCAAGTGAATTTACCATCGCTCCAATTAGTGCTATTCAAAAAGTGCTTGAGCGCGCTGGTTGGTCAGTTGACGAGGTAGATGCTTGGGAAATTAATGAAGCTTTTGCAATGGTCGCAATGGCGCCAATTCATGAACTCGGCATTGATGAGGCAAAAGTAAACGTCCATGGTGGTGCTTGTGCTTTAGGCCATCCAATTGGCGCAACTGGTTCAAGAATTATTCTTTCTCTTATCTATGCTTTAAAACGCCTTGGTAAGAAGAAAGGTGTTGCTGCATTATGTATTGGTGGTGGTGAAGCTACAGCTGTCGCAATTGAAATCTAAAAATTAAAGTGCACGGAAGATGTAAGAATTTTTCTTACATCTTCTTTTTTTAGACTTTAAAAAGTTCATAACAGGTTTGACGGAACCATTTATGGCTACTTTTATGATGGCAAGACATATGCCAATGTTGTTTAACATCATAAGTTGGGAAGTCTAGAGGTGCTGGTAAAATCTGTAAATTTTCTCTCACCAATAAGACTTGGCTTAAATAATACGGTACCGTTGCGATCGCATCTGTTTCTTGAACGACTAATCCCACTCCAAGATAGCTTGGTAATCGAATTAAGATATTTCGATCCAATCCTTTGTTCTGCAATTCATTTTTAATATGGTAGTGCCCGATTCCCGCATCAATGTCGATATGATACTCGCGCATATAATCATCTAAAGTAAAATTATTTGGGTCTAAACGAGGATGACTCTTAGAGCTAATCACCACATAATGCTGTTTAAAAAACTTTTGTTGATAAAAGCCTTCTTCTAATTGGGGTAAAAAGCCAATTGCAAGATCAATCTCACCATTTGCCATTTGATAGCTGGTTTCCGGCGTAATCGGCCTAATATTCAAGCGAATTAAAGGGGCTTTCTCTTTTAAATAGTTTGTTAATTGCGGTAATAAAACCAGATGAGATACATCTGTCATCGCAATTGTAAAAAGCTGATCTGAAGTTAGCGGATCAAAATTCACACTAAAATTATTAATGCTTTCCACTTTATCAATCACTTCACTAATGAGTGGAAAGATTTCTTTAGCTAATTCGGTTGGAATCATTTCATTCCCAACACGAATAAAAAGTGGATCATTAAAATGCTGACGGATTTTGTTCAGTCCATTACTAACGCTCGGTTGTGTAAGCCCAATAGCATCAGCAGCCATTGAAACACTTTTAAACCGATAAATATGATAAAAAATATTTAGTAATCTACTATCTAGATCAAACAAAATTGTCTCCGTCTGGATCAAATAATCCATTCAAAAGGAATAAAATCAGACACAGCATATATAAAATGCTCACTAGATTTCTGAATTATTGATATATGGTCTAAATTAACAAAGAATCTAGACCATGAGCAATGCTTTATAAAGCCTTTCATCATAAAGACAAAGGTATGAGCTCTTTAATTGATTACTTTGTATGTAAATATCTTGAGGACATCACATATCATTATAAATTTTAATCATGCTGAGTTTGGAAGCCCTTCCAAATTTGCTGAACAGATTTGTTATCACTCAAGTTATTTTTAAAAATATAAATATCCTGTGGCAGGCAGTATTCGTTATGGTCCAACATGACCAATTTTCCGGTAGCGAGATCTTCCTCTACATTAATTTTTGGAATCCATGCTACACCTAAACCTTGTAATACAAGCTCTTTCAAGTTGGTGGCATTGTCAGTTTCATATAAGGTTTTATAGATCAGTTTACCTTCAATCAATTGATCGACCAATTTGCGCAAATAAGCATGTTTACTATAAGCAAGTAATGAAAAATTACTCTGAATTGTATGCTTAGGCGTATGATCTGCTTCGGTAGCTGACACTGGGACAATCTCTGTTTCAGCGATCTTGATGCCACTTAAAATATCATCACCAACTCGATTAATATTAGATCGATCTGCATAACAAATCATAAAATCGCAGGCACCTTCTTTTAAAAGAGATAAGCCTTCACCACTATTCGTTGCGACAATTTCAATTTTTAAATCACGCATAAACGTTGGGAATTTTTTTAAAAAAGTGGTTAAAAAACCTGATGCTAATGAGTGGACAACACAGAAACGAATCGTAGATTCGGTTTCATTTTTGATGTTTTTAATCAGCTTTGCTGTTTCTTCTACCTGCTTCTCAATATTTTTAGACATCACCAGCATAATCCGTCCAATGTCTGTAAATTCAATATTATTTTTATTATTTCGGATAATAACTTCAGCTCCGATCATCTCTTCTATTTGCTGAATTCTACGCGTAAACGCAGATTGACTAATAAATCGTTTTTCGGCTGCTTTTGAAATAGAACGCTCACGCTCAAGTGTCAAAAGGTCTTCTACCCAACGTACTTCTAAGTTCATTTTATGCATTCCCTTTTTATAGTTATGTCCTTAATCTGTCTGGTTGGGAAGCTGAATAAATAGCTGAATAGATGAATAAAAACTATAAAACATGGGAGTACCTGCAAAAATGCGATGGAGGGTTGGCAAAGCCAAACAATAAAAGTAAGTATTTAAATAATTCTGACATAGAAAAGAGCGTAAGAGAATAAAAGACTTTGATTTAACTCAACAACTCATACAAATATAAAATTATCACTCTAAAAATTATTTTAAATCAAAAAGTAAGGAGCATATAACGCAAGTAAATAACAAGTTTTAAGTTGATAAAAAATAGAAATAATCCTATGCTTTACTCATGTTTTATTTTATAAAAAAAGTCCGCACCTTGGGGAAGAATACGGACTGTAAAACTGAAAATGACTATCTTGCTTATTTCAGGAGTTAAGCTCTCTGACTCAATAAATTCATTTAGATCAGAAGATATGCTTGTAGTATAGCTCAGTCCATAAAACCTGACTATTCTACTAAAGTATTTAACTTAAGATTGAATTAAAACGAATTCTTAATATTCACCAATGAGGTAATATAACTTTCTTGAAATTTCAACCATCATATTAGAAGTATATTGAGTAATTTCAAAAACTTGCTTTTTCTGGGGATTGAACACCATATTGTCATTTTCATCACTAAAAAAGATATAAGTGGTGTATTTATCCATATGGTGGATATGCTCTTTTAAGCTTAATTTTTCCCCAGAATTGGGATCATAGGCGATAAACTTCATTCTCATGAATTTTGTCTCTATACATACAGTCTTTTACCCAAATTTTAAAAAAATCTAGATAAAACAATATTTTGATGGATAATATGAAATAGTTAACCTAAGAACTGAGGCTACTTGTAAGATATGGGCACAATACTATTAGCTTTGTTTACCGAGGTTTCAGCAGAAGCGATTGATTGCTCTGCTTCTTTAAGCAGACGAGAAGTTTTAGACTCACTTTTCTCTTCACCGTGGAAAAGCACATAGTATGTAAAACTTCCCAAAATAATTAATGCGGCTGTGACTTTTAACATAAACTTAAAACTAAGATTTTTTCGTATTATAGTGTTTTTTATGTGAAATGCATCACATTTTTATATGAATTTGTTAGATAAGCTTCACTTTAAAAGCTAATAATAAAGATAATTAAGTTGATATTTCATTTAAATTAATCAGTCTTAATTTTTACAATGGGTTTCTTTCAAAAATTAGATGACCATTCATTGTATCAAGCAAATTTTGAAATTAACTTCATCTCAATATTAAGTTATTAATTTATATAGTTAAATTAATAGTTGAAAATGAACCCTCCAAGTTAGTTCACTATAAAATTAAAAAAATGATATGCAAAAAATGCATAATCAACTTGATAAATGCATTAGAAGTGAAGCATTTCGAAATCTAATATGAATTATCTTCTTTACTAATTCGAAGTTTAATGATGAACGCTGAAATTACCACCCGTATTGAGAAGGATCTTATTGGTTATAGAGAGATCAATAATAACGACTACTACGGAGTTCAAACATTACGTGCTCTAGAAAACTTTAATTTAACTCAAAGTAAGGTCGGAAATTTTCCTCACCTTATTAAAGCTTTAGCAATGGTAAAGCTTGCTTGTGCTGAAGCGAACTATAATCTTAAAAGCTTAGATCAAACTAAATTTGAAGCGATTGAATACAGCTGTAATCAACTTATTCGTGGTAATTTTCACGACCAGTTCCCGATTGATATGATGCAAGGCGGTGCTGGTACTTCAACCAATATGAATGCAAATGAAGTATTAGCAAACGTCGCTTTAGAATATATGGGACATGCAAAAGGCCAATATCAATATTTGCACCCTAATAACGACATTAACATGTCACAGTCAACAAATGACGTGTACCCTACTGCGATTCGCTTAGGTTTGTTATTAAGCTTAGATGAACTAAATCTTCCTTTTAACAACTTAATCTTAAGTTTCCGCAATAAATCTCAAGAGTTTGCTCATATCCTAAAAATGGGCCGTACACAGTTACAAGACGCTGTGCCAATGACATTAGGTCAAGAGTTTGGTGCTTTTGCAGTAACTTTACAAAAAGACCTTGAACAAATTAATACGCTTATTCCAAATGTTTTAGCGTATATGAACCTTGGTGGTACGGCGATTGGTACCGGAATTACTACTGAATATAGTTACCGTGAGCTTGCTATTCAAGCGCTTGCAAAAATTTCTGGTAAGAAAATTAAATCTGCTCCTGATCTAATCGAAGCAACTTCAGATATGGGTGACTTTGTTCTTTTATCTGGTTTATTAAAGCGTACCGCAACTAAACTTTCGAAAATTGCCAATGACTTACGTTTACTTTCAAGTGGTCCACGTACTGGCATTAATGAAATTAATTTAGAAGCTCGCCAACCGGGTAGCTCGATCATGCCGGGTAAGGTAAACCCAGTTATACCTGAAGCAATGAACCTTGCTTGTTTCCAGATCATTGCAAATGACTTGGCTGTAACTTTAGCTGCTGAAGCGGGCCAATTACAGTTAAATGCAATGGAACCACTTATTGCATTCAAACTGTTTGAATCTATGGATTTGCTTGGTAAGGCAATGGCAATGTTCCAAAGTAAGTGTATTGATACAATTACGGCGAACCCTGAGCATTGTAAAGCTTTGGTTGAAAACTCAATTGGTATCGTGACTGCACTTAACCCATATCTAGGTTATGAAACTACAACTCGTATTGCTAAAACTGCAAACGAAACTGGACAAAGCGTATTGGCACTCGTTCAGAACGAAGGCTTATTATCAGCACAAGTGCTTGATGATATCTTGTCGATTAATAATATGGTTAAACCAAAAATGTCGGCTTAATTCCTGAAATAAAAAAGGAGCTTTTATAAGCTCCTTTTTTATTTGTTCTATAACTTTTAAAAACTAAAAGTTGTAGAGAACTGAGCTGTACGTGGGTTACCTAAGAATAGATAGTCATCACCCATAAATGCACCTACATCACGCCAATATTTCTTATTAAACAAGTTATCAATATTGAATCTAAAAGTTGTGTCATGCCCAGCAAAATTTGTTTTATAGGCCGCACCAATATTAAAAACGCTGTAACCGCCTACTTTTGCAGTTCCCTCTTTGTTTGCATATTTACTGCTACTGTATTGCATACCACTAAGTAATCTTAACCCTTCAACTGACGGAACTTTATAAGATAACTGTGCAGTTGCGCGTACTTTCGGTACATTTTGAGTTTGATGACCTTTGTAGCTGTCATTATCAATATCAACTAGACGAGATTTGGTATAGGTAATACCTGAACTTACATCGAGTGTATCAGTTAAAGCACCTGTTAAACCTAATTCAATACCTTGATTGTGTTGTTCACCTTGTGAAACAAAATCGAAAGTTCCTTCTGCATTCACTTTGCTATATTGATTGTCTTGTTTTAAGTCAAAAATAGCTGCTGTTACTAAGAAGTTCCGAATTTGTTGCTTAATACCAACTTCATATTGTTCAGAGTTTTTAGGAGATAGAACTTCTAGAGCATTATTAGCGAACCACGGTGCTTCACCACCATCCGATAATCCTTTGGCATATGAAGCATAAAGATTAGTCTTAGCAGTTGGGCTATACATAAGCGCTAATTGCGGTAAGAACTTATTTAAATCGGTGTCTCGGCTTTGCTGTCCATCTGACGTATAGGCTTGCTCATCAAGATGAATAAGCTTCCCACCCAATAAAGTTGACCACTGATCGTTAAATTGAACTCGGTCAGATAGAGTAAATGCAGTCTGATCACTTTCTAGCGCTTTGTAACGATCACCTAAGCTTTCCGATGACGGACTATAGTCAATTGTATCTTGATAAATATTGCCTGTTCCTACCGCTACATTAAGTGGTGTGTGGTGCTTTAAAGTTTTATATGTACGTTGTAATTCGAAAGCGATTTGATGCTGGATATTAGCAGTGTTGAATTGACCATTTAATCCAGCAGCGAACTGGTTAGTAATACGTGTATCATCTGGGCTGCGGAAGTCATAAATGTCATAATTTCCGTGTTTATCAAAAGTATTGCCTAAACCAGTAACTTCACAATTATCGTTATAACATCCCCATGGGAAAGCACTATTATCATCAATCACAACACGGCTTTGTGATGCACTTAAGCTACCATTCCATTGATCATTAAATGTATATTGATATTTCAAACTTGCATTTACACTGTTATTTACAACAGGTTTACTCCAAGACTGATAACCCAATAAACGGTCTTGATCTACATTTGTTGGCACTTCTTGCCCATCAAGCAGTTGATAACCCGGTACTGAACGTTGACTTTGATGCTGGGCTTCAATATCAAATAATAATTTAGAACGCTCATTAATTTTCCAGTCTAAAGCAACTGAACCAAACTCACGCTTACCATTTGCGTGATCAACATTTGGATGGATGCTTTCATGGGCTAAATTGATTCGATAACCAAAACTATCATTAACAAAGCCGCCAACATCTGTTGCCAGTGTATAGCCGCCTTCTGAATTTACATCTACAGTAATGTTTTTAACATCGGCTGGTCTTTTGGTTACATAGTTAACCACTCCACCCGGCGTCGACATTCCAGATTGAATTGCAGAAATACCTTTTAAGATTTCAACTTGTTCTTTATTTTCTAAAGCCACATTTTGTTCGCCACGTATGGTATGGCCATTAATGAGATAACTTGAGCCTAAATCAAGCGCAAAACCACGTGCTACAAAATTTGGATAGTAGCCAATTGCAGCGTAGCCATCCCCTAAAGAAGAATCGTTTTTAATAACATCAGTTAAAGTTTTTGCGTGTTGGTCTGCTATACGCTCAGAGGTAATGGTTGTAATAGATGCAGGAACTTTCTTTAAATCATCAGTTTGAAAACCAGATAAAATAACTTTTTTAGACGTATATAGTGCATCATTATTTTGTGTAGCATTCACAGTAATGGTTGGGAGCTGCGAAACCTCCGCTTCATTTGCATAGACGACAGATGTTATGAGTGCAATAGATGAAGCCAATGCTGTTTTAGAGCATGTCATGAAGTGAAGATTTATCGAACGTCTTTCCATTGAATAACTACCTGCCATACCGTGCATAATTCTAAAGCGCTAGAAATGAGTGCGGAGTCTATTTTTAGCCACGCAAGAATACAGCTACATATATTGAGAAACAATACATTCTGTACTTTTTCGATTAAGTGTATTTGATACAAATTTTATGAACTTATCATTATATAAATTTCATTTATTTTATTAGGAATTGACGCTATAACTTTTTAAGTATTACCAAATATTCGAAATAAACTTAAGCTCGAAATGAAACTTAAAAGGAGAAATAAAATAGAAAAGTACCGTTGTAAATTAGCTCACTGATTTTAAATAGAATTAATTATTAAGTTAAATGAAAGGAAGTGTTCGATCATTGGTAAAATTATCTTTAAATCGAACAAAAGGACGTAATTTTACTAGAAACGAATTTTAAAATTAGAAAAAATGAATGGTTAGGAATTTAAGGAAGTGCTCAGGATTGAGTGATATTTAAAGTTTCATTCTATTTTCTATCCAGCATATCTAAAAATTCCTCATTTTTGTCTGCAAAATGATGGAAGAAATATGACATACACTCAGGAAGAAAAACGTAGCAGAATACGTGGGATTGTAGGCGCAGCCTCTGGTAATTTAGTTGAATGGTTCGACTTTTATATCTATGCAGTATTTGCTGCCTACTTTACTCAAGCATTAACAGCACCTGATATGGATAGTACGACTAAATCTATCTATGTTTGGGGCGTATTCGCTGCAAGCTTTTTTATGCGTCCTATTGGTAGTTGGGTATTTGGACGAATTGCAGACCGGCATGGTCGAAAAAAGTCGATGGTCATCTCAATTTGTCTGATGGCTTTGAGTTCTTTTCTATTTGCAGCCCTACCTACTTATGACCAAGTTGGCTTATTTGCCCCTTTTCTTTTACTGGTAGTGCGCTTACTTCAAGGCTTATCGGTTGGTGGTGAATATGGTGCAGTAGCAACATATATGAGTGAATTAGGATTAAAAGGCCAACGTGGTTTTTACTCATCTTTCCAATATGTCACTCTCTCTGGTGGTCAGTTACTCGCAAGCTTACTTGGTGTAATTTTATTAACGTTCTTAAGTGAACAACAATTACATGATGGTGGATGGCGTATTCCGTTTGTTATTGGTGGTATTGCAGCAATTTTATCTTTGCTTGCACGTAGTCGTTTAGAAGAAACGCTTTCTCATCAAGACAGCGAACGAAAAGAGTCTGGTAGCTTAAGAGAACTCTTTAAAAAGCACTGGAAAACCTTTTTATTAGTGGTTGGATACACTTCTGCTGGTTCATTAACGTTTTATGTAGAGACCGTTTATTCAAAAACCTATTTAACCAATTTAGGGATGGATGGAAAAACCGTTGGTTATATCATGACCTTCGCCCTATTTGTCTATATGTGTGCTCAACCTGTATTTGGTGCTATTTCCGACCGTATTGGGCGACGCTCTTCAATGCTGGCCTTTAGCTTATTGTCTGCGATTTTTATCTACCCAGTCATGGTGATCGGGATGCGTGCCTATATTGATTCGCCGATCATTATTGCCTTGCTACTTATTTTTATGATGATGTTACTCAGTTTCTATACATCTATCAGTGGCTTGGTAAAAGCTGAAATGTTCCCACCTCATGTGCGAGCTTTAGGTGTAGGATTTTCTTATGCGGTAGGTAATGCGCTGTTTGGTGGTTCTGCACCTTCAGTTGCCTTACAGTTTAAAGCTGCCGGAATTGAAAATACCTTCTTTATATATGTCATTGTCATGCTGATTATCTGTTTCTTATGTAGCCTTGCGCTTCCGAAAAAACCAGATTATTTAGAACATGATCATTAAAAAGTAAAAGATAGATATTCTTCTAGAGATTTTTTAGAAGAATATCTTTTTAAAATAATAAGAAAGTCATTTTTGTTCTGTATGCTATAGCTGCCTAGCACATCTAACTTATTCAATTAACTAAAAGTTACTAGTTTTTGATGTTCTTGATCCGTATGAATCAATTTTTTGATGGGATAAAAAATGGAAAACGAAAAATTCCCTTTACCTGAAAGTATTATTCAAGTCACCTTCTGGCAAGCCTTCTTATTTTGGCTCAAGCTCGGCTTTATTAGCTTTGGGGGGCCCGCTGGACAAATCGCTGTGATGCATCAGGAACTTGTTGAGCAAAAGCGCTGGATATCCGAAAAAAGATTTTTACATGCCCTGAACTACTGCATGTTGTTACCCGGTCCTGAAGCGCAGCAGTTAGCAACCTACATTGGTTGGCTTATGCATAGAACTGCTGGAGGATTGGTTGCAGGTATTCTATTTGTATTACCCTCCTTATTTATTGTAATTGGGCTGTCTTGGGTTTATATAAAATTTGGAGATGTCCCTGTTATTGCAGGTTTTTTCTACGGAATCAAGCCTGCCGTTACCGCAATTGTTTTCCATGCAACGTACCGTATAGGTAGTCGTTCGCTTAAAAATAAGTTTTTATGGATCGTCGCGATTGCGGCGTTCTTCGCCATCTTTGTCTTAAAGCTTCCTTTCCCGCTTATCGTTTTATCCGCTGGTATTGCTGGCTATTTAGCGAGTAAAAAGTACCCAGAACTATTTTCCTCCGCGGCTGGACATAAAGCCAGTCAAAAAGATTATGGTCCGGCATTTATTGATGATGAGACTCCAACACCAGAGCACGCTAAATTCCATTGGTTGCGTTTAGCTAAACTTATTTTTGTAGCAATCGCTTTATGGCTATTGCCAATTTTAGCTTTAGGCGCATATTTTGGCTGGCATCATTCTTATACTCAAATGGCGTGGTTCTTTACCAAAGCTGCTTTACTTACGTTTGGGGGGGCCTATGCAGTTTTACCTTATGTCTATCAAGGAGCTGTAAATCATTTTGGATGGCTTTCACCTACACAAATGATTGATGGTTTAGCTTTAGGTGAAACTACACCGGGTCCACTGATTATGGTAGTGGCTTTTGTTGGCTTTTTAGGAGGCGTCAATCATTTATTACTTGGCTCTGAGCATCTATTTTTTGCTGGAGCACTTGGTGCAGTCATTGTGACTTGGTTTACCTTTCTCTTTTCATTTGTATTTATTTTTGCGGGTGCGCCCATTATTGAATCTACCCATAATGAAATTAAATTTACTGCGCCACTCACTGCAATTACCGCGGCTGTGGTCGGTGTAATTTTAAATCTCGCACTATTTTTTAGTTATCACGTGCTATGGCCACAAGGTTTTTCAGAGCATTTTGATATAGTTGCAGCCCTCATTACTGTGGCTGCATTTATTGCTTTATTCCGCTTTAACGTGAACGTGTTATATGTGATTTTTGCATCAGCGCTGGTTGGGCTAGCTGTCACTTTTTTTAGTTAACTATTGATTTAAATATTTTTTAAATTCAGAAAATCTTATCAATAAGGCCGAACAGTTTCTTTTCTGTTCGGCTGTTTATATTTTTAACCTGCTAATTGTGCGATTTGTGCTGCTGCATTATCTAAGGCAGCTTGACGTGCTTCTGGGCCGAAAGCGATCCCTTCCGCGCGCACAAAAGTAATATCAGTCACACCAATAAAATTGAAAAACGCTTTGATATAAGTTTCTTGATAATCTAAAGCTTCAGCTGGTGAACCTTCTGAATACACACCACCACGCGAAGAAGCAATAATGACACGTTTCCCCTCTACTAAACCTTGAGGACCGTTTTCCGTATAACGGAATGTTTTACCAGCAACAGATAGACGGTCAAGCCACGCTTTTAACTGTGATGGAAAGCTAAAGTTGTACATAGGTGCACCAATTACAACGATATCTGACGATAAGAACTCGTCCAAATATTGGGTGTTTCGTGCAACACGTTGCTGCGCTGTTTCATTATTAGGTTCAACACCTTGCCATGCTAAAAATTCAGCATCAGACAAATGAGGAATTGGCTCTACAGCAAAATCGTGATGAATAATTTCTGCATCTGGATAAGCTGTGCTGAGCTGACGAATAACAGATGAGGTGAGTTGGCGGCTAACAGACTGCTCACCTAAAATACTTGTGTCAATTTGAAGTAGTTTCATCGTTTATACTCACAGTATAAAATTGTTACTTGAACTAATTATGTTACTACTATTATTCTGATGCACAAGAAGGCACATTTAGGGAACCAAGTAATATGACTGTAACTATACCTCACGATATCCAAAGTTCAGATTGCCAAAGAGTCAGCCAAGTATTGGCTAGAGTTGGCGAGAAATGGAGTATACTCATTGTAATGACACTTGCATCACGTTCTCATCGCTTTTCTGAAATTAAAAGAAGTATCAATGGAATATCACAGCGTATGCTTACCTTATGTTTGCGTGGTTTAGAAAGAGATGGATTGGTTAAACGTACGGTTTATCCTGTAGTTCCACCTCATGTTGAATATGAATTAACTCCATTGGGCCATTCACTTACAGAACCTGTAATTGCTTTAGGCCAATGGGCTCAGCAGCATATTGCGGATATTGATGCGGCAAGAGCTGCGTTTGATGCAGCTCAAGATAAACCAATTACATTAGACACTTAACGTAACTGCGAAGGACTTATGCCATAAAATTGTTTAAAGCGATGACTTAAATGGCTTGCTGAACTAAACCCACATACTAGGGCAATATCTTGCAAAGAAAGCTGAGATGACTGAATTAGCCCTTTGGCCTTGGTTAAGCGTCTTTGCATGACATATTGGTGAGGTGCCATATTCATGGACTGTTTAAACATATGAGCAAAATGGTATTCGCTTAAATTCACAACATTCGCCAAATCAGACAAGGTAAGTGCTTGATCTAGATGCCCTTCAATCCAGTCCTGAATATATTTGAGTTTATGAGGAGCGAGCCCACCCTTGATAGTAGGTTGTTGCCATTGAACACTGCTATATCTTCGAATTAAATGGTTCAGCAATAAACTGGCAGTTGTACTCATTTGTAAATGGTTTGCTGAATCTTTCCAATCACAATCTAGCAAGAAAAACTGATAAAGCGCTCGAATCTTTTCGTCATCGTTAAAAACAACTTCGTTTAGTTCAATTTGATTAGGTTCTTTGTCCCATATTTTTTCGGCAACATCACGCAAATGTTGGTCGGTATAATACAAGTGAACGAATTTAAGCCCACCACGTATGTCCCAAGTCGACTCCTGATGCTCAGGCAATAAGCAAAAACGCCCCGGCCCACCGCCGTTTTTCCAGCCTGCAGGGGTTTTTTGATAGCTTTCATAGCCATCTTGAATATAGAGACTTAAAGTGTGGTGATCGCTACAGACACTTACACGATCTTGCTGATTAGACCAAAATGCAAGTTGCATATTCTCATCAAGCACCACAGTTTCGTGAAGCTTGGCTTTAGATTGCTGTAGCTGTTCTAAAGTTTGATAGGCCATGCAAAATTAAAACGAATATCATTGAGCTTAAGTTAACCATATTCCGCAAAATTCAGCTAGTTTAGATCTATAAAAAACGCAAGATCTTGCATGTACAACACAAGAATATATACGTGAAAAATGAAGCAATCCTAGATACTTAAGTTTGGTAATCGAGGATGAAGTTATGAATATTTTACTCTATGTTGCGGTGGTGTTAATTTGGGGAACAACATGGATTGGAATTGCCGTTCAAAGCCATTATGCAACACCAGTTGTCGCAATTTTATGGCGTTTTGCTATTTCAGCCTTATTACTGTGGGTTGTTTTACTATTTTCAGGAAAATTACAGCGAATTGCTTTAAAAGATCACTTGTTTTGTATGCTGCAAGGCCTTTGTGTTTTCGGCCTAAACTTTATTTGTTTTTATACTGCAGTTAAATATGTAAACAGTGGTTTAGAGTCTGTCATTTTTTCGATGGCTGTTTTCTTTAATGCTATTAATGCACTTATCTTTTTTAAGCAAAAACCATCGCCAAACTTTGCCCCAGCCGCAATTTTAGGGCTCATAGGTATTGTTTTACTGTTCTGGCATGACCTGATTAATAGCCAGTTTAATGCGCAGTTATTAATGGGTATCGGTCTGTGTGCAGTAGGCACTTACGGTTTTTCTTTAGGGAACATGATTAGTGTTAGACACCAAAAACGTGGCCTAAATATTTTTTCAACAAATTGTTATGCCATGACTTATGGCGCATTGGTGATGTTAAGTCTAGCTTTATTTACTGGCCAAGATTTAATGCCTCCAATGAATTTCCCATTTTTAAGCTCGGTACTTTACCTAGCAGTATTTGGTACGGTTATTGGGTTCTCTGCTTACTTTTCTCTTGTTGGACGAATTGGCGCAGCCAAAGCAGCCTATAGCACGTTGCTCTTTCCTTTAGTTGCTCTAACAGTTTCTACTTTCTTTGAAGGATATGTATGGACTTTAAATGCGGTATTTGGAATTTTATTAATCTTACTTGGTAACTACTTAATGTTTAGTAAGTTAGAAATTGGAAAAAAGTTATTTAATAGTCAAAAAAATTGTGAGAAGCAGGCCTAAAAGCCTGCTTTTTTTATAAGTAATAATTCATCTCTAGCAGCCCGTTTTAAGCATCAACTCAAAATCTTTTAAAGCCGCGGCTGCTGTGGCTAAAGGTGCAGAAGCCCCTCCACTGACAACAAATTCCCCCATTTCTTGCGTTAACGCCCGAATGCATTTATTGGAACCTTGCAGATGAGCAAAAGGATGATTTGGTGAAACTAAACGTAATTCAACACCTGTTTGAATTTGCTGATTCTTAATATGAATAAAACCAACCAGACGAGGAATTACATTTTCTTTTTTCCAACCACGAATATGTTCAGCCGTAACGTGACTAATTCCTTGTCTTGGAATATCTTGAATTTTTACATCATCCCCCAAAACAGTATTGGCTAGTATCGTAATTTTGGCAGCAGTATCCCATCCATCTACATCGAAAGAGCTGTCAGGTTCTGCAATACCTTTTGCTTGAGCTTTTTCAAGAGATTCTGCAAACGCACATTCATGTTGCAACATATCATTCAAAATAAAATTCGTGGTGCCTGTAAACACACCTTCTATTTCTAAAATTTGGCAGCCAGCTAAGTTATATTCAAACAAATCAACAGTTGGTAAGGCAGCAGCTGTCGCACCGCTAAAAAATAGTTTTTTATTGTGCTGATGTCCCAAGTTAACTAATTTTTTACCATCTACGACTAAAGCACCTTTAGATACCGCAATCGCATTCATGCTATGTGTTAAAGCATAATCTAAATAAAATAGGCCTTTTCCACCTGTCACATAGTCACTTGGCCCTGTCTCAATAATGACATCTGCTTGAACCTGTTCTAAAAACTTTTGCTCTGTTAGGCCTACTTGATATTTTGTTTTATCTAGCCACTTTGAAGCGTGTAAACCTTCTTGATCAATTAAACCTGATAATGAGTTGCAGACGCCCACTAAACGGGCATCAATTTGATATTTTTGTTTATAGTATGTCGATCTATTTAAAAGGAGCTCTGCAATTTGTTGCCCAATTCGTCCAAAACCACAAATTGCTACGTTAACTCGCTTCATATCGCTTTCTCAAAAATTTATATCGTTTAAATTAAATTTTCCAAGAGAATTTTAACATCTCGTCTTTGGAAAATTGCTAACTACAGAGATAGTTAAAATACTATATTACTTAGATATTTGTTAGATTAACTATCTTAATGACCATATAAATTGCGACAGCAAAAACCATTAAAGCAAAGACTTTTTGCACAATTGCAGACGGAATAAAACGAATAGCTCTGCGCCCTAATAACATACCAACTGCACATGCAAGCGCAAACGCACTAGTAATGCCTACTGGATAGTGAAAACCCTCTGCAATATGCATCACAATACTCATTCCACTAATGAGAAAAATAATCATAAGTGACGTTGCCACAATGCTATGCATATCCAAATTTGTGACTTTTCTAAGCGCTGGTACAATTACAAAGCCGCCACCAACCCCTAGCATGCCTGTTAAAAGCCCAGCAATAATTCCAATGCCCGCAAGTACACCACCAGTTTTAAAATTCCAGATAAAGCGTCCCGTACTTGGATTGACCTGACACGGCGGGGTATGAAAGTCTGATACTCGGTTACTAATAAGTCGATAACCCACTGTAAACATGACCAAGCTAAACATTAACATGAGCCAAATAGGTGAAATCGTGTTAGCTATTAAAATGCCGATATGTGCCATAGGAGCACCAATTAAGGCAATCCAGATCGCAGCACGATAACGAACAATCTTTTTAAATAAGCCTTCAATGGTTCCTATAAGAGTAGATAGCGCAACCGCCAATAACCCAATCGGCGCAGCTTGAGCCACGCTCCAGCCTTGACTGGTCATGAGCGCGGGTACAGCAAGAATACCCCCACCTGCACCAGTAAGACCCAGTAAAAAGCCAATCACGATGCCTTCAACGACAAGTAATAACATATTAAAAGCCTAAAATTGCATATACATCATTTGCAGTAGACTGCTGGTTAATGAGTGAGTAGATCTGGCCTTCTTGCGAAGGTTTAGTCGCTTCTCAGGACAAAGCGTTGCTTTGTTTATCCTCGCTCAGGTTTGACCATCCACTCACGGCCTTTAAGCATGCCTTGCCAGTAAATCGGCGGTAAAATCTGCTCCTTAAGCAGCCAAGCCAAACGAGATGGCTTTTGCCCATCAATCCCCCATTTCGGAAAGCTTGGGAGTAATTTGCCGCCGTAACCAAACTCAGCTAGAACGATTTTTCCTCGCTCGACAGTGAGTGGACATGAACCATAGCCGTTGTATTCACAAAAGTTTTGCTCACCGTTCAGTTGTGCGAGAACATTTACTGCAACGATCGGAGCTTGTGCTCGTGCCGCAGCAGCAGTTTTGGCATTAGGTGCATTCATCACATCGCCTAAAGCAAAAATATTGGCATGTTGTGTATGTTGTAGGGTTTGAGGATTCACGCTCACCCAGCCTGCTTCATCAGTGAGTGTACTGGCACGAATAAAGTCTGGGGCTTGTTGCGGTGGAACAACATGCAACATATCGAAATCAGTCTCGACCAATGCTGCATTTTCATTGTTCACTACCTTAAACCATGCTTTTTTTGCAGGCCCATCTACTTTGACAAGTTGATGGTTAAAATGAAGTTCAGAGCCATATTTTTCGACATATTGCATTAGTGCAGGTACATATTCCTTCACACCAAATAAAACAGCGCCAGTGTTATAAAAATGAATAGAGATATCTTTAAGTTTGCCTTCCTTTAACCAGTAATCGGCTGAAAGGTACATCGCTTTTTGAGGAGCACCTGCACATTTAATCGGCATAGGCGGTTGGGTAAAGATTGCCTTTCCACCGTTTAATTGTTGCACCAGTTCCCATGTATACGGCGCTAAATCATAACGATAGTTAGACGTCACCCCATTTTTACCTAAGGTTTCGACTAAACCTTCAATTCCATGCCAATTCAGTTTTAAACCAGGACAGACGACCAAAGCTTTATATTGAATGGGTTCGCATCCTTCCAAAATAACCTGATTATGCTCAGGGTCGAATCCGGCAACAGCTGCTTTCATCCATTTCACTTTTGAAGGGATCACACTTGCCATTGACCGTGCGGTTACTTGTGGTTTGAAAATACCGCCACCAACCATGGTCCAGCCCGGTTGATAATAATGGGTATCTGCCGGATCAATAATGACAATATCTAAAGGAGGTTCCCGAGACAGTAAGCTTGATGCAACAGAAACTCCAGCTGCACCAGCGCCCACAATCACAACGCTATAACAAGGAATTGTGGCTGGTTCATGATCACGTTTTAAAATACGTGGCACCAATTCTTTTAAGTTAAAACCAAGTTTGTTACCTGCTTCTACTAATAAAACCGCATCTTTCGGGGCAACTTCTGCTAAAGCCCACAAACTGATTGCACGCATACCAGAACGGCAATACGCTAAAACAGGTTTCTGAGCATTCTGATAAAGCTGCTTAAACTCGGTAACTTGTTGGTCGGTAATTTTGCCACTGGTAACAGGCTGATAAATTACGTTTAGGCTATGTCGCTGAGCTGCTTCTTCAATTTCAATCACATTGGGTTGATCTGCACCTTCTCCATCTGGTCGGTTACATATCAGTGTTTTTATTCCTTGGTCTGCAATTTTTGCAATATCGTTGGCAGTAATCTGGCCAGCAACATAAAAATCTTGATTAACTCGTTTAAATTCCATATTGCCACCTTATAATTGTGAAATTGAGCCGCAAGCCTGATTGGCTGGTAGCGCTTTATCGATTTGTTTTGGATATGGCAGATTTAAGTTATTCATTAATTCAATAAAATCTTCACGCGAGCGATTCTGACCTAGACGTGAATTATTTAAGCGTTCATAACCAATCGTTGAAGACAAACGACCCTTATAGTCATGTCCCGGATATACAATAGTCTCGTCAGGTAGGCTGAAAAGTTGTCTATGAATACTGTCATAAAGTGTCCCCGCATTACCTTGTTGGAAGTCAGTTCGACCGCAACCGTCAATTAATAATGCATCACCAGTGAAAACCATGTTTTCAACCAAATAACTCGTACAAGCATTGGTATGACCTGGTGTATAACGTGCTTCAATACTGAGGTTGCCGACTTTAAGCATGCAACCATCTGTAATTAAAATATCTCCGCAATTTACATCTGAATTACGGTGTAAAACCGATTTGCAATGGAAAAGTTCACGAAGCAAATTTGCAGCGGTAATATGATCTGCATGAACATGGGTATCTAAGGTATAGATGAGCGTAAATTGATGCTGCTCTAATTTTTTTGTATAAATCTCTATATCTGATGCGACTGGGTCAATTAAAACAGCCTCTCGTGTTTCTTCACACCCAAGCATATATGTATAAGTCGAACTTTCTTTTTCAAAAAACTGATTAAAGAACATGATTTATACCCCAATAATTTATTTCTTTCCTATATTTTGCAAATAAGATGCCAATTATTTAAAATTAAATAATAAATATAAAAATCAAATATTTAAAATAACAAGTAAAATTAAAGTTAGAAAACAAACTCAGCTTGATGTTCCTTTGAAACTCAAGTATGTTTCAATGAAACGATTGTGAAACAAAGATAATGGCAAAGTTAAATTTTGAGTTAGAACAGGATTTTTATATTTTATTTGAGCAATTAAAAGCTTTATTCCCAAATGCGAGTCTGTTTTTAGCAGACACAACGACTCAAGCAATTCACTATAAATTTAATACAGATAACATTTCTGTTGAGAGCATGGCAGCGCTTACTCAAGACCATCATAATCAGTATCTCGAAGTTAATACTCCTAAAATGAGAAAGCGATTCATCTATCAAGAACATGATATTTACATCGCAGAGCATCGCATTATCGGGAAATTGCATATTCTACAGCCCGTTAGCATAGAGAATGATATTGCTGATCAAGGAGAGCTAACAGAACAATTGCAAGACTTGGCTAAAGTTTTCAATAGTTGTTCACCAGAAATGACTCGTATGTTTTCAATTATTCAAAGAGTGGCAATTACTGAGTTTCCAGTGCTCGTCCGCGGCGAATCTGGTAGTGGTAAAGAACTTGTGGCAAAAGCAATTCATGATTATAGCCAACGTAAAAATAAGATTTTTGTTGCGATTAACTGTGCAGCTCTTAATGCCAATATTCTAGAGAGTGAACTTTTTGGACATGTGAAAGGTGCTTTTACGGGAGCAATTCGTGACCATAAAGGCGTTTTTGAACGTGCCGCAGGTGGAACACTGTTTCTAGATGAAATTGCCGAGATTCCTTTAGAGCTTCAAGCTAAATTATTACGGGTGTTAGAAACAGGTGAATTTACTCCTGTAGGTGGTGAAAAACCAATTCAAGCCAATGTCCGTATTATCACTGCAACGCATAAGGCGCTACGGGAGGAAGCTAAAGCTGGTCGTTTCCGTCACGATCTACTCTACCGTTTACGTGTAATTCCAATTTTTATACCACCACTCAGAGAGCGTAAAGTCGATATTCCTCTCATTGTCGATCAGATTTTAAAAGAAAGCTCCACTCAACTCTACACAATGCCTCGCCATGTTAATCAAAAAGCCATGCAAATTTTATTGAACTATGACTGGCCAGGAAATGTTCGTGAGCTTAAAAACACCCTTCTTTATGCGTTAACCATGGCAAATGGTAAGGTTGAAATTGAAGTCGAAGACTTACCCAATGAGCTCTTAAATGCAGAGGATTACGTTAAATTACCTGAGACAAATACAGAGCTTAGTCCAGAAAATGTGCAAGCTGCTTTAGAAAAATATGACCATAACTTGAATATGGTTGCTAATATTTTTGGTATTAGCCGCACTACTCTTTGGCGATATAGACAAAAGCATAAGCTTTAGCTAGGTATTTAGCCCATCTAAGGCGTATCATATTGCACTTGGTTGGGTTCGTTAGTTCAAAGGCTTTATATGATTGTCCGTGATAAAAGCAATGTATTTAAATTATTATTTGCTTGGAAAGGAACAATTTTACCGAAGGTCTTGCCAGCACTGAGTTTTGTTGTCTTTATTTCAGCATGTGTGGTCTGGCTCTCTTATTATCATTGGATTCAAATTCCTACCGTACCCGCGATCGGATTTACAATCTTTGGTGTGATTCTCTCGATTTGTACGGGTTTTAGAAATAACGCGTGTTATGACCGATGGTGGGAAGGTCGCAAGCTCTGGGGTGCACTAATTGCCAATGCTAGACATATTGTTAGAGATAGCCATGTTTTATCTAATGAACAACGTGAACATTTAATTCATCAGGTCTTAATTTTTAGTAATTTATTGCGTGATCGTTTACGTCAACAAACAGTCGAACCCACAAAATTTCTTGAACATGCCTATTTAAATAATTCTTCACTTAATTATTTAAATGAGCATATTAATGCACCGCAGTTTGTACTCGAAAATATTCAAAAAGATTTAGTTAAAATACTAAAAGACGGCGAAATTAGTGACATTATCTATAGCACCTTAAATCGACATATTGTTGAGCTAGGCAATATTCAAGCAGGTTGTGACCGTATTGCTGGGACACCTTTGCCCTATTCATATTCAGTACTTTTACATCGCGCTGTTTACTGTTTCTGTTTCATCTTACCTTTTAGCCTTGAAGCAGCTTTAGGCATCTGGACACCACTTATTGTCGGCTTAATCGCTTATATGTTTTTAGGACTAGATGCATTAAGCGCTCAAATTGAAGAACCTTTCGGTTTGCAAGAAAATGATTTACCGCTCGACTCTATTGTGCGTTTGATTGAACGTGAGTCTCTAAGTTCTTTAGGACAGCCATTACCCCCTATTATTGAAGCTCAAAACAACAATTTACTTTAATAAAAAAGAGCGAATCATCGCTCTTTTTTATAGGCTTGAGTGTCTATTTATGGATGTACGATAATCTTAACGGCTGACTCATTGTTATGAATTAAGGTTTCAAAACCTTGTGAAATCAAATCATCAAGTTGAATACGCTGCGTAATAAAAGGTTCCAGATTTATTTTACCTTCTTCAACCAGTTTAATAGTTTCTTGATGGTCATTTACGTAGGCAATAGTGCCTCTTACATCAAGCTCTTTCATTACTACACTATGCACATTAATTGATGCTGGATGGCTCCAAACCGAAACAATAACAATCACACCTGTTGGTTTGACTGCCGCGACCAAAGTATCTAACACCTTGTTAACGCTACTACATTCAAACGCGACATCAACACCATCGCCATTAGTGATTTTCATGACCTCAGAAACAACATCAACTTCTGACGGGTCTAAAATATAATCTGCAACACCCGACTTTTTGGCTTTTTCTTTACGTTTTGCACTTAGCTCGGTAATGATGACCTTAAGCCCTTTCGCTTTTAAAATTGCCGAAAGTAATAAACCAATTGGACCTGCACCGCCAACCAGTGCAATATCACCAGCCTTTGCACCACTGCGCACATAGGCATGATGACCTACCGATAACGGTTCAATTAAGGCCGCCTGATCCAGTGGAATTTTATTGGAAATTGGATGCACCCAACGGCGTTTAACCGCAATTTTCTCCGATAAGCCACCGCCACGACCGCCTAAACCAATAAAGTTCATATTTTTGGAAAGATGATAATTATCGTCCGGCCCAGTCGGCACATCATCGGCCACAATATAAGGCTCTACGACGACATGTTGACCAATTTCAATATCATCAACACCTTCTCCTACGGCATAGACCACACCTGAAAATTCATGTCCCATGGTAATCGGTGCAGATTCACCTGAAATAGGATGCGGATGCCCACACGGTGGAATAAAAATTGGCCCTTCCATAAATTCGTGCAAATCTGTACCACAGATTCCACACCAAGCCACCTTGATACCTACAGTGCCGGGAGTGACTTCTGGTTCAGGGATATCTTCAATACGAATATCGCCTCTGTCATAAAAACGTGCTGCTTTCATTATTATCTCCCTCAAATCAGGATGTTGTTTTAGCGATAGACGATTCCGCCGTCTGTTAAAATGGATTGACCCGTAATATAGTCCGAATCTTCACTTGCCAGAAAAGCAACTAATGCGGCTACATCGTCTGGTGTTTGGGCTCTACCTAAAGCAATACCTTCCACATACTTTTTATAAGTTTCACCAATTGCGGCACCGGTAATTTCAGCAAAACGTTTATCGATTTCAACCCACATATCAGTTCCGACAATTCCGGGGCAATATCCATTTACCGTAATACCGTGACTGGCATATTCTTTTGCCGCAGCTTGGGTAAGTGCTCGTACCGCAAATTTGGTTGCCGAGTAAATACCGAGTAAAGCAAACCCATCGTGGCCTGCAATTGAGCAAGCATTAATGATTTTTCCTTTATGTTGACGTTGCTTAAATTTTGCAGCAGCAGCCTGTATTCCCCACAGCACGCCGCCAATATTAATATCAACAATTTTTTGGAATTCATCAGGTGTGATATCCGCAATCTCTTGTACTTGTGCAATTCCAGCGTTATTAATCATGACATCAAACCCACCAAGTGTCTGCTCAGCATGATTTATAGCGGCATACACTTGCTCGCGGTCACTTACATTAGCAATAAATGTGCTCGCATTTACACCTAAAGCTTGAATTTCCTGCTGCACATCGTTCAGTTGATCTTGTTTCATATCAACTAATGCAATATGTGCCCCTTCTTGCGCCAAGCGCAGGGCAATCCCACGGCCAATGCCTTGAGCTGCCCCAGTCACTAAAACGACTTTATTTTTTAATCCCTTAACCATGTTCAACTCCTGTAAATTTAGAATTTCTACATATGAATCGCTCGTTGCATTGAAGCCAAAATGGATTCATGCATGGCTTCTGATAATGTTGGATGTGGGAAAATCACTTGAGCTAAACTTTCATCAGTTGCTTCTAGATATTTCGCAATGGCAAATCCTTGGATATGTTCGGTCACTTCATGACCCACCATATGTGCACCAAGTAATTCACCCGTTTCTGCATGTACCACCGTTTTAACGAAACCTGACGCATCTCCAATTGCCAAAGCTTTACCATTTGCAGTTAAAGAAAACTTACCAATACGTATAGGTAGATTCTTAGCTTTTGCTGCATTTTCTGTTAAACCAATACTCGCCACTTGTGGATGTGTAAAAATACAACCGGGTATCTGGCTACGATCGAGTGAATGGACGTTTGCCACACCAGCGATTTTCTCGACACATATCATGGCTTCATGGCTTGCTTTATGGGCAAGACACGGTGCCCCAGCCACATCACCAATTGCATAAAGCCCCGCTACGTTGGTTTTACAATAGTCATCAATTGCCACAAAACCTTGTGGGTTGAGTTCTACACCTAAACGTTCTAGTCCTAGCCCCGTGGTATTCGGCTGTACACCAATTGCCGAAAGCACGCGGTCAAAAACAAACGTTTGAATATCATTTGCCGTTTCAACCACACAGTGAACTTGACCATTTTCAATTTGAATACTTTGAACCACAGCATCGGTTAAGACTTTCATTCCTTTTTGTTCAAACTGTTTTCTGACAAATTGAGCAACTTCCACATCTTCGGTTGGTAAAATCTGCTTGGCTAAATCAATAAGCGTGACCTGACACCCCAAGTCTTGATAAAGACTAGCAAACTCACTACCAATTGCACCTGAGCCTACAACCAGTAAACTTTTTGGTAATTGCTCTGGAACAAGCGCTTCTTTATAGCTCCAGACATATGTTCCATCTACGGGAAGCTGAGGAACATGTCGAGCCTTGGCACCCGTTGCCAAAATAATATGTGGCGCACTCAAAGCCTGACTGTTACCTTGAGCATCGGTCACTTCAAGTTTTTCTTTAGCCGTAAGTTGAGCACGGCCATTAAACACTGTTACTTGATTCTTTTTAAGTAAGTAATCGATGCCTTGTACCAGCTGTGCTGAAACTTGTCGGCTATGCTGCACAAGCTTTTGAATATCAAAATCGAGTTGGGATACCTGAAAACCAAACTGTCCGGCATGTTTAAACTGGGTTGCGAGCTCTGCCCCTGCAAGCAAAGCTTTGGTTGGAATACAGCCCCAATTTAGACAAATTCCGCCTAAATGTCGCTCTTCTACAATTGCGGTTTTTAACCCGAGCTGGGCTGCACGAATTGCAGCCACATACCCACCCGGTCCCGCGCCAATCACAATTAAATCAAATTGAGCTTCTGACATGCGGGTTCTCCTACACCAAAATTAAAGCAGGGTTTTCAACAAACTGCTTAAAGCTGGCCAAGAATTTCGCCCCAACTGCGCCATCAATGACTCGGTGATCGCATGACAACGTCGCTGTGACAATCTCACGAACCACTACATTGCCATTTTCAACAACAGCACGTGATTCAGAAGCACCTAATGCCATAATTGCACCTTGCGGTGGGTTGATAATGGCATCGAACTGTTTAATGCCTAACATTCCTAAATTTGAAATGCTAAAGCTGCCTCCCTGAAACTCATCAGGTTGTAACTTGCCAGTCTTGGCACGCGTTGCCAAATCACGCATGTCATCGGAAATTTGTGCTAAAGACTTCTGATTTGCTGCTTTTACAATGGGTGTAATTAAACCGTTTGGAATCGCTACGGCCACCGAAATATCCGCTTGAGAGAACTGTAAAATTGATTGAGTCGCCTCATCAAATTGAACATTCACCTCAGGCACTTTAATCAGAGCCGCAGCAGCAGCTTTAATTAGCATGTCATTAATAGAAAGTTTCACTTGTGGAACAGTCTCATTAATCTGCTTACGTAATTTTTGCAAAGCCTCTACGTTGAGATCGACCACCAAGCGGAAATGCGGTGCATTACGTTTTGCAGCCTGTAACCGTGAAGCAATCGCTTTACGCATCCCATTCATCGCCACAGTCGTAATTGTCGATTGTGGTTGAGCTGCACATTGCACAGGTTGTTCATTTACCGATGTTGGGTTATTACGATAGTAAACTGCCTCAACATCTTCTTTACAGACACGGCCACGAGTACCTGAAACACGGCAGTCATTTAGGTTAATGCCCCACTGCTTTGCTAAACGACGTGCTACAGGCGTCGCTAAAACTTGGCTATCATCGGCTGTAGATTTAACCACTTTAACTTGAGTTTGCTGCTTAATATCAGGCCATTGACCACCAGCAGCCTGTACAGCCTTCTGGATGTCTTGAACACTAATACGTCCTTCACGACCAGAACCCGTGATTTTTGCCAAGTTTACATTGTGCTTTTCTGCAAGCTTTAACGCATGTGGTGTTGCAAACAACTCATTAGATGTTTGATAGCCTTGTAATGGCTCTGGTACAGCGTAGTCACCTTTAGCAGTCTTTACTGGAACTGGAGCACTTGCAGCTACAGACTGTGGTTGTTCTGCTTTTTCAGCAACAGGTGCAGATGTTTCTGCTTTACTTTGCTCCGAAGGTGCTTCAGGGGCTTTAGCTGCTGAACCACCTAGTGATGCAATAAACTGCTCAATTTCTGCATCAGAAACTTGGCTTTCAGCACATACGGCAATAAGACCACCAACAGGTAAAGTATCACCATCTTTCGCTAAAATTTTACGGAGAGTTCCCGCAAAAGGCGCTTCTAATACATTGACGATTTTTGTGGTTTCAATTTCACAAATTTCATCGCCCTTATTAAAGCTATCACCCTCTTTAATCAACCATTGGGCGATCGTGCCTTCTTCCATGGATAATCCCCATTTTGGGATCTCCAGCGTTTTAATTTCGCTCATCCTAAGCCTCCAATGTTTTTCGCACAGCTTGCTCAATACGCTCTACACTTGGAATCCATTCTTTTTCTAAAACTGGAGAGAATGGAACAGGCGTATGTGGTGGCGTTACAAGTTCAACAGGTGCTTTCAAATAGTGAAAACCTTTCTGTGCAACTAGTGCAGCAACATCATGTCCAAAACCACAACGTGCAGCTGATTCATCCACAATAACCACACGTCCAGTCGACGCAACAGACTCTAAAATTCCTTCTTCATCCAGAGGTGAAATTGTACGAGGGTCTACCACTTCAACCGAAATACCATCTTTTGCTAGTTTATCCGCTACTTCATTGGCACGGTGTACCATCAAGCCTAAAGCAATAATGGTCACGTCTGTCCCTTCACGGGTGTAATTTGCTACACCAAAAGGAATGGTATAGGCATCATCTGGAACTTCACCTTTAATGTCATAAAGCATTTTATGCTCACAGAACACTACAGGGTCATCATCACGAATAGCCTGAATTAACAGTCCTTTCACATCATATGGGCTAGATGGAACCACAACTTTTAAGCCCGGAACCGCGGCAAATACGTTATATGGTGACTGAGAATGCTGAGCTGCCGCAGAAAAACCTGCGCCAATCATGCCACGTACAACCATTGGCGCTTTTGCTTTTCCGCCAAACATATAACGGAATTTAGCGGCTTGGTTATAAAGCATGTCATGACACACGCCATAGAAATCCATAAACATTAAATCAGCAACAGGACGTAAACCTGTTGCAGCCGCACCGGCGGCCATACCGATAATTGCAGACTCGGTAATTGGTGTATCAATCACACGTTCTGAACCAAACTCCGTCCATAAACCTTTGGTTACACCAAGTACCCCACCGAAGCCTTCAAGCTCGTTCTCTTCGGTATTTTTACCGCCGTGCCCACCACGAACATCTTCACCAACAACAAATACGGTTGGATCACGACGCATTTCTGATTCAATGGCTTCTTTAATTGCATTACGAAAACTTTTATTTGGCATCTTTACTATTCCTTTAGTAAGAGACATAGACGTCAGTAAGGAGTTGTTCTGGTTTTGGATAAGCCGCAGCACGAGCTTTAGCAACGGCATCATCAACATTTGCCTTAGAAGCTGCATCAATCTCGTCTAGTTTGGCTTCATCAATTTTGCCTTTGACTTTTTCGCGGAAAATTTTCAAAGGATCTTTGTTCTCTTTAATAAACTCGACTTCTTCTTTAGAACGAATCAAGCCAGGGTCACCTTCGAAGTGGCCATAAAAACGGTTTGTAATGGTTTCAATTACACTTGGACCTTCACCACGACGTGCACGTTCAATGGCAGTTTGAGCGGCTTCATAGACGGCAAAGAAATCGGTACCATCAACTTTAACTGCAGGTAAACCAAAACCTGCTGCACGACCAGCAATGTCCTTACTTCCTACAGCGTAATCATGCCCTGTTCCTTCACCAAAGCCGTTATTTTCGAAAACGAAAATGACTGGAAGTTTAAGTACAACAGCCATATTCATCGCTTCAAAAGTAAGGCCTTGGTTTGAGCCACCGTCACCTGTAAAAGACAGTCCGACCCCACCAGTCTTTAAGGTTTTCGCTGTCAACGCCGCACCAATTGCTAAAGGAGGTCCACCACCCACAATCCCGTTGGCACCGAGCATACCTTTATCTAAATCGGCAATATGCATAGAACCGCCTTTTCCACGGCATAGCCCGTCATCTTTACCGAAAATTTCCAGCATCATGGCGTGAATGTCACAACCTTTTGCAATACAGTGTCCATGTCCACGGTGTGTTGAAGTGATATAGTCTTTGTCGGTTAAATTTTCGCAAATCCCGACTGCTACAGCTTCTTCACCACTGTATAAGTGAATAAAGCCAGGAATATCACCATTGGTATTTTCTTCGTGAAGTCGATCCTCAAATTCACGAATATCGCGCATGCGTTTATATGCTGCGAGTAATTGCTCTTCCGTTAATTGCATATCCTTTTCCTTTATTATCTTGATTATTAAAAATCAACCAAGTTTCAGCGAGAGCTATATATTTCGCTATAAATAATAAAGCTCAATTTAATTTAATATGCTATTAGACTAAAAAGTTTTAAATGGTTTTTATGGATATTATTTTTTATTTTTCAAAAACTTGTACAGCAAAAATAAAATTAAAAAATTTTAATACATTTCATTAGCTTGTGAAACAAACCTTTAACCAACCTTTTTTAATTTATAATATTAGCTGTGTACTACGCTCATTAATAAACTCTATGTCCTTTATTTAAATTATAAGGATTTTTATTATATAGAGCCTAGTTAAATATTATTTAATATAAAATGGAATTTTATATATGGACTTAAAAAGGCAAATAGAAACTGGTATTAAATTAAGAGGAGCGGATAAAGTTGCTCGCATTCCGATTAAAATTTTACCTACAGAAGAGTTACCGACTAAACCTGACTGGATTAGAGCCAAAATAACCGATTTTGAAGAAATTAACCGCATAAAAAATTTGCTACGCCAACAGAAGTTACACAGTGTTTGCGAAGAAGCGGCGTGTCCAAATTTACCGGAATGTTTTGGTGGAGGTACGGCAACATTTATGATTATGGGCGATATTTGTACTCGTCGCTGCCCATTTTGTGATGTCGCTCATGGTCGTCCAAAACCGCTAGATGAAGATGAACCTAAGCATCTTGCAGAAACAGTCAAAAATCTAAATTTAAAGTATGTCGTGATTACCTCTGTAGACCGTGATGATCTGCATGATGGCGGCGCTGCACATTTTGTAAAGTGTATTGAAGAAATTAGGAAACGTTGTCCAGAAACATTGATTGAGATTTTAGTACCAGATTTTCGTGGTCGTTTAGAGACGGCGCTTTCGACTTTGAGCTTATCGCCTCCCGATGTGTTTAATCATAATATTGAGACCGTTCCTCGTTTATATAAAGCGATGCGCCCCGGTTCAGATTATCAACATTCACTAGAGTTACTTAAACGCTTTAAAGCATATTGTCCCGATATCAAAACCAAGTCTGGCCTGATGGTTGGATTAGGAGAAATAGAGGCTGAAGTGCTTGCCCTACTCAACGATTTAAAAGACTATCAAGTCGATCTTGTCACGATTGGTCAATATCTTCAGCCTTCAAAATCACATGCGCCTATTCATCGGTTTGTAAATTTACAAGAATTTGAACGATATACCCGACACGGTAAGCGATTAGGTTTTAAAAATATTTGGAGTGGACCTATGGTTCGTTCTAGCTATTTTGCTGATCGACAATATTTCGGAGAAGAAGTGCCAAAGCCTTTTAGCCGACAAGATGTCTTATCTTAATGATTAGGCAATTAACAAAACTTATCCAATAGGATAATGGTCAAGCCTTATGAAATTATTTAAGGTAAGGAGATAACTAGGAAATAGTCACAATAAGAAAGTTATAACTATTGAGCGGCTACGGATACGCCATTTCAATGATAAAGGAATTTCGATATGGATATGTCAGAACAATTATCATCGCCTTTAATAGATACTACCCCGTCCTTATTTCGGCCGGGATCCTCATCTCATTCTAAACAATTAGGGAAAAAACCATCACTTGACCTTGAGGCAGCGCCTTTGTTTGATCTGGGTGAGGAATGGGAACATTCATTATTTGGTCGTTCGATTCACGAGTGCCATCGCAACTTAATGCATATTGCCGAAGATGCCGATATGGCCATTGGTGTGACTGATCCTCATGGTACTCTACTTTGGACATGGAGTAGTCACCCTATGCGCTCATCGGCAGAGCAAGTACACTTTGTCGAAGGTGGCCAGTGGTCTACTCAGGCAGTAGGTCAAAATGCCATTGGTTTAGCATTAAATACACATTCTGCAAGCTGTGTTTACTCACATGAAAACCAAATGAATAGTGTCAGAGACTGGGTCTGTTATGCAGCACCGATTACCGATGCGAATACAGGTCAGTTTTATGGAATTATGAATTTATCGACCAAATATCAAAAACATAATTCACTTGGAGTTTTAGCAGTAGAGCGTTGTGCTGACATTGTTAAACAAGCAATTCAGCTTCATCAGAAAAATATCTTATATATTAAAGCCTTCGGCACTCCTAAAGTTCAATATAACCAACACAGCCTTACATTGACTCAACGTCAAATTGAGATTCTGTGCATTCTAACCCTTTGTCCCGAAGGGATTAATCTTGAAGAACTTCATTATGCTTTATATGGTGATCGGCCTGTAAGTACTACCACTTTAAAAGCAGAACTTTCTCAACTCAGAAACTTAATACCCGACGTTATCGAGTCACGACCATATAGACTTAACTGCGAAATTCAATGTGATTTTTTAATGGCCGAGCAAGCCTTAAACCTTGGCTTCACATCAACTACGCTTACACTCTATAGAGGAAGTTTCTTAGCTAAATCAGAAAGTCCTTTTTTATGCGCATGGAGAGATTGTTTTGATGCTCGTTTGAGCCATGTAATTTATCAAATTGAAGATATTGATCAATTATTACGCGTAGTCAGTCGTGTACCAGACCGTGTAGATGCTGTTGAACGTTTACTTGAATTATTACCCGAAGAAACACCTTATCGAACTAAACTCGTAAAGTTGCTCGAATAAAATAAAAGGGAGAATATCCATACGATATTCTCCCTTTTCAAGGCTAGATCAAGCAGAGGCTTGAAGCTGTACTCTATAGCAGTCGTCCAAAGCTAATTCATAATACCGCAGCCCTTCTTCTGCAGCATGAAATGCTTTTTGCTGCCAGTCAGGACGGTCATTACATAAGCGTTTAATCAACTCCATAGCTTCATATGGATGAAGATCATCGTAATGTGCATGCGCGCGCAACCAAGCTAAAGAACGTTTATCAATCGTGACTTCAGGATGATTAGTATAGGTATGAATACCTTTATACACCTGAATAGACCAATCTCCAGTTGCCCATTCAATCGCCAAATTTGTTGCAGCCAGACATTCTGCCAAATTGCCTCGATGACTCATATTCCATAGAAAATGGTTTACAGCATTCATAGCAGCGGGTGGTCGTACATGATCAAGTTCTTCAACTGTTAAGCCAAAACCTCCAGCCCAATCGCGATACCATTTTAAGTGTCGCTCTTCTACCTTAATATTTTGAATTAACCAATCTCGCGCTTCAGTAACTCCCGGTTCAGAAAACCCAGTCGCTTTCCCCAATGCTCCAGCCATATATGACGGGAAATGGGCGACTAATGGATAGAAATTAAGTAGAGCATAACGGAAACTATCTAGGCTCAATCCCCCATTGGCCATTTCCGTAAAAAACGGATGTTTACTCACCCGTTCTTTAGCTGGTAACAGGTCGTCCCAGAACCGTTGTGACCATCCATTATGCGGCGTAATTTCTAAATTCATTCCATATTGATTTAGAGCAGTCATTGCTAATTTTCCTATTTATATGACAGCAATCATCTGTATTTCACGCTATAAGTCTATCCGAAAATGATAAAGATACAATCGTTAATCGACCATTTGTAACTTTTTTCGATGAATTGGAGAACTTTAGATAATTATTAGGCTAATCATTGAAATGTCGTGATTTTTATCACATTTAACATAGATAAAAATCATTACTTTTTTAAAAAATCTGTATTATTATTTTGAATAAACCACACATTATATAATCAATATTTTTAGATGGAACTTTACTTAAAATAAGTCTCATTTTATGACAACTTCCAATATAGAGAGCATTAATTATGAAGTTGCAGGGTTCCAATATATTGGGACAGGAACAAATAGATTTATTAACCACACGAGGACTAAACTTTGTATGGTTTCCAAAGCAGCTTGAAACGATTTATCGTTTTCAATACCAAAACGGTGCTGCCTATGAGTTCCGCTATAGAGCGCCTATTATTTTAATATTATATATATTTTTAAGCTTTGGTATATATCAAGTTTTACCAAGTGAACAAGTTTTATCCTGGTTTAGCTATTATTCTTGGGTTGGTGTAATTGTTCTTATCGCTTGGATTTTATCATTTATTAAAAAATTAAATCAGTATTTTGATTATTATGTAGGAGTTGGCTCGGCTTTAGCGGTAGCAATTACTTTTATTTTAATTAACGTTATTGAGAATGGACAAGATAATGTTCTTTTTCATGCTGCGATGATGTATGCAATCGTTATTATTTATGGTGCTGTTGGTATGCGCTTCTATACAGCCATATTTGCTGGATGGATGGGAGGACTAGTTGGAATTTTAGTAAGTAACTACTTAAATGGTGTGATCGACTGGACGTTCTTAAACCGAACTTACACTTTTAGTAGTTTTTTGGGAATGACCCTCGCCTATGCAACGGACCGTCAACATCGAGAAAACTATTTACAAAACTGTATGATTGAGCTGAACCGCATTGAGCTCATGCAACAAGCGCAGCAGTTATCCTTACTTTCTCAGCAAGATGCACTTACTGGTTTAGCCAATCGACGTTATCTAGATGAAACCTTGGATAATGAATGGCGCCGTGCATTACGACATGAAACCCCACTCACTATTATGATGGTCGATATCGATTATTTTAAAACCTACAATGATACGCTAGGACATCTCAAAGGTGATGAATGTTTAAAAGAAATCGCTATTGCTATTTCTTCTATTGCTGCTCGTAGTGGAGATTTAGTTGCTCGTTATGGTGGTGAAGAGTTTTTACTACTATTTCCAATGACAAATTCTCAGCAAGCTTTGATACAAGTCGAACGTTTAATGAATGCGATTAATAAAATTGCGATTAAACACCCATGTAGTGATGTTTCACCACATGTCACTATTAGTGTAGGCGTTGCGACCACAATTCCACGTCTAAACGATTCTATTTCTGCTTTTGTTGCACGAGCAGATCATGCATTATATAAAGCAAAAACCAATGGACGTAATCAATATAAGATTGCTGTAAATGAAGAACAAATTGTAGATTTGACTTAAAATGGAAAATAACTATTGAGGATAACTTTTGGCTAGTGATTACATTATTTGCTTTTAATATTATTTTTTTGAATTAAAATAATGAAAGAATTCTCTATTTAGCTTTTCCATCCGTGGTAAAGCTAAAATGTAATCTAGATTTAATATGTACTAGATATTGTTGTTTAGTTCTTAATATTAAATTAAGAATGGTTTAGTTAAGATTAAAACATACCTACTCTAATCTAAAAAATTCCAGTTCATCAGAATTCTCCTTTTAACTTCTTCCAAAGTTTATTTATAAAATAGAGCAATAAGTTTTGCTCCATCCTTGGAGGTGTTGTCTGAACAACTTCATTTGAAAACGGCAATATCGAGACAATATTCTCATGTATCGTTTCATAGTTCGGATAAGCCTCTTTTTTAATAATCTCTATAATTTTTTGTATTTCATCTACAGATAAGTTCAAGAATTTTTTAATTTCTTGGACTGTCTTTGATTCAATAGATAATAAAGCACAAACTCTAGTTACATTAACAATTTGCTCTGCATGAATATTTTTAAAGTTTGGATAACAAACAAGTTTATATAGAATTTTTGTCTCAAACGGATTTGTAGCGGTTATATTTTCTATACGTTCTCGATAAGATTTTTTAAAATATTCATTATTTTCAATTTCTAATAAAATTTTTAAAAGCTCCTGATACCTTAAGGGCCTCTTTAATCCATATTGATAACCTTTTAAAAGCTCAGGATTATTACTTAATACAATTTTAATTTTTTTAGGAAGAAGAATATTTGTATAGCCGCTATCTAAATCAATAATATATATATCTGGATTATCATCACTATATATCCAATTTTCAGATAGCTGAGAAGATAAAGATAAGTCATGAATAACTTTTATCATTGCCTCTAAGTTTTTAGGCAATAGTTTATCCTTTGACATACAGCCAATTCTATATGTACATTGATTCATTGATATTTCCCCAATTTCAATGATGACTTTGAAAATTATTTGTTTAAAGTAATAAAATTTAAATATGTAATAAACTTATATAAAACTAATTTGAATAAAATTAGCTTTAAGATATAAATATCATGAGCAAGTATAAAATTAATAAGACTTTAATTTCTTACTTAAGCAGATAAATATATTCAGAAATAAATCGCGCGTATTATATTTATATAGAGATTATAAGACAAGGAAATAATTTAAAATTTAATAGAGCCCAATGTGATAAAAAATTAAAGCCCCCAAGTTTAAGTTAAATATGGGGGCTTAATTTACTACAGTCAGAATTATGACTATGGTTCAATTGGTGCAAACGGTGGAACAACATCTGCATTTTGTGCACGATGGCGTAGGAAGTGATCCATTAGGACAATAGCCAACATTGCTTCTGCAATTGGAGTTGCTCGTACACCTACACATGGGTCATGACGGCCTTTAGTCAATACATCAGTATCTTCACGGCTTAAATTAATCGTTTTACCTGGTGTTGTAATACTTGCAGTTGGTTTTAATGCAATGGCAACTCGAATGGTCTGACCACTCGAAATACCGCCTAAAATACCGCCTGCATGGTTCGCTAAGAAGCCATTACTCGTCAACTCATCACGTGTTTCATGACCAAATTGCCCAGCAACTGCGAAACCATCCCCGATTTCGACACCTTTAACCGCATTAATGCTCATCATGGCATGAGCAATGTCAGCATCTAGGCGATCAAAAACAGGTTCCCCCCAGCCTACAGGAACTTTTTCAGCTAAAATTTCTAGCTTAGCCCCGCAGCTTGTACCTTGTTCACGTAAAGACGTAACCAATGCTTCAAAACGAGGAACAGCATCTACATCACCACAGAAAAATGGATTATTTGGAACTTCATTCCAATCCAGTTTTTCAGCAACTTCATTACCAATTTGTGTGACATGACCGCGAATCAATACACCAAATTTTTCTGCTAAATATTTTTTAGCAATAGCACCCGCTGCAACACGCATAGCAGTTTCACGTGCACTCGAACGACCGCCACCACGGTAATCACGGAAACCATACTTTTGTGTATAGGTGTAGTCCGCATGACCCGGTCTAAAAGTCTGAGCAATATTGCCGTAATCTTTCGATTTTTGGTCAGTATTACGAATGAGTAAACCAATTGGCGTACCAGTAGTTTTGCCCTCAAACACACCAGAAATAATTTCAACCTGATCAGGTTCTTTACGCTGAGTCGCAAATTTCGAAGTTCCCGGCTTACGGCGGTCCAGATCTTTTTGTAGATCGTCTTCAGTTAACTCAAGACCAGGTGGCACGCCATCAACAATTGCCATTAAGCCAACGCCATGAGACTCGCCACATGTCGTTACACGAAAGAGTTGTCCAATACTGTTCCCTGCCATATGTACAACTCCTTATGCTTGTTGCTGTTCAAATAGTTTTCTATAACGACGACATTGTTCTGCGGTTAAAGCAAAAATGCCAGAACCACCTTTTTGGAAAGTAAGCCAGTTGAAATCAATCGTATTGAAGTTCTGACGCATAGCCCATTCAGAGTTACCCACTTCAATAACAATTAAACCATCTTCAGTTAAATAATCTGCCGCTTGAGCAAGCATTTTACGCACGAGGTCTAAACCATCTTGGCCTGCTGCCAATGCAAGCTCAGGTTCGTGTAAAAACTCTTCCGGTAAGTCAGCCATATCTTCGGCATCAACATATGGAGGGTTACTTACAATTAAATCGTACTGGTTTTCAGCTGGAATCTTGGCAAATAAATCAGATTCAAGTAAAGCAACTTGATATTGTTTATTATGGTGTTCAACATTAATCGATGCTACTTCCAAGGCTTCTTTAGAGATATCCGTTGCATCTACTTCAGCATCTGGATATGCATAAGCCAAAGCTACAGCAATACAACCAGAACCTGTACACATATCTAAAATACGTTGTGGAGTTTTAGGTTTTGCATTTTCTGGCAGGTTGTTAAGTGCTTCACGCATTTGACCATTTTCATCTAAACAATATGGCGCAAAACGTTGCTCAATTAACTCTGCAATTGGTGAGCGAGGAATAAGTACGCGCTCATCCACATAAAATGGCTTATTAAAGAAATAGGCTAAATTTAATAAATAAGAAGTCGGAATACGCTCATTAATACGGCGTTCCAACAAGCTTAAGAATTCTGCTTTTTCACTTGGTAAAAGCTTCGCATCTAAAATCTCTGAATCTGCTGACCATTCAAGAGATAAGGTTTGTAAAACTAATGCAGAGCTTTCTGCGAAATAATCTTCAGTACCTTGTCCTAAATGTGCATCATATTGACGTAATGCTGACACCCCAAAACGAATAAAATCTCGAATTGTTGATAAATTTTCAGCAGCTTCCTGTAAATGTTCAGGGCTAATCGTCGGTCGCTCCACTTAGGCGTCTCCAAAGGCAAATTTTGCAAAGTGACTATTCTACTGAGTGAGGTAATGCAAAGCAACGCTTTGCCTTGTGAACCAGTGTTTTACATATCTATCTCGAACAGTCATGGCTCAAAAACAAAATACTTTGTTTTAATTAAGAAATAATGAACTTTTAAGTAGGGTGAAATTTAGTCTATAAAATAAAAAAGCGGCCTTTCAAAATGGGCCGCTCTTTAAGTATATTTAGTTTAAAGCTTAAGTTTTTCTGCCACATAATCAGAATCTTTATCGCCACGACCCGACAGATTCACCACGATCATGGTTTCTTTCGGCAGTTTTGGCGCTTCACGTATTGCCCATGCGACAGCATGTGAGCTTTCAAGCGCAGGAACAATACCTTCAACTCGTGATAAGGTCATAAACGCATCTAAACATTCTTGGTCAGTTGCAGTGCTATATTCCACACGGCCTAAATCTTTTAAGAAACTATGTTGTGGCCCAACACCAGGATAGTCCAATCCTGAAGCGATAGAATGCACAGGTAAAGGTTCACCAGCCTCATTTTCAAGAACATAACATGCCATACCATGAATTTGGCTGGGTTTACCTAATGTTAGGGTTGCCGAATGCATATTTGTATCTAGCCCATGCCCAGCAGGTTCAACTCCTACAAGTTTCACATCTGAATCATTTAAAAAAGCTGTAAACGCACCGATTGCATTTGAACCGCCACCGACACATGCGACAACATAATTCGGATTTTTTCCAAATCGTTGATGCGTCTGCTCTTTAATTTCCTTACCAATAATTGATTGAAAATCTCGAACCATTTTAGGAAATGGATGGGGTCCAACCACAGAACCAATCGCATAAATAAAATTTTTAGGATCTTTTAAATATTCTTCAAACGCGCTATCTACAGCATCTTTTAAGGTTGCTGTACCGCGAGTTACTGACACCAAATGAGCGCCCAAAATTTTCATTTTGACCACATTTGGATGTTCTTTTTCAATATCAACTTGCCCCATGTGGATTTCGCATGGAATACCAACTAAAGCACAAGCCGTTGCTAAAGCCACCCCATGCTGACCCGCACCCGTCTCGGCAATGACTTTCTTTTTGCCCATATACTTAGCAAGTAGGGCCTCACCTAAACAGTGGTTAATTTTGTGGGCACCGGTATGATTTAAGTCTTCACGCTTTAAATAAATTTGTGCGCCACCTAACTGTTCTGAAAGGCGTTTTGCATGAAATAAAGGACTTGGACGGCCGACATAATTTGCAAAGAGATCTGCTAATTCATTTTGAAATTCTGGTGTATGGCGAATTTCTTCATAAGCAACATTAATTTCATCCATTGCTTCTTTTAAATGCGGAGGAATAAATTGGCCTCCATATTCACCAAAAAATCCCTGTTCATTTGGCAAAGCAATACCATTAATTTGATGTTGCATATCATCCCTCTTTTTAAATTATTAAAGTTATCAAGTTTATCGAGAAAGGTAACGCGTCAGATCCTCAATACCTTTTAGGGTCATTGGATACATATGGTTTTCAAAAATCTCTTTAATCCAACCAATGGTTTGAGTGTAATGCCAATACCCTTCAGTTTCAGGGTTTAACCATGCTGTTTTATCAAAATGTTGACGTAGGCGACGTAACCAAACCTCCCCTGTTTCATCATTCATATATTCAACCGAGCCACTTACCGATTTCAACTCATACGGTGCCATACTGGCATCGCCCACTACAATTACACGATAGTCGCGTCCATAGGTGTGAAATAGATCCCATGTATTCATACGGGTGGCTGTTCTGCGGTAGTTATCTTTCCAGACATAGTCATAGAGACAATTATGGAAATAGAAGTATTCGAGTGTCTTAAACTCACTTTTAGCAGCACTAAAGAGTTTTTCACACTGGGCAATGTGCGCATCCATCGAACCACCCACATCAAACAACATGAGTACTTTTATTCGATTACGACGCTCTGGCACCATTTGAACATCAAGAATACCTTGTTTGGCTGTTTCTCGAATAGTTCCATCAACGTCTAACTCTTCAGCTGCGCCTTGGCGAGCAAATTTGCGTAAACGTCGTAACGCAATTTGCATCTGACGAGTTCCAAGAACTTGGTCATCATCTAGATTTTGGTATTTCCGCTGTTCCCAGACTTTAACCGCCGAACGTTTACGCCCTGGCCCACCAATTCTGACGCCTTCTGGATGGTCACCAAAAGCTCCAAAAGGTGAAGTTCCACCTGTGCCAACCATACGGTTACCACCTTGGTGTTTCTTATGCTGTTCGCGTAAACGCTCTTCTAGCATTTTCATCAGTTCTTCTAAAGAACCTGCTTTTTGAAGTTCAGCTCTTTGCTCTGGTGTTAAATGCTTTTCGAGAAGTTCTAAATCGAACCAGTCTTTTGGTAATTTATGAACTTGCTTAAGCAACTCATCGATATCAAAAGTTTCAATGCCATCAAAGTAATCTTTCATGGCACGATCAAACTTATCAAAAAATCGCTCATCTTTAACTAAAATAGTTTTAGCAAGCTGATAGAACTCTTCTTGGTCGGCAAAAACCAAACCTTCACTCACCGCACGGTTTAGATCAATGAGTTCACGAGTGGTAACTGGAACACCATATTTACGTAAGGTGTAAAATAACCGCACAAACATGGGTTACTCCCTCCCTTAACGTCGAGACATGAAAGCCAAGCGTTCGAGAAGTTGTACATCTTGCTCGTTTTTGATGAGAGCACCATATAAAGGTGGAATAGCTTTAGAGGTATCTCGATTACGTAATACATCTTCAGGCATATCATCTGCCATGAGCAAGCTTAACCAATCAATTAACTCAGAGGTTGATGGTGGTTTCTTCAAATTAGGAATTTCACGTAGTTTAAAGAAAACCTGTAAAGCTTCGTTTACTAGTGTTGCAGAGATATTTGGGAAATGAACCGCAATGATTTCTCGCATTGTAGCTTCATCTGGAAACTCAATATAGTGGAAGAAGCAACGACGCAAGAAAGCATCTGGCAATTCTTTTTCATTATTTGAAGTAATAATTACAATTGGGCGTTGCGTTGCCGTAATTGTTTCATTCGTTTCATAAACATAAAAAGACATTTTATCGAGTTCATGCAACAAGTCATTTGGAAACTCGATATCGGCCTTATCAATTTCATCAATTAATAATACGCAACGCTCTTCACTGGTAAAAGCTTCCCACAATTTACCAGGTTTAATGTAGTTCTTAATATCGTAAACTCGGTCATCACCTAACTGGCTGTCTCTTAAACGAGAAACTGCATCATATTCATACAACCCTTGCTGCGCTTTAGTTGTAGATTTGATATGCCAAGTAATCAGTTTTAAACCTAAACTTTGTGATACTTGTTCAGCAAGTAAAGTTTTACCCGTGCCCGGTTCACCCTTAATCAGTAAAGGCTTTTGCAAAGCACGAGCTGCTTTTACAGCAAGTTTAAGACTATCAGTCGCGATATATTGATCTGTACCGGTAAAATGTTGGGTATCAGCAGACATTTAAAGACCTTATTTTTCTATTTCAATGGTTAGATGGAACGCATGCTTTTGTTTGTTGAATATTTTGACCAACAATATCCAATCACCAAACCTAAACCAACTACAAACAGAATTAAAGATAAATTTGACCAAATTAGAGGGCTGTCTTTGGTTAAAACACCAAAAAGGAGTCCAAAAATAGCAGGTGCTACAGATGCATTCGGTCCTTCAGACACTGTTGGTGTAACTAAAATAGCAAATACAATCAGCCAGCTAATTGCACCAAAGGTGGTAGGAAGACGGCGCATTAATCGCCACCAACACCACAAAGCAATAATAGCGCCTATTCCATAAGCTGTTAAAGCAATAACACCTTCAGGAATAACATCCAAAAAAGAGAATAATTGATTCATTATTCCAGTTTGATCTTCACGCACCACGTAAGCCCTCTGGTTCAACTGCATTCGGGTTAATTAACCCTTCTGGCGGCATCTGAATAAAGAAACCTTTTGTTTGTAATGAGTCTAAAACATGTAAAACATTAACACGCGCCAATTTACGTGTTGGAGCCAACTCTAAATGCATGACAAACGTTGCACGACCAAACGCTTGTAAAACAGCTTCAGGAACATTTTCAAACGGATCAGCTTGTTCCGTATTGTCAGGATAGTTTGGACGAGCAATATACATGTACATTTCATCTTTTTTGCTCGATCTATAAATATCACAGTGCATTTCAAATCAACTCTTGAACTAAGGACAGCATACATGAAAAAAAACGACACACACACGCAGGTTTGTTTACGCATCAGTCGTTTTTTTAATTCTTGAGAAATATTAACCTACAACATTGATTAAGGTCGATAATAACTTTGTTCTAAACAGGAGCTAGATTTTACAAAATCATATAAGTTTTTGATTTTAAATATTAAAATAAAAGCAGTTCTTGGATTTTAAAAAAAGTATTCATCATCAAAGATTTGATAATAGTGTTCTTGCAAGACTTATACTTAAGCTATCAAAATAATAAATTTCTTTTTCACCTATTTAAGAATACACACTTGAGTAAAACTTTTAACTACTTCACTACACATCACCAGATGTTACTTAACTCGTTTAATAGCGAGATATGTTTCAATAATAAGTATCTTGTTCATAGATATGGAGGATGAACTTATGCCTCGTGGTGATAAAACTGCTTATACAGCAAAGCAAAAACGTCAGGCCAAACATATTATTGAGAGTGAAGTAGATAGAGGCCATTCTCAAGAAGAAGCCGAACGAATTGCATGGTCTACCGTCAACAAACAAGATGGTGGCGGTAAGAAAAAGTCCCATTAATATATAAAAATAAATACTTCTTTAGCCCAAACTAAAGAAGTATTTTTTATTTAAGGACATGTTAATTTTTTTCTAGAAGACGCGAGAGCTTTTTATATAGTCATCGCTTACTTGATTTAAGGCACTCAAAATAGCGCTATCATCTTGACTTAATAAAGCCTCATTAAGACTTTCCATATAAGCGATGAGTTGGGTTTTAGAAGTATGGGCAAATTCGGTCGTTACAGCTTCATCTTCATATAAGATTACATAACTACGTGCGAAACCGTAGATTAGGTAAACTGCTGCTTTTTCTTTTGTATCTTGAGATTCTTTAAGAGACTGCTCACATGCATTTTTTAAGTCTTTAAATGCATCTGTACCAGTAGATTGATTTTTGAAAGATAAAAGTATTGTTTGGAAGTTCATATCCATATTCCACTTAAAAAGCAAAGCTACAGAACAAGATAGAACCTGTCAAATAATATCCTGATTAATATAAATTTAATTGTAAATAAATTTATATTTAACTTCCTTTAGATCACAATAAATCATGCAATAAAAAACCACTCCTTTTTAAGAGTGGTTTAGTTAAAAATATCATTCATTAGAAGCTTATTTCAATTGTGATCGTGGTACCGGAGTGCTCAATATCAGTTGAGACATTAAAACCTCTGCTTCTAAGCTCCTCTTCAACCACTGTAAGATGATCAGGACTTATAGCATCCACAGGAAACCAGAAAGTTGCTTTTCGTTTCCCCTCCTTAGATTCAGACTCAGTACCTGTTAAAATTTTTTCCAATAAGACGTCTTGATTTATTTTAAAGTTTTTAGCATTTTGACGAGCTTGTTCAGCATTAAAGTTGTTAAGCATATTTATCTCTCTAATTATTAATTTATCTAATTTTATATCATAAAAACGCTATATAAGTTTTAGTGTTGTGTAGTTAAAAGCAATCAGAGATATAGGTTTATTGATTGAATAAACTTTCCACCCATTCGATAAATTTTCTGGCATTTCTATTTTTAAGATCCTCCTTATTTGGAATGTAGTAACACAGCTTTGATTGAACAGCTTTAGTTTCAAACTCCCGTAAAAGATTTGCCTTAACAAACCTTTGGGAAAGTGTAGTAGAGCAAAATACTAATCCATTGGCAGATAAAGCCTCGTGTATCCCAAAAATTTCCTGATCAAATTTCTTAATCGTCACCCTATCTTGTTTCCATTCATTTTCCTCAAGCCAAGCCTCTAGTGGTGGGCTTGGTAATGCCTTATTTTTCCATTCTGTCGTAAATAAAGTTATTGGTTCACTAGAACATTTAAGCAGATCAAGTTTGGATGAACCAAATACATTAAAAGACTCATATTTAACGATATCTTGAGACTGGACCAAAGATACGTCGCCATATCGAATAGGTAATGTATATAAGTGATTATCTAAAGTTTCACCTGTAGAAAACTCAACAGAGATATCGGGGTACAATTGATAAAATTCATTTATTGAAGGAATTAGCAGCATTGCAGCTAGTGAAGACGTACTAGCGACTCTCACTACGTTTCCATTTACTTTTATTTCATCTAGTGCATCTTCAATCTTACGAAACCCCTCAGAAATTGCTGCAGCAAGTCTTTGCCCTGTCGTTGTAAGCCTTATTTTCCTTACCTGTCGATGAAATAAATCAACATTTAATCTGCTTTCTAGATTCGCAACATGATGTGAAATTGCAGTCGGTGTAAGCGAGAGTTCTTCAGCAGCCAATTTAAAACTACCCAATCGAGCGGCTGATTCAAATGCTTTAAGTGCTTGCAAAGAAACTTGCATGTCTCCTCCCCATTTACAATTATAGATGAACTAAAATCATCTATAATTGTAATTTTCTCGTTTGTCTACTTATGTTTTAAAACTCAAAATAAATTAAATCCTAACCTTTCTGGAATTAATGATGAGTAAAATATTACATATAGATGCTAGTGTCAGAGCTGCAATTAACGCTAATCCAAATCATAATTCTATTTCAAAAAATATTGCCAGTCGTTTGATCAACTCTTGGAAACAACAATTGCCTATAGATGAGTATATCTATCGTGATGTAGGAATGAATCCACCACCCTTTATTAATCAAAATTGGATTGATGCTGTATTCACATCTAAAGATAAAAGAACTCAAGCTCAATGTGATGTTTTATCTATATCAGATCAATTAATAGCAGAAGTTTCGAGCTCAGATATTCTTGTAATTTCTTCACCTATGTACAATTACGGCATGCCTGCTCAACTGAAAGCATGGTTTGATCAAATTATTCGTATTAATAAAACCTTTGATTTTGACCTAGCTCGTGGAGACTTTCCCTTACAACCTCTTTTAGCTGGAAAAATTTTAATTATTATCACTTCCAGCGGTGAATTTGGGTTTGAGAAAGATGGGATTCGGCATGATATGAGTCATCTTGTACCCCACATTCGTACACTGAGCAAATATTTAGGCGTAGAAAAAACTTATGAAATTACTTCTGAGTATCAAGAGTTTGGAGATCAAAGGCACATAGAGTCATTGGAAAATGCTTTTCAAAAAACCGAAGAAGTTGTGTCTAAACTTGCTGATTCATTTAGATAATATCTGTAGATTTTAATACTCATTTTAAATTTCATAAAATTAAGTTACTTTAACTAAGCCATATCATTAAAAATAAAAAAGCCTACCCAATTGGGTAGGCTTTTCATTTCTGCACCGAAACAAACTTATAGTTATATATTATATAAATTGAAGTTGTTTTTCTTAAATCCAAGAATATACAGACCTGTATGTTTAATCAATTGAATTTTTCTCATTATATAAGTTAATTTAATTCATTATTGAAATTTCAAATTATATTTACTTTATTACATTATTTTATGAATTTTATCAGGCTAAATAATTATTTAGATAAACTACAGAAAATCTATTTTTTGTATACTTAGATATTATAATTAGCTCATTTTAATAATTAATTAAAAATTTAACAGAATTATTATGCTTTAGTTAAAAAGGCTCATCATATGATGAACCTTTAAATTTCTAATTATTTATTGCATTTTAAATAGATAAACTTTGTTTTTCTTCTTGAAACAACTGGATTAATGGTTGCGTTAATAACTCATAACGCCATCCTAATAGATAGTCAGGTAAATCCTGTTCATCCCCTTGACATAGAACATGTTGATGAATGGCGTTTAACCATTTTTTTCTCAACAACACTTCTTTAGGAATAGAAGTCTCATTTATTGCATGAGCAAGCACCATATCCATTTTATTTAAAGTCTCTTTAGACGTAATCTTAAATGGTTTTGCAATCTTTGATGGCCATTTGCTTTCGACTGGCAAATCTTTAAGAAGTTCTAAAATCGTTTTGCCGTACTCGCGAACCACATTTGGACGAATATCTTTCACTTGCGACAGTTGAAAGCTATTGCGTGGGTTCTTTTCAACCATATCAATCATAGTTGAGTTTCTAAGAATAAAACTACGTGGCTGATTCGTTGCTTTTACAATGTATTCACGCCACTCACTTAAATTTTGTAGCTGCATTAGCTGACGACGTGAGTGACGATAATTTCCCACATCGGTATATAGTAATTCGTTAGGGGTTTCACTAATGATTTCTTTAGTTAGACTACTACAGTCCTCAAGAACATAATTATAAAGCCCTTTCTGCTTAAGCTGCTCTTGAATATGATGAGCTAACTTCATTAGATACAAAACATCATTAGCAGCATAACAAAGTTGTTGAGGCGATAAAGGTCTAGCTAACCAATCAGATCTGGTTTGATCTTTTTCAATATCAATATCAAGACATAGTTTTAAAGCACCTTGGTAACTCACCTGCAGGCCATGACCTAAAAAAGAAAGACCCACTTGAGTATCAAACACATTAAGCAAATCTTCTTGATCAGCATAATGATAGATTAAATCAATATCTTCTCCACATGCATGAAAAATGTTTTGCTGTGCAAGGAAGATCTTTTTCCAAAACTGACTTAGATCTAATGAAACACCATCCAACAGATAGACATCACCATTTACATTGACTTGGCATACTCCAAGTTTAGGCCAGAGTGTGTCAACCTTAATAAATTCTGTATCAAGTCCATATATTGAACATTGATCCATTTTTTGAAGAACATCAACCAATTCGGTTTGCTGTTGGATAAACTGAAACATGCTTTCTCAAGTATTGCAAAGAGTGCTTTAAACTCTGGTATATATAACATAGAAGCAGAAAAATGCCACTTAAACCTTTATGAATACTCTATTTTTGAACAATTTTTCGAAAATAGATAATTTTTTGATCTTTTATTTGTACTTTTTAAATTTATCTCCAAATGTTCTTTATTTAAAATTTATAAGATCTTTTTCATTCTTATATTCATATTTTATTTAAACTATCTTTAATAATAAAAGACAGAATAATATTTATGTTTAATAACTGAATTTAATTAATAAATTTAATCAAATTGATAGTACATTCATTAATGAAATAAGCATCGGAATGCTTATTTCATTCTCATGCGGTTATGCACTGCCTGACTTAAAGTATGGCTATCTACGTATTCGAGTTCACCACCCTGAGGTACACCTTGAGCAATACGCGTCATTTGTATTGGTAAATGTTTAGTCGCCTCTACCAAATAATGGGCTGTCGCTTGTCCTTCTACAGTAGCATTGGTTGCCAAAATGACTTCTTCAATAGTACCTTGGCTTAGACGCTGAATGAGATAAGGAATACCAATTTCTTCTGGACCAATACCATCTAATGGAGAAAGATGGCCACCTAAAACATGATATTTTCCACGAAAGCTACCGCTTTGCTCAATCGCCATCACATCCGCTGGTGATTCAACCACACACAATAACTGATCATCTCTGTCAGTTGAGGCGCAAATATCACAAATTTCATGTTCAGTCAGAGAATGGCAGACACTACATTCATGTATATAACTTGAAGCCTCATGTAAAGCATGCGCTAATGCAAATGCCCCTTCTCGATTTTTCATCAAAAGATGTAAAGCCATACGTTGAGCCGACTTCGGACCAACGCTTGGCAATATACGTAAAGCTTGAACGAGTTGTTCAAATCTATCGCTAAACACTGAATTTCCTTAGAACATGCCCGCTAAGCCAGGTGGTAAACCCATACCAGAATTTGCTTTTTGCATTTTTTCTTCAGAAATCACTTCTGCTTGACGCACAGCATCATTTACTGCAGCAGCAATTAAGTCTTCAATCATGTCTGGTTCATCTTGAAGTAATTCTGGATTAATTTCGATACGTTTTACGATATAACGGCCAGTCATTGTGACTTTAACTAAACCACCGCCCGCTTCAGCGTGTACTTCAGTTTGAGCAAGCTCTTCTTTAGCCTTTTTTATATTTGATTCCATATCTTTTTGCATGCGCTGCGCTTGCTGCATAAGCATATTGATATTCATAAACCTAACTCCGTATCTCTACCAAATATTTCAAGTATTATTGATAGTCACATAACACTGCAAAACTTAAACTCTTTCTACTCCCCCTATAGATCATCAAGATCATTGAGGTTAGTACGTTTAAATCAAAATTAATCCGTAATTCTGACACAATAAATCAATGTTTTCTATTGGTATCTATGAAACTATTTTCTATGGTCAATCCACTATAAAGCTTTTATATAAAAAACTTTTGATGAGTAGAAAAAAGTAAAATTTAGAAAAGTTACTGGGCAGCCTGTAGACTTTTATTGTTTGTTTTATATTCACTTAAGGGAACTTTCTTGAACGAAGTATTGGCTTTTTCTATTGAAAGATCAGCATCTTGAACAGATTTGTTTGCATCATTAATTAATAATACAGTTTCACTCATCTGTGTTGGTTCATCTTTTTGGGCAAATACTCTATATCCAACCAGACCAATTGCCCCTATCGTAACTAAAATAATTATTGGTTTAAGCATGACTAAAGACTCTCTTTGTTATTTTTATTAAATTTAGAACTTTTATACGTTGAAATTTTAGACTGATTTATAACAAAACGTAGACTTTTTATTGCTATTGTTGTTTATAAGTAACAAAAAAGCCACATTAAAATCTATGTGGCTTTTTCATAACAAACATAACTTAATTAGATTAAATCTAACCCACGCGAGATATCGCCAATAATATCATTAATATCTTCTAGACCAACAGAAACACGAATTAGACCTTCTTGAATACCAGCTGCTTCTTTTGCTTCAACAGAAAGTTTGCCATGAGTTGTGGTTGCTGGATGGGTAATCGTCGATTTCACATCACCTAGATTACCTGTAATCGAGATAAACTTAGTATTATCAATAACCTTCCACGCACCTTCACGCTCGCCTTTAACAACGAACGATACAATACCGCCAAAGCCATTTTGCTGTTTAGCAGCAAGTTCATGACCGTCATGAGCTGGTAAACCAGCGTAGTAAACCTTCTCTACCTTTTCATGAGTAGATAACCATTCTGCAAGAATTTGAGCACTCTCACAGTGTGCTTTCATACGTAAACGTAAAGTTTCTAGACCTTTTAAGAAAACCCATGCATTAAATGGGCTCATTGATGGTCCAAGCGTACGAACAACACCAAAAACTTCTTCTAACAACTGATGATTGCCAACAACAGCACCGCCTAATGCACGGCCTTGCCCATCTAGGTATTTAGTCGCAGAGTAAATCACAAGATCCGCACCAAACTTGAGTGGTTGCTGCAAAACAGGTGTACAGAAACTGTTATCAACCGCAAGTAATGCGCCATTCGCATGGGCGATATCTGCTAGTGCTTGTATATCTGCAATCTCAGCTAAAGGGTTAGACGGTGACTCAACAAAGAAAAGTTTGGTTTCAGGACGTACAGCATTTTTCCATTCGTCTAAATCACATAAATCAACAAATGTAATGTCTACACCAAACTTGGCAATATATTTTTCAAATAAGGCAACAACTGAACCAAAAACTGCTCTTGAGCAAATAACATGATCACCCGCTTTTAGATATGCCATAGCAACTGACAAGATTGCGCCCATTCCAGAGCTCGTCGCTACAGCTCGTTCAGCACCGTCTAAAGCTGCTAAACGTTTTTCGAACATCGATACAGTCGGATTAGTAAAACGAGAATAGATATTTCCTTGAACCTGACCAGAAAATTTTGCTGCAGCTTCAGCCGCATTTTCATATACAAATGATGAAGTCAAAAAAATCGGTTCGCCATGTTCCCCTTCAAAACTACGAGTATGTCCGGTACGAATGGCTAAAGTATCAAGTTGGTATTCTAAATCATCAGACTGGTGCATTAAATGTTCGCCTTTACTGGTCATGTACTAAAAAACTATCATCATTTTGAGTGTCTAGGGTATTTAAGGTCAAGGTAAACCTTAAAATTATCGCTTAGACTTTATTCAACTTTAGTAAATAGTTGGTAAAAGCAAGATGAAACGCTTAAAGTCCCTTGTCTCTGAACAAAGTCAAATCAAGCACCTCTCTACCCGACTATTTCACCCACAGACATTAGTATTGTCACAAAGCACTCCGTTTGAAGTGATTGGTGAATTCAATCAAACCCGTATTCGTTATTACGCAGCTACTCAAAAACAATTTAAAGAACCTTTAGTATTCGTTGCACCACTCGCTATTAATATGGCGATATATGATTTATATCCTTATCGTTCTCTTATTAAATACTTCCAAAATGCTGGTTTTGATGTCTATTTGGTAGATTGGGGCCGTTTAAAGTTTAAGGACAGACATCTTAACTTTTTATCATTTATTGAAGATTTCATTCCTAAAGCCATACAACTTGTCAGAACACACTCCAGAAGTGAACAAATCTCGCTTCACGGATGGAGTATGGCAGGGATATTCGTCACTTTATATACAGCGCATAATCATCCAAATTATGTTAAAAATCTTATTGTTCTTGGTAGTCCAATAGACAGTTATGCTTCTGGTTATATTGGAAAACTCTCCCGAGCCATAAACAACACGATTGGTCACAATAAAAAAATTCAAGACCGTATTTATTCTGGATTGCCAAAACGTCTGATTCATAGCCCAGGAATTTTAAATTCTTTAGGTTTCAAAATTCTCGACCCTAAAGGCTGGTTCGATGGTCATATTCAATTACTTAAAAACCTTAATGATCTTCAGTTCGTACAAGAGCATGCCACTCTAAGTAGCTTTTTAAATAATATGATTGATTACCCAGGTGGAATTAATCAGGACATGTTGTTCAATGTTTGGTTGCAAAATCCATTGAAGCGCGGCTTTATTCAGTTAAAAGATAAAAAAATCGAATTAAAAAATATCGACTGCTCTCTCTTAGTGGGCGCAGGTCGTAGTGATCAACTGGTTACCGCTGATGCAGCTCAACCATTAAGTCAGTTAACCAGTAGCCAAGATGTTACGTTTACTCTCATACCTGGCGGTCATTTGGGCCTCATGTCGAGTCAGGCAAGTGCGCTGGAGTTCTGGCCACAACTAGCAAAATGGCTCACCGAACGATCAACGCAAATTTAAGAATAAGGTCATGATTCCACCTATTGCTTTTATTCGGTTGGGTGGAATAAACCCTCCTATAACAGTGCATTTACCAATAATATTATTGTTTTAATAGAAAATTATTATTTTCACCATGAAGGCACTTTATTAACTTTTTTATAATCGGATGATTTAAAGTAATTTACAATCATCTGTGCACTTTTTTCAGAAGAGGCCTTGGCCTGCTCCAGTTTTGTTACATAAGGATTAGTCACTATACAGCTCGGTAGTAAACTATTTGTAAGCGGTGGAAACTTTTCCCTACCACCTAGAGTAATTTTTTCGATAAAACTTGCCAACCACATAATGTACTCACTTTTATTCTTATAAGTTGGCATTAAGCTGATATCGAGTTTAACTGTACATTCCTTTGCAGGCTTATTTAAACATTCTTCAAAATCAATAAAGTTATATTTTAGTTTATATGAAGTGTCTTTTATCTCTAGTCGAATAATACTAACTAAGCTATTCAAATGCTCGATCATATCCTCTGAGAAAAGCTTTTGCTCTTCAAAATTTTTATAAACTCTTTCAGCAATTAGTAAAAATTGTGGCATCACCTATTCCTTTAATATTTAGTCTTAACGAATGACTAGATCCTTTAAGGAAGTATGATGGATATACTATTACTATATGTAAGGGTCTGATGCTATAAAGTAACTATCAGGGCAATTATGAAAGCAACATTTGTACTATGTCACAAAATCCAAATATAAAGCGAACTTATCCTCAATATAAAATACTAAATTTTAATGATTCGAAATAACTTTAATAAAAAAAGCCCATTTCATTTGGAGAAATGGGCTATAAAAACAAAAACTATCAAACGCAGCAATTATGGGCCATATAATAAGACTTTAAATATGTAAAATCAATGTATCTTTCAGGTGAATTTTAATCTTAAATAAAAGTCGAAAATAATTTTATCTGTGTTTCAATAAGAGAAGCCCATTTCCGTCTAAAATAAATGGGCCTAGTGAATTCCACCAAATCCTAAAATACAAAATGTGATAATTATCACGCTTTGTTCTTTGATCATGGCATTAATATCTTTCTTTCCCATTGACCAAAATTCAAACTAAAACTGTCTTTTCAGCAAAAGATGAGTCATAAATATGGCTTTTCTACGAACTTTTTGATTTTTTATTTAATAGAAGCAAGTCCCCTATTTCATTCATTATGAGCAATTACAAGGTATTAGATAGTAGTTAAGTTATGGAAAGATATATAAAAAATTTAGTTAAGTTTTTGTTTTTATTGTTTATTTTTAAAACATTGATATATAAAGATTTTATTAATTTTTTGCCCAAAATTCAAACCAAAATGACACTTGAGTAATTAATAGTCATTGAAATATTGGTAAGAAACCTTATATTGAGTACAGGTTCATACCTTTAACTGAGGAAAAGCTCATGAATAAATTTATGGTTGCAGTCTTTACTGGCATGGTGAGCATTGCTAGTTTTGGCGTACAAGCTGCAACACCTGAGCAAGAATGTCAAAAATTGCAAGATGATTACAATTTGATTTATGCGTCAAAAGGCTTTTGTTTTAAAGATCCTGATGCTAAAGAAAAATATGGTAATGAAAACTGTCATACGACAAAACCAAAATTTTCTGACAAAGAGCAACAACGTCTTGACGCGATTAAAGAACGTCAAAAAGAATTGAAATGTAAATAATTTTAAAGGAATAATACATGGCATATGATGATCAAAATATCTTCGCAAAAATTTTACGTGGAGAACTTCCAGCGATAAAAGTCTATGAAGATGATCAAGTTCTAGCTTTTATGGATATTATGCCTCAAGCCGATGGTCATACATTAGTTATTCCAAAAACACCTGCTGTAACACTGCTGGACTTACCTGCTGAAGCAGCAGCCTATACTATACAAATTGTTCAAAAGATTGCTAAGGCAATGGAAAAAGCGCTCAATTTGGAAGGTATTGTATTGATGCAACTTTCTGGAGCAGCAGCAGGACAAACTGTTCCACATGTTCATTTTCACCTAATTCCAACAAATGTGCATCATCTTGGACGCCATGCTGTTGAGTTAGGAGATCAAGAAAAAATTAAAGAATTAGCTGAAAAAATTAAAGCAGCTCTTTGATTTTTAGATGGTTAAAGCGGAGTTTAGGCTCCGCTTTTTTTCGTCTAAAAACTATAAAAAATGAAAATAACTAATTTATTTCTAAATTTTAAACGTCATAAAACTGTCATTTATTCTTCACTTCTCTGTCACAAAATTTGCCGATACTGCTTAGCAAGTTGGTGAGCTTTTGTAACTTTTTGTACATAAGTCAACTACAAAATAAATAGTTAGCTAGGCATACGCCATTTTTAAATACCTTTTGGAGAAATCTCAATGAAGAAATTGCTACTCGCTGCCGCAGTTGCAACTTTGAGCGTAAACGCGGTGCAAGCAGCGCCAACTTTGTATGGCAAACTAAATGTTTCTATTAACCAAGTTGATAATAAAAATTTCGATGGTAAAAGTGACGTTACCGAAGTTAACTCAAACTCTTCTCGTATTGGGGTAAAAGGCGAAGAGAAATTAACTGATAAGTTATCTGCTGTTTATTTAGCTGAATGGGCAATTTCTACTGATGGTTCAGGTTCTGATACTGACCTTAGTGCTCGTAACCGTTTTATCGGTTTAAAAACTGAAGGTGTTGGTACATTAAAAGTAGGTAAGTATGATTCTTACTTTAAAACAGCTGCTGGTGGTAACCAAGACATCTTTAATGACGATACACGTTTAGATATTACTAATATCATGTACGGTGAAAACCGTTTAGACAACGTGATCGGTTTTGAATTAGACCCTAAATTATTAGCTGGTTTAACATTCAATATCATGGCTCAAACTGGTGAAAGCACCTCTGATAGCAAACAAGGTGAAACTGGTAAAGACAGCAAAAATGATAGCTTTGACTCTGTATCAACATCGCTTGGTTACGAAAACAAAGATATCGGTTTAGCAATTGCTGCTGCTGGTGACTTTGGTATTAAAGGTAAATATGCAGCTTACGGTCTAAAAGATGTTTATACCGATGCTTACCGTGTAACTGGTTCTTATGATATTGCTAAATCTGGTTTTGTTGTAGGTGCTTTATGGCAACACGCTGAACCTACTGATGACTTGACTGCTTATAAAACGTCAAAAACTACGCGTGTAGATGGTGTTGATAAAACTACAGATACCTATACAAACTACAAAGGTTTAGAAGAAGAAGCATATGCAGTAACAGCTGCTTATAAAATTCCTAACACTAAACTTAAAGTGAAAGCAGAATACGCTTCTGCTGAAACACAAGTAAGCGGTAAACAAGATCGTAAAATTGACTTATACGGTTTAGGTCTTGATTACCAAATCAACAAACAAGCTCGCTTCTACGGTATCGTTGCTCAACAAAAACGCGACTGGATTAAAGAAGACGACAAACAAACTGTTGTAGGTACTGGTATCGAATATAACTTCTAATCAGTTATGTTTGATTCAGATCTAAAATAAAAGGGCTTATGCCCTTTTATTTTTTGTCCTGAGTAAAAAAAGCCGATATAAAACTTATCGGCTTTTTTAAGATTTATATCTTATTTTAAAAAACCACTTACAAGATTCATGACATTTTGAATATCTTGGTTTGCTTCTTGATGATCGGTACTGTCACCTTGAGGTGTTAAAGAGTCAATGACCTGAGGTAAAACCGATGCGATTGCACCATAAACTTGCTCTTTGGGCGCTTGAGCTTGCTCGGCAACTTGTTCAATGTCAGACGGATTAAATAGGCTCTGTAACTGTTGGGTCGGAACTTCGCTATTACTTTGATTTGGATCAACCCAACTTTGAACCTGACTTCCTAAACCAGCCCCTTTTAACTTTTCTAATGCAGCTTGTAAACCACCTTGTTGCTGTACCCAACCTAAAATTAAAGGCACAACTGCAATTAATAAACTTTGTACGCCGCCACCTGTTTGAGGTGTACTGTTATTGCCAGTCACTTGCCCTAATACAGAACCTAATACTCCTCCAAGGCCACCTTGAGCGCCCGAAGAAGTATTGCCCCCCATTTGTCCGAGTACTGAACCTAAAATTCCACCTAAACCACCTTGACCTGACGCTTGCTGATTCCCACCTAAAGCCTGCTTAGCCAAAACTTCTACAATATTGCTTAAATTAGTCATGTGTAACTCTTATGTATGGTTTATACATGAGCATACGCGGATTCTTGTTAAGACAGCAAAAACCAAATTGTTAAATTTTGAAAGAGATTTAAGGCCCTTTTACCAGCGGAATTTATTCCAGTTTTCCGGGTTCGCCCAGAACTTTGAATTAAACCAGTCCGGAACATGTTTATAAGTCAATATATTAAATTGCCATAAAGCAAAATCACTATCATGTGAAGTTTTATCAATAAGTTGAGTAAAACCTAAAGAACGTAATAACTGCTCATCACTGCGTTTACTTACCACTACAATTCGTTTCGCTAATAAATCTCTTAGCTTTACTAATAATTGTGATTTTTGCACATCGCTGATGTTCTGCATTTCGTCAGTATCAAACAATACAAAACCCAAGTCATAACGCTGAGTAAAAGGCAGACTTAAAAGCTCAGTTACGGTAAAATAGTGCCATTGAATTGCGTTATTCTGGTCAATTTTCTGGCCAATACAAAGTGCAGTATGAATGGGCTGTTCGTTTGATAAATCGTCTAGCATAGAAGTGATGACATTTTGTTCAGCCATAACTGCAACCCTTAATTGAAAGATGTGAGTTTAAACTTTATGGAACTACAAGGCATTTGCCATAAAATGCATGCAGGCCTAAAAGATGCTAGTGTAACTGATCAACAGACAACCAAGGCAAATGTTGAATACAAATTTGTATTAGACCGTTCAGAAATTGATCTTCCTTTTAATTTAGGACAAGAACTAGAAATCGAATGGACAGGTAATATTTATTGCACTTCTTGTGGCACTAAAACACCAAAGTCTTATTCTCAAGGCCACTGCTTTAAATGTTTTAAGACCAAAGCAGAATGTGACCTTTGTATTATGAAACCTGAATCATGTCACTATCACTTAGGTACATGTCGTGAAGATGACTTTGCCCATAGCGTTTGTTTCCAACCACATATTGTATATTTGGCAAACTCTAGTGCTTTAAAAGTGGGTATTACGCGTGTTAGCCATATGCCAGGTCGTTGGTTAGATCAAGGTGCAACTCAAGCCTTACCTATTTTAAAAGTTGGATCACGCCGTTTATCCGGTCAGCTTGAAACCATGTTTGGTTCTTTAATTGCTGATAAAACAGATTGGCGAAAACTCCTCAAGGGTGAAGCTGAACCTTTAAATATGGTTGAACAACGTGATCAATTAATCGAAGAGTTCGCCCCTAAAATTCAAACTATTCGTGAAGAATTTAGTCAAAACCTTGAATTTAACGAAACGGTTGAACTACTAGAAAATGAATTGCCACGTGAGTTTGTTTACCCAGTTGAACAATATCCTGAAAAAATTAAGTCTCTAAACTTAGATAAAACACCAAAAATTCGTGGTGTCTTACAAGGGATTAAAGGCCAATATTTAATTTTTGATATCGGTGTTATCAACATTCGTAAATATACAGGGTACGAGCTGATTGTACGTGCATAAATAGAAAAGGCATTCTTATATGAATGCCTTTTTTTTACTTCTCTAGTACATTTAGGATGACTTGAACTGGGTCTTCCGTATTTCCAGAAATAAGCTGTTTATGCATGGTTAAGTGCTGCATCACCTGAATTTGAGCGGTTTCAACATTCATTAGTTTTTCTATTTCTGCTGCTAAATTTTCAGGTGTGGCATCAGCTTGAATTAGCTCTTCAATTACTTTTTTACCGGCAATAATATTAGGCAAAGAGTAATAAGGAATTTTGACCAAGAATTTAGCAATTAAATAAGTTAACCAATGCAATTTATAGAATGTGACCATTGGTCGATGCATCAGCATGGCTTCTAATGTCGCCGTTCCTGATGCTAAAGCAATAATGTCACTCGCGTTCATGACCATACGACCAATTTTCGATTCACTATCCGTATTTTCTAAAATATGAATTTTTGCTTTTAACTGCGGTGCTAATTGTTCAACACCCTGCTCAATCTGTTGTTTACGAGCATCATTAATTGCCGGAATTAAAAATTGAATGTCTGGATGTTTGGTATGCAAAATATTGGCAGCCCCCAGTAACATAGGAAGAAGACGCTCTACTTCACCTTTGCGGCTACCAGGTAACAAGGCAATATGTTTTTGATTTTCATCAATACCCAATTGCTGTTTGGCAATTTGAATAGGATTCTCAAATGGCAATTGTTTAGCTAGCGGATGTCCGACAAATGCTGCTGGAACTTCATATTGTTCATAAAAAACTTTTTCAAAAGGAAATAAACAAAGTACTAAATCTATACTCTGTTTAATGCCATGAACACGCCCTTGGCGCCACGCCCAAACTGATGGGCTCACATATTGAACTGTTTTTATTGGAAGATTCTTTTCTTTAATACTTTTCGAAAGTCTAAGGTTAAAATCCGGTGCATCAATACCTATAAAAATATCAACCGGATGTTGAGTCCATTGATTGATTAGACCATCACGCACGGCGAATAATTTTTTTAAATCTTTTAAGACCTCAACAATCCCCATCACAGATAGAGTTTCCATTGGGTAATAACTGTTAAAACCTTCAGCAATCATTTGGGGACCACCGATTCCCTCAAATTCAGCATCGATTCCCTGTTCTCGAAAACTACGCATAAGTTTCACACCAAGCGTATCTCCAGAAACTTCCCCAACTACAATACCTATTTTAAGTTTTCGGTTTGCCAAGGTGATTTACCCAAGAATTTGAAATAATGCATTCTAGCATAGAGGTTTATCAATCTTGAACTTGATCTATATGTACTTACCAAGAGCGGCCACAGCACAAGCTATCTAAAATTACACTCATTCACCATCTTTTAATCTAAATTAACAATGCAATTTGAATTGTAGCTTACATTTACAAACAATAAAATAAATGAGAATTATTTACATTATCCTTAATCTTATGAATATCCCGCCTCTACCATTTAAGCTTACCGTAATCGCCTGCGCGATTTGTTATGCGAACCTCTCTCATGCTCAGGACTCAGAGGTACAATCTTTACAGACGATTCAAGTTAAAGCATCAAATACTGAACAGTCTTCTGAACAAACTAAAGCATATAATGTTAAAAAATCGAGTAGTGCAACCAAGCTTAATATTGAAGCTAAAGAAACTCCTCAAACCATTAACGTCGTTACTCGTCAGCAAATTGAAGATTTTGGGCTTACCAGTACCCGAGATATTTTAAGTAATACACCGGTGTAACTGTAACCGGATTGGAAACAAACCGCACAACTTATACTGCTCGTGGTTTTGATATTTCAAATATTCTGGTTGATGGAATCGGTATCCCTCAAGTTGACAGCTATAACTATAACAATAGTGATGCAGATAGTTATTTCTATGATCGTGTTGAAATTGTCAAAGGTGCTGATGCCCTGACAAATGCTCTAGGGGATCCTGGCGCTACAATTAATTATATTCGTAAACGTCCCACTAAAGAATTTCAAGCAAATGCTGGGGTGAGCTATGGTTCATGGGATACACAACGTTATGAAGCGGATATCTCTGGTTCTCTTACACAAGATGGACGAGTACGAGGACGTCTTGTAGGTTATGAGAAAGTAGGAGATTCTTATCTAGACCGCTATTCAGAAGAAAAGAATGGATTTCAAGGAATTTTAGAAGCTGACGTTACAGACACCACAAATGTTTCAGCAGGATATTCGAAAACTCGTCAATACGCTAATGGTTCTCAATGGGGTGCTCTACCCTTGGTTAACTCCAAAGGTGAACCATTAAGTTATTCTCGTAACTATAATTATGCACCGTCATGGACATACTACGATTGGGAAATAGATAATTACTTTGCCAATATTGAACAAAAATTATGGGGAGACTGGAAGTTAAGATTAGGCTATAACCTTAAGAAATCAGATGTTAAAGATAAAATGCTTTATCTCAGTGGTTTTCCTTCTGCTAGTGACAATACGTCTGGTATTTCACTATATCCAGAAATTTATAATCAGAAATTTAAAGAAACTACTGCTAATGCAGACATTCAAGGTACTTTTAATTTATTAGGACAGCAACACGAAGCAAATATTGGTTATAACTGGTCAAAATATAGTGCTCAAAGTGTTTATTCGTATGGCAGTAGTTTAGGTGTTATTACCACAGACTTACCAAGCTGGACTCCTGAAGAACCGACTTGGGGAGACTTTACCTATGCAGACTCAGAAGAAAGAACCATGAAGTCCGTTTATGGTGCGACTCGTATTCATTTAGGTGAGGATCTGAAATTTATCTTAGGTGCCAACTACACTGAAATCGATACTTTAGAATATAAAAAGAATAAAGTTTCTCCATATGCAGGTATTACATATAACTTTACTCCTGAATATACAGGTTATATGAGTTATACCTCTATTTTTAGACCACAAACTGTTATTGATCTTTCTACTAAACAAACAGCTGTACCAGTAGAGGGTGAAAGCTATGAATTAGGTGTAAAAAGCGCTTGGTTAGATGGGGCTTTAACAGGAAATATCGCAATCTTTAGAACAGATGAAGATAATTTTGCACTAAACCCATTATGGGATCCGCTTTATAACAAATACTCATCTCCAATCGGAACGATTAGATCGCAAGGTGTTGAGGTAGGATTAACTGGAAAATTAACTGATAACTTAGATTTGGTTTTTGGTTTTTCAACATTTAGTCTAAAAAATATGGAAACGGGTGAAAGAGGCCGACCTAATATCCCGACTCAAACACTTAATGTTTTAGCTTCTTATACTATTCCACAGATTCCAAAATTAAAAGTTGGTGCAAGCATTAAGTGGCAAGATGATATACATGACACCTCTTACTCAACTGTAAAACAGGATGCGTATGCATTGCTTAACGTTATGGCCAGTTATGATTTAAACGAACATGTACTGTTCCAAGTAAATGGTAACAACCTGACAAATGAAAAATATTTGACAGGTTTATCTGGTGGCCAAGGTTACTATGGCGCTCCAGCCAACTATACAGTTGCTGTAAAGTTTAAATATTAATATCGTAGCCAATCCCAATTTAGGGATTGGCTTTACTTATTATTCTTTGTTTATGTGTCAGTAAAGATGTCCAAAACTGTAAATCTCCCTGTGTCATATCGTATAAAAGTTTTCTATCGATTCTTGCTAGTTTTCGGTATGGGCTTTGCCTGTATGGCGTGTTTAAGTCTTGGACTCACTGGAATTTTCCTTTTGAATCTGGATAAAGCTGAGGCTATCTATCTTTCAGCATTTATATCGATTTTATTTTACGTAGTCTTTGTAATTGTTGGGTTCTGCATTCAATCATTAGTGCGACTGACCATTTTATCAATCGCATTATTTGCCCTTTTCTTTATTGTGACACAGACGGTGGGTTATGCATAAAGGTATACGTCAATCTATGGCATGGCTACACTCATGGACTGGCTTAATTTTTGGGTGGCTTGTATTTGCCATTTTTTTAATGGGGAGTTTGTCTTATTACCGCCACGAAATTAATTTATGGATGCAGCCTGCACTTGCCCAATATGAAGTAAAGCAAGATATTGCTATTAAAACAGCATATCAATATTTACAAGAAAACGCTCCAGACGCCAAATCTTGGTATTTAACAGCTGCAACACCAGAAAGTCCGATCAACACCATGTATTGGGAAAAAGCTGACGGCGGTTATGGCAATGCCACACTTGATGCTAACACGGGAAAAGAGCTTCAACTTTCGGCGACCTTAGGCGGCGATTTTTTTTACCGCTTCCATTACCAACTTTTTGGCATTCCAATAATAGTTGGGCGATTAGTCGTGTGTCTTGCAGCATTTATTATGCTGATTGCTTTGGTTTCAGGCATTATTACCCATAAAAAAATATTCACTGACTTTTTTACTTTACGTACATTTAAGTCTCAGCGTTCGTGGCTAGACTTTCATAATATTTCTTCAGTCATTGCTCTGCCCTTCTTTTTAACCATAACATTTACAGGCTTAGCTATTTTCTTTTATTTATATCTACCTTGGGGAATGCAAAAGCTTTACCCTGAAAACCCTTATCAATATTTTACCGAAATCCGCACAAAGACTGTACTTGAGAATCAATCAATTCAGCCTGCTCAAAACTTAGCTATTGATAAGCTATTGGACCAAGTTCAACAGAGTTGGGGCAACCAACCTTTATCAACAATGAGTGTGAAAAACCCGAATACCAATCAAGCTCAAATTACATTTATTCAAAAAGAAGACCGCACTATTACTCGAAATCAGCCTCAAATTACATTAAATGCTTCAACTGGCAAAGTCTTGGCAGATACACGTAATCATAGTCCTATTGCAACATTGAATGCGGGTGTTTATGGCCTGCATATGGCAACATTTGCTCAACCTTTACTTCGCTTAGGATTCTTTTTCTCAGGCATTTTAGGCTGTGTAATGATTGCCTCTGGTTTGTTACTGTGGAGTCTTAAACGACAAATTCAAAATAAGAATGGTAAGTTTCATTTCGGGCGCTACTTAGTTGATCGTTTAAATGTTGCGGCATTTGTTGGATTGCCCTGTGCAACTGTCGCCTACTTAAGCGCTAATCGATTATTTACAGTCACTTCAACCACAATCAATTATGAAATTTATAGCTTTTTCTTGGTTTGGCTAATCAGCTTAATCATTGCATTAATCACTAAAAAACAGCATTTGTGGCGAACTCAACTTAGCGTTTTTATTATGCTGTGTCTTTCACTTCCAATCTTAAATCTAATTTATTTACTTAAACATGAGTATGTTCAAAGCCTCAGTGATTATTGGACCTTTGCACGTGTAGATGTATTTTTGTGGATCTTCGCAGCATTAGCCATTTTTATATTCTGCAAAATTCAGCCTATCCAGCATAAAGCCGTAGAAAAAATTCAAAAAAAGCTGAATAAATTAAATACTGAGGTGAGCTCATGATTCTTATAGCTTTCATCTTAATTTTATTAGGAATGTATTTGTTGTTTATGGCGAGCGAAAAATATCAATCGCCGAAATCAACAGGTCATTTCAAATCGTTAGCTCAAAAATATTACCGGCACTTTAAAATAGTTGCATTCATGCTATTTGGTTTATGCGCATTTATTCTTATTCAACACTATAAATTTTCAATTGGTTTTGTTAGTTGGTGGATCTTTGCAACGCCATTAACTTTTCTTCTTATACTTTTGATTAACCCACTAAAGTCACCCAAATAATCATTTTCTTTAAAAAATGATGAAAAATAGTACAAGCTAAGCAAAATTTTGATTGCTTAGCTTTTTTTTGCATAAGTAAATCATTATTCATGACAACTGTTTATCTCTAAAAGGAATAAGATATCTGCGTTTCGTGATAAGTGGCGATAAAGATGTCTGGTGCTTTTGAATTTATCTTAGCGGGTATGTTAGTGGGTTTCTGTGTAGGGATTACAGGAGTTGGTGGTGGATCATTAATGACACCAATTTTAATTAGCCTTTTTAGAATTGAACCTCATATCGCGATTGGTACCGATTTACTTTATGCTGCAATCTCAAAATTTTGTGGATCAATGGTTCACGCTAGAAAACTCAATATTGTCTGGCCAATTGTTTTATGGTTAGCCGTAGGTAGTATTCCTGCATCTTTCGGTACTTCATGGGTACTTGAGCATTATTTAAGCCAGTCAACACACTATAAAGCTGTACTCACCATGGTATTAGGTTTTATGTTGACCTTAACTGGTGTTTCCATCATTTTCCGTACGCGTATTGAGAAATTCTTTAATAAATTCAGAACTAAAGAAGTCACTCAAACTGAAAATGAGCAGTTGGCAATCCATAAGAAACGTAGCTTTATCGTGATTATGGGAATCATTTTAGGTGTATTCGTAACCCTTTCATCAGTTGGTGCGGGTGCATTTGGAATCATGGCTCTTGTGATTATGTTCCCGAACTTGCCAATGATCCGAATTATTGGGTCGGATGTTGTACATGCAGTATTGCTTACCTTGGTGGCTGGCCTTGGACACATGAGTGCTGGTAACGTCGACTTTACACTTCTGATGTGGTTATTAGTGGGTTCAATTCCAGCAATTATTATTGGAACATTAATTAGCTCTCGTATGCCTGAACGTTTAATCCGAAAAATTCTAGGGATTACCCTATTTGCCCTCGGTGTTAACTTTATGGTTCATCCAGTCAAAGCAAAACCGAAAGCACCTGTGGTACAACAACAAGCAGTAGTTGCCGAAAAAACAGGCAACTCGACTGAAAGATAGTAAAATCAATAGGATTTTTCCAATCTGAAATACCATGAGATGTAGTATTTTCATAATTATTTCATGGTATATTCAGTACACAAAACAACCTTTAGTATGATCGAACCAGTGACAGCAATGACTACACATTCAAATTCCGTTTCAAAGCCAGATATCGACGACGTTAATATTAAAAGCATTCAAACTCTTGTAACACCAAATGAGCTTAAGTCAGAACTTCCTTTATCTGATGTTGCTTCGCAAACTGTTCTAAAAGGCCGCGAAACTATTCGTAATATTTTAGATGGTTCAGATAAACGTTTGTTTGTTGTTATTGGTCCTTGCTCTATTCACGACCCAAAAGCTGCTCACGAATATGCTGATCGCTTAAAAGCGCTAAGCGAAAAGGTTAAAGATACTCTATATCTAGTTATGCGTGTTTATTTTGAAAAACCACGTACAACAATTGGTTGGAAAGGCCTAATCAATGACCCTGATATGAATGACTCATTTAATATCGAAAAAGGTTTACGTATTGGCCGTAAACTCTTGCTTGAGTTGAATGAAAAAGGTTTGCCATGTGCAACTGAAGCACTCGACCCAAACTCTCCACAGTACTACCAAGACTTAATTTCATGGTCTGCAATTGGCGCACGTACAACCGAGAGCCAAACTCACCGTGAAATGTCTTCTGGCTTATCTTCACCAGTAGGTTTTAAAAATGGTACAGATGGTGGTTTAACTGTTGCAACCAATGCGATGCAATCTGTTAAATATGGCCATAGTTTCTTAGGCCTAAATGAAGATGGCCAAGTTTCAATTATTAATACAAATGGTAACCCTTATGCACACGTTGTATTACGTGGTGGTAACGGTAAACCGAACTATGACGCAGGCTCAGTTGCAGAAGCAGAAAATGCTTTAGCAAAAGCTAAAGTGAGCAACAAAATCATGATTGATGCGAGCCATGCTAACTCAAATAAAGACCCGTATTTACAACCGCTTGTTCTTAAAAATATTACTGAACAAATTTTAGATGGTAATAAGTCAATCGTAGGTATTATGGTCGAAAGTCACTTAAAAGGCGGCCGCCAAGATATTCCTGAAAATCTTTGTGACCTTGAATATGGTAAATCAGTAACTGATGGCTGTATTGACTGGGAAACTACTGAAAAGACATTGCTTGAAATGCATGAAGCTTTAAAAAATGTTTTACCAAACCGTTAATTCATCTTTTTAAGATTGAAAATTAAGCCCTCATTTTTTGAGGGCTTTTTTATTTTTGGATGAAACTCAAAATTAAACTAAATAAAAATAACTCGAAACAAAAGCAAAAAGCAGCACGGTTTCACTAATCTCAATTGCTGCACCCACTGTATCCCCCGTAATACCACCAATTCTTTTAATAAACAGATGTCTTAAATAAACGAGACTTATTAAAAAACTAATGATGGCAATAAGCCCTTGCCATTCCCAATATAAAGCCAATAACAAAACTATTGCAGCTATTATCCATGAGACTGTTTTGGCTAAATGATCAGTCAATGAACAGCCTAAACCTTTTTCACGGACATATGGCGTAGTTAAAAACAAAATAGACGGCACAATACGTCCAAGGCTAGGAACAAAGACTAAAAATAACGTTTGATGCTGTTCAATCAATACATAAACCAGTACAAGCTTGAGCAAACATATGATAACTAAGCTGAGGACTCCAATTGGGCCACAACTTGGATCCTTCATGATTTGTAAAGTTCGTTGTTTATCACCAAAACCGCCTACCCACGCATCGGCTGTATCTGCTAGCCCATCTAAATGCAGCCCACCTGTTAGCCAAATCCATAAAGTGATTATGATAGTTGCAAGCAAAAGAACGGGTAATTTGGCAAAAAGACAGGCAACAATAAAAAGTATGCCGCCAATAATCAGACCGACTAGAGGATAAAACAAAATAGCTCGACCATTTTGTTGCGCCGTTGGTATAGTCTTTAACTCAATAGGCAGTACAGTTAAAAATTGCAATGCAATCCAAAAAGGTGTCATATCCAAGTCTCTAACTGATCTATATTTAAAAGCAAATTGGATTATGAAGAAATAAAAATGGGAATAGCAATCCCTATTCCCATTAAAGACTCCAAAAAACTGAAAATCTATTGCATTTGATAGCACTGTTTCAATTTGATGTAGTCATAGTAAAAACTGGTTGGGGTATAACGTGCATAGTTACATGCAGATTTGAACAAAGTTTCTTTTTCGTTATAAAGCATTTTAACCAAAGTAGAGCCTTGGCTATTTTGGTAAATATCCCATTGGACATTTGCCGCCATAGGTGAAACTACTTCACCACGCCATGCGCTGGTTGAGTAATTATAAGTCTGACGTAGTGGTAAGGGCTGCATCATATTATGTAAATCTAGACTGGTTGCTAGAGGAATAATAATTTCAGCATGGGCAAAACGTAAAACTGCTTTGTATGGTTGGGCTTTATTTACAACCGCATCAACTTGTTGGAACAAATCCTGTTTGAGTCCTTGGGCAATTGCACTTGTGAGCTGATTTGACTCTGTGAAACTTGGACCTTTTTCATAAAAATCATTCGCATCATTAAATTCAGCATAAAATTTTGCAGCATCTAACGGCATATATTTATCAAAATCAATACCTTTCAACTCATCTTTCATACCACCAGAAATTGAATAGAGCTCATAAATATAAGCTGCCGCATCAACTGAACTGGCAATTGTATTTTTCCCCTTACCTTTTTCTGTAATTTGTTCACCTTTAGGTGAAGTGACTGTAAAAGATCCGGTATTGCTAAAGCTATAACCAGTGGTACCGAGTTTTTTAATAAAGTCTGCTTTAAAAATCGGGCTGAGCACTGTTTGAGCTGTTTTTTCAGCTTCTATATTTTTTAATAACTCATCTAACTTTTGTGCTAAATCTTTATTATTTTCTTCAAAATCTTGATAGGCCTGACTAGCATCATAAATTTTTTGTTGGCTAGCACTCAAGGGTTGAGCTAAGTCTTCGTCTGCATTCAAACTATGAAAATAGAGTTTGAAACGATCAACGCCACCATCTTCAATACTTGGCACGCTTTCACTCGATAAATTGGTATAAGACAATGGAACAATTTTATCTTTCAGTGGCGGTCGTTGTTTGATGAGTTCAGCAGTGAAGAATTTTGCACTATCTACAGCACGATCCACTCCAGAACTTTGTACCAATATAGATGCTTGCGAATTTAAAAGACTTGGTAAGCGCTGTAATAAACGATCTGCAATGCCACGGTGTTCTAAAATACCAGTCATGGTTTCATTTCCGTAACCGTACTGGCGGATCCCTTCTACACCATAGCCTAATAAGATATTTGCCTTCATCATGGCTTCTAAATCAGCACCTAATTGCTCACCTAATGGTGTTAAGGCATTTTCTGCTTTTGCCTGTTTCCATAAATTATAAAGTGCCAAATCATATTTCAGACTTGAGAGACCTCTTGAACCGTGACGTGCCACTAGCTCTGTAAAAACTGGTTGGAACCCATTGGGTGTTTGTTCATAGTTTTTTATTTCTTGTTGAGGTTGGTAAGGCGTTTTTGTTTGATAATATTTTGATTGGTTTGTAGATGGTGCAGTTTGAGCTTCTTGATCATCATTGTTATTACAAGCCGCGAGCAATAATGATGCTGTAAGCACAGTTGTTTTAAATAAAATATTCATAAGTCAGATGAGTGGTTATAAGAAATGACAATAGCTTAGTTTTTAGCAATGACAGTTCTATTACATAGACTTAAATATCTTTATAAAAATAATAACTTACAAGTGTATAAAAATATAAAACTACTATCTTAACTTAAAAGTTATTTGACCATCTGTTTCATAAAATTCGAGTGAATATAATTTTCCAAGCTCTGCTGGCATTTTAAGTAAGTCGTCTAAAGGTTGTTGTCTTGCAAAAAAAGCCAATAGCTTAATCACACCGCCATGAGTAACAACTAAAGCATGCTGTAAGTTTTGCTTTTGCATATGCTTCAGCAAATCCTGAAAACCTTTAAGAACCCTTGTTTGAAACTGGTTTAATGTTTCTGCGCGAGGTGGACAATATTGACTCGGTTTTTGCCAAAAATTTGCAAGTAATTCAGGTGAGGTTTCATAAATTTGCTGAGTTGAGACGCCTTCCCAATCACCAAAATACATTTCTTTTAAGTCATGATTTAGAAGTAAAGGCAGCTGAGTTGTCTTCGCAAGTTGCTCAGCAAAACAAGCACAACGCTTTAATGATGAACTTATAATGACATCCCATGGCTGATTAGCCACTTGCTCAATGGTTGAGTGCATTTGCTGCCAACCTTTTGCTGTTAACTCATCATCTAAATGGCCACGTAAAGTATGGCTATATTGACTTTCGCCATGTCTGAGCAAATCAATTCTAAATTTACCCAATTTTATCCCCGCTTACGGCAGCTTGAGCAAAGGTAGCCATTTGGTTGTGTAATACACATGCCATTTTAACTAATGCCAAAGCAGCGCCAGCACCACTACCTTCACCTAAACGTAAATTCATTTTTAAAATCGGCTCAGCATTGAGTTCTTGTAAAATATGTTGGTGGCCATATTCTGCCGATTGATGGCCAAAAAGCATCCAGTCACGCACTTTAGAGTTCATCCGCACTGCGCATAAAGCAGCGACCGAACTAATAAAACCATCCACAATGATAGGTAAGCCCACCTGCGCACAGCGGATATAAGCACCCGTAATTGCCGCAATTTCCAAACCACCTACAGCACATAGTGTTTTGAATGCATCACCAACAACATGTTTATGGTGAAGTTCAATTGCCTTTTCAATTACTTCAATTTTATGTCTTAATTGATCGGCACCAATTCCTGTACCAACTCCAGTTAATTGCTCGGCAGTATCATTTAATAAAAGACAAGCTAAGGTAGAAGCAGAACAGGTATTTCCAATTCCCATTTCACCCGCAATATAAATATCTGCACCTTTAGATTTGGCCGTGTCTACACTGTTTTTTCCTAACTCTAAAGCAGCACGACATTCATCTGCATTCATTGCGGCTTTTTTTGCAAAATTTGCCGTACCAGCACGAATACAATGAAATTCAACGCCTACGTATTCGTATGCTTCACCTACTGTACCGCAATCAATCACTTGTAAATGAGCTTGATGATATTTGGCAATGACACTAATTGCTGCACCACCAGTCGTGAAGTTTTGTAACATTTGACGGGTAACGGCTTGAGGATATGCAGAGATATTTTCTTCAACCACGCCATGATCGCCAGCAAAAACTGTAATCCATGGATGGTTAATGTGTGGATGTGCATTGGATTGCAAACTAGCAAGTTTTACTGCTATCAGTTCTAGATCACCTAAAGCACCTGTAGGTTTGGTCAGTTGAAGCTGGTGTTGCTCAGCTTGTTGTTTTGCATCCACATCAGGTTGCTGTACAGATTGTAACCACCAGTTCATTTTATTTCTCACCTTTTAAAATCATTGGAAAACCAGCCACACAAAACACAACCTTATCTGCAATTTGCCCTAAACTCTGATGCAGCCTGCCTGCTTCATCGACAAATCGACGACTAATCTCACCGAGTGGCACAACGCCTAAACCCGTTTCATTACTTACTAAAATAATTTCTGACTGAAGCATGGGTAAAACTTTTAATAGTTGCTCACACTCAAGTTGTTGAACATTTTGATCTTCTAAAAGTAATAAATTGGTTAGCCAAAGTGTTAAACAATCCACCAGAATAATTTGATTAGGTCGATCAATTTTTTGCAGAATCTTTGCTAAATATAAAGGTTCTTCAACCAAAGACCAGTGAGAAGGACGCTGATTTTGATGATGTGTTATTCGGCTTTGCATTTCAAAATCTAGCGCTTGCGCCGTTGCAACATAAGTGACAGCTAATTGCCTATCTATTGCCGTTTGTTCAGCCATTCGGCTTTTGCCGGAACGAGCTCCACCCAAAATCAGTTGCAACATGCATCACCTAAAAACAAATACTGATACGGATATAACTTACCTTGTAAAGTTTGAGCTTGATAATAACCAAATGTTAAATGCTCAACTTTAAGGTCAAATTCAGCCTGTTTATATTGTACAGGTAATTCAGAAATTTTTTGTAAAATCAAATCACTACTATAGTCTGTATTATACAACCCCAAAGTGATGTGTGGGCAATAATCTAAAGCCGCAATTTCATTAGAAACTAAACCTAACTTTTGGCGTATCTGAAATAAGATATTTTCAGTGTCTCCTATTTCTACAAATAGAGCACTACTAAAGCTATCGATTGAACCAATTTTTAAATGAAACGGAGCAAAATCTTCTTTTTTTAAGATTTCTCTTTGCTGCTCAAATTCACTCAAACTAAAGTCATCACTATAAACTCTGGTTTCGTAGTCTAAAAATCCACATATAAACAGCGTGATATGATATTGACGACTATTGGGTTCTAATAAGAATTCTGAAAAATGCGCGCGCAAGGCATCTAAATAATCAACTGTTTTTTGATTATTAATTTCTAAATACCACAATGCATAATTTTGCCGTCCAAGATGCCACTCAGGATAATCTCGTATAGATGTTGGCACCATGAACGTCGAGGGTTTTAGCAACACAGCTTTAATTCAAAATCATTCAATTTTTGTATTAAAGCATGTTTGCCTTTCAGTTGTAGAGCATAATTAAAAGAATTTAGGCATATTGAGTAGGCGCATTTTTTGAATTGGTAATATTCATGTTTAAAGGCTGTTTACCTTGTTCAGAAAATAAATATTGAACTAATTGCGTTAACTCAACTTCAAGTTGTGCTTTTTGAGCAGAACTCATATCCAGTTTTTTAACTTGCTCGTGTAAATGTTTAAATGCCTTAGTCTCTTTAATTTCTAAAAATTGAATCGCATAGGCATAACCTAAAGCAGCACCTTTTAATAGGTTTTTATAAGATAAATCATGCGCGATATTTACCTCAATTGATGCGATTACTCTTTCATTATGAGTTAACTTGCGAAGTGGATCTCTTGCTACTCGTTGACAAGGGTCTTTAAATGCATATTCACATGAGTCTAGAAAGCTTTGTGCCATGCGGTCCAGATCTTTTGCATAATTAGGTAATACAATTGCAAGCCCTTGCTTTACTTCCCTAATTAAGTTTTCTGCAAACGCTTTAACTGAATGATCCCCCATTGCGACGCCAATAGAATCATAACCTAGTAAAGATGCATACCAAGCAAGCATGGCATGCACGCCATTCCATAGTCGGTTTTTGATTAATTGAATGTCTATAATCTGATTAACCAAGACAACTTGACGCAACTTTTCGAGTAAAGGGCTGCCTTTTTCTACATAAATTGGCATATCCGTTTCACTATGAAACAGAATTAGATCCATGCTTTGTAATATATGGCCTGGCTGAAAATTACGGCGCATGTTATCAACATATAAAGATGCCTGATTTTGCTGATCTTGAGTCAATTTATTACAGTCTTCAATTTCGATTTGTTCTTCGTGTTCAACATCTTCTAAATGCTGTTCAAGAAAATTATGCTTAATACGAAGTTGGCGATATAAATTTTGATTAGATAATTTTGAAACCATGCGATTTACAACGGTATCGTAAAAGTAATGTTCTTTTAAAATATGTTCAGTCACATCTTCATCGTTGGTCAATTCTAATAGAGCTTCTCTAAGATGTTTCATAACTAAATATTTCGCACCAACTTTATTTAAAATAATTAGAAAAGTTAACGACTCAATACATGTTTCAAGTGGCGAGTTAAAGCGAGCATATAATCCTTTTGCGATTATTTTTGCTTCAGCTTCGATGGCCTGTTCGGGTAAACACAGTGCAATCAAACTTGAATGGGTATACATCTCCAACATTTGTTGTTCATTTTCAGAATCAACAATGGTCATGTTCTCAATACGTTCATCATAAGAAAATTGCCCATAGCGAATGCTATATGCTCCAAATGCATTTACGGCTTCGCGAAAAAGACTATTTCTTGTAGAAGCAATAATTCTTTTTGGTTTTGTGTACCCATCCCAATGTGACAAGATCTGCGCTATATAACCACCGCCAATAGCACCGAAACCATGTATTCCCACTGTCAGTTGATTCAGACTTTGCGGAAAAGGTTCCTGCATTTCTGGCATGTCCATAACAGGGATAAATTGATCGAGATCGGTTAAAAAGTCATACATCTGATCATAATAAAAATGTGCTTTTTCCAGCATTTCGTCATTTGGTTCTTTAATATCTTTTAATAAAATCGTTAAACCTTTTGAAGTGTGAGCTGAAGTTAAACCATTTTCAGAATCTTCAAACATAAGACACTGGTTAGCGTCCAAGTGAAGTTGACTAGCAGCTTTTAAAAAAATTTCTGGATGCGGCTTTCCTTGCTCTACTTCATCACCACAGGTAATCACATCAAAAAATTTATAAACATTCGCATTAATTAAATATTCTTCGGCAATTGCCCTACGGCTTGAAGTCGCGACGGCCATTCTTAAACCCGATTTTCGTAAACGTTCTAAAACCTGAACTAAACCTTTTTTAATCGGTACGCCGTGTTTTCGAATATATTCGAGTTCCATCTCATCAGCTTTTTTTCGAATTTCTTTATAGGGAACATTTACCCCATATAACCGTTGTGCCAATTGCTCAGCAGTAGTTGCACTTAAACCTAAACATTGCATTAAATATTCGTGTGAAAATTCCTGTCCAATGAGTTCTTGAGATGCCTGTTGCAATGTTTGAAACCGTAATCGCTCAGTGTCAAACATTGTCCCATCCATATCGAAGATAGCTCCGTGAACAGGTTTTCCATGAAAAATAAGCACGTTTTTACCTCTTTTTTTGATCATGTTTTATTCAGGGTATACAAAAAAACGGCTAAAAAGGCAGGATGTTAATAAATGAAACATTAGTGGTTATTTTTTAATCAAAAATATAATCGATCTGTTACTGTGTAGAGTTAAATATCCAAAATAGTTGAAATGTATAAATAACTATGAAATTAACTTTAACTACAAAAGCAGCAGGCCATCCTCGCCTGCTGCTTTTGATTAGTTCTTTTTGTTGCGCTGATAATGTTTATTTTTCTTTGTTCCATTTACCGCTAGTTGAACCTGCCTATTTTTATAATATCCTGCAGGCGCTCACATACCAGAAATCAACTCATCTTTTTCAAAATCATTATTATTGGAGTCTCTGGTATAACTTTAAATCGCCTAAAACTTAGCATTACAGTAGTAGACGTTAATCTTAATTACTAGAACGTTTCTCAACTTTCAATATAGGTAATGATAATCATTTGCATTTAACAATGCAAGTTTATTTTATTATTTTTTTAAATTTATTAAGGAATACCTATGATTTATAGATATTCCCTATCTCACTTCACATTAATAATTAAATGTATAACTGAGGCCGTAAGTACGTCCTTCAGCTGGAATACTCTCTACCAGCCCATATACTTTTTCTGCTTGTTGACTATAGACTGCTCGATAGTCTCTATTCCAAACATTATATACACCAAAATCTATACGTCCTTTCCAAGCTGGAAAATGTGCCAAAACATCCATCGTGCTATAGCCTTTAATTTTTACAGCTGAAAGTGAGCCATCTTTTACTGCTTCATTTGTACCTTTTATAGCAAGCATTTGCACACGAGCACCATATCCTTCATCACTGTTCCACTCGGCAAAAACAGTACCTTTTATTGGTGAAACTTGAAAAGCATTCAACTCTTTCCATTTACCATCCGTATCTTTATATTGACCTCGCGTATAACCAAGTGTTCCCCCAACTTTAAACTCTTCCATAAATGGGTAGGTCGCTGTTAGTTCAGCACCATATACACGCTGGTCTTTGTCCATAACCTCAGCAACAGTTTCTTTATTACTGTTCTTGTAGAATTGGACAACTTTGTCTGAGGTATTATAGAAACCTGTTATACCTAGATTTAGACTCTGCTCTCCTTGTAAACGCCAGCCTAATTCATAGCTGTTTACACTAATAGGTTGGATATTAGCGGTTGATATATTAAATGCATCACGCATCATCCGTTGTACATCTGGAAAACTAAAACCTTGAGAGAAATTAGCAAATATTTGCTGCTCATCTGTTAATTTATATATCGCTCCCAAATTAAATAAAACAGCATCGTCATTTACAGATCCGCTTGGCTGTATACCATTTTTAGTCGAGTACTGTTCTGTTTCAGCTTTGATATATTGGTAACGAGTACCAGCCTGGACATTCATACGGTCTGTTAAAGCGTAATCACCTTGTATAAAAATGCCAGCACTTTGAATTGTTGTATTTGGACCAGCATCGGAAGTTTTACCTGTAGGTTTATAGGTCAAACCTGTATTAAATGCTGTGAAATGCTCGTAGTGTTGATGATCTTTTTCATGTTCATAATCTAAACCATAAGTTAGATTAAGATCACGATTCATAATATTTAAATCACTTTGTACTGTTGAACGCAGACCAGCCACTTCGATTTCAGATTGAGATTGTTTTGCTTCTGTACCTTCCCCTCCTAAAAAGACTGGAAAGAAACGAGCATCTTCTTTACGGTAATATCCTTCTAAATTTAAGACCTGACCTAAAATATCCTTATTTTGGTATTGAGTGTTGAATGCATAGCGCTCTGTAAAAGGCTGATTAGATATTTCTAAACCCTTTTTCCCAATATATGAGTTAGGCGCTCCTCCATAAATATAATTTTTCCCATAATCAGGACCATAATTCGTATCTTGTTCATCCTTATAATACTGTGCACCCAAACTTAGTGATTGGTTATCAGCTAAATCTATATTTATACGACTATTAACATCAATTGTATCAGTATCAGGACGGCTACCTTGCATAGGTGCTATAGCAATACGATCACCATGGCTATCGAACTGAGATCCGCGACTAGTGAAATTAGCCCCTAAGAAACCATTTATATTATCTTTATTAAATGAAATAGATTGGCTAATTTCATAAGCTAGACTATCACTTCGAAATGTATCGGAAGACGTAATACCAAGTTTAGTTTCAAAACTTACTGGTTTAGTCGAATCAGCACGTTTCGTAATAATATTAATAATCCCGCCGGTAGAACCTGATCCATAAATACTTGTAGCTCCTGAAAGAACTTCAATACGTTCAATCATGCCTGGACTAATACTATTTAGCTGCCGAGCAACATCGCGTGATCCATTTTGTGATACGCCGTCAATCATAATCATGACATCACGACCACGCATTGTTTGCCCATAGTTGGTAGTCGTTCCACTACTTACCCCAAGTGATGGAACCAACTGAGCCAGTATATCGGCAATTTTTCGTCCAGCAGTTGCCTGTTGTTCAATTTGCTGCTTTTCAATCGTTTGAACTGTGCCGGCAATTTCAGCAATATTTTTGGGCGTCCTTGTCGCCGTCACTATAATTTTTTGCAATTGAGCTACAGGCTTTTGTGTCGGTTGATTATTAAGGATTTCCTTTTCAATATTTGTATTTGCATAAACCTGCTGCGCAAATACTGCTGCTAGAGCAATACAACAAGGTTTTAATTTAAAATACTGTGATTCAGCACACATCAGATGATTTGAGTTAACCCCAACCTTTTTGTATTGATTCATTTTCCCTTTCTCCAAACCCAAAAGTTATTAGATAGTTATAAGGTTCGGCATAATACTAAATATAAATAATAATGAGAATTGTTTTTATTAAAAGAACTTGATTTAATACTACCTATCTTAAAATTAGTTAATTTAATGAGATAAGAAAAAGATTTATATTACTCATCAAGTACATCAACAAATTGAGCATTTAATAGTTGTGCTAGATCTTTCGGGTTTAAGCCAATATCTAGTCCCCGTTTTCCTCCACTCACATAGATTTTGCTGAATTCTTGTGCAGATGCATCAATAACGGTTTTTAAGCGTTTCTTCTGACCTAAAGGACTAATCCCTCCGACCAAATACCCCGTTAAACGTTCAGCGTCTTTTGGATTGGCCATTTGCAATTTTTTACAGCCAAACGCCGTAGCCACTTTTTTTAAATTTAATTGATGATTAACTGGCAATACTGCAACAAAAAAATTCTTATCATCGCTAACCATCAATGTTTTGAATACCTCCCTTACATCTAAATTTAGTTTTTCTGCTGCTTCTAATCCAAAACTTTTAGCATTTGAATCATGCTCATATTCATGGATTGAAAATTCAATTTTATTGCTTTTTAACAGTCTACATGCAGGAGTCATAATAAGTAGTGTTATAGATGAAATTATTTGGATTATAGTTTTTTTAGAAAAATTTTTAAAATTGCTTAGGCTATTTACAAGAATTACATAAAAAATCAAACAGCAACTGAATAAAAAATAATCTCAACTTGATATTCATGGCTCGACTCCATATATTTTATTTAGATTTAAGTCTGAGCTGACAATTTTATGAGTTATAAACACAACAATCTGATGGCTATGCGTCACCGTTTTTGGGATGAATCTTCAGATTATGTCTTAAATGAAAAGCAGTTTTTACAGCAGACGTTAATTGAACAAGGCATCTTTAATAACGCAACACTCGAGGATGTTAAGTATTTTTTCTATACCTTACCCAGCATTATTATTGTAAAAGCTCATGCACTTGGTTTTATGCATGATTCAGTCAAACAAATGTTATTACAGCATATTCAGTCCAATCGCCTTCACTTAATGCAGAAGTCTGAATTGAAGATCCAATTTAAAATGTAATTTAAGTTTTTGTGAAAGATCCGTTTTTACCCTAGTTTTACTCACCTGAACGCTGTAAGTTTCTTAAATTTTAAAATTGCTTAGGCTATTTTAAAGTTAATGAAATAAAGATAGCCATTTCGACTGATCATTCAGTCTGAGAGAACTATTTTAATACGCTCAAAACATGTAATATTCGTTACAATTTTAGATCACCAGCGTTTGGCTGCATGATGCGCATAGGATTCTATTTTCATGTCAAATCAGAAAGATAAGCTTAAGAGTTTAAAAACTTCTTCCATGGATCGACGCTTATCAATCGCGAAAGCTTCTTTACTTGCAGGAACACGTTGGGCAACTGCAAGTGCTTCTTCTATATTTTCTAATGAGGAAGAAAAAGAAAAGAAACGCAAAAAAGCGATGAGCGAGCAAGCTAATTATCTGGTTTCTGAAATAGGTAAACTTAAGGGTTCTATTGTTAAGATTGGCCAAATGATGGCCCTTTATGGTGAGCATTTTTTACCTGAAGAAATTACACAAGCACTAAACACCTTAAATAACCAGACAGTTGCTTTAGATTGGCCTGCAATTAAGCCGCACCTTCAAGAGCAATTGGGCGCTAAATTAAATGATTTAACAATTGATCATGAGCCAATTGGTACGGCCTCTCTCGCACAAGTACACCGTGCAACGCGTAAATCAGATGGTTTAGAGTTAGTTTTAAAGATTCAATATCCGGGCGTTGCAAATGCTATTGATTCCGATATGAGCTTGTTTAAAAACATGCTTAAACTGACGCGTATGGTTCCACAAACCCGTGAATTTGATCAGTGGTTTGATGAAGTACGTGAAATGATGCATCGTGAAGTTGACTATGATGTTGAAGCTTCCACTACTCGTCGCTTTGGTGAACGCTTAAAAGATGATGAGCGCTATATTGTTCCTACAATTGTAGATGAATATTGCACAAATCAAGTACTCTGCATGACTTTTGAACGTGGTGTACCAATTAATAGCCCTGTGATGTTGTCATTACCTCAGGAACGTCGTAATCAACTCGGTGAAGCGTCATTAGAGATTGCGGTTCGTGAAATTTTTGAATGGGGTGAAATGCAAACTGACCCTAACTTTGGTAATTACCTTGTTCGTTTAGGTAATGGCCAAGACATTCAAGACAAAATTGTATTATTAGATTTTGGTGCTATTCGCCAGTTTGATGAACACTTGCTATCAGTTGCCCGTCAACTCATTCAGGCAGGTTATCAACATAATAAAGATGCAATGGTCAAAGCCATGACTGGTTACGAGTTCTTTGATGCGATGCCTGAAAGTATTAAACCAGGTATGGCTGATGTCTTTTTACTTGCAACAGAAGCATTCAGTACTCCTGCAAATAACCCAGATATGCCCGCTGGTCTTATGGATGAACACGAACGTTATGACTGGAAGAAAAGCCAGCTTCATAGCCGTGTTATGCAACAAGCTAGTAAATCAATGGCTTCACGTTATTTTTCAGTTCCGCCAAAAGAGTTTATGTTTATTAGCCGTAAATTCATTGGAGCCTACACATTTATGACGGTTATTGATGCAAAAACCAATGTGCGACGTATGATTCGTAACTTTGCTTGATTTAATGAATGACTAGAATGATTCCATGTCATTCTAGTCAATCCTTCTCGGCTCCCCAACATTGCAATTATTTTAAATAAATAAAATCAAAAACTTATAATTTTCTTATTTTCTATTTACCATTTATCTACTCATTTTTCGAATGTCAGTAACGACATAGTTTTTTAATATGAGGCGTGTCAGCATAAAACAATAACAATGTGTTAGGACACCATAATCATGACAAATATGATCAATAAAGCTCAGGGTTTGGGTTTATCGCTGATCACAAGATTGGCTGGAAGCGATGTACTTGATCAACTCAAGTTGCGTAAATTTGTTGAAAAATCTCTTTATCAAGGTTCAAAAGCTGGCTTTAGAGCATTAACGCAGACTCAAAAAGCATTTAAGCCCAAGCAAATCTCTCAACAACGTTTACCTCGCCAACAAAAAAATTTATTTGATTTAAGTTTAACCGAAGAACAACAAATGACTTCTGAAGCAATGTCTCAATTTGCTCAAGAGGTTTTATTGGGGTTAGCTCATAATGCCGATCAGGAAGCTCAGTTTCCTGAAAGTCTTTGGCAATATGTTGAAGATTTAGGACTTAACTACTATGCACTTCCAGAAGCACTCGGTGGAGTAGCGGCCGAACAAAATATCGTTAGTAACTTATTAATTGCTGAAAAACTAGCTGAAGGTGATTTTAGTCTTACAGCAGGATTACTCAGTACATTTAGCGTTATTAATGCAATCACACGTTGGGGTTCTGCTGAAGTTCAGTCGATGTACCTACCATGTTTTGCAGAAGACTCAGACATTACAGCAACTTTTGCTGTTCAAGAAACAACTCCAGCATTTAACCCTTATGTTTTAAAAACAAAAGCATCACTTGAAAACGATCAGTTTTTTATTGATGGTGAAAAAACATTAGTGATTTTAGGCGATTTAGCTGATGTATTTTTAGTAAGTGCAGACTTTAACGGCAAGCCAGACGTATTCGTCGTGCAGTGTAATGAAACAATTTCAATAAAAAACACTCCGGCCATGGGTCTTAAAGCGACAGAAACAGCAACTCTTCGCTTTAATCACACTCCTGCTCTACGTTTAGGTGCAACAGATTTTGATTACACAGCCTTTGTAGATTTAGGCAACTTAGTGTGGTGTGCAATGGCTGTAGGTACATGTGAAGCTGTAAAAGCTTACTGTATTAAATATGCCAATGAACGAACCGCGTTCGGTGAACCTATTTCACATCGTCAAAGTGTCGCTTTCATGATTGCAGATATGGCAATTGAAATTGATGCAATGCGTATGTTGATTTTAAATGCAGCAAGCCTTGCAGAGTCAGGCAAGCCATTTCACCGCGAAGCTTACTTAGCCCATCTACTTTGTGCTGAAAAATCCATGAAAATTGGCACAGACGGTGTGCAGATTCTTGGTGGACATGGTTTCACAAAAGAACATCCTGTTGAACGTTGGTACCGCGATTTACGGGCTACTGCAATTTTACAATCTGGCTTACATGCTTAAAAGATCAATCAGAGGATACTTTAATGAATTTACAAAATCCTAAAAAATTCAAAATGATGATTGATCAAGCACATGATGTTGCGATCAATGTATTACGCCCTATTTCTCGCAAATATGATAAAGCTGAACATGCATATCCAAAAGAACTTGATATGCTCGCCTCTCTCATCGATGGCATGAATGAAGGTGGTGAAGGAATTAATGCTGGTGCTGCGGGTGCTGGAAAGCGCGGTGATACCGACAATGAAGGTATTCGCAATGGAACCAACATGTCGACCGCTCTTGGAATTATTGAGATGTGTTATGGCGATACAGGCTTATTACTGAGTATGCCTCGTCAGGGCCTTGGAAACTCAGCAATTGCTGCTGTCGCAAATGATGAGCAATTAGAACGGTTCAAAGGAACATGGGCAGCAATGGCCATCACCGAACCGGGTTGTGGCTCCGACTCTGCCGCTATCCGTACCACAGCAACCAAAGATGGCAATGACTACATTCTAAATGGTGAAAAGATTTTTGTGACCTCAGGTGAACGAGCAGACTCTGTCGTTGTTTGGGCCACACTTGATCGCAAACTTGGCCGTGCAGCTATTAAATCATTTGTGGTACCCAAAGATACGCCTGGCATGAAGGTCGAACGTCTCGAACATAAATTAGGAATTAAAGCATCAGACACAGCAGTCATCAGTTTTATTGACTGCCGTGTACCAGCAGAGAACCTTTTGGGTAATGCCGAAGTGGATGTTGCTAAAGGTTTCGCCGGAGTAATGGAAACTTTTGACAATACACGCCCTCTAGTTGCAGCAATGGCAATCGGTTGTGCGAAAGCTTCACTAGAGCGTATTAAAGAGATTTTTAAAGATCAGCTTGATCTTGACTACTCGACTCCCTATCTGCATGCTTCTAACCTTGCAGCACAAATCTACCGCATGGAGGCTGAATGGGAAGCTGCTCGTCTGCTCATGTTAAAAGCAACATGGATGGCTGATAACAAAAAGCCAAACTCTAAAGAAGCTTCTATTGCAAAAGCAAAAGCAGGTCGTGTTGGTAACGAGATCACTTTAAAATGTGTCGAGTTAGCAGCAAGTGTTGGCTATAACGAAGACGAACTACTTGAGAAATGGGCACGTGATTCAAAAATTCTTGATATTTTTGAAGGTACTCAGCAAATTCAACAATTAATTATTGCGCGTCGTGAGCTTGGTAAATCTTCAAGTGAATTAAAATAAGAGCATCGCAAGCGAGTTTAAATTCCCTTGCTGCTTAGTACTACCATCTATAGGCAAAATAAAAACCCTCTAATCACATGATTAGAGGGTTTGGTATTTCAGGAATATATATTATTTATTCAACTTTTATGTTTCTAATGATTGATCTACTGCACCAAATTTTTTGAAGATTTTTGCACGTCTTTTTGGTGAAATATTCGCTTTATTCAAATCACCTTTATAGTGATCAAAAACTCGCTTATCCATTATTTTGAACCACAACGAAGGAATTAACGCAGGTAATAACATACTTGCATAACCACTTGGTAATTCTGGTGCCTCATCAAAATGACGTAATGCTTGGAATGGACGAGTCGGATAAGCATGATGATCTGAGTGACGCTGCAACTGGTACAGAAATAAGTTTGTTACTACGTTATTGTTGTTCCAGCTATGCTCTGGCATTGTGCGCTCATATTGACCATTTTCTTTTTTCTGACGTAATAAACCATAATGTTCAATATAGTTAATAATTTCAAAAAGACTAATGCCATAAAATGCTTGTGTCGCTAAATATGGAATTGTACTTTTACCAAAAATTCCAACCATAGAGGCATGAAAAGCAGCACTCATTCCCCAGCCTTGTAATAATTCATTATCTGCTGACCAGAACTCTTTTCCTTTACGTTTTAAACGATTCTTCTCAATTTCAATTGCAGACTTAAAAGAACCTACAACTGTACGTGGCCAGAACTCATAAAATGTTTCGCCCATACGTGAAGAAGCCGGATCTTCAGGAGTTGCTGCACGTTTATGGTGTCCATAAGGATGTTCGATACGGAAATGGTTATAACCTGTAGGAACCAAAGCAAGATGAGATAAAATATGATCAATACGATCATGCTTATGGCTTAATTCATGGGCTGTATTAATTGCAATACCATTAATTGCACCCATTGAAACACCGAGCAAAATTTTATCAATGAATGACGTGGTTTTACGGCTTTTTTAATAAAATGCATAAAAATTTGCAGCATATTGCAGTGGAATAAAACTCTTCACAAGACGTGAATAATATGGATCTTTTTCTAAAAGCTTAATTTCTTCATCAGTCGGATTACGTGCATCCTTCCCAATAACAGTATCAATTGCAGGGATCACAACATGTAATAAAAGTGGACCACCTAAAGCGAAAACTTTTTTTAATGGGCGTGGGCCAAAATGGTAACCAGCTAAAATACCTAAACCAATTACAGGTAGGGCTGGACTAATCATCCATAAAAAGCGCTTACGATCTATCTCACGCATAGACGCTGGCACTGGCATAAGTTCTTGCTGAACATTTACTGGTGCATTCATAGTCATATTTCCTTTTTCTATATATCTATATAGTTAAAGAAATAGTACTTACTTAACAGTAGTAACCGTCCAAAAAACCTATTTCAAAGTCTTTGGCATTTTCTTCCACTTTTTTGTCCTAAAAACACATGTTGATCTATTCTTATACCTCACTATAATTTTATTAAAATAATGATTGATCATTTAAAGATGGATGCACTAAGTAAATTTTTTGATGATATTCACCTTAATAAGTCTGAATACATCTATTTAAAAGCACAAGGAGAATGGGCTTTTAAAACACAAGATCAATCTGCTTTACTTGCCTATATTGTTTTAACTGGTTCAGTATATATTCAACTTAATACGTCAGAAAAAATAATTGCGACAGCTGGTGATATTATTTTAATTCCTTCTGGAAAGGCACATAATGCCACCGACTCAAAATCAACAGCAACTAAATTAGTAGATTCATTAGATATTACTTCACTTTTTAACGGCCATAGACAAGACGCAATTGAATTTGGCACCTCCTCTCCTAATAAAACCTTATTACTGTGTTTGCGCTGTCAGATTGATACTCATATGGCAGGCCCTTTGATTAACGCATTGCCTTCGATCATGCATATTCAACACGAAAATCAAACCAACCCACCCGAATGGCTACAAATTGGGCTTTATTTTTTAGCAATTGAAACTCAAAAAATCAGGCCAGGACATGACAAAATTATTGATCATTTGGTCAGCATTCTTCTCATTGAGTGCATTCGTGATCACGTTCAACAAATGACAGATCAACAAAACTGGCTAAGTGCCTTAACCCATCCTGAATTAAGTAATGCCCTATCTGCTATTCACAGCCAACCAGAAGTCGCTTGGACAGTTGAGTCTTTAGCAGAACAATGCTGTATGTCACGGTCCAAATTCGCAAATGTATTTAATAGTATTATTGGGGAACCACCTCTAACTTATTTGCAACATTACCGTTTTCGTTTAGCAAGTCAGTACTTACGCACAAGTAATTTTTCAATTCAGCAAATATCAAACAAAGTCGGCTATTCATCCGAAACTGCTTTTAGTCAGGCCTTTAAAAGAATTTTTGATTTATCACCTAAACAATATCGACAGCAATATATCGAACATCATCTCGATCAATAGAAAATAAAAAAAGCGCCAAAGCGCTTTTTTTATTTGATTAAATTATTATTTAATTTTTGCATGTGATTTTAAATATTGGCTGTAATCTTCCAATATTTGTTGACCACGAGATTGACGATAAAGTTGTTTTAGCTGTTGTAATTGATCAGCAGGAATAGCATTAGCGGCTGATGAATTTACATTTGAAACTGCAACGACTACCAGTTCATTTGGCAAGTTTGCTGTTGTAACAGACCACATACCCGGTTTAGGGGTAGCTAAACTAAATGCTGCACGTTCAATTTCACGCTTTAAACCCTGTGATCGAGTAAACACACCAGCTGACTCAAATGCGACTTTGTTTTTAGCAACCACTTGGTCTGCAGGTTGAGTTTTAAACTCAGTCAACATGGTAGCAATTTTTGCTTGGGCTGCTTTACGCGCTTTTGCATCGATAACTTTGGTTTTTGCTTCATTCATCGCTTGCGCTAATGGTTTTACACCAGCTGCGTGGTAATCACGCACTTTAATCCATACCGTATCACCATTTGCTAATTGAATATTAGATGATGCATTACGGTCACCATTTTTCACATCATCATTAAATAGCTTAATTTTGACACTTGGATCACTTAAATATGGGTTTTGAGTTGCTAAAGTTACACCATTCAATGATTCAACTTTTGCACCTTTTACTTCTTGTACAACAGCTTCTAAAGAATCATTACCAACAATTGTTTCATTCAAACTGTTTACGGCATCTGAATAAACAGTAGCAACTTTATTCTTTTCAACCTCAGCCGTTAAACGCGCTTTCTCAGATTCAAATGAAGGGATTTGGTTAGCTTGAGTTTCTGCTTCAATAATATGATAACCATATTGTGTTTTTACTGGCTGCGAAACTTGTCCATTTTTCAAACTTAAAACAGTTTTATCAAATGCATCCGAGAAAACACCTGGAGCATATGCTTCAACTAAACCACCTTTTGCTTTTGAACTAGGATCTTCAGAGAACTGCGATGCAGCTTGTGCAAACGAAAGACCACCCTGAATTTTCGCATAAACTTCTTTTGCAAGTTTTTGAGCAGCTGCATCATCACGAGCATCAGTAGTAATTAAAATATGCTTTACAGTTCGTTTAGCATCTTTTTTCTGAGTTTCAACAAACTTTGCATAAGCTTGCTGAAGTTCAGCTTCAGTTGCAGGAGCTGGTTTAGTCATCATTGATGGAGATAAGACAACATAATCAACATCAACCGAAGCCTGTTGCTTAAACTCATTTTGATGCTTGTTATAGTAATCTGTAGCTTCTTGATTAGATGCAGTTAAACCTGTTTTGTAAGCATCTAATTTAATACTAGCTAAATGTAACGTACGTTGTTCAGTTTGCAAATTCGCAATTTGCATTAGATCAACTTTGCTTACTAAAGAGTAATCAGCAAAGGTTGACGTTAACATTTTTAAAGCATGATCTTGACGTAGGCTTGCTATTAAACCCTGACTCGTCATGCCAATAGAACGTAAGTAATTTTCATAGAGTTTTTGTGAGAATTGACCATTCTCTTGCAAACTAGGCTGCTGAGCTAACATTTGCTCAATTTGAGCATCACTCAAAGAGATACCTAATTTTTCTGCTTGCTGTATTAATAGATTACGTGACACCAAAATATCGAGTGCCTTAGCCTGAATGACAGGCAAATTAAGTAAACTTTCATCCCCTTTAACAGCAGCTAAATATTGTTCTTTGTAAGACTGAGTTAAAGTTTCAAGGTCTTTTTTAGATATTTCTTGGCCATTTACTGTCTTAGCAACATCAGCCTTGTTTCCCCTATTAAAATATCCTTCAATACCTACAAGTGCTAAAGGGGTCAAAAACAAAATTAGAAGGACTTTGCCGAGCCAACCCTTAATGACTGTACGAAACGATTCCATAAGTATTCCAATATTTTATTTCGAGGAGAATTTTAACTGAAAAACCACAATCAATGAATGAGCAATATTGGTCAATTCAGATATTTAATAAAAAACGCGCCTATATTGGCGCGTTTATTCATCTTAAAAGATTAAGCTACTGAATCTTTAAGACCTTTACCAGCTTTAAAGCTAGGTACTTTTGTTGCTTTAATTTGAAGCTCTTCACCAGTTTTAGGGTTACGACCAGTACGTGCAGCACGTTCTTTAACACTGAAAGTACCAAAACCAACTAAAGTTACTGTATCACCTTTTTTAAGTGCTTCAGTAATTGACGCAATTGTCGCATCGAGTGCCTTGCCTGCATCAGTCTTAGATACTCCCCCTTTTTCAGCAATTGCATCGATTAATTCTGATTTATTCATGAATAAAACATCCTCTTAATATCGTTTGTTTAAGGTCCAAGGCTATAGTTTAAAAGGCCATGACGCCTTTATAGCAATGCTTTAGGGGAAAACGCAATACTAGAGCAGGGCTTTTAGCAAAAATAAATGCTAAAAAACTGTTATATATTTGCTAAATCCCAACATTTTTTTACTTTTTATTCAATTTTGCTTTCAACTGTTGATTTTCTTCTATTAAAGCATCCACCTTAATATGCAGTTGTACGAGCAGTTGTTCGATGTGTTGCAAATCCTTCGGCGTCACCAGCCCAATACGGTTTAAAGAGTGATTAACACTCGTATCAAGAATCTTTTCTACTCTATCTTTTGTTTCAGATACAGATTCTTTTGCTTTTTCTGTGACCTTGCCAACAGTATTGTCTGCCAAGTCTCCAGTTTTTGATTCTAGCTCCTCACCCACTTTAACCAAAGAATCAAAAAGCTTATTTCCCTCTTCTTCCGCACGTGAAAAAGCACCAAGTCCTGCTAGCCAAATTTGCTTAGTATATTTCCTAAAATCTAAAGCTGATTTTCTTGAACTTTTTGATTTTAATTTATTTTTTTCCTCGGACTCTTCTATCTGGGTATCTGTATTTGCATTATCCATTAATCTAAACTCCTAATCAGATGAGAGAAATGATGACTGATTTGACCACAAAATATTTCTATAATAACAAAGTAAAGACTTGATCCATTTACAAAACTGTTCTACAAAGCAAATAAGTCATGTAAATATATTTAACACGACATTGTGTTAAGTTTGGGATAGGATGTCCCATTCTTCGGTTAATTGCTATTTCTAAGGATAAACTTTTATGAGTGAAACGCAACAAAGACAAAAACATCCGCGTCTGTTGCTGAATATTGTTCTAATTATTTTAGAAACTTTTTTTTCATTTATTCTCACCCACGATGGTGCCCTTCGCTTGCAAGCGAAAAAGTTTATTTTGAACAAAACAACGATTCGTATTAATAGCTATTTACCTTTCTTTGACTTCTATGTTCAATTTACAGAAAAAGGTTTGTTATTCGATATTCATTCTTTTGATAGACGTATTGATCTTGAGATCAATAGTACGCTTATCGATTTAATTAAAATTTTTGGTTTTTCTAACCAACGCAGTCTTAAAAATATGCGTATTGATGGTGATGAGGAAACGAAAAAGGAACTTCTAGATTTAATTTCTCATTTAACTCTACCAAAATTGCTAGTTGACTGGAAACAGTGGTTTAACACTTCAGATGATGAAGCTGAAACCCTTGCTTCACGTAAACGGATCGCTCCATTACTTGAGAAAATTGATCAACAAAGATCAGAGATCAACTCCCTTCACGTGGAAATTAAACAATATCAAAATCGAATTACTCGCTTACAACGACGTCAACGAAATATTAACTTCTCCTTTGGTATAATTAGCCTAATATTTATTGTTTATTTCATATATAATTTCTGGGTTGCCTAATTTATTTTTCTATTTTGTTCCTACACTTGAATTAAAAATAAAAAAACTTGACTATTTTAGTCGGGATTCATAAAATCCTATTATCTAGTCTTAACATGTGTATCGAATCATGCGCCTTACAACTCGCGGTCGCTACGCAGTGACTGCTCTACTTGATTTAGCTTTGCAGCCAACTGAACAAACGATCACGCTCGCCGAAATTGCCGCACGCCAATCCATTTCAGTTGCTTATTTAGAACAGTTATTCGCAAAACTTAAGCGTCATGGGTTAGTTTCTAGTGTTCGTGGTGCAAATGGTGGTTACCATTTGGCTCGAAATGCTGATGAAATTACTGTGTTAGAAATTATTGAAGCTGTAAATGAAACGGTTGATGCAACACGTTGTGACCATAAAGGTAACTGCCAAAATGGTGCAATGTGTCTCACTCATGATTTATGGCAAGAACTCTCTCATCATATTGCCGACTATTTAGCAAAAATCTCTCTTGCCGACCTCATTAGCCGAGACAACGTTCAAACTGTTGCATTACGCCAAAATGTGACTGGCACAGATTCAGCTCTTTTATCGGGTACAGGTATTTGATATGAAACGTCCAATTTATCTTGATTACGCAGCAACCACTCCAGTAGATCCGCAAGTTGCAGAACGTATGATGGAGTGTTTAACTTTCGACGGTACCTTTGGTAATGCTGCGTCTCGTTCCCACGCTTATGGCTGGCAGGCAGAAGAAAAAGTTGAATATGCACGTGAGCAAGTAGCAAATTTAATTAAAGCTGATCCACGTGAAATCGTTTGGACTTCTGGTGCAACTGAATCAGATAACCTTGCCCTTAAAGGTGTAGCTCAATTCTATGCATCTAAAGGCAAACATATCATTACAAGTAAAATTGAACACAAAGCTGTTCTAGATCCTTGTCGTGAATTAGAAGAACAAGGCTTTGAAATTACTTATTTAGAGCCAGAACCACAAACCGGTTTAATCACTCCTGAAATGGTTAAGGCTGCCCTTCGCCCAGATACTATTCTTGTTTCTCTTATGATGGTAAACAATGAAATTGGTACAGTCACAGATGTAGCGGCGATTGGTGAATTAACACGTGCCAACAAAACATTTTTCCACGTAGATGCAGCACAAGCAGCTGGTAAAGTTGATATCGACTTATCTACGATGAAAATTGACCTTATGAGTTTCTCTGCTCATAAAATTTATGGTCCAAAAGGTATCGGCGCATTATATGTACGTCGTAGCCCGCGTGTTCGTCTAAAAGCACAAATTCATGGTGGTGGTCATGAGCGTGGTATGCGTTCTGGTACTTTGGCTACTCACCAAATCGTTGGTATGGGTGAAGCTTTTGAAATTGCAGGCAAAACAATGCATGCAGAACAAGAGCGTCTCCGTAAACTTCGTGACAAACTTTGGAACGGTTTACAAGACCTTGAACAAGTGTTCTTAAATGGTCACCCAACTCAAAACGTTGCAAACTATTTAAATGTTAGCTTCAACTTTGTTGAAGGTGAATCTTTAATGATGTCGCTTAAAGATGCTGCAGTATCAAGTGGTTCTGCTTGTACTTCTGCAACTTTAGAGCCTTCATATGTTCTTCGCGCATTAGGTTTATCTGATGAGCTAGCACACAGCTCAATTCGCTTTAGTTTTGGTAAATACACAACTGAAGAAGACATTGACCACGTGCTTACAATTACCAAAGCCGCTGTTGAGAAATTACGTGAACTTTCTCCGCTTTGGGATATGTACAAAGAAGGTATCGATCTTTCTACAGTTGAATGGGCAGAACACTAATTATTGAAATTAGTGTTTTAACCCTCATATTAATATTAGGCTGACCCCGAGGTTTGGAGAAGCGAAATGGCTTATAGCGAAAAGGTAATTGATCATTACGAAAACCCACGTAATGTTGGTGTTTTAGATAAAAACTCTGAAAATGTTGGTACAGGCATGGTGGGTGCACCTGCATGTGGCGACGTGATGCGTCTGCAAATTCAGGTAAATGATAGTGGTGTTATTGAAGAAGCACGCTTCAAAACTTATGGTTGTGGTTCTGCAATTGCATCAAGCTCACTTGTAACTGAATGGTTAAAGGGTAAGACTCTTGATGAAGCTCAAGCGATCAAAAATATTGATATCGCAACTGAGCTTGCTCTTCCTCCAGTAAAAGTTCACTGCTCTGTACTAGCTGAAGATGCAATTAAAGCTGCGATTGATGATTACCGCAGTAAAAAATCTAAAGCTTAATTTGTTACCATTGTAAACGTTGGAGTTTTCATGATTCATTTAACTGAAAATGCTGCGACTCATATTAGCAATTACCTTAAAAATCGAGGTAAGGGTGAAGGCATTCGCGTGGGTGTGAAAACTTCTGGTTGTTCTGGGTTGGCTTATGTTCTCGAATTTGTTGATTCTGTCGATGAACATGACCAAGTTTTCGAACAATTTGGCGTTAAGGTTTTTGTAGATCCAAAAAGTCTTGTCTATTTAGAAGGCTTAGAAATGGACTACGTAAAGAATGGCCTTAACGAAGGGTTCGAATTTAACAATCCCAATAAAAAAGGTGAATGTGGTTGCGGTGAGTCTTTCACTGTATAACTCCCTCTTCTCCTTCCATCCTTTTCATTAAAACAGTGACTTTTTATAGCACTGTTTTAATGTATTTAATTAACGTGGACCTCCTTTCTAATGAATCATTTTGAGTTGTTCAATTTACCCGTAGAACTCGATATCGATTTGGCGAGCTTAAAATCTAGTTTCTTAAGTTTGCAACAGCAATATCACCCAGATAAAGCAGAAGATAAAGATCAGGCATTGATCAAATCAAGTGAAATCAATCAAGCTTTTAAAGTACTTTCGCAAGTAGATAGCCGCGCTGCTTATCTATTAGCGTTAAAAAAGCAAGATCATCACCTTGATCAATCCATTAGTGATTTTGAGTTCCTACAATCAGCTCTAGAGCTTCGTGAGCAACTTGATGAAGCAACTTCACAAGAGCATTTGAGTACTCTTAAGCAAGAAGTTTTTCAGTGGATTGAAGGCTTAGTTCGCGAATTTAAAATTGACTACTCAGATGAAGATTGGGGCGAAGCTCGAGATACTGTACGTAAATTACGTTTCTTTCAGCGCGTTCTTAACGATATTGAAAAAGCAGAAGATCAACTGTTGGATGATGAAGACAACTTTGATTTAGACGATGATTTTTAATTTGCTTTTTCCAATTTATATTCAAAGGATTTAACTCATGGCACTTTTGCAAATTGCTGAACCGGGTCAATCCAGTGCCCCACATGAACACCGCATTGCGATTGGTATCGACCTAGGAACAACACATTCTTTAGTTGCGACAGTGTTATCAGGCAAACCAAAAGTCCTTAACGACGAAAAAGAAAGACGACTTCTTCCTTCTATTGTGCATTATGGAAATGATGTCACTCATTATGGTGAAGAAGCAAAACCTTTCATTATTGCTGATCCAAAAAATACAATTGTTTCTGTAAAGCGTTTTATGGGACGCTCAAAAGCAGATATCAAATTTCAACACCCATATGAATTAGTAGGTTCTGAAAATGAGATGCCAGCTTTCGAGACACGTTCTGGTCGTAAAACGCCTGTTGAAATTTCAGCTGAAATTTTAAAACAACTAAAAGAACGTGCTGAATCTAGTTTACAAAACCCAGTAAATGGAGCCGTAATTACTGTTCCAGCTTATTTTGATGAAGCACAACGTCAAGCAACACGCGATGCTGCACAGCTGGCTGGGTTGAATGTACTACGTCTTTTAAATGAGCCAACTGCTGCTGCTGTGGCTTATGGTTTAGATCAAGAAACGAATTTAGCTACAGATCATAACTATGTGATTTATGATCTAGGTGGTGGTACTTTCGACGTATCAATCCTACGTTTTTCACAAGGTGTCTTTGAAGTATTAGCTACAGGTGGTCATACTGCTTTAGGCGGTGATGATTTAGATCGTCTCATTGTTAAGTGGGCTAAAAAACAATTAAATATTGATACGCTAAGTGATGAAAACTATGCAGTATTTATTGTTGCTGCTCGCCAAGCAAAAGAACAACTCTCTACACAAGAATCAGTTCAGTTAAAACTACTTGAAAATGTACTAACACTTGATCGCTCAACCTTTGAGAGCATTATTCAAGTTGCTTTAGATAAAACAATCAGTGTTTGCAAACGCGTTTTACGTGATGCAAAACTTGAGTTATCAGATATTCAAAATGTTGTTTTAGTAGGTGGTTCTACCCGTTCGTATGCTGTTCAGCAAGCAGTTCGCAATGTATTTAACCAAGAACCACTTTGCACAATTAATCCTGATGAAGTAGTCGCGATTGGTGCTTCTATTACAGCCAATCAATTAATTGGAAACAGCCAAGACGGCTCACTACTTTTAGATGTTACTCCTCTTTCTCTTGGCTTAGAAACCATGGGTGGATTAGTAGAGCGTCTTATTTCTCGTAATACAGCTATTCCGGTTGCTCGCCGCCAAGAGTTTACTACTTATCAAGATGGCCAGACTGCCATGCTGATTCATGTAGTTCAAGGTGAAAGAGATTTAGTCGAACACTGTCGATCGTTAGGAAGATTCGTTCTTCATGGCATTCCCCCAATGACTGCTGGCCAAGCACGTATTGAAGTTACCTTTCAGGTAGATGCAGACGGCTTGCTTACTGTTTCAGCTCGTGAAACAACTTCAGGTGTACAAGCTCAAATTGATATTAAACCATCTTATGGTTTATCAGAGTCTGACACTGAACGCTTGCTAATTGAAGGTTTCCAACATGCAGAAGAAGACAAAAATCTGCGTCATTTAAAAGAAACCAAAGTTGAGGCCCAACGCGAGCTTGAAGCATTAGAACAAGCTTTGAAAGTGGATGCTGATTTACTCAATAATGAACAGCTCGAAGCACTTAAAGCCGCTGAAAACTCGCTTAAAGTACAACTTGAAGACAATGATATTCAAGCAATTGAAAAAGCTGTAGAACAACTTAAAGTACATAGTGATGCTTTTGCTGCACTACGTATGAATCGACATATTGACCACGCCTTAAAAGGTACAAAACTTGAAGATTGGTCAAATTCAAACTAAAGGTATAGGTGATCAATATGCCCCGCATTAAAGTACTTCCTCACGCTCAATTTTGTCCTGAAGGTGCAGAATTTGAAGTTGAACAGAATGCAAATCTTTGCCAAAGTTTGCTTGATCGAGGAATTAAAATCGAACATGCATGTGACATGTCATGCGCTTGTACAACATGTCACGTAGTAGTTCGTAAAGGTTTTGATAGCTTAGAAGAAATGGATGATGTTGAAGCAGATCTTTTAGATCGCGCTTGGGGTCTTGAACCAGATTCTCGCCTCTCATGCCAAGTAAAAATTGTTGATGAAGATTTAGAAATCGAGATTCCTAAATATACAATCAACCACGCTTCAGAAAATCATTAATCGTGTTAATAAAAAAAGCTGCTTTAAAAGCAGCTTTTTTATATTTTATAGACTCTAAACTTGATCTTGTTGGTCTATTTCTAAAGTTTTAACTTCATCTTCAAGTCTTAACTGCGCTATACCTTGGGTATTCACTAAAGTTTGTTGAACTTTAATTCGTTGAATCATTTTTTCAAGCACTTCTACTAGTTCAGGATATTCATAGTTTTGTACTTCCTCTAAATTAAGTACTAAGTGAAAGCCTTTATACTCATAATCAAACCATTGCTGATGATCCGATTTATTGCCTGTATATTTCTCCATCACTTGCCATGTCTTTACCGCACCTTGAATACCTTTTAGATAAATCGGTGTTTTAGGAGCGCACAAGAAATCACTTTTAATTAATTGATAAGTATCGTCTGAAATTAAGATTTCATCTATTTCAGCAGCATATTGCAAACGAGCCGCTAAATTCACATCACGACCTACAATCGTATAAGCCATACGATGTGTTGCCCCATAATTTCCTACGTGGCAATAACCAGTACTAATGCCCATTCGGATATGCAATGCTGAGTAACCCATTTTTTTCCAGCGCTCGCGCAACAATTTCATTTGCTGACGCATAGCGATTGCCATTTCTACACATGCTTTAGCATCTTGCTCCACACCTTGTGAATTCGGATCACCAAAAAATATGAGGATGGCATCACCCATAAATTTATCGACTGTGGCTTCATACTGTTTAGCAATTTCTGTCATATGACTTAAATAGTCATTAAGCAAAAATGCTAAATCATCTGGAATTAAAGTTTCTGATAATTCTGTAAAACCCTGAATATCAGAAAAAAACACCGTCATTTTTTTACGCTTATATTCAATCTTTGCTTCAGCCTCACCACGCATAATAGATTGCCATAACTGTAATGGCGCATAACGGCTTAACTGATTAGCAAAAGCAATATAGCGGGTCATTTGGTCATAGTAATGTTGACGCTGCTGACTGATTTTTTTAACCCAACGATGCTGGTAGTAGTTTCCGATAGTAATAAACATAACCAAGCCAAGAAGTGTAATTACAGTCAACTCTTGGCTAGTAGGTTCAAAATATGTATAAAAACCAAATAAAAAGAAAGTACTTAAATAAAAAATAATCGCGCCTAACAAACTGGTCAAACAAATGACTGCGAAAGAAATACGACTATTAATTGCTGAATAAAATAATGCAAAAATTGCAATAAATGTAGGCACCAAATTAAGATGCAGACCTGCTAAGGTAACGGCTACAACAATTGCATCGATTGCAAAGAAAACACTTTTTTGAGTTTTTTTATCGAATTGGTACTGAAGCCAATGTTCTAACTTCGAACTAATAAAAAGCAGAAATAGGAAAAAAGGTGGAACATAGATCTGATAATTTGTATTAGGTGAGGTAAAAGCATAGATCACTAAAATTAATGACAGAATTGAATATCCCATCAAACGATGAAAATATGCAAACTGCTTAGGCTCTCTATCGATAAACCTCTCTAATTGCACCCTATCCTCCACACCTCAATGTAGCCACATTCATATAAATGTGGCTTTGCATTGATTTAGTCCATGCGCCAATCAAATGGCATATCACCTTGACCACGTAACGCAAGCATAAGAGTTTGACGCATATGAGCCAGCACATCATTTGTATAAGGAACCGCAGGTGTACCCCATACTGGTTTAGGCCATGCAACATCATTCTGATAACGTACAACATGATGGAAATGCAATTGAGGCACCATATTCCCCAAAGCTGCAACATTCATTTTATCAGCACGGAATACGCGAGATAACTGGCTAGATAACCAACTTGATTCACGTAAAAACTGTTCTTGGTCAGCTTGGCTCAACTCATATAGTTCTGTGATTCCCGGCACACGAGGGATTAAAATCAGCCAAGGGAATTGCATATCATTCATTAAACGACATGTTGAAAGCGGGAAATCGCCTACAAAAAAAGTATCTTGAGCAAGTTGGGGATGCAAACTAAACATATCTTTTATAAATGACAATAAACAATAATGGCTAATACTATCACATCAGTTTTGATGTGAGTATTGCTAGTGTCTGGTTTGATTACAAATAACAATGATTTTATGCACTTATTCCTCTAATAGACCGAGAAATCATGCATAAAATTTTGTTATTAACATACAAAGGATTTATATAGAATGAAAATCACTTTAAAACACTATTTAAGCATGTAATTCCTTCAATAATTTCGCTAACAAATCATTAATAAATTGGATTCGTTTTTCCTGTTCTTCAAGCTGAACCATAACTTTTAAACGTTGACCACCTTCCATACGATAATAGGTTGGATGTTTTTGCATGAGTTGAATAATACTAATGGCCTGAACAGGTGTATCAGGCGAGAATTCAATATTGCCACCTTGAGTATTAATATCGATTTTAGTAATCCCCAGCTGTTCAGCTTTCAGTCGAATTTGATGAACACTAAATAAGTGTTTAACTGATTGCGGTGGAACCCCAAAACGGTCAATAAGCTCCATACGGATATTGTCGAGCTTTTCTTGGGTATCTGTATTACTAATACGCTTATAGAATAATAAACGCTGATGCACGTCACCTAGGTACTCATCTGGAATAAGAGCAGGTATGTGTAAATTAATTTCTGCTGTTAATGATAAAGGTGCATCAAAATTCGGCGTTTTACCTTGCTGAATCGCTTTAGTAGCTTTTTCCAGCATTTCCATATACAAGCTATATCCAATTGCCTGCATTGAGCCACTTTGCTGCTCACCTAAAAGTTCACCGGCACCTCGAATTTCTAAATCTTCTGTAGCCAGCATGAAACCAGCACCTAAAGTTGAAGCACGTTGTATTGCATCTAGACGTTTTTCAGCATCACCTTTTAAATGCTTTATCGAAGGAACCAATAAATAGGCATAAGCTTGGTGATGTGAACGTCCTACACGGCCACGTAATTGGTGTAGTTGAGCTAAACCAAGTTTGTCAGCCCTTTCTATCAAAATAGTGTTGGCATTTGGAACGTCAATTCCAGTTTCGATAATTGTTGAACATACCAATACATTGTATTCTTTGTGATAGAACTGTTGCATGACTTGCTCAAGTTCTCTTTCCCTCATTTGCCCATGAGCTACTGCTACACGAGCTTCAGGAACAAGCACGCGAATATTTTCAGCTGCTCTCTCAATCGTATCAACTTCATTGTGTAAGAAATATACTTGGCCACCACGTAGTAACTCACGTAGGATCGCCTCTTTAATAGACGATTCGGTATGTTCTTGTACAAAGGTTTTAACAGCTAAACGACGGGCTGGCGGTGTAGCAATGATAGATAAATCACGCATTCCCGAAAAAGCCATATTAAGCGTACGAGGAATTGGTGTAGCTGTAAGCGTTAACATATCTACATCTGCACGTAATGCTTTAATACGCTCTTTATCACGCACACCAAAACGGTGTTCTTCGTCGACCACCATTAAGCCTAGATCTTTAAACTGCACATTTTCTTGTAAAAGTTTATGGGTGCCCACCACAATATCGACTTTACCTTCAGCAAGATCTTCAATATTTTTCGTATGCGTTTTATTTGAACCAAAGCGTGATAATACTTCAATACGAATAGGCCAGTCGGCAAAGCGGTCTTTAAAAGACTCATAATGCTGTTGAGCAAGTAATGTCGTCGGTACTAATACAGCGACCTGCTTACCATTTTGCACCGCAACAAATGCTGCTCGCATTGCAACTTCTGTTTTACCAAAACCAACGTCCCCACAAACAAGTCGATCCATCGGTTTAGCTTGTTGCATATCATAAAGCGTCGCTTCAATAGCATTGGCTTGATCAAGTGTTTCTTCATACGCAAATCCACTCGCAAATTGCATATAAAGTGACTGATCGACTTCAAAACCAAAGCCAGGTTTTGACTGACGACGTGCTTGTATATGTAGCAACTCTGCTGCAACATCATGAATTTGTTCTAAAGCTTTACGTTTAGCCTTACTCCACGCGTCAGTTCCAATTTTATGTAATGGTGCTAAATCTGGATCTCCGCCACTATAGCGGCTAATGAGATGCAAGTTAGTCACAGGCACGTAAACTTTTGCCTCTTCAGCATAGTCTAGTTGCAAGAACTCATAATCTTGCCCTTCAATTGCCAAAGTAATTAATCCAGCGTAACGCCCTACACCATGGTCAATATGAACAACAGGAGCACCTATGCTTAATTCGGTCAAACTACGTATTAGGAACTCTTCTGAAACTTCTTGCTGACGTTTACGACGACGTTGGACTACCCGATGCTCATATAACTGATTTTCTGAAATAACAGACAATTCATCAGTTAAAAGCAAACCACGGTCTAATGGTGCATTCGTAATTGCAATCGCAAACTGACTTTTCTGGAATTGCTCAAAACTATCTACGCTAGGAATATCTCCTAGGCTAGCACGCAAGCCATCTCTTAAACTTTCACGTCGACCAGCGCTTTCAGCAACCAATAAAACAGGATGATTTGCTTCATCAATATATTTTTTAACTACGACAAATGGTTTGTCTTTTTTCGGATCAACTGGCAACTTAGGTGGTTGCTCAACCTTAAGATTTAGAGCCCCAACTTTTTCTTCAACTGTTTCAGCGCTCACAAGCATACGTGGGAACTGATTTAAGGCACTTAGTAAGTTATTTGGTGCAATAAATAACTCATCAGGTGGGAGAATTGGCTGGTCTGCGTTATGGCGTCTATCTTCATAGCGACGAAAAACTTCTTTCCAAAAACTGGTTAAATCAGTATCCACATCATTATTTGTAATTACAATGCAATTCTTTGGAAAGTACGTTGTAAGTGTACTTTGAGATTGCATTTGAGTTTTATCAAAAAATAACGGTAAATAAAACTCGATTCCTGGGGATGCGATTCCATCAAGAACATCTTGGTAAATTGGGTTTTTCTTAGGATTTGCAGTCGGAAAAAGTTCAGAATAACGGTCTCTAAAAATTGAACGAGCTTCTTTTAATGGGAACTCTTTTGCTGGTAAGACGGTAAAACTTTTTAAAGTAGTTGTTGTTCTTTGCGTTTCTGGATCAAAGAATTTTAAAGTATCAATTTCATCATCAAAAAGGTCAATACGGATAGGTGCATCCTGACCAGATGCAAAAATATCCATAATGCTGCCACGTACAGCAAACTCACCATGGTCGTAAACTGTATCTACTAAATGATACCCAGCTTGTACTAACCGTAGCTTCTGTTGTTCTAAATCAAATTTTTGCCCCACACGTATATCAAAATGCTCACCTAAAACCCAAGAATATGGTGCAACTCTTTGAGCTAAAGTGCTTGCTGAAATGAGCAATACACCTTTTTGCGGCATATTGGATAAAATCGCGAGTCGTTCTGAAACAATATCTTGATGAGGTGACAAGCGGTCATACGGCAAAATTTCCCAATCAGGGAAAATTGTCGGTTTTATGCCATAAAATTCAAGTTCACTTTCTAACTGAGCAACATGTTGGTTATTTCGAGCTACTACAACGAGCAAAGATGAATGCTGAACGGCAATTTCTTTGAATAATAATGCAGCAGACGAACCTAATAACGACCCTACCCAACGCTTTTCACCGGCTTTGAGCTGTTGTAAATTCAATTGAGAGATTTCTTGTTGAAACATGTATATGGCTTTTATCAGCTAAGAAGATATGAGCTTAATAGTAGCATGATGTTTTTAGTGAAATGAGTTATTTTTTTGAAAATCAAACTACTAGTTAGCCCTACTTTTTATATTTTTTAATCAATCAACTATGATTATTTATCACGCAAGAACAAAATGTAATATTGATTTAAAATTTGTATAATCGCTTTGAGTTGAAGTAGCTTTTCTTGAGTATTTTCCAATCTTGCAACATAGCGCTGTGTTGCGATTTCTAAATCAATCTTTTCATTAATTTGTGGCGTAATTTGAAATAACTTTTGAAGATTATCAAAATTCTGTAATTTACGGTTTGAGAAATATTCAAGATGCTCTGACCACTTCTGATTAATCACTACATCATTAATGATAGGCCCACGTTCAGAATCAAATTTTAATTGATTCTCTTGCAAGTAAAGTTGTTCTGGCGTTTCTTTTGAGCCTTGAAAAAGCTGCGTTATCTTTTTAAACATTTCATCACATCATATTTATTTCAATTTAAATAATGGAAGTCATCTAGTCACTCCCATCATTTGAGTCTTCTAAACTAACGACTATTCATCGCCTAAATCATCAAGAAAATCTACAGTCGGTACAAAAAATAAAGTACCTGTTTGAGCAGTACTAAAGTCAAGTAACCGATCCAGATTACCATGCTCGTTACCTAAAAACATGTTCTCAAGCATTTGTCGGGTTGTACTAAATTTACGCGAGTAGCCAATAAAGAATGTACCATATTCATTTCTAGAAGGATTTGAAAAAGGCATATTAGCTCTCATAATTTTAAGTTCATTGCCTTCTGCATCATGAGCTTTACTAACGACATTATGAGCCGTTAAAGGTTTTTCATCATCGCCGAGCTCAACATCATTGAACTTTTTACGGCCAATCACTTTTTCTTGTTCTTCGTCAGTTAATGAACGCCATTTATCCATATCATGTGTATATTTCTGGATAAAAGCATAACTTCCCCCGATAAAGTCAGGGTCTTCATCGCCTACTAATGCCCACTGTGCTGCAATAACAGGTTCAGGATTCTCTGTTCCATCCACAAAGCCAATAATTGCACGACCGTCAAAATAACGAAAACCATGAACTTCATCAATTGGATACGTTACTTTACCAAGCTGTTGATTAATTATATTACCTAGCTCGTAACATAAAGTCTGACGATCAGCACGTATATGAAAAAATAAATCACCCGGAGTTGAGACAGCCGTGTATTTCGGACCTCTAATTTCTTGAAATGGTTGTAACTCTTGAGGCTTGGATTGCTCTGGAAATAATATATCCCATGCATTTGAGCTAAAACCTAAAGTAGCATTAAATTTACTATCTGGATAACGATTAAAGAGACTTCTGGTTAGTGCTGAAAAATTAGCAGCAAAATCTTTTACTTTTTCTATTACAGAATCACCTTGAGCTAGTCCCAATACAATAAATAATGCATTTTCACCAGGAGCACTCGTTACAGGTTGAATTCTCATACATTCCATAAAATATGCCTTTTTAGGTATTTAAGCTTATTAATTTAGCATACTCATATTTTTTTCATACAACCTGTTAAGAAATCTGATGTTGATAAGAGTTTAAGAAAACGCCTAAACTCTTACTCAGATTAAGCTTAATCAACGTCCATATTGCTTTTTTAAATACTTTACGATTTGAGCCGACTCAAACATCTTCACTCCCGTATTTGGGTCTACTAAGTATGGTACTTGCATTTTACCTTGCATAATCGGCAACAGCTTTTCTCTTTTTCCGCCTTCTAAAGGTATGTATTTACCAGGTTTTAAGCGAAGAATAGCAGGTCCCATATCTTGCCATCTCTCTTTAGCCACATTATGCAAAATATATGGTAGCTCAAGTTCAGAGAGTAGACTTCTTACAATTCGTGAATACGGACTTGCTTCAAAACTCCATAACTCAAGTTTTTGTTCAGGTGCAGCTCTATCAACAATTTTTTTATTTATCCATATTCCACGAGCTCCATTTAATATAGTTCCTGCAACTGCAACATAAGGCATGTTTGGGTAACTCGAAAATTTCTGCGGTGTTTTCCCTGTCTTACCATAATGTTTAAATAAATGATGAATAATATCCTGTGATTCATATAGCTGATCGCCAGTATTTTCATCAATTAAAAATGGAAACTGTAATTTACCGCCTTTTTCTTTTACAACTGAACGATACTTTGTTCCACCTTTAGGACATGGATAAATTTCAACGTCCAGATTCAAAAGTGTAATCACTTCACGAACACGACGGCAAAATGGTGAACCTTCAAATTCATATAATTTCAAAGCCTTTACAGGTTGTTGTGGAAATGCTGTTCCTGAAACACCTCTACCACCTTCAGCAATTGCAGATACAACTGCTTGAAGTACTTTAATTTGATGAATCACCATCATGCCTTCCTTTATATTAGAGAATTAGACTAATTTTTCTTTTGCTATCACAATCCCATTATTATCAGCATAGATAAAATCACCAGATTGAATTGTGACTCCACCAAAATACAAATTAATATCTACCTCACCAATGCCCTTACGATTACTTTTTTGTGGAATTGCAGCCAATGCATGTACTCCCAAATCTAAGGTCGCAAGTGCATCAACGTCTCGTACACAACCGTAAATCACTACACCATTCCAGTTGTTTTTAACTGCTGACTCAGCAATCAGATCACCCATGAGTGCACAGCGCATAGATGCACCACCATCCACAACTAATACTTTACCTGTACCATCTGTTGCCAATAACTCTTTTACACGTGAGTTATCTTCAAAGCACTTTACTGTTACAACCTGTCCCCCAAAAGTTTTACGTGCTCCATAACTTTGAAAGAACTTGCCATCCATTGATGGGATTACAACCTGTAAGTCTTTTTCAGGGTTATCATCTAATAAATCACATGTTACAAATGGTACTGTCGACACTTTAATACTCCCTTATCGAGTTTGTTGTATGCTCAGATTATCATATCGTTTAAAGGCTTCAATTTGCGTTAGCGCCGCTACGACCATCGTATGAGCCAATTGCTCGGCAGTTACTGGCTTATATTTGAATGGCTTTTGAAATTTATTCTCAATAAGTTTAAATAGACTTTGCCCTAAGTCTTCAATAAACCGTACATCGCTGCGTTTACCAATCAGTAAAGACGGTCTAAAAATAGATAGTTTTTCGATTTCTAGACTCTCAATATAATCTTCTAATTGTCCTTTCACTTTAGTATAGAAAATTGGAGAGTTTGCATTTGCTCCAAGGGCACTCACTAGCAATAGATGAATATGTTTATCTTGTACTAAATCTGCTAAATGAGCATTTATTTCATAATCCACAGCGTAAAAAGCCTGTCTTGAGCCTGCCACTTTTATTGTTGTTCCCAAACAGCTAAATGCATGGGTATGGCCATTCACATCTTCATCATTGAGTAATAAAAAATCCTCTATAACGAGTTGAGTAACTTTTTTATATGTATTAAGTAGTTGTGATTCTTTTCTTACCACAACAGTAATCGCTTCAAATTCTGGTGTTTGCTCAAGCTGTTCGACAAGCGCTAAACCCACAAGTCCCGTAGCACCTATCACAATTGCTTTTTTAGTACTTATAGTCATTTTTTATCCAACCCTCTTTAAGTTTGTATCAAATTTAACCTTTTCTTACCGTTTTAGCAGCCCCTAAAACTGCTTAAAATGCTCGCAAGGCTTGACTTCGCGGTGTTGATTCATCACAATATGGCACTTGTTTACGGGCTGGTGATGGTTACACCAGTTTACTGAATTGACCACAGCCCGCCCAGACCAACTTATTTTCAAGGAGTGCAAGAGTGGCAAACTCTGCTCAAGCTAAAAAACGTGCGCGTCAAAACGTTACAGCGCGTAAACACAACGCAAGCTTGCGTTCTATGGTTCGTACCTACATCAAACGTACTTTAAGTGCAATCGCTGGTGGTGATTATGCTGTTGCTACAGAAGCTTACAAAAAAGCTGTTCCTGTAATCGACCGCATGGCTGATAAAGGCATCATCCACAAAAATAAAGCTGCTCGTCATAAGAGCCGTTTAAATGCTCAAGTTAAAGCGTTAGCTAACTAATTTGAACATGTAAAAAAAGCCCAATAGGGCTTTTTTTATTATCTATTGTTTTTGAGCTTATAGCACTTTATGAAATTTAGCTACATTCAGCTCATAGGCCTTTCCTCTCCAAATCCACTTTAATTTACAATTTGGAAACTCTTCACCTTCAAACCATACAAATAATCCTTCCATCATTTCCGGCCAGTCTTCTTTCTTAATTTTATTCTCGCCAGAAATTACAGCAACAATTGCTGCAATAATCGTGTCATGACTCACGGCTAAACTAAGACCGCCTTTAGTTTTTGGATGAGTCCGGTAAATAAGCTCTAGTACATCTAAAACACCTGTAATGGGATGTTTCATACCAGGTAATGCATTATTTACAAAACTATTAATAAAACCTAAAGCACCCTGCTTTTTAAAATAAGGAGCAGCTTGTTGTATATCCAACACAAAGCTACCTGGTTCAACAAGTAGCCCTTGCTCAATAATTTCAATCGTATGAGTATTTGATTGGGGACTTACATCGTCAGCCCCTTCAATCATGAGCGCAGCCGTATCGACACAGCGTTGTATTGGACTTGAAATACAATGCTGAATAACACGATCTGTATTTTTGATTAAGTAATTACCCCATGCCTGCGCAAGCTCACGCCCCTGAGGAGTAAGTTGGAGATCATAACCAGCCAAGCCCTGCCCATCTACAAGTTCTCTTAAAGAATGGCGCGTAAATAAGGTTACAGGAATTGAAGCATCGGGCAATAAATCAATTGCTTCAAACATACTTTTAGGCAATAAATCGAGTGCCATCTTTATCTTGTCATCTTTTTTCAATACTTTGCCACTATAACATGTCTGGCATAACTCTCAATCGATAACACCTGATTGGGCTAATGCTTCAAATGCTATTTTTTTGCTTTCCTGATCACGAAAAGCGATAAAGCCCTTATTTAAAACTGTGTTTCTTTGGTTATATTCAAAAGGTTTTCCATCCAAAGTAAGTAAACCACCGCCTATACTTTCTAAGAGACCTTGACCAGAACTGGTATCCCATTCAGAAGTAGGATGAAAGCGTGGGTAAATATCTATTTCACCTTCTAACATCATGCAAAACTTATAGGCACTTCCTGCTTCTCGTCGAATAATGCGATGTTCTTTTTCAATAGGTTGAATAAATTTTTGGTATTTTGGATTTTTACTACCGTGACTAAGTCCTATTTGTATAGGTGCATCTAGCGAAGTTGAACTAACCTGATATTGATACCATTGTTGTTGGCTAAAGCTATATTTAAAAGGTAAAGCTTGCAGATATCCTAAGTACACAACTTGTTCACATGGCACGGCAATAACTGAGAAAACTGTTTCTTTGCCATTGATCAAGCTTAGATTGATCGTAAATTCATCACGTTCATGTATAAATTCTTTGGTTCCATCAAGTGGATCTAACATCCAACAAGTAGACCATTCATGACGGGCACTATAATCACTTTCTTCAGACAATACAGGCAACTCTGGAGTAATCTCTGCAAGATGCTTTAATAAAAATCTATTTACCTTTAGATCTGCTTGGGTTACAGGTGAATCATCATGCTTTTCATGAATAGTAAACTCATAACCCGCAGCATAGTTTTGATATTCTTCTAGTAAAATCTGACTCGCCTGTTCCAGAATAGGCAGAAGTTGATTAATTAAATTATCTTGTGGGCGTGTAGTTGTTATAAACATAAATATGCTCTACATAGTTTCACTTCTATTATAGGTGAATTATGAACAATTCTATATTCGCCAACAGTTTGATTTACTAAAATAGTAATTTATCTTAATCATTAGGCCGTTGCTTTCCGCCTATGCTATTTAGGTAATATGAATAATTTTAATATTTATAAAAGTCTTTATTCCGTACAAAAAACAATCTATAAGTTATGAAAAATAAACAACTTAAATCAGATTTATCCATTTCCTTTTCATATATTTCTTGGTATGTTCAAGAACACAATAACAAGATGGAAGAAAGTGCACATGATGCTATATGGATATCATTTCTCTACAATAGAACATAACTGGGAAGACCTTAAGCCCTTAAATGAGTTTCTACAAACATTTGCAGATGATGATGGTGATGTCTCAACACGAGATAAAGAATCACTCAAAGAAATCATAGCGAAATCTGATACAGCGCTGGCTCTCGCTAGAGAAATGGGTTGGGATGGTAGCTATACAGGCTGCCCTTATCTATTCTGGTTACCAAGTAAAAATAGCCAATCTTTTGAATATGGTTTTGTATTTAAACAGACCTCAGATAATACAACTTTTGTGATTTCACCGATTGAATTGAGCTATTTAGCTGAAGATTCCGAGGTACAAACATTAAGTAAAGATATTGAATAAGTGATATAGGTTATTGATTCAAATTTGACATCAATAACCTCATCTTAATTTTAGATAGATTAGTCAAACATGCTTAACTGAGGTGTAGGTTTTATAATTTTTTCTTTTAGGACATGAGAGCATTCAAACTCTTCAACTGGAAAACCTTCGATAAAGCTGGAAATATCTGGTGATTCTAAACTTAACCATTCATCTAATCGGTCATGTGGAATCACAATAACTGATCGTTTAACATCACCCGGCTCATGAAAGTCTTTCATCATTGGATGGTCTATAGCGTCCATGGTCAACATGCTTGCAGAACGAATAATCGTTTCATTCATTTTGCAAATTTCATAGATTGCTGCAATAAAAAAAGCCTGTCCATCTTTACGGCGCACACCCCACCGCTCTGGCTTATCATTTATATACTTACTTTCATAAAATTCGGACACTGGAATCACACCGAATTTACATTTAAGTGCGGCTTCTTGAAAGCTGGGTTTTTGGAAAATAGTCTCATGACGGGCATTGTAGGTATGTTTTGCTATATTTGTATCTTCAGCCCATTTAGGAACCAATCCAAACATCACTTCGCGCCATTCAAACCCTTGTGGTGATTTAAATAATAGTGGCATTGTTCCAGCAGGATAAACCTCTTCGGCATAGCTAAAGCCGACCACAGGCAACTGAAGTTGCTGTAATTGGGCAAGCGTTAAAGGTTTAAAATTGGCGCACATAACAAGAATAAAATACTCTACATTTACTTCTTTTATTTTATAAGCATTTACCACATAAACCAAATAAAAAGGCACTCGAAAGTGCCCTTAACGACATAACTTTACGCTTATGAAACGTGTTGAATCCCTTGAGGAATCGCCTGTAATAGTCGTTTAGTATAATCATGTTGAGGATGTGCATAGAGTTCATCTGAATTGGCTATTTCTACAACCTCGCCATGATTCATGACCATGACCTGATCAGAGATATATTTCACGACCGATAAATCATGTGAAATAAAGATATAACTTAGTCCAAACTCATCTTGTAAGTCTTGCAATAAATTAAGTACTTGTGCCTGAACTGAAACATCGAGCGCAGAAACAGATTCATCACAAATTAAGATTTCAGGCTTTAGCGTTAAACAGCGTGCAATGGCAATACGTTGACGTTGTCCACCTGAAAACTCATGCGGATATCGGTAGTAAGCTTGTTCAGGTAAATTGACTCGCTCAAGCAGTCCGAGAGCAATTTGCTTGCGCTCAGCATCATCTTTACCAATGTTATGAATTTGCATAGGCTCTAATAAAATCTGCCCGATGGTAAAGCGCGGATTAAGAGACGCATACGGATTTTGAAAGATGATCTGGATTTTCCGTTGATATTTAGCAAACTCTTTTTCAGTTAATGAAAGAATATCTTTACCTTCGATGAAAGCCTGCCCACCAGATGCCTGATGTAAACGCATGAGTAATAGCCCAACAGTCGTTTTACCTGATCCAGACTCTCCGACTAAACCCAAAGTTTTACCCTTAGCCAGCTTAAAAGAAACTCCTTTTACGGCCTGAAACTCTTCTTTGCCAAATAGACCTTTACGGCTATAAAAGCTTTTTTTCAGGTCTTTTACTTCTAAAATGATTTGTTCATCACCATTTAAGCCACGTTTGCGCTCGGGAATTTCTGAAGCATCAAAACTTTGCTCGACCAATACATCATCTTCTTGACGCATAAAATCGCTCGTTACAGGCAAACGATAAGGCCGTTGTGACATTTGCGGGCGGCAATATAACAAAGCTCTCGTATATACATCTTTAGGCTGTTCAAGGACCTGCTCAGCAGCACCTTGCTCTCTTATCTCGCCATGACGCATTACAATGACTTTATCTGCAATTTCACCGACCAATGCTAAATCGTGGGTAATAAAAAGCATCGACATTTGACGGCGCTTACGCAATGACTCGAGTAAATCAATAATTTGCTTTTGAATCGTGACATCAAGGGCCGTAGTCGGTTCATCGGCAATGAGCAGTTTAGGCTCACACGCAATCGCCATAGCAATCATGACACGTTGTTGTTGACCACCCGAAAGTTGATTTGGATAGGCGTCAATTTTAGTTTCAGGTGAAGGAATACCTACTTCTTTAAGCAACTCTAGAACGCGTTGCCGAGCCTGTTTACGGCTCAACCCCATATGCAAACACAACACTTCTGCAATTTGGTTGCCAACCGTAAAAACAGGATTTAATGATGACATCGGCTCCTGAAAAATCATCGCAATATCTTTGCCACAAATTTTACGCATCTCTGTACGAGATAAGCTCAGTAAATCTTTGCCTTCAAATATAATTTTACTTTGCTCATCAATTTTACTTTGACCTACAGGCAGTAATCCCATAGTTGCCAAAGAAGTAACCGATTTGCCGCTACCCGACTCACCTACTAAAGCAACCGTAGTATTTGCAGGAATATCAAAAGTAATTCCTTTTACGGTTTCAATATATTGCTTATCTTCACCTTTAAAACTTACTCGTAAATTTTTAACATGCAGTAACGGTGCATTCTTATTTTCTTGTTCTAACATTTGACCTTCCTCTTATTTTAGTTTTGGATCTAATGCATCACGAAGTGCATCAGTAAACATTGAAAATGCCGTTACCAAAACAGCCATTGCGACAGAGGCTGCTACAAGCTGCCACCATTTGCCTAAAAGAAGTTCACTTTGTGCTTCATTTAGCATACTCCCCCAAGACACTACGCCTACTGGCACACCGAAGCCTAAGAAACTCAAGATGACCTCAGATTTAATGAAAGACACCACCAAAATTGACATTTGGACCAAAGCGATATGGCTGACATTTGGGAAAATATGAATGAACATACGGCGGAAGTGACCAACACCAATTGCTTTGGCAGCAAGAACGTATTCACGTGCAGTATGTTTCATATATTCTGCACGAATTAATCGATAAACACCCGTCCAGCCCGTTAAACCTAAAATCAGAACAATAGACAAAATACCTTTTTGTTGAAGTACTGCAGCAATCGCGAGAACTAATAACAAATATGGAATTGAGGTAAAAATGTTATAAAACCAGTTGAGAATATCATCAACCCAACCACCGAAATATCCAGAAATTGCGCCTAAAAGTGTACCAATTCCTACTGCAAGTAAAGCCGATATCACCCCAACAATAATTGAAGTTTCAGCACCTTTAATAGTTTTCTTTAAAACGTCCTGTCCCCATTTATCAGCTCCAAACACAAGGGTACTTTTCAGTTCTGCTTGTTGATCAAGTAAATGTCCTCCAAGTTGCTGATCGATCGCTTTCATATCATCGGCTAATGGGTCAACTACACCATAATAATCAATTGCACTTCCCGCACTCTTTTCTTGTTTAATTTCAGCCTTAAGCTTATCAATTACATCTTTTAAAGGATCGACTGGATTTTCTGGTAACTCTTCTTCAATCGCTGCCGCCTTTTGCCCTGCATCTGTTGTCTTATCTGCCCCTATAAATGTAGGCGGTGCATAACTTACGGCTACCTCTTTATTCCAGTCAGATGCAATCACGCCCGTCATTGATAGAACCAAGATAATAAAATAAAGCAATACAATCACTAGCGATGACATTGCGATCTTGTCGGCCCGAAGACGACGCATGGCAAGTTTCCACAGGCCAGATGAATGAGCTTCGGCTTTTGTTTGTTGTTTTCTTTTTGATAAAACGCTCAGCATAGCCCACCTACTTCAACTGTACACGTGGATCAACCACTTTGTAGACCAAATCGGCAATCAGGTTAAAAATCATGGTTGCAGCTGCGATGTAAACTGTAATTGCTTTAATAACAGGAAAATCACTCCGCTCAACTGCAATAATCACCTCTCGACCAATCCCGGGAATACCAAAAAAACGTTCAATTAAAAATGCGCCTATGAGCAATGCAGGTAAAGTTGACATCACATCGGTAATAATCGGAATTGAAGCGTTCCGCAGTACATGTACACCTAAAATTCGGCTTTCACCTACACCTTTAGCTCGTGCTGTTCGAACATAGTCCTGATTAATTTCATCAAGCACGAAACTACGATATAACCGTAAAGTCGGTGCAATACTCACCACCAACATGATTAGAATTGGTAGTAAGGCAAACTTAAATAAATTATCAGTAAAGGTGTCGCTCCAGCCTTGCACAGGAAACCAACTTAGCTGATACGCCAGAACATATTGAAAAACGATAATGTAAACTAAGATACTGATCGACATGCCAATAGTACATAGCATCATGACCATACGGTCGGTTAGAGAGCCCCGTACCGCAGCAACAGCTAATGCCAAAATAATTGAAATAACCGTCTGTAAAATAGTCAGTGGGATTAAAAGCGTAAGCGAGGGTCCTAATCGGGTTAAAATAATTTGAGAAACGGGTTCGCCAGTACTCCAACTTGCACCATAGTCAAAAGTCAGTATCTGTTTAATGAAAATCCAGAGCTGAACGTAATAAGGCTGATCTACACCAAGCTGCTTACGAATGTTTTCAATCTGCTCAGGATTAGACATCTTGCCCGCTAAAATATAAGCAGGATCGCCCCCTACCCAGTTAAAAAGAATAAAAATAAGTAAGACTACCCCCAACATAGTTGGAATCATCTGCCATAAACGCCGAATAACATATGCCAGCATAGTGATAATTCCTTATTTAACCCGTTGACCGGTAATTTCATTAAAGAACGCTTTGTTATCAGGTTCACGACCAAGGAAATCTTTAACTAATTCAGCTGCTGGTTTTTGGCTACCTTGTGACAAAATGGTTTGACGGTAACGCTGTCCAACTTGCGGGTTATTAAGGTTGTCCCCATATGCAGAAAGCATGTCTAAAGCTAAAACCTCAGACCACATATAGCCGTAATAACCTGCTTGATAACCGCCCATCAAATGCCCAAACTGCCCAGGAAATTCTGTTGTTGGTACATAACCTAAGGCTGTAGCAGCTTCCATTTTTTGCCAATTTTCTAAAGGTTTTACTTTTAAGGCATCAGCAGTATGCAATGACATATCGTACTGTGCATAAAGAGTCTGACGCGCATAGCGCAAGCCACGACCATAGTTATGTACAGCTTTTAAACGGGCAATTAGTTCGTCATCAACACGTGGACATGCTGGATCACAATAATCGGCCACTTTAGATAAAGTCTCTTTACGACGTGCCCATTCTTCATACATTTGAGATGGCGCTTCTACAAAATCACGCTCTACGGATGTTCCAGACTGACTGGCATAACGTGTATTTGATAAAATGCCATGTAAAGCGTGGCCAAACTCATGAACAAAAGTTTCAAGCTCGTCACTGTTTAAACCTTTACGGTTAAAATTGGTGACTAATGCTGAAACTGGTAATCGATTGGTTAAAGTGCTGCCACCGTATACTCCCCAAACGGCAGCATGGCCATATTTCCCTTCACGAGGAAATTTATCCATATATAAGCCACCAAGAAGCTTTCCTGTTTTCTTATCAACTACATCGTAATATTCAACTTCATCCTGCCATGCTTTAACTTTGACGGGTTTAAAATCAATGCCATAAAGGTCAGATGAAATGGCAAATAACCATTTTTGAGAAGCTAAAGTTGGGAAATAATCACGAAGTCTTTCCTGATCAATCTGATATTTATTCTTACGAAGTTTTTCACTCCAGTAAGCTTCACTCCAACGTGTGATCTCGGTTTTTTCTAATGGCGTTTTTAAAGTTTGTGCTTTAAATGCACGGAGTTCTTCTACTTCTTTACGTTCAAGTGGTGCTACTGTTTTTTGGACTTCTGCTAAAAATTGATTTACAGCCTCAGGCGTTTTAGCCATACGGTCTTTTAAAACCCAATCTGCATAACTTGCTTTTCCAAATAACTGCGCAAGCTCATAACGCAAATCAATTGCTTGTTTAAGTAGTTTTAAATTTTGCTCAGTACCACGTCGAGTAAAAGCAATTTGATATCTTTTCCGAGCATCATCATTATCTGCCAACTCCATAAAAGGACGATATTCAGGATATTCAAACCCTAATAAATAATTGCCTTTAGCATTTTTCTTTAATGCTGAAATATAACTTTGAGGTAAGCCTTTCATCTCTTCAGGAGTAAACTCAAGTTTCTCCGGATTATCGCGGACATTACGGGCATATTCTTGTTCGAGTTTGGTCAACTCATCCAGAATGGCCTTCATTCGTGCACGCTTTACTGGTTCAAGTTGAACACCTGTGTCTTCAAACTGATCTAGAATATCTTGGCGGTATTTTTGGTCAATTGGGTCTGTTGCTTGTGTATTTTTAATTAAGTTATATAGCTTCGGGTTCTGAAATATATCAGTGTGAAACTGATTAATTTTGATTTCACAGTCTTCAGCTGCCTTACGTAATTTTGCATCTGGGTCTACGTTACTATATAGACTTATCGGACCTGAAAAATCCTCAAAATGCGCAAAAATTTTATCCCATTTTGCCAATAGAGGTGCCGCTGCTGCATTATCTTTAACAGGCGTTTTTTCAAAAATAGTAATCTGTTGTTGAATCTTTTTTAAATTAGCATCACACCATGCTGGGAGCTGTTGTGCTTTAAGTAATGGCAAAGTAGGACGTGTTGTCTCTGCCGTTGCAAACTGACTTATACCTATGGTCAACATACATAAAGTTGTCATTTTCAATGCATTATTTTTCATCATATCTCCAATTTTTTTCATTTAATGATTAGATTTAGTATTTGTATCAATATCGAAATACATCCACTCTGCATGTAAAATTGGATGCTTCTTATATCCAATGATTTTTGGTTGAGCCAGCATATTCCGGTAGCGTGCATATGAGATTTGAACAGACATATACACTTCTAATAACCGTGTCATTTTTCGATAAAGTGCATCTCTCTCAGGACCTGCTTGCATTTGTTGCGTTTGGCGATACAACTGATCAAACTCTGGAATAGAACCACAAGACCAGTTCGTCATATGTGTATTAGGTCCATAAAAATTCTGCATAAAATTATCCCCATCTGGATAATCGGCTATCCATGCAGAAGACCCGAACATCCCGTCGCATTGTTTTTGCGCACGAATAAGATCTGCAAAGAGCATGGGTTTAAAGACCATACGGATATTCAAACTATCAAAATTTTTCTTCCAGAGCTCAGCGCTTTGCTGACCAATACTGTCACTACGCGCCATATATTCAATGACAAGTGGTTTTCCGTCTGGTTGCGTACGCCAACCTGAGGCATCTTTTTTATAGTGATATCGATCTAATAGTAAATTTGCTGCTTTCACCGAATATGGGGTACTGGTTCTGTATTGAGGATCATTACCCACTACACCTGGTGGAATTGGAAAATGTAGACGCTGTGCATCATCATTTCTTACTAGTTTAATTTCTTGATCTATCGAACGAGACATCGCAATCGCACGGCGTAAAGCAATTTTCTCTTTACTCATTCCCCCAACAACTGGATTTTTAAGATTCCAATAAATATAGCTAATTTCGGGGTCAACAATGCGAGATAACTGCACACCTTCTTTAGCAAGTTCAGGTCTTAGTTTGCCGTCTTTAACCGCTTTTGCGACCAGTTGGCCTTCAAGCTGAAATATATCAACCTCACCACGCTGAAATGCTAGCCACCGCGATTGGTTTTCTTCCATTACCTGAATATCAATTGTGCCGATTTGAGGCATTTTTTTACCTTTAAGTCGCTTCACAATTGCCTGATCTTCAGGGCTGCTGGCATTAAAGTTCCAAGTAAAGCCGCGATAATCAGGATTCGCTTTTAAAACAATGCGCGATGCTGGTACCCACTTGCTCAACACATAAGGACCTGTACCTACAGGGTGGCCCATTACATAACCGGCTTTGTCTTTATACTTTTCGATGACTTCACGTGCCACTGCACCTGTCGGGTCATGGGCGAGTAATAAAGGAAAGTTATAGTCTGGCTTAACTAAACGAATCACCAAAGTGTATTTATCAGGTGTTTGTAAACCACTTACCTTTTGATCATAGTTAAATTTTCCGGACTTATTGGCTGCTTTGACTAACGCATCCATACCTTCAATTTTGTTTTCTAATAGCCAGCTATTTGGAGAGCGCAGATTCGGGTCCAATAAACGCTTAAAAGAATACGCATAATCATTGGCTGTTAATTCTCTAGGTTTGCCTTTAAAAACAGGGTCTGGCGTAAAATAAATTCCCTTTTTAATGCGAATGGTATAGGTCAAACCATCAGCACTGACTTCTGGCATAGCAGTTGCTATTTGCGGAATAAGCTTTGCCGGCCTTGCTAAATAATCATAGGTATATAGAGTTTCAAATATCGATGTGGTTACATGCGCAGAATATAAATCATGGATATAAGCCGGGTCGAAACCTGTCTCAGCTGTTGGAAATACATAACGTAAAACTTTATTCGGATCGGCTGGGCTTTTCGCAAAAATACTTGTAGATCCTGTTAAGGCCATACTAGCGAATAGCAAGCTGATACTACAGTGCTTGAGCTTTTGTTTTAAATTTTCAGTCATCATGATCTTTATCTAAAATTATTTTTTAATAGGAGTAATATCAAGATATTGCCAGTTTGTATTCATCATAGGATGGGGTTTAAAACCTTGAACTTGTGGCCGTACTAACCAGTTACGAATTCGAGTTACATGAACAATCCATGGGTTATCAGCTTCAATCTGGCGATTGAGCTTTTCATAATATGGTAGACGTTGTTGCGGTGGTAAATGAATGGCCTGAGTATAAAGAGCGTCATATGTTTTAGACTGATAACAAGCATGGTTTCCCTGTCCAGCATTTGGTCCATAAAGCAACTGTGCAAAATTATCTCCTTCAGGATAGTCAGCAATCCATGCCCCACTCCAAATCATATATTTACATTGAGTTGCGGCTTTTAAGTTATCTGCAAAATTACTTACCTTAAAGTCAGCTCGAATGCCAATTGCATCCAGATTCTTTTTCCAGAGTTCTGAGTGGATAACTGAGGCCGAGCTATTTTCTGTATTGATTTTTAAAATCAAAGGTTTCCCGTTTGGCTGGGTTCTATAACCATCAGCACCTTTTTTATAACCATAATAATCAAGTAATTTATTTGCTAGCAGCGGGTTATATCCTACGCTACTTTTATATTTCGGATTATAGCCATTCACACCTTCAGGTATAAACATTTCAGCCCGAACAGCTTGCCCTTTATAAGCCTGTTTTATACTTTCTTTTTGGTTGTACGACAAAGTAATTGCTCTACGAAGAGCGATCTTTTCTGGGCTAAAACCACCAATCACCGGATCACGCATGTTCATCATCGTATAGGTAATTTCAGGTTCCTTATATGGGAAGTGTTTAATTCCTCTCTTCTTAAAAGAAGCTTTAAGCTGATTTCCATCTAAAGCTTGAGGAACTGCACTCGCTGTAAGTTTGTCAAAGTCGAGTTGACCCGACTGGAAAGCTAACCATCTTGACTGCTCTTCTTCAATAATACTGACTACCACCTTTCCAATTTGTGGCATTTTCTTTCCAGACATTTCCTTAACAAGCTGGTTATCCCAAGGTGTTCCTGTCGACTTAAAGTTCCAGACAAAACCACGATAATCAGGATTAGCAATCAACTCGACCTTACTTCTTGGTACATACTTACTTAACATGTAAGGGCCTGTACCTACGGGATGCATACCAATACGGTCACCGTAATAATCGACAACCTCTTTAGCAACTCCGCCAAATGCAATATAGGCAAGAATATAAGGGAAATTATAGTCTTGGCGAGTTAAGGTAAATTGTAAAGTATATCGATCAAGTGCTTTGACTCCTGCAATTGGAGCAGCATAATCAAATTTTCCAGTTTTCTTTGCTTGGGCTACAACCGCATCGGCACCTAGTAACTTACCATCAATGAATGAAACAGACGGTGCTCTATTTTTAGGATCTAGAATACGTTTAATTGTATAGACGTAGTCTTCGGCTACTAGCTCACGGCGTTTACCTTTAAAAGCGGGATCATTAGTAAAATAGATACCTGGCTTAATTTTAAAAGTATACACTTTACCGTCTTGTTCCACTTTGGGCAGGCTCTCTACTGTATAGGGAGCTAACTGTAATGGGCGTGCCAGATAGTCATATTTAAGTAAAGGCTCAAAAATTGCCTCAGCAATATTAGCACTATAGAAATTGGTAGTTTTAACCATATCGAAGCCATCATCCGGGGCTTCATAGGCAACATGCAAAATTTTGTTTGGTTGCGCTGGCGTAATTGCGTAAGCACAAGGAACAGATGTAATAGCCAGACTTAAAATGGCGAGCTTAAAAAATTTTAATTTCAAGTTCATACCCACGTAATTAGTTTTTTAAAAGATATTATCCTTTTGAGTAACATCTAAATCTGCATAAGAAAAGTTCTTTTTCAACAGATAAGCCTATTTAGGTTTAATTCTTTACTTTTCTATGAGCATTTTTATTTGAACAAATGGAAAAACAAAGTCAAAAACCCAATCTTTTGTAACTACTGAAAATAAAGCGAATTTCATGCCATTTATTAATATTCATCACAAAATAATTAATAATATTAGAAATTCATATTTTTATTAGGTACTTAAAATGGTTTGAACTATATAAATAAAAGTAACTTTTTGCCAAATATTATATTTGCATATGTTAATCATCTAATACCTTAAATGCACAAATAAAATACATTAATGACACATTATGATTCATATTAAGACAAGCCAAATTAACAAATAATTATAAAATAATGAATTGATTTTAAATAAAAAATATAACAAAAACCGGCATTATAAATAGTATAACATTACATATAAAAAGGTTCTAAAACGATACATTTTTATTTATTAAGCATGTGAAGAGTCCAGTAATGTATATTTTTTATACAAAAAAAATTTGAAACTTTTGGCCAGCGTTCAAAAATTTTCCAAACGGAAAATTTATTTTTATTTAATAAAAGATGAACCTTTGTTCTAAACCATAATAAAATCAATATATATCAATATTTTGCATAAACTAAAAAAAGAAAAATATATAGTTGGCACTTGCTTTGCTTAAAAACTTTCCAGCAATATCGCTAACGACAACAAAAAGGGATCAAATCCACGATGAAAAAAAAATACAATGTTCGATCTCAGGCAACCCCCAAGATCAGCAAAACAATTCTTAAATTAAGCACCCTTAGTTTAAGTATGATGTGTCTTACCCTGGCACAGGCAGCAGAAACTGAACAATCAAGTAGTGATGAAAAACCAACAAAAGTCGTAAAAGTTGCCGTTACAGGTTCTTCAATCAAAGGAGTTGCAGCACAAAGTGCTTCACCTATTACCATTATTAAAGGCGAAGATCTCGCAAATGCTGGCGTTACTACAGTTGAAGAGGCATTAACCCGTGTAAGTTCAAATCAGGCAGGTTTTTCAACTGACCAGAATGTGGGTGCCAGTAATACCGATGGTTCTACCGCTAACCTTCGGGGTTTAGGTAGCGATAAAACACTCGTTTTACTTAATGGACGACGCCTCGCAGCGAACCCTTTTGGTACTTCCACCGTAAACCTAAATATTATTCCTTTAGCAATGATTGATCGTATTGAAGTTTTACGTGATGGTGCCTCAGCAGTTTATGGTGCCGATGCTGTTGCAGGGGTTATTAATTTCATTACAAAAAAAACATATCAAGGTGTGGGTATTAGCGCAGGCTTGTTACAACCAGAACACAAAGGTGGTGACAAACAAGATATTTCTATCTTTGGTGGCTATGGCGACTTAGATGAAGATGGTTTTAATATTTTCGGTGTTGTAGATTATCGTCGTACTAACGGCATTATGGCAAAAGACCGAAAAATTTCTGAACGTGGCGGAGTATTACCAGAACTCGGTCTTGATGGACGCTCTGCTAATGCGTTTACCTCAAATTTTTATGATCCTATATCTGGAGTTTCTGGAAATCCCTATGCTCAAAATGGTCAATGTTTGGGCCCCACAGAGTCAGCAGAAGAGGGATTCTGTTATGCAAATACTCAAGCTTTGATAGGTATCAAACCTGACGTAGAAAACGTTTCTGTTTTAGGACGTGGTACATTCAAAGTTAATGATAATTTAAATGCTATTGGTGAATATATTTATTCACGTAGTGAAGTTATCACTTCTGTTGCTCCAGATCCTTTTAGCCGTAGCAATCTTTCAACTCGCGTCACCCTTCCAAGTGATAGTCCATATTATCCAGGTAATGGTATTGTTCCTAGCGTTAATGGGTTAAGTGGTGCCCCCCTAGAACTCTATTTACGCTCACATGCTGGGAACCGTATAGCTAAATCAATTAATGAATCACATCGGCTTTTTGCTGGTCTGGAAGGTGACGTATGGGGATGGGATTTAAACACAGGTATTACCTATGCAAAAAGTGAAGCCTCAGATAATTTCGTTACTGGTCAATTAAATAAGACTAAATTACAAGATGCCTTAAATAACGGAACATTAAACCCATTTGGTGAAAGTAGTGATCCTAATATCTGGAACAGTTTATCAGTTAAAGGAAAATATAATGAAGCAACTTTAGAATCCACTACTGCTGACTTCAGTATTAGCCGTCCTATTTTTACTTTACCTGCTGGTAAGGTTGGTTTTGCTTTAGGAGGCAGCTTTACTAATCAAGATTGGAAACAACATATTAATGCAGATTTAGTCCGTCAAGCTCCTAGTAGTGGTACAGACCCTAGTAAACCTGATAATTCTGGCGACCGAGACATTACCTCTGCATTTGCAGAATTACAAATACCTATAACCAAAACGATCGAAGCACAACTTGCAGCTCGTTACGATGACTATAGTGACTTTGGCGATACTTTTAACCCTAAATTCGCGATCCGTTGGGAGCCATTAAAACAACTCATGTTCCGTACCTCATATAGCACAGGTTTCCGTGCACCAAGCCTATATGAGATTAATGCGGCTCAAAGCAAAACTTATACTGGTGCAAAATATAATGACCCACTTTACTGCCCAGGCGGTGAGGTCGTAGAAGGGAAAAATAAAAATGACTTTTGTAATACTCAATTTATGAAATTACAGGGAGGCTCAAAAGATTTACAACCAGAAGAATCAAAATCATTTACTGCCGGCTTTGTTTTCGAGCCAATTAAAAACCTTGTACTAACGGTTGACTATTTCAATATTAAAATTGACGACCTGATTGCTCAGGTGGGAGAAGCCACAATCTTTGGAGAACCTGAAAAATACTCTGCTCTTTTTGTAAGAAATGCTGATGGTACTATCGACTATATAAAAACCAACTTATTCAACTCTGGTGGTATGAAAACAGAAGGTTTTGATATTAGTCTGAATTATTTAACTCCAATGACATCCACTGGCCGTTTTGGCTTTGGAATTGATGGGACTTATGTATCCAAACTAGATTATCGCGACTCAAAAAGTGAGCCATGGACAGGACAGGTTGGCCTATATGAAGACCCTGCTGTTGTCCGATGGAAACACACAGCTAATATTAACTGGGCATATGAAAATTGGAGACTAGTTTTTGAACAACAGTTTGTACGTGGTTACGATGATCAAAATCAGATAGGTGAAGAACAATATGATCATCACAAAGTTAGTGATTATACCCTCTACAATATTTCTGGTACCTATAAAGGCTTTAAAAATCTTGAGCTAACAGCGGGTATTAAAAATATTTTCGATGAAGATCCATCTGCTTCAAACGTTTTAGATAATTTCCAATACGGATATGACCCTCGGTATGGTGACCCAACAGGACGTACATACTATTTACGTGGTACATACAAGTTCTAATTGGTTATTTTGCAAACACGACTTTAGACATCGTGTTTGCAGACCGAATACTCACCCTTAGTCAAACATTAATTTAAGAATTGTTTGTCTCAAGTTTCAGGAGTAACTATGGGCATGACTTTTACAGACATAGAAAATAAATCTGCCAAACGCCTAATTGGTATTGCTGCAGTTATTTTTCTGCATCTTCTTGTTGCCTATATTCTGATGTCAGGTTTAGCAAACAATATTCAAAAACCAGCAGAAAAACCTGTGGAATTACAAATTATTCAGGATATTAAGCCGCCTCCTCCACCAAAGCCGGAAGAGCCGAAACCAAAGGAAAAACCGCCTGAGCCACCAAAAATGGTAGAAAAAGTTGCCAAGGTTCCTGAGCCGCCTAAACAAGTAGAGAAAGTAGCAACACCGGTACAAAAAACGACACCAGTGGCTCAACCGACTAAAGCGGCTACCCCAGCTCCTGCTACACCTAGTACCACATCACCAAGCCCTGTTGCCGCAGCTGCTCCAGTGGCTGCTGCGCCAGCCCCCAAACCAGCTGGTGTAAGTCGTGGTGTTTCAGAGGGTTCTGCTGGTTGTGAAAAACCAGAATATCCACGAGAAGCACTTATGAATGAAGAACAAGGGACAGTGCGTATACGTGTTCTGGTTGATACATCCGGCAAAGTTATTGATGCCAAAGTAAAAAAATCGAGTGGCAGCAAAATTTTAGATAAGGCGGCAACTAAAGCTTACAGCTTATGTACGTTCAAACCAGCAATGAAAGATGGTGTACCTCAGCAAGATTGGTATGAAATTGAATATCCATTTGTAATTGAATAAACAATTGAATTAGCAAGAAATTAAAAAATATTGGAGATATATGATGAAAAAATCAACTCAACCGTTAGTTCGTTTCGCTTCTGCAAGTCTAATCGCAGCTTGCTCGTTACTTCCATTAAGCTCAGTTTTCGCAGAAGAAACAAGCAATACTCCTGTGGCCACAGCAACTACTGAAGCTACATCAAGTACAAATACTCCAACCCCACCACCGAAACCCGCAACAAGCGAAACTGTCAAAAATCCTTATGGTCTAGAAGCCCTTTGGCGCGAAGGTGATTTAGTTGCTAAGTCTACCTTATTTATATTAGTACTCATGTCGATTGGAACTTGGTACATCATCATCTCTAAACTATTGCAGCAAGGTAAAGTCAAACGCCAAGGCAAAGAAGCTGAAAAACACTTTTGGGAAGCGACTTCCCTTGATAATGCTGCAGAAGGTTTAGAACAAAGTAGCGCTTATCGCTTTATTGCAGAAAAAGGCATTAATTCAACTAAATCACATGGCGGTTCTTTACTTGAACGAATCGATTTTAATACATGGGTGAGCATTTCAATTCAACGCGCAATTGAGAAAATACAAAATCATTTAGGCGGTGGTTTAGCCTTTTTAGCAACAGTAGGTTCTACTGCACCATTTGTTGGTCTTTTTGGTACCGTTTGGGGAATTTATCACGCATTAACAGCCATCGGTATCTCAGGTCAAGCATCTATCGATAAAGTTGCAGGCCCCGTTGGTGAAGCTCTGATTATGACAGCGATTGGTCTTGCAGTCGCAGTACCTGCTGTACTTGGTTATAACTGGCTTACACGCCGCAATAAAGCAGTAATGGAAAATGTCCGTTCATTTGGTTCAGATTTACACGCGGTTTTATTAAGTGGAGAAATTAATACCAATAATTCAGTTAACCGCAGCATTAAATAACGAGGAGCAAACATTATGGGTATGAGTGTTGGTTCTGAAGATGATGATGAAATGATTGGCACAATTAACACGACACCTTTGGTTGATGTCATGTTGGTTTTACTTATTATTTTTCTTATTACTATTCCGGTAGTCACACATACAGTTCCAGTGAAACTACCAGAAGAAAAAAATACTCCCTATGCAACCACGCCTGAAAATATTCAACTCTCAGTAAATAAGAAAGGCGATATTTTCTGGAACGAAAGTTATGTGCCAAGTAAAGAGATATTGCTGGCAAAACTTCAAGCAGTTGCACAAAAAAGGCCTCAGCCAGAAGTTCATATTCGGGGTGATCAGCTTACCCATTTTGAAGCGATAGATCAGGTCATTAGTACGACCAAAGAAGCTGGTATTGGCAAAATTGCTTTTGTTACTACCCCTCCAGCCTCCCCGTAATTAAATTAAGGAGAATTTTATGGGTATGAATGTCGGTTCAAATAATGATGACGATGTGATGTTAGAAGTCAACATGACACCTCTTATTGATGTCATGTTGGTACTCATTATTATGTTTATTATTACCATACCTGCACCAAACAACGCGATTAATATTAATTTGCCAAATGGCACACCGCCACCAACAAATGAAAAGCCACCTGAAGTGATTGATGTAAGAATTGATGCGGTAGGCAAAGTATTTTGGAATAACCAAGAGGTTTCTGACAGAAAGGCGCTAGAGACCTTATTTCAAGGTGTTGTTGCTAAAAAAGATCAAGACCAGATCAAACTCAAACCAGACCAGATGGCTGAATATAAGAATGTAGCGATGGTCATGGCTACGGCACAGCGTTTAGGTGTCACTAAAATTGGAATTGTGAGCAGTAACTAATATTGCTCTTCAATCTATTTAATTCTATTAACTCCTGCGCTAACTTGAATCTTCAGTTAGCGTTTTTTTTTAATTAGAAATATTCAACTCTAAAATAATATCTCCACACTCATCATATTCTCCAGTTTCTCGGAAACCCATTTTTTTATAAAGTTTTCCAGTCACATAGTTGGATGATTTATACATCGTTCTAATTCGTTTAGCTCCTTTTGCAGCCATTTCATCAATTGCTATTTGCAATACCTTAGTACCATAACCTTTAGCCTGACTATTTTTATCAATCATAAAACGAAACAACCAAAATAATGTCTCATCAGGTGGATCAATTTCGACGCAATACATTAGGAACCCAACGACCTCATCATTAAAACAGATGACTCTTGGACAGTAATGTTCTTCCACTTTAGACTCAGCAATAGAATATACATTTGGTGCAACATAATCTTTTTGAGATTCATCTAATGATAATCTTGCACATCGAATCCAATTCTCACGATCGAGATCTTTTAGACTAATCAAATTCAAAACCTTTTAGCTATAAATTCCCTTTCTATAAGCACAAAATATACCGAAAATAAAAAAAAGCCTCCGAAGAGGCTTTTTTTTAAAACAGGAGGAAATTAATCACCTGTATAACCTTTTAACTTCAAACGAGCAGCATGAAGTAACGGCTCAGTGTAACCAGAAGGCTGTTCACAACCTTTGAAGATAAGATCAGAAGCTGCTTGGAAAGCAATATTTGTTTCAAAGTTAGCTGCCATTGGTTTATACAATGGGTCATTTGCATTTTGCTCATCAACAATTTTTGCCATGCGTTTAAGCACTTCTTCAACTTGTTCACGAGTCACAATACCGTGACGTAACCAGTTCGCAACGTGTTGAGAAGAAATACGTAATGTTGCACGGTCTTCCATTAAGCCCACGTTGTTAATATCAGGAACTTTCGAACAACCTACACCTAAGTCAACCCAACGAACAACATAACCTAAGATACCTTGGCAGTTATTTTCAAGTTCATTGTTAATCTCTTCCGCTGACCAGTTTGTATCAGGTGCAAATGGAGGGGTTAACAAGTCATCTAATGACAACATTTCCTCAGCTTTTAACTGATCTTGACGTGCTTTTACATTTACTTGATGGTAATGCATCGCGTGAAGTACAGCACCAGTTGGAGATGGAACCCAAGCACAAGAAGCACCAGCATTTGGATGTGCAGCTTTAGTTGCTAACATATCTTTCATGCTATCTGGTTTTGGCCACATGCCTTTACCAATCTGTGCTTTACCTTGTAAACCACATTTCAAGCCAATCGCAACGTTACGGTTTTCGTAAGCAGCAATCCATTTTTGTGTTTTAACCGCTTCTTTACGAACAACAGGTGCAGCTTCCATAGAAGTATGGATTTCATCACCCGTACGGTCCATAAAGCCAGTATTAATAAAGATCGTACGGTCTTTAGCAGCAGCAATACAGTTTTTCAAGTTTACAGATGTACGGCGCTCTTCATCCATAATACCGATTTTTAACGATTTAGGTGGTAAGCCAATCGCCTGTTCAGCACGTTCAAATAACTCTACAGCAAACGCAACTTCTTCAGGACCATGCATTTTTGGCTTAACAATATACATAGAACCTTTACGAGAGTTTTTATTTTCGTTTGTACTACGGATATCAGCAATTGATAACAATGGAGTTACCAATGCATCCATAATACCTTCAAAAATTTCTTCGCCGTCTACCAAAATAGCTGGGTTAGTCATTAAGTGACCTACGTTACGAAGTAACATAAGTGAACGACCATGAAGTTTTGTTGTACCACCAATTAAGTTTTTAATTTCGCGATCTTTATTTAGATCACGCACAATCGTTTTACCATTCTTTTCAATAGATTCTTGAAGTGTACCCTTCATTAAACCTAACCAGTTACGGTAACCTTCAACTTTTTCTTCTGCATCGACAGCCGCAACAGAGTCTTCCAAATCTTGAATTGTGGTTACTGCCGCTTCAAATGTTAAATCTTTAACACCCGCTGGATCAGTTTGTCCAATTGGGCTATTTGCATCAATTTCGATAATGACATGAAGACCATTACTTAAAAGTACAACTTCTGAAGGATTTGCTTCTTCACCATTGAAACCAACAAACTGGGCTTCATGAGCTAAACCTGTTTTTGAACCATCTTTCAAAGTTACAACGAGTTTATTTTGCTCAATTGCATATTTTGTTGCATCTGCATGTGAACCTTGAGCAAGCGGGAAAACTTCATTTAAGAAATTCTTAGCGAACTCAATAACTTTTGCACCACGAACAGGATTATATCCTTTACCTTTTTCAGCTCCACCTTCTTCAGAAATTACATCGAAGCCGTAAAGTGCATCATATAAAGAACCCCAACGGGCATTTGCTGCATTTAAGCAATAACGTGCATTACGTACAGGTACAACTAACTGTGGTCCTGCCAACAAAGCAATTTCTTCGTCTACGTTTTCAGTAGTAATTTGAAAATCTTCAACTTCTGGCAATAAATAACCAATTTCAGTTAAGAACGCTTTATAAGCAGCTAATTCAAATTTGTTGTTACGGTGCCATTCATCAATTTTTGCTTGTAATTCATCACGCTTAGCCAATAATGCTTTATTTTTTGGGCTAAGATCGACAACAACTTGCTCAAAGTTCTTCCAGTAAGTTTCACTATCTAAACCAGAACCTGGTAAAGCTTCATTTTCGATAAAATCGTAAAGTTCTTTAGCAATCGCTAACTTGCCTTTTTGAATACGTGCAGTCATTGTCTTTCCTGAAGTTGCTACTTTTTATACCAAGAGAATCCTAGTATACCGATTTAAATTAAGCTGAATACTAATATCACATTCCTAAATAGTAAGCATTTTCCCTTGCAAAACTATTGACAAAGATAAAGTTTTCTATATAGGAAATATTAAAATTCTAACTAGTATTCCCAACAATTTATTCAATATTTAAAGATACCGAAACTAAACTTTTTGTTAACAGACAAAAAGTTTCACTATCTTATTTTTTCTAAAGCGTATTTAGTTATATCAAACTTTACAGGGTGAAAAAGCACTATTTAACTAAATTTATCAATTTTTGTTGTAAAAAAAGCGCCCAATTTAGAGCGCTTTTCATATCTACTTTCTTAAGAAGTTTTAGTAGCATCAATATGACGATGTTCAGAATGTAAATATTCATCAGATTGCATTTCTAGCAAACGTGAGCGCGTACGTTCAATTTCAAATGCTAATTTTTCACCTTGATAGATATCAATAATACTATCTTGGGACGTTAAAAGTAATTTCACACCTCGATCGTAAAACTCATCGACTAAATAAATAAAGCGACGAGTACCTTCTGACAAGAAATCCGTCAAATGAGGAACATTACTGACTAGAACCGTATTATAAATATTTGCAATTTCAATAAAATCTGCTGGGCTACGTGGTTTAAAGCAGAGTTCAGAAAACTCACACCACAACACATCTTCTGTATGCCCCAGAGTCTCGACAACACGATTATTAATCACAATCGGCTCTTGAGAATGAGCTTGTGTATGGGTTAAAGCACTAAAACGTTCAGCCATCCAGCTTTGTGCTTCATTCGTTAATGGCGATTTAAATAATTGAGCTTGTTTTAGTACACGCAAACGATAGTCCACACCTGCATCTACATTTAAAACAGCACAGTTCTTTTTAACCATTTCAATGGTTGGCAAGAAACGATCACGGTGAATACCGTTTTTATATAAGCCATCTGGTGCAATGTTTGATGTTGCGATTAATGTCACACCACGAACAAACAATTTTTGGAATAAATCACTCAAAATCATTGCATCTGTTACGTTTGATACAAAGAACTCATCAAAACAGATAACGACAGCATCTTTATAGATTTGGTCAGCTACGATTTCAAGTGGATTACGTTGGCCTGAAAGCTTATTTAGTTCTTTATGAACATGTTGCATGAAATGATGAAAATGCATACGCGTTTTACGGCGAAATGGCACAGATTCATAAAATTGATCCATCAGCCAAGTTTTTCCACGGCCTACTCCGCCCCACATATATACACCTTTAGGTGAAGTTTGGCGACGAAAACGACGGAAAGCTTTTTTTGAGGCTTTATAACGGTTTAAAAGTTCTTTCCATACGCGATCTAATTCTTGCACTGCCTGTGCTTGCGCTTCATCTGCCATAAATTGACCTGAAGCTAAAGCCTCAGCATAGCGTTCTGCTGGGGAAGAAGGTGTGAATGCAGTACTATGAGAAGATTTTAAATTTAACATATCGTTTTATTTCAATTTTAACTGATGAGAGTATAGCGAACATTTTGTTCAACCACATTAGCTTTTAGCATCAAGAGTTACGACGATGACTCTTTTGCATATTGTCGAGGACTCTGTCCAAACCACCGTTTAAATGCATGATTAAATGCCGCCGGTTCAGAATAGCCGAGTAATTCGGCAACAACTTCTATTGAGTATTCCCTATATTCCATAAGCTTCAATGCCTTATTCTTGATAATTTGTTCACGAATTTGCTTATAACTCGTATTTAGCTGTTGCAGTTGATGCCTTAATGTCCTTTCAGGCATTTTCAATGCAAAAGCTGTTTCCGCCATGCTCGGGATAATTCCTTGTTGCAGTTCAAGATAATCTTGCACACATTGTATGATATGTGGAGTTTGATGATCTTGTTGATTTAATCTTGTTATTTCTGCAATACATTTTGATTCATAAATACGATGTGTAATGATATCAGCAGAAGGAATCTTGATTTCAAGTACATCCTTACTTAGGCTAAATGCCGCATATTTACCATTAAAATGCACATCTTCGCCATAATATGCAAAATAACATGACAAAGTATCCATATCAGTAGGCTTTTCAAATGGAAGTTCTATACGCATCGTAGGCATTTGTAATCCCATCATCGTATAAATATCTTGAATAAACTTATAAGTTCCAGAGACTTCACATTGTGCCCGTAACTGACCAATTTCCGTTTTTAAATCAACCGGCAAATAATTTAAAATCGTCCGCTCATCAGTTTCGTATAAAGCTAAGCTACCAAATAAATGCGTAAGCTTTTGATATTTTATACCCTTATTTAAAGCAGTTTGAATATCATTACTTGTGACAAGTAGCATAAGCAATGGGCCGTAACCGGCTAAAGCATAATGCTGTCCAATAAATAAACCCTTTTCAGGCTCTACATTTTTACTAATTATTTGTTGAATGTCCCATTCAAGACGATCATGAATTGTGGAACTCGGGTCTAAAGCATCGACTTTAATACCTATATCGGCCAAACGTGAGTCGACATCAATGCCAGCATTGCGCATTCCTTGAATTAAATAGATTAAACCAAGTATCGACCGTTTCATTCTTCTATCAATTTCCCTAGACTGAAATGTTTTACTATAAAGAAGCAAGAAAATTAATTGCCGAATCTATCAATTTTCACGTCGATACAATCATGTTTAAACTGATTAAAAAACGTTAGTCTTGCGTGCAATCCTCTTTTCAGCTTATGCAGGGTTTCCAATGCTAAACGCAAAGCAAGATGCTATTCAAAAAACTAAAATCGCTATTATTGGTGCTGGCTTTGGTGGCCTAGCAATGGCAATCCGTTTACTACAAAATCAACAGCAAGACTTTGTTATTTTAGAAAAATCAAACGATGTCGGTGGAACTTGGAGAGAAAATCGTTATCCAGGTGCAGCATGTGATGTTCAATCTCATATGTATTCCTTGTCTTTTGCACCAAAAACAGATTGGACAAAACGCTATGCTGAGGGACCAGAGATCTTTAATTATATTCAAGACATTACACAAAAATATAAAATTAAGGATTACTGTAAATTTAACCATGACGTAACTCATGTCCAATATGATGAAACACGTCATGTCTGGACTCTAGATTTTAAGGACCAACCTTCTATAGAAGCTCAATTTGTAGTTTTTGCATCTGGTCCCCTACACATCCCACAAATTCCTCCTATCAAAGGGATTGAAAAATTTAAAGGAAAAGTATTTCATTCCTCAAAATGGGAACATGACTATGACTTAAACGGAAAGTCAGTCGCATCTATTGGTACAGGTGGTAGCGCAATTCAATATATTCCTGAAATAGCCAAAGATGTTAAACAGCTCTATGTATTTCAAAGAACAGCTGCATGGGTAATACCACGCGATGAGCGCAAATATTCAAGCTTAAGTAAAGCATTATTCAAATCTTCTAATATTTATCGCCAAATTCATCGTAGTCGTCTTTACTGGAGTAATGAATCTCGCGTTGTGCCCATTGTTCAACCTCAAATCATGAAATATGGCCAAAAATTGGCAGAAGCATTTATCCGTTTTCAAGTCAAAGACAAAGAGTTAGCAAAAAAACTCACACCTGACTTCGTTATGGGATGTAAACGTATTCTTATCTCAAATAAATACTTTCCTACCTTTAACCGAAAAAATGTTGAGCTAGTAACTGATAGTATTCAAGAGATCAAAGAAAACAGTATTGTTACTAAAGATGGTCGAGAACGACCTATTGATTGTTTAATTTACGGTACAGGTTTTATTACTGACCCACGTATTTATTTAAAACATTTCACATGTATCGGACGTAATCAAATCGAGTTAAAACAAGCATGGAAAGATGGTGCTGAAAGCTATTACGGCATTATGACTAAAAACTTTCCCAACCTATTCCAACTGGTAGGCCCTAATACAGTTCTAGGTCATAATTCGATTATTTTTATGATTGAATCTCAAGTAAATTACATTTTACAGCTTATTCAGTTAGTAGAAGAGTCTGGTCAAAAAGCAATTGAGATCAAGCCTGAAATTCAAGACGCCTTTAATGAACGTGTCCAAAAGCAGCTGCAAGGAACCGTATGGCAAGCTGGTGGCTGTAGTAGTTGGTATCAATCTACCGATGGTAGAAACTTTTCACTATGGCCAACTTACACATGGAAGTATTGGTTAGAAACACGTAAAGTTAAGCCCAAAGACTACTTACTTTTAAATAAAAGCTCACAAAGCTATGCAGCTTAAAATGTTCAAGACATAATAGATAGGTTGATAACAATCTATCTATTATATGCAATCTTTTTATCTCATCATTCAAATTTTTTTAGCGCTTGCTTTCGGTTATTTCCTTGCACCAAAACTATCTCTAAATATCCGACACTTTATATTTAAAATACTGCCCTATTTTTCTTATATTCTTTTAGCTAGTGTAGCTTTGGAATTAACCTTGGCACTTGATCAAATCGAGAATCCTTCTGCCATACTTCCACCCGCTATTATAATTGCTCTTACCACGTCTTTTGGTTCGTTCTTTACGTGTTTATTTGCTTATACAATTTTTGATAAACAAAGTGTTAAAGGAAAAATTTCCCTACAACTTTTTGTAAATGCTTTAAAGAATATTGCGAAGGCTTTTCTTGCACTAGGTATCGGTGTTTTATTCGGCGCTATCATTACTCAATTCACCTCTCATATCGCATTTAATAGCTGGTATTTGTTATTACTTTTTATTTTTTTAATTGGTATCGAACTTGCCTTCACCCACTTTAACCGCACATGGTTAAGCTGGAAAATTTTAATTGTGCCCTTAGCTGCTTTTATAGGGTCTTGTATAGCAGGCTTTTTGAATTACTATTTACTTCTCAAGCATTTTACACTTAATGAAACTTTAGCTTTAGCACAAGGCTATGGCTGGTATTCAATGTCAGGGATTTTATTTACGCAATTACATTCGGCAGAGTTGGGTGGAATTGCTTTATTAACTGACTTATTTAGAGAAATTGTTGCCATTTTTCTAATGTATACCATGGGTTGGCGTTTTCCACGCCCTGCTATCTCAAGTGCGGGTGCAACCTCCATGGATGTTACCTTAGCAATGGTAAAACAGTCATGTGGTACACATTATGTACCACATGCCATGATGAGCGGCTTATTATTAAGCCTACTCGCCCCGTTATTAATTAGCTTATTCCTAAATTTTTAGGCAATCGAAGCAAGAATAGATTTCAACATTTCTGTTGGCTTTTCTGCTTTAGTAATCGGTCGACCAATTACCAGATGCGTAGAGCCATCAAGCATAGCTTGCTTTGGAGTTACAATACGTTTTTGGTCGTCTGCATTAGAACCTTCTGGACGAATACCAGGTGTTACTAAAGAGAAGTCTTGCCCAATTAATTCACGAAGAATCTTAGCTTCTTGAGCTAAACAAACCCCTCCATCCAAGCCACTTTCTTTCGTTAAATTAGCCAAGCGCTTTACATGCTCTACTGGCTCAACATCTAAACCAATATCTTTTAAATCTTCACGACCCATTGATGTGAGTACTGTCACAGCAATAAGTTGGGTTTGATAGTTACCCGCTTTTAAGCGTTCCACACAAGTTTCCATCATTTTACGGCCACCTGAAGCATGAACATTTACCATCCATACGCCTAAATCAGCCGCTGCACTTACTGCTTGAGCGGTAGTATTTGGAATATCATGAAATTTAAGATCAAGAAAAACTTCAAAATTTTGTTCTTGCAGTTTTTTTACAACAGATGGGCCTTCATGAGTAAAAAGCTCTTTACCTACTTTTACGCGGCATAAAGCAGGATCAAGCTGTTCAACAATTTTTAAAGCGTCATATTGGCTTTTTGCATCTAACGCAACAATGATACTCAAGAGACTTTCTTCCATCATATAAAATCAGCGTTATTATAATAGACAACTCATGAAGGAATAAAGGAATGTAGAGAACTGCTTTCCAAAATTAAAGTGATAAGAACAAAAGCGTTTATATTTAGAAGAATAAAAGAAGAGATAAAATTTAGAGAGATACTACTCTTTACTCATCAATAAAGAGTAGTACGGGGATTATAGCGGAGTAGAATTTTTATCTTGCGGATAAATATCTACAACGGTTTTTTCATGTCTTACATTTGCAGCTGCTTCAGCTGCTGCTAATTGAGCATTTTGGATTTGTTCTTTTCTTAAATGGTCAATATCTTTACGCAGGCGTTTAATTTCCCAACCTTTTTGGAATACTCTGAAAACTTGCACACCTAATAAAAGACCAACCACAGTTCCTAGTACCAATGTGAGTAGCAATAATAAGCCTAAACGCATAGCTGGAACTTGGGTAAATAACAAATCAACAGAAAGTTCTGTTGGATTCTGCAAAACAAGTGCTAAAGAATAGCCAAATACAACAATAAGCAATGCAATTAAAATATAACGCATAGGCACCCCGACTTATAAATTTTATTTATTTCCCAGATTCGTTTACAGCATCACGAAGGGCTTTTCCGGGTTTAAAATGTGGAACAGCTTTAGCTGCAACTTCAACTGATTTTCCTGTTTTAGGATTGCGACCAACTCTTGGATCACGGTGGTGTAAAGCAAAGCTACCAAAACCACGGATTTCAATTCGATTATCAGTTGATAGGGCTTCTATCATTTGATCAATCATAATTTTAACCGCCTCTTCCACCAAAGGTTCAGCTAAGTGTGGGTTTTTTAGCGCAATGCGTTCAATCAAATCAGACTTATTAAGAGCTTCAGTAGTCATCTACGACCTCGTTATTTATTGCTACTCTATGTCGTTCGATAATAACCTGTTTAAATACAAAACGGTAGCGCAGTATGTTGAATACTAGGCTACCGTTTACAGTAATTTGTATAAAAAGTACAATTCCGTTACATGAAACTGTACTTTGTTAACTTATTACTTCATTTGTGCTTTGATCAAGTCACCAATAGTCTTAGGACCATTGTCTTGACTTGTAGTTGCTGTACGCAAGCTAGCAACTGCTTCTTTCTCTTCAGCTTCGTCTTTCGCTTTGATAGACAAGTTGATAGAGCGAGATTTACGATCAACGTTGATGATCTTCGCTTCAACTTCTTGACCAACTTCTAAGAATTTAGTCGCATCTTCTACGCGGTCACGGTTGATTTCAGAAGCTTTAAGAGTTGCTTCAACTTCGTCAGCTAACTTAACAGTTGCGCCACGAGCATCAACTGCAGTTACAGTACCTTTAACTAAAGCACCACGTTCGTTAGCAGCTAAGAAGTCATTGAACGGATCGCTGTTCAATTGCTTGATACCAAGGCTGATACGGTTACCTTCAGCGTCTACAGACAAGATAACTGCTTCAACAGTGTCACCTTTCTTGTAACGACGAATAGCTTCTTCACCTTGCTCGTTCCAAGAAATATCAGACAAGTGTACTAAACCGTCGATACCGCCGTTCAAGCCAATGAAAATACCAAAGTCAGTGATAGACTTGATCGTACCAGATACTTTTTCGCCTTTCTCATGAGCTTTAGCAAACTCTTCCCATGGGTTAGCACGAGTTTGTTTGATACCAAGGCTAATACGACGACGTTCTTCATCAACTTCAAGAACCATAACATCAACTTCATCACCAATCTGAACAACTTTAGATGGGTGGATGTTTTTGTTAGTGTGGTCCATTTCAGAAACGTGAACTAAACCTTCAACGCCTTCAGCGATTTCAGCGAAACAACCGTAGTCAGTTAAGTTAGTTACGCGAGCTTTAACGATAGAACCTTTAGGGTAACGGCTCATGATCGCTAACCATGGATCTTCGCCTAATTGTTTAAGGCCTAAAGATACGCGGTTACGTTCACGGTCAAATTTAAGTACTTTAACAGTAACTTCTTGACCAACTTCAACAACTTCTGAAGGGTGCTTGATACGCTTCCAAGCCATATCTGTGATATGTAGAAGACCATCAATACCGCCAAGATCAACGAATGCACCGTAATCAGTAAGGTTTTTGATTGTACCTGTAACTGTTTGACCTTCTTCAAGTTGAGCAAGTAATGCTTCACGGTCAGCAGAAGATTCAGCTTCCATAACAGCACGACGAGATACAACAACGTTATTACGTTTAGCATCAAGTTTAATTACTTTGAACTCTAACTCTTTACCTTCAAGGTGAGTAGTGTCACGGATAGGACGAGTGTCAACTAATGAACCTGGTAAGAATGCACGAACAGGACCGATGTCAACAGTGAAACCGCCTTTAACTTTACCAGAGATAACACCAGTAACGATTTCGCCATCTTCAAAGATTTTTTCAAGTTTAGTCCAAGTTTCAGCACGCTTAGCTTTTTCACGTGATAAAACTGTTTGACCCATACCGTTGTCAAGAGCTTCAACAACTACGTCAACAGTATCACCAACCTGAACTTCAAGTTCACGTTGTTCATTTAAAAATTCAGCACGGTCAACAATGCCTTCAGACTTTAGGCCAGTGTCAACAGTTACCCAGTCGCTATCGATGTTTACAACAACACCTTGGATGACTGCACCCTTTTCAACGTTGAGGTTTAATTCACTTTCTTCAAAGAGGGCTGCAAAAGATTCGGTCATGATATACCTGATAAATTCAGCGGTCTTGGATCAGACAAGGCCGGTTTAGTTAAGTATCAACATAGTCTTTATAGACTGATCAAGCTATGCTTCAACTGATAATTCTATTTACTAAATAGTACGGCTATCGACATAATCAACCATTAACTTAAATACCTGATCGATCGTTAATTCCGAACTATCAATGATATAAGCATCTTTGGCTGGCTTGAGCGGAGCAACTTCTCGCTCCATATCTCTTTTGTCTCGTGCCTGTATATTAGCTAAAATGTCGTTTATTTTAGCATCTAGCCCCATACCCTGCAACTGTTTTACTCTTCGCTCAGCGCGTGACTCTGCCGAAGCTGTCAGATAAATTTTGGCATTGGCTTCTGGAAAGATAGATGTTGCCATATCACGACCATCTGCAACTAAACCAGGACTTTGCGCAAAAGCTCTTTGTCTTTCAAATAGTGCCTGTCTAAGCTCTGGAACCACTGCAACTTTTGATGCGTACTCACCAACTCGTTCTGTACGAATTGTTTGAGATACATCTTCGCCATCCAAGAAGACCAAAATCCCTGAGGTAGACGTTTCAAATTTAATGTCCAGTTGACGTGCATATTGAATACATTCATCAAACTGACTGTCTAATTTCTCTAATAAATCGTGTTTATGTAATGACAACCCTAATAAACGATATAAGGCACCCGAATCGAGTAAATGATATTGATAATGTGCTGCAAGTTTTGCGGCCAATGTTCCTTTACCCGAACCACTCGGACCATCAATAGTAATAATTTGAACTGTCATTGAACTCTCACTAAGAAGCAAATGCTTTAGCTAATCTCGAAAAGCCTAGTGTAATGGCTAGTTTTAGCTGTGCAAGGATTAATTTACTGACCACTGGCGCTTTTGCCGTTAACTCGATGCGGTATGTAACTAAGGTAATGTATGGAGTAATCTCAGAAAACTCGATTCTACCTAAATGGTGTTTAATCAAAGGATTGTCTATTAATTTATACTCAATACTTTTATTTTCTTCCAACAATGTAATTTCTTCTTTAAGTGGCTTAATTGGACCAAATCCCATACGTCGAATTGAGCCTAAGCCATCAGGTCTTTTAGAATCTGCGGAGTCTTTAACACGCACAACCTGTAAAGGTGCAAAAGCAGTATTGTAAGTTGAATGCTTAGAGAGCAAATTAAATACATCAGTAAGAGGAGCATTAAATTCTTTTTCTACGGTAATTACATTACGCATTGGATCGTCCTTATTAAATAGAATCATGACATTAAAACCGCATTAGTTTGCCATAAGAGTATGTTAATTTTTAATCATTTAAGGACGCTTTTTGTTGTTTCTCTTGTTTCTTTTGCTCACGTCTTTGTTTAAAAAAATGGCTAAGCTGTTGTGCACATTTTTCTTGTAGACAGCCATTCTGAAATGTAAACCTATGATTATAATAACCTTGCTGTAATAACTGACGCGCACTCACCAAAGAGCCTGCTTTAGGTTCTGGCGTACCAAAAACCACATGTTTAATTCTTGCATGTACGAGCGCACCTACACACATAGTACATGGCTCAAGAGTGACATATAAAGTCGTATCTTCAGGTAATCGATAATTTTCTAAAGAGGAACACGCTGCACGGATAGCTTGAATTTCTGCATGTGCAGTTGGATCTAATAAAGTAATTGGAGCATTATAACCAGATCCAATTACTCGATTTTGGCTCACCAGAACCGCTCCAACAGGTATCTCACCCTGCTGGGCGGCTAATTCAGCTTGCTCGTAAGCAAGCTGCATCCAGTATTCATCACTATATTCAGTCATTTATTTTAGGTGATCACACCGTGTTGTCTAAGTAAGGCATTCCAGCTATCAATTGAAGTTACTGGTGGACAATCAGCCAATATACCTCTCAAGCTTAGATCGTCACATGGTTTCCATTCAGGTGATAAATCTTTATCAACTAAGCGTGCGCGAACACCTTCCACAAAGTCAGGATGACGGATTTTCCACTCAGAAATCTGAGCCTCTAGATCAAAGACCTCATCCCATGAGTGGATTTGTTTGCCCCATTGCCACAGTAACCAAGTAATTGCCGCGGTACTAGGAGATCCTTTTTGCAAATTCTCACTCGCTTGACGTAACCAATCACTGCTCGCATCACGTAAGCTAACAATAGCTTGATAGTCTTGTTCAAAATTAAAACCACGGCAAACACTATGAATTACATCAAGTGAGTTTTGCAATGGCCCTGCCGCAACAGGACGGTGTAAACTATTTAAAGTATCATCAATTGCTCGGAAATCCCCTGCAGGATAATGAGCCCAATTAATATTTAAAACTTTTTGCAAAACATTATCACGCTGAGCTTCACAAATATGTGTTGCCCAACCGATGCTATACGCCCCAGCAGCAGTCATGATTGAACCGGTTAAGCCCGTAAACAAACCTATTGGACCACGATCTGCCAAGAAACGGCTCGCACCAACATCAGGATATAAACCAATATTAATTTCAGGCATTGCTAAACGTGAATATGGCGTCACTAGACGGAATGGTGCAGCCATAAACAAGCCTAAACCACCGCCCATTACATAACCTTCTCCCCAAACCACAACCGGTTTAGCATAATTATGTAAAAGTAAATCTAAAGCATATTCCTGCTGGAAGAACTTATTTGCGGTATCGACTTCTTGATTTATAACAAGTTGGCGTAATTTTCTAACATCACCACCTGCACAAAAAGCTTTTGGTGTAGTTGAGTCTAACCAAATTGCTTTAACCTGTTCATCGTCACGGAAATCTTCAAATACACGCAATAATGCCGTTACGATTGATTCGTCTAAAGCATGTAACGATTTAGGACGATTCAAACGTACTATACGCCAGCCGTTTTTTGCTTCTTCAACCACCAAGTCCGGGTGATAGTTATTTACATTGGGAGAGTTCATCATGCGTCCAATTGCCAGTCTATGGGCTCAATGCCATGTTGTTTCAAATATTGATTTGTTTTTGAAAACACTTTGCATCCAAAAAATCCCCCTCTATTTGCAGCAAGAGGTGATGGATGTGCGGCTGTTAAAACCAAGTGTTTATCTCTATTTATACGTTGTCCTTTGCGCTGTGCATAAGCACCCCACAAAATAAATACTATATGTTGTCTCTGTTCATTTAGAACATCAATAACTTCATCAGTAAAGGCTTCCCAACCCTGCTTTTGATGTGAAGTCGGCTGTCCAGCCTCAACGGTAAGCACACTGTTGAGTAAAAGCACGCCTTGCGTAGCCCATTTTGTTAAGTCACCATGACGAGGAGCCGGAATACCCAAATCTGTATGTAGTTCATGAAAAATATTGCGCAAAGATGGTGGTAATGCAATACCTTTTTGAACAGAGAAACTTAATCCATTCGCTTGGTTTGGCCCGTGATATGGGTCTTGACCTAAAATCACAACTTTCACATCAGCTAATGGTGTGGTATTTAAAGCATTAAAGATCTGTTTACTAGGCGGATATATTATTTTCTGAGCTTGTTTCTGTTGAAATAAGAAATCGCGCAAACTATCCATCTGAGGACTTAATAGAAAAGGTGCTAAAGATCTTTTCCAACTTTCTTCTAATTGAACTTTACTGAGTTTATCTTGCTGTTGCTCAGTTAATTGCATTAATGTCATCCTAGATCAATTTTCAATTCTACAAATAAAATAAGTAATTCGATTTATACTTCGACTTGCAAATCAACTTGAGGATTATTAAATTTAATCCCTTTTTTCAAGTCTTCATACATTTGTGGATTTGCCCACTCTATCTGAATTTGTTCTGAAAAAACAATTCCATCAAGACTTAAAATACCCATTTGTTCGTTTTGAATATCTTCAATAAAGCTCTGAGCATATCCAGTATCAGTCTCATGAACAATAACAGAATATACTTCAACATCACCTTCCCCATTTTGAGTGACTGTTGATTGTAAAACTTGCTGAGCTAGATAAAAGAAAATACGTGAAAACTGTTCAGCCGACGGTGAAACAGGTAAAGAAATCCAACGAGCACTAAAAGTCTGACATGCATCAATATATTGAGAATCATCTTTTTCCCAAAAACAGATTGCGTGATCAAAGCTGTCGAATAGGTCTTTTATTACTCCTTTTAGGAGTCCAAAATCATAAACCATTTGCCCATGATCTAATTTCGAAGCTTTAAGCAATAACTCAACTTTATAGCTATGTCCATGAATTGATCGCTTACAACGATCCGATGTACAGTTACGTACAACATGTGCATTTTCAAACTTAAATAACTTACGAATTAACATGTGCCAAATCGATCATTCCTTCTAAGAACATTATTATAAAGCAAAAGACGAAAATTTCGCACCACTTTTCAATTAGAAACAATTAGCAGAAAGTATGATAAGACTTATGAAGAAACATTGAATATAAACATATAGAAAGTTTATATTTACTTTAACGTTTAACTTGAGAAAAATTTATAATCACAAACTTCAAAAAACATCTTAAGTAAATAAATCATAAATTTTCAATTAGTTAAAAGGCACTATACTTCTAGAATATACATAAACCTGCTTATCACTGCGCATTAAGGCACTTGTAAACTGCCTTTTTCTATTATTCAACACAACCTCGATTTGTGCTTGAAAAAAGTTCGACTTCACATCTAAAAGGCTATTAACTTCAGTTTTCTTTTGCGCATCAACTGCTGAAAAAGCACTCAATTGCCATAATTCATCAATATTTTGAAAGAATTTTAAATTCTGTTGGCGTAATTGAAGTTCTTTTTCTATAGTCCCTAAATCTAATTTTTGATCAATACTCGCTAATACTAATGGTGATGCGGTATTAACATTCACTTTTATATTTTCAGGTAATGCAGAAATGTATGGTGCTATTAAATCATATTTCTTGCCTTCAAAACCTCTTACCAATTTCAACTCTTCTATACGATGAAATTTAGCATTTGAAGCCAAATAGCCAGGGTCAAGTCCTTCATAATAGTTACTTTCTGCCCCCATAGGGCCGCTTGGTTCATCATCTGGATCTTGCCAATCAATAACTGCTTGACTTAACTCTGCTGGCAATCCTACACGCACAAGCAATCGCTCAAACCAATTTTTAGCAGCTTCGTTTACCTTACCTTCATTGGTCGTTAAATTGTTTAGATTAAATTTTCCAGACTCATCTAGTAAGCGCCCCGATACGGCTCCATCTTCTATTGGGAAAGGTGGCATTGGCTGAGCCCAGCTTTCCTTTAAATGATCGATGCCACCAGCATTATTTGCATCTTGAATTAATAATTCAGAAAAAAAAGCTTCTGCACTTTTTGCATAGAGTAATGACTGATTTTGACGCATCAAATAACCCGTATTTTCCATCGTATTAGTTTGATGCTTTGCGATAGAGGCAGCTAAAATTGTAGCCAAAGCCACCATTATCAAAATTGTGAGTAACGCTACACCTTGCTGATTTTTTTTATATAGTAACATTTATTGACCTCCCTGTTTGGAGAGCGATAAGTCACCTTGATTTAAGCTATAAATCCACTCATAACTTACACCTGCAATCGTGAGTTGCATTTTTATTCCTTTTGGCAACTTCCTAAATTCATCAGGTTTTGTAGGGTCAATATTAACTTCAGGCCACTTTGTTACTTCTTGAGGTGTCAAAACCATAATTTGAAATTGTTCAACTTGGCTCAGCAGCGTACTTGATAAGGGTTGCTCTCTATTTGAAGTATTTAAGTTACTATATTTTAGGCGATAAAGCTTTTTTTGAACAGGATCATATCGATATTCGATACGCTCAAAAGGTGATAATCCTTGCTTTAATGGATCAGTAACACCCGCCTTACTAAAGCGGAGAACTTGATTATCAATCTCTAAAGCTGGACGTAATTGCCCGCCTTGATTGGCTGATAAAGGTATAATTTGCAATGTATCACGCAAAACTTGTTGATAAGCATCTTGTAATTCAAATAGCTGCACTTCATGTTGAGTATTACGATCGCGAACTTTTAATAAATAGTCAAAAACCTTCCACCCCAACAAAGATAAAATAGCAAAAATTGCAATTGAAACTAAAAGCTCAACTAAAGTAAATCCTGAGGCACGAGTTAATCGAGCACTGCTCGATCGTGTCGCAAGATGAGAAACTATGTTTCGAGTGTGAGAGCCTTTAAAGCGAAGCTTTGTCTGAGCGGAAGACGAAGAGCTTTGCTCAGAGTAACCCCTCATCATCTGCTCCGATCGTGCCGCAAGACGTGAAGCTGGGCCTGGAGAGCAAAAATATTTATTCTTTATCATTATTTTGCTTTCATTGGGTAATTAAAAAATACCAAGTGAGTAATACCATTTTGAACTTTCCCCTTATCAGAATCATATAAACTAACTTGTACATCTACTTTTTGAACATTTGGACTAATTGTAGATTGCGCAGATTTATCAATCTGCCAAGTCTCACCTTGAGAAGTCACTTGCTTGCTTTGTGTACCTTCGAGCCATTCCTGATTTATTTCCATTAAAGCAACTTCATTCATTGCGACAAACTGTGCTTTTGTTCTAAGAATTGCATTTGAGGTAGATTGAGTATATTGCATGGCTACTTTAGTTAACGCGACAGCCGCCACTGCAAAAATTGCTAAAGCAACCATTACTTCTAATAGAGTAAAGCCTTTAGATTTCATTTATTTTACCCAAATGATCAATTTGTATTTCTGAACCAATTGGTTTTTGTTCAAAGTAAAACTGTATTTTCACAGTTTTAGCTTCACCGTTACCGAACCAGATTAACTGAGGAGCCTGCCCTCCAATTAAATCGGTATTCGTAGCTTTTGAATAGTTTTGCTTATCTAAAGGTTGTATTGTAAACGATACATGTTTAGGCAGTTGCCGCGTAGTAAATTCTGAATATTTTTGCCAGCGATTTTTTAAATCTTGGACCTGTAATTTACTCTGGTCATGATACTCATACAATTCATAAGAAAATGGTGAAACATCTGTTTCACTGAGAGTAGATAAAGCTAAAACACGAGACTGATCAAGCGACTCTTTACCAATCTTATGCATATCAAGCAAAAATAACTCTCTTGCTTGCATCGCTTTCTTTTGGTCAACCCCACCTATGTTGAGTACAACTAGAGAGGTCATAATGGTCATAATAACAATCACCACCATCACTTCTATGAGAGTAAAACCTTTTTGAGATTTAAGTGGTGATTGAGATTTCATATCGACCTAAGCATATTGCTCAACAGCTTGTTTAGGCAAGGCTAAAGCCTGATCAATATAAGCCACTCTTAAAGTGTCTCTTGAACCTAAATATCGTTGATAAAAACTTGAATTGAGAATAGCTGCCGCACCATGAGTTAATGACCAAATAGAAGCAAGATAATCTCGTGTAGGCATACTGCTTTGAATAGATTCTAGGTAGTGGTCTGTCATACGAATGATAATTCGCAATCTCTGTTTACGCACTTGATAAAGTTCGTGAAAAAGATGATGTACGCCTTGAGCAGTGATTGAGAGTTTTTCCTCAATTTGATGGAATAAAACTGTTCGCTCAGGATGATGTAAATGATGCAACATGAAAAAAGCCAAATGCTCTGGAAAGGCTTTTTCAGTATCTTGAACCATTTCAAGTAACATACGCTCATTACGAATAATCAACAGCATGTACAACTCATCTTTACTTTGAAAGTGTTTGTACAAAGTTCCTTTTGCTAAATCAAGCTCAGCAGCCAAGACATCGAGTGTCATTCCGGCTTCGCCATTTTCTAGCAATAATTGTTCCGCAACCTGAAATATTAATACTTCTCTTGCTCGGAACTGAGCCTGACGATCCATCTTCACGCAATTACTCTCTTATATAGTTTCTATAACCTAAATCGCTTTTAGCAAGTTCTCAAAATTTTGTGAGGTGATCATTGCAATTTCCTCAACCGATTTATCATATACATCACTTAGCGCTTTGGCTACATAAGGCACATATTTTGGTTCATTTGTTTTACCACGATATGGGACAGGTGCTAAATACGGGCTATCTGTTTCAATTAAAAGGCGATCTAGTGGAACCTGTTTAGCTACATCGCGCAAATCCTGTGCATTCTTAAATGACACAATACCGGAAAAAGAAATGTAATAACCACAATCAAGCACAGCTTTAGCAGTTTCCCAATCTTCAGTAAAACAATGCAGAATCCCATGTGTTGAGTGTTCAGCACGGATAATATCTACCGTATCATGCTTTGCTGATCGGGTATGAACGACAACTGGTTTTTTTACAATTTTTGAAGCTTGGATATGTCTTGCAAAACATGCTTTTTGCTCTTCAATAAAATCAGTACTGTGATAATAGTCCAGTCCAGTTTCACCTAAAGCCCATACTTTTTCTGATTGAGCCAATTCAACCAAATACTCAGTTGTTGCACGTGCCATTGTGCCCACATCCTCACAAGGGTGTACACCTACCGTATAACCAACATCTGCATGTTTATTTGCAATTTCAGCCAATGCAATATGGTCATCGAGATCAACGGAAATTGCCATAAACTTAGACACTCCTTCTGCTCGCGCCGCTGCAAGCGCAAGGTCCAGATCACCGTTATAAGGCGTTAAATCTAACATCGTTAAATGGCAATGCGTATCAACAAACACTTTTCTTTCCTATTTAATTACATCGTATAACTTGGACGGTCTAGAGACATACTACCAGCCAAAACTCGTTCTGCCTCAGTTTTATAGTAAATTCCCTTATCTCCGCTTAACTGAATAGCAAAACCTTGGGGTTTAAATCCACTTTGTTTATGGGAGATCCAGATTACTTTGCCTGTTAGAGGAATTTTTTGAGACTGCTCAGGCAAAGTCGCTAAAATGAAAATTTCTTGTCCCATCTTTACCTTTTGTTTTGATGGTACGAATAGGCCTCCACCTTGCACATATCCCATATAGCTTGCTTGCAAAGTAGCTTTATCAGGAATATTTACCTGAATAATCCCCCCCATTTGCGGCTGCATAGTTTTCCCCTTAAATATTCATTAACGTTATAAATAATTGATCAATAATAAGTTGGCTTTGTACATTTTGTTCAACAAGCTTTTTTGCTTGCTGTAATTCACTATAAATATTAAATAAGCTTTCTAAATCATAATATGGGCTTAACTGATCAAAATCTAAATCAGTATTTTTCTGTGGTTGGGTTAGCTTGACACAAATTAAATCACCCAACAAGTATTCAAAAAGCATTATAAAATCATTAAAACTTAATTCTTTTTGCCATTTGCCTGAGAAAAATAAAGGCATATTTTTTTGAGCAACAATTTTAAGCCAATCATTTAAGAAAACTTGCCTTTTCGCAAACCAGTCACTTTGAGCAATTTCTATTGCTTGTAAAGGCATATCATTAGATAAGCCAAGCAGTAAATCGGGCTGCACTTCCGCAAGTTCAGATAAATGCTCATTCAAATAAGAAGTAGCTTGCTCATATGAAATACGATCTAAAGCGAAATGTTGCAATCGGCTACGAATAGTGGCCGGTAGTTTAAGATAGTGATCAGCTAATAAAATTAAAACAACACGCTCGCCTGGTTCTTCTAAAGTCTTTAGCAAAGCATTTGAAGATGCCAAATTAAGTGCTTCTGCAGGCTCAATCACAATAACGCGCCAACCTTCTCCCGTTTGTTGTACGAAAGGTAGTAAGTCACGGATCTTTTCTATTTTAATTTTTGCATTCTGTTTTTTATTTTCTTCATCCGTTGTGATATGAACATAATTGGGATGAGTGTCTGATTTTAACCATTGGCAACTACTACATTCACCACAAGGGCCCTGCGGCTGCTTATTTAAACAAAGTACCCATGCCAAAAACTGCTTAGCAAAAGCATGTTTTCCACAACCTTGCTTGCCGTAAAATAAGAGACCATGTCCAATATTGGGAAACCTTGTTGTCAAGGTGTCCCATGTTGTTTGCTGCCAAGGATAAACCTTTGAAGTTACATTCGGATTCATTAAAAATTAACGCTTATTCAAAAGATTCAACAGGCATACTATTTAAGCGATCAAGATCAGCTTGAGTGTCCACACCTGGTGGTAAATTGGCTTCGGCTACAGCAATTGCAATTCGATGACCATTTTCCAAAACACGTAATTGTTCAAGGCTCTCCAACTTTTCAAGCTTCCCCATATCCCATGTTACGTATTCTTGTAATAAGTTCACTCGATAAGCATATAAACCTAAATGACGAAATGCTTGTGAATGTAAAGTCGGTTCATCATGCTTAGCCCCATCTCGATCATAAGGAATGGTAGCCCGGCTAAAATATAAAGCTTCATTTTGTTTAGACATGACTACTTTTACAATACTGTCACGCTGGAACTCATCTAAGGTATGAATCGGCTCACACAACGTAGACATTGAACAATTTGGTTTATCAACCAAAAGTTCTGCAACTTGCCGAACAAGTTGAGCTGGCAATAAAGGTTCATCACCTTGAACATTTACAATAATATCGTCTGCATCCCAACCCTTAATGCGAGCCACCTCACTTAAACGGTCTGTACCCGAAGGATGATCTGCACTGGTAAGAACTACATCAATTCCATCTGCACGGCAGATCTCAGCAATACGTTCGTCATCTGTTGCCACGCACAAATCATCAAAACCTTCGACTTTTTTTGCCTGATCCACTACACGTAAAATCATAGGACGGTTATGAATAAGCAACAATGGTTTACCTGGCAAACGCGAACTTGAGAAGCGTGCTGGAATGACGATGTGTTTCATTTTTTCTTCCTAAGATAATTGAATATCAAGTTCTTGCAATTGCATTTTTAAAACCTGATAACACTGTGTAGACAGCACAGCTGTAACAGGAACTACCCAAATAGATTGTTTAAATTCAGGATGTTTTTCAAGTAACGGTAATAGTTTAACTGCATCTTTTTCAGTTGTAATAAGTGGCAGCTCATCATTAAAAATTAAATCATTGATTGTGTAATCATGATGATCTTGAAAGGCATGCTCTTCGAATTGCTTCAACCCTAGATCTTTAAGGGTTTGATAAAACCGTTGAGGAAAGCCAATACCCACTACAGCATGATAATTATTCTCAAGATTAAAGCTTGGTTTAGAATTAGATAAAGGGTTAAGTAAATATGGCTGTCCTGTCTCGAGATACATGTTTAATTCTGTAGCAGGTTTATGAGTATGCTCAATCACTGTTCCAGTTTCTAAACGTTCAACAGGCTCTCGCAGATAACCTTCAGGTAATAGTTTTTTATTCCCTAAACCACGATTTTGATCCAGTACAATCCACTCGATCTGTCGATCTAATGCCCAATGCTGCAACCCATCATCACTAATAATCAAATCTATTTCTGATGACTCAAGCAATAACTCTATTGCGGCCTGCCTATTAGGACCTACTGCCATTGGTACACTTGTAGCCTGAACAATTAATGCTGGCTCATCCCCAGCTTGAGCTACTTGGCCGCCCGAGGTAACCAGCAGTGGAAAAGGACCATTACCCCCATATCCCCGACTAATTACCCCTACTTTTACATTATGCTGCTGTAGATAATTCACCAGTTGTATTAGCAAGGGAGTTTTTCCGCTTCCACCTACTGTGATATTACCTATAACCATCACAGGTACGGGCGCTTTATAAATTTGCTTAAAACCTGAATTATAAAGATTACGATTTAGTAAAAACCCAGCCCGATACAAGCAAGACAATGGACGTAAAGCAATCAACCAACTCGATTGTTTATTCCATGCATTCTGGATCAGCTGGACTAATGACATGCTTAGTTATCCTCGAAATTACGCTGATGTAATTGATAATAAGCACCATGTTTTGCGAGGAGTTCTTGATGAGTACCTTGTTCAACAATTTGTCCTTGATCCATCACTACAATACGGTCAGCATTTTCAATTGTTGATAAACGGTGAGCAATGACAATCGTAGTGCGGTCTTGCATCGCTTCATCAAATGCTTGCTGAATAAAATGTTCAGATTCATTATCAAGAGCACTTGTAGCTTCATCTAAAATTAATATTGGAGCATTCTTTAAAATTGCTCGAGCAATAGCAATTCGCTGACGCTGACCACCAGATAAGTTTAGGCCCTGTGCCCCTAAAACAGTATCATAACCATTTGGTAAATTCATAATGAAGTCATGTGCATATGCAGCTTTTGCAGCGGCATGAATTTCCTCATCTGACGCACCTTGCAACTGACCATACGCAATGTTTTCACGAACAGTACGATTAAATAATACAACTTGCTGATTTACCATTGCGATTTGGGTACGCAAACAAGAAAGATCAATATCATTAATTGGCAAACCATCTAAATAAATTTGCCCACTTGATACCTCTTGGAAACGTACCAACATATTAACTAATGAGCTTTTACCAGCACCTGAACGTCCAACTAATGCTACAGTTTGCCCAGGAAGAATATCTAAAGAGAAATCTTTAATAGCCTGTACGCCATCAGCATAATTTAATGCCACATGATCAAAACGAATTGCACCATTTAGTTTAGGTTTCAACTGACCGTTATTTTGCTCTTCAGGCAAATCTAATAGTTCAAAAACAGAATGAGCTGCTGCTAAACCGCGTTGTAACTTTTCATTAACATCAGTCAAGTTTTTAACTGGTTTTGCTAATAGACCAGCAGCTGTAAGGTAAGCCACGAACTCACCAGCACTAGTATTACCTAAAATCTGTGGTCGTAAAGCTAACCATACAATAAGGGCCATCGCACAAGCCATTACTACCTGAACCACAGGGCTATTCAGGTTTTGTACAATTACCATTTTTAAACCACGTTTTAAGTTTTCTTCTGATGACTTATAGAACCGTTCTTGTTCAGACTCTTCACCAGCAAAAGTTTTTACTACAGCATTACCATTGATACTCTCTTGAACAACGTGGTTCACATCACCCATTGTATCTTGAACCTGTAATGAGAGTTTTCGCATACGTTTTGAAGCTTTACGTACCAATACACCAATTACAGGTAAAAATACAAAAACACATAAAGTAAGACGCCAATTGGTATAAAACAGATAGCCTAATAATCCCAGTGTAATCATCCCATCCCTAACGATGACTCTTAATGACTCCGAAGAAGCTGCTGTTAGCTGCTCAACGTTATACATAATCTTGGCAGTAATATGGCCAGATGAATTATCTAGGTAATATTGTGCCGGTAGTCTTAAAAGTTTGGCATAAACTTCTTGGCGAATACTAAAAACCAAACTACGTGAAATCACCGCAGTATAGTAACCCCCCATAAAAAGGCCTAAACCACGGAAAAAAACCAATAAAATGATTAATAATGGGAACCAATCCAGATCACTTCTACTGCCACTTTGGATTGCATCAATAATAAATTTAATCAATTTAGCAACGGAGACTTCTGTTGCTGAGTTAATACCGAACCCGATAAGAACTAATAAGGCCACGCCCCAATAAGGTTTTAAATAGGCTATGAGACGCAAATAAACCTTAAAATCTTGATTCACTCAGAAAAACCTCTAGAAGGAACTTTGGTACTAATATTGATGTTAACAAAACCGAGTTGTCCTGCTACATCCATAACGCGAATTACATCCTGATGAGACGCTTTGGCATCCGCAGCAATGATGAACATAAAATCACGGCGCTCTTGAGCAACTTGCTTAATCGCAGTACTCAGATCAGCAACCTCTTTAGACGAAAGTGCCTGACCATTTACAGCATAATGACCAGAAGAGTCTACCACGACTTCAATTTTGTGATCGTACTGTTTTGGTGGAACACCTTGTGCATCTGGTAACGTTAAATTGAGGCGACTTGGCTGATTAAAAGTAGTCGATAGTAATAAAAAAACCAAAATGAACAACAAACAGTCAATCATAGGCGTTAAATTGATATGGATGTCTTCAACCTGAGAACGTTTAAATTTCATCTGGCTATTCACCCATCACCCAACACGACGATGTTCTGCTATAGACGAGGAACGTTTATAGAACAATGAGGCATGAAATAAAGTCGATTGCTGCTCTAGTTCAGCAATATAATCTTGTACTAATCTTTGAAAATAGCGATAAGCAACTAAAGCAGGAATCGCAATTAACATTCCCACAGCTGTAGTAATAAGCGCTTTAGAAATACCCGGAATCATTAAACTTGGACTCCCTGCCGATCCAAAATCAATCACAAGGAATGACTCAATAATCCCGACTACTGTACCAAGCAGCCCTAATAAAGGCGCCACAGCACTCAAAGTCCCCAAGAAATTAATATTTTTCTCTAAATAAGAAATTTCTTGAGAAGCGGCTACTTCCATTTGTGCTCGTGCAAATTGCTCACCATGCTCACGATGATCAAAACCTGCTTTTAAAATGTGAGCCAATGCGCTGTTTTGCACTTCTAGATTTTGTTCCAAATTTTCCACAATATCTTCAGTTCTTAACGAACTATCATCAATTAATGCTTTGGGTAGAACTTGTGAACGTCTTAACCGAACAAAACGTTCAATGCTGATCGCAACAGTTAAAATTGAGCATAGAATTAAAGGCAACATCAACCAGCCACCCGCTCTCACAAGTTCCCACATATCTTCTTCCCCAAGAATATAAAATTAGAAATATATGACCCAAATGCAAATTAATCAGGCAAACAAATATTTAAAATGCCATCTAACTCATCTAAGGTATGGTAATGAATAACAAGCTTACCCTTACCTTTTTGATTATGATCAATTTTCACATTAGCGCCAAAACGCTCTGATAATTTTTGTGTCAATTGTTCAATATCAGGTGCTACAGGTGCTTTTTCCTTCTCCTGCTTAGGCTCACTTCTATCACGCACCAATTGCTCTGTTTGACGAACAGATAGTCCTTTTTCAATTACGATTTTAGCAACGTCTAATTGATCTTTACCCTTTAACGTCAAGATAGCTCGAGCATGCCCCATATCAAGCTGGCCTTGCTGCATGAAATCTTTAATTTCATCCGCCAAACTCAACAAACGAAGTAAATTACTTACCGTAGTACGTGCTTTCCCTACTGTGTCAGCAATTTCTTGATGGCTCAAACCGAATTCATCATGAAAACGCTGCAAGGCTATAGCCTGATCAATCGGATTTAAATCTTGACGCTGAATATTCTCAATAAGTGCTAACGCAATGGCAACCTGATCATTTAAATCACGAACAATTGCAGGAATTTCAGTTAAACCCGCAAGTTGCGCTGCACGCCAGCGTCGTTCACCCGCAATGATTTCGTATGGATGTGCTTCATCATCAACTGGACGAATTACAATAGGTTGCATCACTCCATGTTTTTCAATAGAAGATGCTAGCTCTTGCAAATCATGCTCATGAATAAAGCGACGTGGTTGATATTCACCACGTTTCAATAAATTTACATCAATTTGTTTCAACTGTCCGTGGTCAAGTGCCTGTGCTTCCAGCTGTAATTTTTCTTTTTGAATTGAACCAAGTAATGCATCTAAACCACGTCCTTTAGCCAATCCGCGTTTTTTGATGCTCATACTTTACTTCCTTTCTTCACTTTACTTTTCTTCAACATCTCAGCTGCAAGATTTAAGTATGCAACTGCACCTTTAGAACTTTTTTCAAAATAGATAACAGGCAAACCATGCGCTGGTGCTTCTGCTAAGCGAACATTACGTGGAACGACAGTATCATAAAGTTTTTTACCGAAATACTGTTCTAACTCAGCAGATACATCACGTGTTAAAGCATTTCGTGCATCGTACATTGTACGTAATACACCAATAATTTCTAAATCAGGATTTAATGCCTTTTGAATACGATCAATAGTCTGGGTTAAATCAGCTAAACCTTCTAGCGCATAATATTCGCATTGCATTGGAATGATTACACTATCTACAGCTGCCAAAGCATTAACAGTAATCAAGCTCAAGCTTGGCGCACAATCCACTATGATAAAATCAAATGAGTTTCGGATTTCATTCAGAGCATTTTTTAGAATAAATTCGCGCCCTTCTTGCTCTGCAATAGCAAGCTCAACACCGGAAAGTTCACGATTAGATCCTAAAACTTTATATCCAACTTCTGCTTTTTGAATAGCTGTTTCAATTGGTACTTCACCAAGTAGAACATCCGTAATCGAATACAAAAGATCGTTCTTTTGAATACCGGACCCCATCGTAGCATTACCTTGTGAATCCATATCTACAAGTAATACACGTTTCTTTAATACAGCTAGAGACGCTGCAAGATTTACTGCAGTCGTTGTTTTACCAACACCACCCTTTTGGTTTGCAATCGCAATAATTTGAGCCATGGTAACCCTAATACTTTTTATTTAAATACGTTGAAGTAAAAGTAAATGACGTTGTTCATCAAGTCTTGGTACGCGCAGCTCAATCACTTTACATAAAAAGTCCTGCTTAAGTTGCTCAATTTCCTCAACTGGCACAACTCCTTTCATTGCTGCAATTATACTGCTCTGATGCAAGTATGGCTGAGCTGCATCCACAAAATCCGTTAAAGAAGCAAAAGCGCGACTTGTAATCACATCAAATTGACCAAGCTCATCAATTGTATCTTGATTTTCAACACGTGTTTGCACGGCTACTACGTTTTTTAACTTAAGGTCAGCAATAAACTGTTTCAAAAAACGAATTTTCTTACCATTTGAATCAAGTAATACACATGAGCGTTCCGGCTGACATAAAGCAATGATCATGCCCGGCATACCACCACCTGTACCTACATCAAGCAAACGGCCTGCTGGCAAATCTTTCAAAATACTTAGGCTATCTAACAAATGCTTCACTAACATTTCTTTCGGATCACGAATCGCTGTTAGATTATAAGCTTTGTTCCAAAGTACCAAAGCATCTTGATACTTCAACAATAATGTCAAAGCTTCATCGCTAAGCGATAAACCTAATTTTTGACTACCCTGTTGTAACTCTTGAAAAAACGGATGCATAAACAGATAACATCTAAGTAAAATTTAAAACAAAGTATACCCATTTATGCATCGTGGAACACTAGTTAACGATTAGGGATTACACACTTAATCGTAGAAGCCTTCACGAATTTGCAAATCTAGCTCCATTAAACGCTCAGGCGTTCCCACATCTACCCATGCACCTTTAAGCTTTTCACCAGATATTTTCTGATTATGCATCGCTTGCTTCAATAGTGGAGCTAAAGGACGCTTACCCGCTTCCAATCCATCAAAAAGTTTAGGATGAATAACAGATAGACCACTAAAAGTGAGGTTTTCGCCCGTCACATTTTGATCGAATGTAAAAGCGCGCCCATCCAATAATGTAAAGTCGCCTTCAGGATGCTGTTTAGGATTATCAACCAACACAAGATGTGCCAAATCATCATTTAATTTAATATGGCGCAGACCTTCAAAATCCATTGTGGTCCATACATCTCCATTCACCAGAATAAAAGGATCTGTTCCAAGCAGTGGCAAAGCATTAATAATTCCACCAGCTGTTTCTAGCCCTTCATCCTCTCGTGTCCAACGGATATCCACACCAAATTGAGAGCCATCACCTAAACTACTGATGAGCTTGTCGGCCAACCATGCAGAATTGATGACTATTTCAGTCACACCAATTTTCTTAAGTTTTTCAATATGCCACACAATCAGGGGCTTACCGCCCACCTCGAGCAAAGGCTTTGGTGTATATAGCGTAAGTGGACGCATACGATTGCCCAAGCCAGCAGCAAGAATCATTGCTTTCATTATGCTGCTACCTCATAGCTACCATATTTCTCGATAAATTTAGGCATCACGATATTATTTATAAATGCCATAAACTCTTCAAGCTCAGCGTAACCACGACTTTCTTCGAGCAAATACCACATGACACGTGGTAAATCCTTCAAATAACCAGACTTACCATCACGTTCAAATAAGCGAACAAAAATGCCTAAAATTTTAATATGGCGTTGGATCGCCATTAAATCTGCATCACGTTTAAATTGATCAAAGCTACGGTTTTGTTTAGTCGACGCTGGCAACAGGTCATAAAACACTTTAAACCATTGATAAACACGATCAGCGTTCCATTGAACATATGCATCACGAGTAATCGAAATTAGATCATATGTATCAGCGCCAATAACAGCATCTTGGAAGTCGATTACCCCTAATTCTTGCTCATCGGTAATTTTCATCAAATTTCGACTATGAAAATCTCGATGTACAATAACTTGTGGTTGGGCTAATGCAGCATGAGCCAAGAAGTCAAATGCATTATCAATCGTTTTTTTCTGTTCAGCAGTCGGCTGAATAGAAAGCGACGGTAACATCCAGTCTGTGAGTAGATGCATTTCCGACATTAATTTTTCGTAAGAATAAGCTGGGAACTGATTAGTCCCGTCAATAGACTGCAATTGAATAAGTTGTTTAAAACTTTGTTCGTAGTATTTATCAACAGTTTCGTTAGTTAATAATGTCGACAAAAGCACATCGCCAAAGTCTTCTAACAATAGAAAACCTTGAGCCAGATCTTTCGCGACGATCTGAGGCACACGTACGCCATGGCTCGCAAAAAACTCGTCAATGGTCACAAACGGAACACAGTCTTCTTTTTCTGGAGGGGCATCCATGAGCATATACGTTTTATTTTGTAACTCGATACGCGCATAACGGCGGAAGCTTGCATCACCTGCTAAAAAAGCGATCTTAAATTGATCATTTTCAAGAACAGATGTAAGCCATGTATATATCAATTGTTCACGTTGTGTATTCATTTGCAATAAAATCTAAAACAAGCTGAGATTTTTGAAGGGTTAAGTGTAGCCACTTATAAACTTTTTCTCTATGATGCGACAATAATTAATTGTGAATTAGCATACTTGGTTAATGAGACAATGAAGCATCAGTTTAAATTTAATCCTTTAGCGACAGCTATTTTTACGCTCTTATGTGGCTCCATACAATCAAGTTATGCTGAGTCAACTGATGTTGTCTCCAATATAGACAATAATCAACTTAAAGCGAGCATCAAGGGAGCTTACCCAGGTCAAGAATTCTTTCAGCAATATTATGTTGATAAATCTGCACCTGAAGCACAGCTTCGTGACAATAAATATTTAAGCTCGGCATTTTGCCAAGGCACATGGGTTACACCGATTAACCCTGAGACCAAAGCTTTAGACGCCGACAAAGCGACTTCTGTCGTTACGGCTAACTACGGACATTACAATCCAGCGGGTGATTCTGTTTTAGAAGGTGATGTCGTTATTGATCAGGAAGGACGTACAGTTCGTGCTGACAAAGTAACGATTGATAAGACCCAAACCTTTGCGCATGCACAAGGTCGAGTACAGTTAGCTCAAGGCGGGTTACTTTCACAGAGTGATGAAATTAATTATAACCTAAAAACCCAAACCGGGAATTTAGACAATAGTTTTTATATTTCTGAACAGCAACATGCCCATGGTCATGCAGGAAAAATCGAAAGAACCTCACCAAACGTTATGGTTCTTAATGATGCAACCTATACGACTTGCCCACCAGGCCAAAAACCCGGTTGGAAAATCCAAGCCAATAAAATTGAGTTAAATCAGGAAACTGGACGCGGCGTAACTCGTGGAACAAAATTATATGTTAAGGACGTTCCTGTTCTAGCTGTTCCCTATTTTAACTTCCCGATTGATGACCGCCGTACTACAGGTATCCTCAACCCACAATTTGGTTTCTCAAATGATGGTGGTGTTGAGCTTTCTGTTCCGGTTTATTTAAACCTTGCACCTAACTATGATTTGACACTTACTCCGCGATATTTAGCAGACCGCGGTGCAATGCTAAAAGGTGAATTTAGATATTTAACTGATGGCTTTGGTGCTGGTGAAATGTGGGGTGGCATCTTGCCATCTGACAAAAGTTATGATGACAAAGATCGTAAAGATTTCCATTTTTTACATAATTGGGATATCAACGACCAGTGGTCTACTAACCTCGAATATAACTATGCATCAGATAAAGATTATTTCTCTGACTTAGATAGCAGTCCTAACTCTAAAACAGATCTTAACTTACGTAGAGCTTGGGAACTTAATTATCAACATGGTATTCCGGGTTTAAAAGCACAGCTTAAGGTCGAAGATTTCCAGACACTTGATCCTGAAGTTGCAGATGCAGATAAACCATACGCGCGTTTGCCACAATTCTTATTAAATTACGTCACTGGTAATCCACTAGGACTACAATACGAATTTAATAACGACACTGCTTACTTTAAGAAATCAATTAATGATGATTCTGCTCAAGAAAGTAGTGGTACACGTATTTATAACCAGTTCGCAACGCGTTATAACTACCGTACACCGGCAGCTTTTGTGATTCCTGAAGTCTCTGTACGTTCTATTCAAACGTTTTATGATAAGGACAGTATCGCATCTCAAAATCTAGATGGTGGTTCCGAAAACAAATCAGTCGTTGTACCTCAATTCACGTTAGACACTGGACTGAACTTTGAACGTGATGGTAAGTACTTACAAACACTTACACCACGTGCTTTCTATGCATATGCGCCATACAAAAATCAAGATGGTTACCCTAACTTTGACTCAACTACTGCGTCAGTAAGTTATGATCAATTATTTAACCCTTACCGTTTTTATGGTCATGACCGCCTAGAAGACAATAACTTTTTATCCTTGGGTGTAAGTTATAGCCTCTTTGACACAGTAGGTTTAGAACGTTTACGGGCAAGTGTAGGTCAAAGTTACTATTTCGAAGACCGTCGTGTCACCTTACAACGACAACAAGATGAAATTGATACTGAACGCAACACAGGTCCTGTGGTGAGTCTATCAAGCCAGCTTAACCAAAACTTTACCATTGCTGCTAACTCAGCTTGGATGTCGAATGGTGACAATGCTCAACGTGACTTCCAACTTTACTATACTGGTGATAAAGGAAATCTATATAACCTAGGCTATTTCTATCGTAAAGATATTCCTGGTCGTCAAGATACTTATGACCAAGTTGTTGCATCGTTTATACAACCAATTAAAGACAATTGGCGTATTATGGGCCACGTACAATATGACATGGACAATGATGTTGCCCGCGAACTCTTACTAGGAGTTAACTATGAGTCATGTTGCTGGGGTATTTCTGTCTACGGCCGCTCGTATTATAACGATCTAGACGATCCAAAATCTCCAGATGTTAGTGAAAAGCGCGCGATCATGGCCGAAATTACACTAAAAGGTTTAGGTGGTTTAAACAATAAACTCGCGTCTTTACTTGAAAATCGCGTTTTAGGTTTTAACAAAATTAATCAATCTTGGACACAACGTTAATGAAGACAAAGCATCTTAAACAGTTTTTTAAAGCAACTACACTTGCTGCCCTAATCTCTTCATCAATGCATAGTTTTGCCCAACCCGCTGATGAAGTTGTGGCAATTGTGGACAATAGCGTAATTTTAAAAAGCGATCTTCAACAAGGTATGGCTGAAGCAGCACATGAACTGCAAGCTCAAAAGAAAGAAGTGCCACCTCAGCAATACTTACAGTTTCAGGTATTAGATCAATTAATTTTGCGTGAGGCACAACTTGAACAAGTTAAAAAATATGGCATTAAACCTGATGAAAAGAGCTTAAATGAAGCTGTACTTAAAGTAGCAGGTCAATCTGGCTCTAAAAGTTTAGAAGCTTTCCAGCAAAAGTTGGATGCTATGGCACCAGGAACTTATGAAAGTTTACGTGGCCGAATCGCTGAGGATTTAGCGATTAGCCGTTTGCGCCAACAACAAGTGATGTCTCGTATTAAAATTAGTGATCAAGATGTAGAAAACTTCTTAAAATCACCTCAGGGACAAGCTGCGTTAGGTAATCAAGCACATGTAATTCATATGCGCATTTCAGGTGACAATGCACAAGAAGTTCAATCTGTAGCTCAAGAAGTACGCTCAAAGCTTGCGCAAAGTAATGATATAAATGCTTTGAAAAAACTTTCAACTGCAAATGTAAAAGTTGAAGGTGCTGACATGGGTTTCCGCCCACTGTCTGATATTCCTGCTGAACTTGCGGCTCGTATTACTCCATTACAAGATGGTCAAACAACTGACTTAGTTTCAGTACGTGATGGTGTACATGTTTTAAAGCTTCTTGAACGTAAACAAAATGAGCAAAAAGCTTTAGTACCTCAATTTCAAACCCGCCACATTCTCATTCAACCATCTGAAGTAGTCACTCTTGAGAATGCTAAGCAAATTATTGATAACATCTATAAACGCTTAAAAGCTGGTCAAGATTTTGCAACACTTGCAGCAACCTATTCAAATGACACAGGTTCAGCACGTGATGGGGGAAGTTTGGGTTGGGTAACACCTGGAATGATGGTTCCTGAATTTGATAAAAAAATGCAGGAAATTCCTGTAGGTGAAATTAGCGAACCTTTCCAAACTCAGTTCGGCTGGCATATCTTACAAGTAACGGATAAACGTGAAAAAGATATGACGCATGAATATCAAGAGCGTATGGCACGTCAAATTTTAGGTGAACGCCAATTCAACACTGAAATTGATAGCTGGTTACGTGAAGTACGTGCAAATGCATATGTAGAAATCAAAGATCCAAGTCTAGACAAAAAGAACTTACAAAAGTAACTCTTTTTCTCTTTATTAAAACCTGTGTTTGTCACAGGTTTTTTTATGCATGAAATTTACCTAATAAAAAAACCGGTTATATAAATAACCGGTTCCTATAAATTAAACCCTGACGGGAATTATTTATAACGATCAACCATTTTCTCTAAAGAAATCGGACGAATCTTGTCAGCATTTCCAGCTGTACCAAACGCTTCATAACGATCAATACAAATTTGCTTCATTGAATCTACAGTTTTAGCAAAGTATTTACGTGGATCGAATTCAGCTGGGTTTTCAGCCATAAACTGACGAATTGCACCAGTAGATGCTAAACGTAAGTCTGTATCGATATTGATCTTACGCACACCATGTTTAATTGCTTCTACAAGCTGCTCAACAGGTACACCATAAGTCTCTTTAATATCACCGCCAAACTCATTGATTACTTTCAACCACTCTTGCGGCACAGAACTTGAACCATGCATAACAAGATGAGTATTTGGTAATGCCGCATGAATTTCTTTAATGCGGTCAATTGCCAAGATATCACCTGTAGGTGGACGAGTGAACTTGTAAGCACCATGTGAAGTACCTACAGCAATCGCTAATGCATCTACATTAGTATCGGCAACAAACTGAGTCGCTTCTTCAACAGAAGTAAGAAGTTGTGAGTGATCAAGTACCCCTTCTCCCCCAACCCCGTCTTCTCCCCCAGCCATACCAGTTTCAAGGCTACCTAAACAGCCAATCTCACCTTCGACAGAAACACCACATGCATGTGCCAAAGCAACAACATTACGAGTTACATCAACGTTGTATTCATAAGAAGTAGGTGTTTTACCATCTGTACCTAATGAACCGTCCATCATCACTGAGCTAAAGCCAAGCTGAATTGAACGCTGACAGATATCAGGGCTTGTTCCATGGTCTTGATGCATTACCACTGGAATATGTGGCCATTCTTCAATTGCAGCCAAAATAAGATGGCGTAAGAATGGAGCGCCTGCATATTTGCGAGCTCCAGCTGATGCTTGAACAATTACAGGTGAATTGGTTGCATCCGCGGCAAGCATAATTGCACGCATTTGTTCTAAGTTATTTACGTTAAATGCTGGTACGCCGTAGTTATGTTCAGCAGCGTGATCCAAGAGCTGGCGCATTGAAATGAGTGCCATAATATCCTCCCAGGTAGTGCGGCTTATTCTACCCTGTCATTTATTTCAATTCAGCAACAAATCACAGTATTTCAAAAAAAATCCCTGCATTTGCAGGGATTTTTTAACAAAAAACAACAAATTAATGTGTTTCTGAAGCAGCAGCCTCACTTGGCGCACTACCTTCAACCACATCTGTATTCTTTTCATCTAGAACTGGCTTATCAATCGCATCAATTGCTGCTTGTTGCTCAGGCGTTACTTTTTCAGAAACAGCAGTAGATGCAGCTGATTCTTGGCCCGCTTGAGATGCTTCATCTTTCTTAGCACAAGCAGTCAACATCATTGGTACAATTAACATAGCAGCAAATGTAAGCTTTAAATTCATCACTATTTTCCACAGTTGGTGATTTAATACTCGACATTTTATTGCAAATATATGACAGTTTAATGACTTATCAATGAAAAAGGGATTGGTTACCCAATCCCTTCTTATTTCTATATAACAGTATTAAGCACGTTCAAGCAAAACTGCAACTGCTGGCAATGTTTTTCCTTCAACAAACTCAAGGAATGCGCCACCACCTGTAGAAATATAACCAATTTGATCAGCTACGTTATATTTATCAATTGCAGCTAATGTATCTCCACCACCAGCGATCGAGAATCCTTCCGATTGAGCAACCGCAAGAGAAAGCGCTTTCGTACCTTCACCAAATTGATCTACCTCAAATACGCCTACTGGACCATTCCAAAGGATCGTTTTTGATGTTGTTAAAATATTAGCGAATGCTTTAGCAGTTTCTGGACCAACGTCTAAAATCATATCATTTGCAGTCACATCTTCTACTTTCTTCACAACAGCTTGAGCTGCTGCTAAAGAACCTAAGAAATCTTCAAAATTAATTTGCGATGCATCAGCAACTACAACATCTGTAGGAAGTGGAACACTTACTTTAGCAGCAATTTGTTTAGCAGTTTCAACCAAGTCAGCTTCATATAATGATTTACCAACGTTAAAACCAGCAGCTGCTAAGAATGTATTTGCAATACCGCCACCAACGATCAGTTGATCACAGATACTAGAAAGTGAGTTTAAAACATCGAGTTTAGTTGAAACTTTAGAACCAGCAACAATTGCAACCATTGGTTTTTCAGGAGTTTGCATTGCACGGCCTAGTGCATCTAACTCAGCAGCCAACAAAGGACCAGCAGCAGCAACTGGAGCAAAACGAGCTACACCTTCAGTAGATGCTTCTGCACGATGAGCAGTACCAAATGCATCCATAACAAATACATCACATAATGCAGCATATTTTTGAGCGAGCTCTGGATTATTTTTCTTTTCGCCATGGTTAAAGCGTACATTTTCAAGCAATACAACTTGACCAGCTTCAACCTCAACGCCTTCTAAATAATCAGTTAATAATTTAACTTCTTGACCTAATACTTCTGTTAAATAAGCAGCGACTGGTGCAAGTGATTGTTCTGGCTTTGGTTCACCTTCAACAGGACGACCTAGATGTGAACATACCATCACTGCTGCACCTTTATCTAAAGCAGCTTTAATAGTTGGTAATGCTGCACGTAAGCGAGCATCGCTAGTAATCACACCATTTTTGACAGGAACGTTTAAATCTTCACGAATAAGGACACGTTTGCCTGTTAAGTTAAGGTCAGTCATACGCTGAAAATTCATGTAAAGCTCTCTTTATGATTTTAAAAACGCGCCAATTTTAAATGATTACATCAAAAAAGGTTAGTTTTTTTGCATAAAAGCTGTAGAAAGCCCCAGTTTTGATTATGATAGAGGTAGTTATTTGATATTTCACCCATTATGTCTATTCATCCAGATCCACAAATCAATCGCTTAAATGTTTTAGGGGAACCTTTAGCAAGTTGTTGCTTTGACCCTATTACAGGCTATTTTAGAAATGGTTTCTGCCACACAGCAGTAACAGACCTTGGTCAGCACACCGTATGTGCACAAATGACCTCTGATTTCTTAAATTTCTCTCAGAAAATTGGTAATGATCTTATTACTCCTTTGCCAGAAGTAGGTTTCCCTGGTCTGAAACCGGGTGATTTCTGGTGTATCTGCGTAACTCGCTGGGTAGAGGCTTATCAAGCTGGTGAAGCTCCTCCTATTAAAATACATGCATGTCATCAAGCTGTATTAAGCTATGTACCTTTAGATGTATTAATGGAATTTGCAGTGTAATGGTTCAGCCACAAATTATTTTGGCATCGAGTAGTCAAACTCGCAAAGACTTAATGGACCGTCTTGGAATTAATTATATTTGTATTAGTCCCGATATTGATGAAAGTCCTCGCGATGAAACCCATGCCGATGAACTTGCAAAAAGACTCGCTTTCACAAAAGCTCAGGTGATTGCTGAACAGAATCCATCAGCCATCGTTATTGGTTCAGATCAAGTTGCTTGGCGAGAGCATACCCCGCATGACTTTATTGGCAAACCGATGACTAGTGAAAATGCCAAAGCACAACTAGCCGAAAATTCTGGTCGAATTCTTTTTTTTAGTACAGCTCTTAGCGTGCAATGGCTCGATAGAGACTTTGAGCAAACGCTTGTTGAACATTATCAAGTTAAATTTCGAAACCTGAATCAAGCTGAAATTGAACGATACGTTCTATTAGATCAGCCACTATATTGCGCAGGTAGCTTTAAGTGTGAAAGTTTAGGAATTAGCTTGTTTGAAAAAATGATAGGCCAAGACCAGACCACACTTATGGGTCTTCCTATGATTCAACTTTGCCATATTTTAAGGCAACTTGATCTACAAATTCCTTAATTCTAGATATTTTATAAATAGGTTATTTCCATGACAGAACCTTTAACAGTTTTAGGCGGTATTACTGCCGAGCAATTTTTAGCAGAGTATTGGCAGAAAAAACCTTTACTGGTACGTAACGGATTACCAGAAATTATAGGTCTTTTACAACCTCAGGATGTACAAGAACTTGCCTTGGAAGAACATGCAAGTGCCAGACTGATTCGCCAAAAAGATAAAAATCCAAATGAATGGCACGTAAAGTCTTCACCTTTAACCAAAGGTGATTTTCAAAAGCTACCAAAATTATGGTCAATTTTAGTACAGGCAGTAGATCACTACTCTTTTGATCTTTCTGAACTTTGGAAAAAATTTCCTTTTATTCCTCAATGGCGCCGCGACGATATTATGGTGTCTTATGCACCTAAGGGTGGTTCAGTTGGGAAACATTTCGATTTTTATGATGTGTTTTTAGTTCAGGGTCATGGTCATCGTCGCTGGCAGCTAGGTCAAATGTGCGATGCAAATACTACATTTGTACCCAATCAACCATTAAAACTTTTGCCAGAAATAGATGTGCAATTTGATGAAGTTTTAGCACCAGGTGATTTACTCTATATTCCACCTGGAATGGCACATTATGGGGTTGCCGAAGATGACTGCTTAACTTTCTCATTTGGCTTTCGCATGCCAAACATTGCAGGAATGATGGAACGCATTAGCGATCAATTTTCAGCTAATATTTTACTTCAAAATCCTGTTGTAGATATCGCACGCAAACAAATGAGTCAAATTGGTGAAATTAGCTCAACTGAACTAAGTTATCTAAAAGAATTAGTTTTAGCTCAGTTGCAAGACTCTACAGCACTTGATGCAGCAATCATGTCATACATGAGTGAACCTAAATATCCAGATAATATTCCAGAACCTGATGAGATCGAAGCCTATGATCTTCAAGAGATCTTACATGAAGGTTATGAAGTTCTATTAGAACCTGCCTCTCGCCTACTTTATACAGAAAATAACGGAATTCTGAGCTTCTGGGGAAATGGCGAAGCGCTATGTATAGCTGAAACTTTCGCACCAAAATTAAAAGCTATTGCTGATGGAGAAAGCTTAGCTTTCGATAGCGAATTTAATGAGCTTGAAATCCTTGAGAATGTTGCTTACTTACTCAATGAATCTATTTTGATGCTTTTACCTCCTTCAGAGTAAGAAACTTTAATAAAAATGGACTTTTCAAAGCAACGGAAAGTCCACTTTTAAATTGGCCGACAAACTCAAAAATAGATTTGTTTTTTGTTTATTAATTTTCCTTTTTAAATTTTAAAGCGACTTATCGCAAAAATATTGAAGTTAAAAGATTTTGAAAAAGGAAGTATAATTATTTAAATATATAGCCTAAAACTCTTTACCATTTCCTTAAAAGTAAAACTTCAGCGTTTAAAAAAATAATATCTTTTTTCTATCAATAACAAACAATACCTTGTAAAATTAAATTATCTAGATTCTCATTGATAAAGATCACCGTTCAAGCTAATAGCAATTCATTTGTGAGAGGCTAAAATATGTCGAAAAAAGATGACATTATTAACACCGCATTAAGACTTTTTAACTCGTATAGCTATAATTCTATAGGTGTAGATCGCATCATTAATGAATCTGGCGTTGCAAAAATGACTTTCTATAAGCATTTTCCATCAAAAGAAAAATTAATTGAAGAGTGTCTACTTCTTCGAAATACGCTTCTACAAAACTCTCTTACTTCTGCCTTATCAAGACATGATGAGTTAGATCCTCTTGCGAGAATTAAAGCAGTATTTTTATGGTATTCCGACTGGTTTAATAGTGAAGATTTTAATGGCTGCATGTTTCAAAAAGCCTTGGAAGAGGTTTTAAAACAATATCCTTCAACACATCAACCTGCCACTTTGTATAAAGCTTGGTTGACCCAACTCATGCAAAATCTTCTTAACCAGTATGATGTAAAAGAGCCAGGTCCCCTATCTTTATTACTCGTTAATATTTTGGAAGGTATGACCATACAGGCTCAAGTCGAACATGGTTCAATAAATATTAATGATTACTGGACTCGAGTAGAAAAATTAATCGATTTCGAAAGAGCAGCATAAAAATAAAGCGTGATATTCTTCTTCTTATATTTAATGATTCTTCTTATGTATCACGCTGCGTCTGAAAGTCATTTTGGTTCACAATTAGACGTTTTTTTCGACCTTACTGAACCAAAATATACAGACCTGTCTGTATAAAACAGATTATATATTTAAAAAATAAAAACTCAATCCTTTTTTATGATTTGTCTCAAGATAAATTAGATTTAACTATTTATTGAAAGCAAATTGAAATTGTTTTAGGTTGACTTCGTTTCACTTATACTTAACAATTACACTTATAACACAAAGCAACATTTTAGACACAAAAGAAATACAAATAGTTGTTTTTAATTAGAAAGACTACTTATTTATCAATTCCTCTTATATTGCTTTTCAACAAAAACAATTGGATTGATTAGTTTTGCTACATTCATTTTCATAAGATCAATCTATACTATGCCCGCTATATTGATATAGGTATAAAGTATGAAAGATGGACTCCAAATCGAAGAAATGAAAAATGCGGCTGATTCAGTCGTTGGAATTCTTAAATCTTTGGCTAATACAGATCGTTTATTAATTTTATGTCACTTAGCTTATGAGGAGTTAAATGTTTCTCAAATTGAAGAGAAGACCCAAATTACCCAGCCCACTCTTTCACAACAACTTATGATGCTACGCAAAAGTGATGTTGTATCAACCCGTCGTGATGGCAAGCAAATTTTTTATTCAATTAAGGATGACAATATGCATTCAATTTTAAATACGCTTCATCAGCTGTACTGTGCAAGTAAATAATATTTTTTAAATTATAAATTTATAATAATAGTAGTAACTTCCTGAAATATGCGATTTTTCAGCTTGAAAGCTTAGAGTCCAATCCAAGCACAAAGTTTTGAAAATTCGCGTAGCTTTTCTAAAAAGCTCAACCATATTTAACTTTTTGCCCTTATATTTTCTTTAGCCTATTCCATGCTTTCACAGCTTTTTGATATACCTAGTTTTTTAATGAGCAATTAACAAGCAAAACCACCAACTATAAAATTAAAAATATTAAATTAAGACCAATAAAAACAATTATTTAATATTACCATTAAGTATAAATACTTATAGGTGCTATAAAAAAGCTTAAGATTCACATCACTTAAGTATAAAATACTCCGCTTGTTCAACCTTTAGCCATGATTAGGTTAATAAGGCCTTTATATGCTTGCATTCTTTTCTCGATTAAGCTTAGTCACTAAGATTATTATCGCCATTATTCTAGGGATAGGCGTTGCATTACTATTTCCGAACGTTACGCCTTACTTAAGTTTATTTGGTGAGCTTTTCATTAAAGCCTTAAAGTCGGTTGCGCCTATTTTAGTTTTTGTATTGGTGCTTTCTTCTATTGCCAACTTCCAAGTGGGTCATAGCGCCAATTTACGCCCTATTATGATTCTATATGTGGTAGGTATGTTGCTTGCTGCTTTCACAGCTGTGATTGTCAGTCTTTCTTTTCCAAGCACATTATTCCTCAATACAGTTTCACATAATGACTTACAAGCACCTGGTAGTCTCGCAGATATATTAAAAAACTTGCTCTTAAGCTTTATTGCGAACCCTGTTCAAGCAATTAGTGAGGCTAACTTTATTGGTATTTTAGCTTGGGCAATTGGCCTAGGTTTAGCTATGCGCCATAGTTCAGACACCACAAAACAAGTGATGCAGGATGTCTCACATGCTGTAAGTGCTATTATTCATAAAGTAATTGCTTTTGCACCAGTCGGTATTTTCGGATTAGTTGCAGTGACTTTTGCCGATGCTGGTCTTGCAACACTTGAGAGCTATGCACAATTATTAGTGGTATTGTTAGGCACTATGTTTTTTGTTGCTTTAGTTATCAACCCTATTCTTGTTGCCCTTACTATACGTGGAAATCCATACCCTCTCGTATTTAAATGCTTAAAAGAAAGTGGTATTACAGCTTTCTTTACACGAAGCTCAGCGGCTAACATTCCAGTTAACTTAGATTTAGCAGAGCGTTTAGGTGTTAATCCATCTACAGCAAGTGTGTCTATTCCGTTAGGCGCAACAGTAAATATGGCAGGGGCGGCAGGCACGATTACTGTACTTACATTAGCTACTGTACATACTCTTGGCATTCATGTTGATTTTGCAACAATGGTTATTTTATCAGTTGTTGCTACTGTTTCAGCTTGTGGTGCTTCTGGTGTTGCTGGTGGTTCTTTACTACTCATTCCTGTAGCTTGTAGTCTATTTGGTATTTCAACAGAAATTGCGATGCAAGTTGTAGCGATTGGTATGATTATCAGTGTATTGCAAGACTCTACAGAAACAGCCCTTAACTCATCTACAGATGTATTATTTACTGCAGCTGTAGATATTCGCTCCAAGCAAACGTCTTAAACAAAATGCCATTTCAACGTCTACCAAACTGGTTCCAACTTGGAGCCTTTTTACTGGCTTTTAATGCCGGAATGATTAATGTATTAGGGTTAATTACTCTTTTGCATCAATCTATTTCACATATGACTGGCAACGTTAGTATGCTGGCTATGAGTTTGGTAGAGTGGCAACCCGAACATATCATTTTTTTACTTTTAGTGATTATTTGCTATGTTTGCGGTTCATTTTATAGTGGTTTTATTTTAGGTAGCAGTCATTTTCGACTAGGTCGTCGTTATGGCTTACCTTTGAGCCTTGTTGCCTTATTCATTTTCCTTTGCTGGCTATTGCTTCCTTATTTTCCACGCTATGGATTATTATGGGCTTGTACGGCAATGGGTTTACAAAATGCAATGGTAAGCCACTATAAAGGAACAATCATCCGCACTACCCATCTATCAGGTGTTTTAACTGATATTGGTTTAGCACTTGGGTATAAAGCCAGAGGCTTAATTGTAGAAAATCGACGTATTGTTTTACATCTACTTATTTTTATCGGCTTTCTGCTGGGTGGAATTCTTGCCGCTTCAGTACATCCATATTTAAAGCTACAATCATTTTTATTGCCGGCAACTTTAAGCTTAGCCTTAAGTATTTCTTACTGGGTAGTTTATCTCTATAGCACTTCAACTTCACACAAGGACTAAGACATGGTTAAAAATGCCTTACAAGCACAGCTATTAAAAGCTGGTTTAGTTGATAATAAAAAAGCAAAAAAATTAACAAAGCAAGCTCATCACGAACAGCGTCTTGGACTAAGTAATGAGGCTGAAATCAAAGCAAATATTGAAAAAGCTCAACAAGAAAAGTTAGCTAAAGATCAAGCTTTAAATTTAGAAAAACAGAAACAGCTTGAAGAAAAAGCACTTAAAGCATCAATCATTCAGATGATTAAGCAGCACAAGATTACTGATTTTGCAGGGGATGTGGCTTATCAATTTATTGATGAAAATAAAATCAAAAAAGTGTATCTATCTCAGCAAGTTTATAATGCACTTGTTGCAGGTAGCCTAGTTATTGCTAAAGATCAAGATCAATACGCCTACCTTCCAAAAGCTTTAGGTGAAAAAATTGATCAAAAAATGCAAGGCTTCATTTTGATTAATAATGCTGAGAAAAACGAACAAGCCACTGATGAGGAAGATCCATATTCAGCATATGTTATTCCAGATGACTTAATGTGGTAATACAATAATTAGGCCTTTATGATCTAGATCTAAAGGCCTTTTCTAATTAATGTGTAGCTGCAATAATTTAACAAATGTTCAAAATACTAAGAAAAAATACTTAAAGAATAAATTCCTTCACCCTTTATCTATTAATCTCGATATAATGAATAATACTTTTAGTCCTCGCGACGTTCTTGAAGGTTTCTTCAAGTCTCCTTTTTACGTCATGTATTAATTTAAGACGTACAACATAATCAGTTCATGTGTATTTGCATATATTCACAAGATCGAAACCTTAAGTGATATTGATCTAACTGACTTTTTGCAAATTAAATTGCAAAGATTTAATTAAGTGGCTTTTGTCTCAAAGGTAGTAATTCATGCTGAAGTGGTTTGAAAAACTTGTAGATCCCTACCCAACTAAAGGTTTAGATGAACCTTTACCAACTCGTTTTTTCCCATTTGTTTGGCAAGCTACGGAAGGCCTACGCCCTTACTTATTCTTACTTATTCTTTTTACAGCAGGTGCTGCAAGCTTTGAAGCCTTACTTTTTTCAAAGATTGGACAACTCGTAGACTGGTTAAGTAAAAGTCATCCGGAAAGCTTTTTAAGTCAGCATGCTACTGATTTACTCATTTTGATTGCAGTCTTATTTACCAATATCTTTTTTGTAAATATTCAATCTATTATCAAACATCAAATTTTATATAGCACCTTCCCAATGCGTTTGCGCTGGCGTTTCCATAATCTTTTATTGAAACAAAGCTTGGACTTTTTCCATAATGACTTTGCAGGACGACTTTCTGCAAAGGTTATGCAAACAGCATTAGCAATCCGTGAGTTCTGGATTATTTTGGGTGACATGTTGGCCTACGTCAGCATTTACTTCATTACGGTCAGCATTGTTCTTGGCGCAATTTCACCAATTTTACTTATTCCACTTTTAGTGTGGTTAAGCCTATTTTTATTAAGCGCATGGTTCTTTATCCCCCGCTTAAGTAAAGTTTCCCAGCAACAAGCCGATGCTCGTGCTGTCATGACGGGCCGCGTAACAGATGCATACACCAACATCCAAACAGTAAAACTATTTGCCCACGCTGGTCGTGAAAGCCAATATGCAAAAGCATCGATGAAAGAGTTTATGACCACAGTCTATGCCCAAATGCGTTTAGGCACTCTCTTTGAAGTCAGCATTAATATGTTGTCTGCTGTTTTGTTTGTAGGTGTAATTGGTACTTCTGTTTGGCTATGGACCCAAGGTTTAGCAGCATTAGGTGTAATCGCAGCAACTACTGCAATGATTTTAAAACTTAATAGTATGGCTGAATTTATGATGTGGCATATGTCAGCCTTATTTGAAAATGTTGGAACCATTCAAGATGGTATGCAAACATTAGGTAAAAAAATCAATATTCAAGACAAACCAGATGCGAAACCACTTGCAGTGACCAAAGGTGAGATTGTATTTAAAGATGTAAGCTTTGCTTATAACAATAAAAATGTGATTGATCACTTCAACTTGCATATTAGAGCAGGCGAAAAAATAGGTATTGTGGGCCGTTCTGGCGCAGGAAAGTCGACGCTGATTCAGTTGCTTTTACATTTTTACCATCTTAAGCAAGGTGCTATTTTAATTGATGGCCAAAACATCGAAGATGTAACTCAAGATAGTTTAAGAGCTAATATTGCTTTAGTTACTCAAGATACATCTTTATTACATCGCTCAGTTGCAGAAAATATTAAATATGGTCGTCCTGATGCATCTGATGCAGACATGGAGAATGCTGTAAATAAAGCCAAAGCTGCTGAATTTATTCCGCAATTAGTTGATTTAAAAGGACGTAGTGGTTATAACGCTCAAGTAGGTGAACGTGGTGTTAAACTTTCTGGTGGTCAAAGACAGCGTATTGCCATTGCACGTGTATTCTTAAAAGATGCGCCTATTCTTATTTTAGATGAAGCAACTAGTGCATTAGACTCAGAAGTTGAAGCAGCAATCCAGTCAAGTTTAAATGACCTGATGGTTGATAAAACCGTTATTGCAATTGCACACCGTTTATCTACTATTGCACAAATGGACCGTTTAATCGTTCTTGATGAAGGTCGAATTGCTGAGCAAGGAACTCATGAAGAGTTAATTGCGCAAAATGGTATATACGCACAGTTATGGAAACGTCAAACAGGCGGTTTCCTAATTGAACAAAAAGTATTACAGGGTCAAGATTAATGCTTTATTTAGAAGATTTGAAAATTGGTGATCGCTTCATTAGCCGTGAATATGAAATTACCTTAGATGAAATCAAAAAATTCGCAAACTCCTATGACCCTCAGCCCTTCCATATAGATGAAGAACAAGCTAAACATGATCCAATTTTTCAGGGAATTGCTGCTAGCGGTTGGCATACTTCTGCAATTACTATGCGGTTATGGACGGAATGTATGCCGATTCATGGCGGCCTGATTGGTTCAGAGTCCAGCTTACGGTGGCCACGCCCTACTCGACCAGGTGATAAAATTCATGTTGAAGCAGAAATTTCAGCGATCACACCATCCAAAACAAAATTAGATCGTGGTATTGTAAGTTACGTTACGCAAGCCTTAAATCAAAATGGCGACGTATTACTTATTTCAACAACAAAAATTGTTGTCTTTAAAAAGAATGTTTAAAACATGGTTGATATGATTGTCTAACAGTTTTTATAAACTCAGATTATATTTCATGACAAGATGTGTAAGAAATGCATGTGACAAATTGATGAGAGCAATGGAACGCATATGAAAATTACCTCAGCTCGTCAAGATCAGGGTATTCCGGGAGTCTATGGCTTATTGCTATTAGATGTTGTTTCACGTTGGGGATATAACGATGAAACATTATTTGCTCCATTTCATCTTACTAGTGAACAACTGGCCGACCCTGATTATCGTATTTCTACACCTGTAGCAAATGAATTGGTTAAACACGCTCTTAATTTAACTGGTGAAACCACGTTGGGCTATCATCTTGGTACTCAAATGCGTATTTCAATTCATGGCTTCATTGGCTATGCGATTATGACAGCCAAAGATATTACAGAAGCAATTGCCCTTGCAGCACGTTTTATTCAATTACGCTTACCTTTCTTACAACTCTATTTTTCAACGTTTGGGCCCAAAGCCACCTTACAATTACAGTGTGATATCGAACTTGAACCTCTAAGAACAGAAATCGTTTTAGGCTTGACCATTGGTATCATGAGTATGGCCAAAGCGATTACGGGTATCGAAGATTTAGCTGGTGAGGTAGATTTGGATTTTCCTGAACCAGAAGGTTTTGAAAAGTATAGAAATAAATTAAGTAGCACAATTCGATTCAATCAGCCACATTTGATCTCAAGTTTTGATAAGAAATACTTAGGAATTAAATTAGTTAATGCAGATCCTATTGCAAGTCAGGTTGCCATCAATCAATGCGAAGCTGAACTTTCCGCTTTGGGTGAGCGCCGTCGTTTAGCAATGCGTGTTCGTGATATTTTAAGTAATTCCGAACAACATTATTTAAGCATCGAAAATGTAGCCGAATGTCTACATATGTCAGATCGGACACTCAAACGTCAATTAGCCGCTGAAGGAACTTCATTTTCTACATTGGTTGATGAAGTTCGCTATCGACATGCAACATCTCTACTTTCACGTACAGATTATAGTCTTGAACAAATTGCAGATGAACTTGGCTATTCGGACGTTGCAAATTTTAGCCGTGCCTTTAAACGCTGGAGCGGCCGCAGTCCGAGTAACTGGCGTAAAGACCCATACTTATAATGTTTAAAACTATTGGACACAAGCTTAAGGAGTTATCATGAATCATCCTTCGGAACTGAAGTATGCACGTACACATGAGTGGGTAAAGATTGAGGGTGATCTAGTTATTACCGGGATTACCGATCATGCACAAGATGAACTTGGCGATTTGGTATACGTTGAAACTCCAGAAGTTGGAAACCAAGTTACCGCTGGTGAACAAGCTGGTGTAGTAGAGTCAGTGAAAACAGCATCTGATATTCACGCCCCTGTCTCAGGTACTGTAGTAGAAGTGAATACTGATCTTGAAGATGATCCTGACTTTGTAAATGAAGACCCATATGGTAAAGGCTGGATTTATAAAATTAAACCAGACAACATTGCAGATGTTGAAAAACTTTTAACAAATTCAGAATATGAAGCTGGCTTATAAAAGATAGGCATCGCTTTCAATATTTGATAAAACCAGTTTAGTTTTAAACTGGTTTTTTATTATCTATTTAAAATTAGCTTTCCGAATAGGTGAATTCTATGACAAAACTTGTTGTATTTTCAGGTGCGGGCATGAGTGCCGAAAGTGGAATCAGCACTTTTCGTGACAGTAATGGCTTATGGGAAAATTACGACATCCAACAAGTTGCCACACCTGAGGCATGGCAAAGGGATCCTGCCTTAGTTCAACGCTTTTATAATGAGCGTCGTAAAAATATTTTAGAGGCTAAACCTAACGAAGCTCATCAATATATTGCCAAACTACAAGACTACTTTGACGTACAAGTGATTACTCAAAATATTGATGATTTACATGAACGGGCTGGAAGTTCCAACGTTTTACATTTGCATGGAAATATTCGTTTGACGAAAAGCTCTGGCCCGAATGCACAATTTACAACACAGTTTTACGATATTAACGGATGGAAGCTAGATTTAGAACAAGACTTTTGCCCAGATGGCTATCCCCTGCGGCCACATGTAGTCTGGTTTGGTGAAGCTGTACCAGCTTATGATGAAGCAATTCAATTAGTACAAAGTGCAGATATTTTTATTGTGATCGGCTCGACATTAAGCGTATATCCAGTTGCGGCTTTAGTTCATGAAATTTCAGATCAATGTAAAGCCTATTATATAGATCTAAATGCGGATCATCTGCGTGTTCCTCACCGATATGAATTATTAAAGATGTCAGCGACTCAAGGAATGCATAAACTTTTTGAAAATTTAATCGGCTAATTGCTATTTTTAGACACTAAATAAGCCCAACGTACATAAAAAAAATTATTAATTGAACAAAAAATTGTCGATTTTTTTAACTTTATTCTAAATTTCTATAAATTTTTTTTGACCAATAGCGTATTTATAACTCAATATCGATTTATTTTTTTTTCAGAATGGTGTTTTTTTCTGAAAAATTTTAAAAAAATAAATATTAAAAAATTATAAGTTAATGATTAATATTATAATTTTGCATCTATAAAATCAATTTATTTTAAGTTACACAATGATACAAAAGTACAATATAAAAATAACAGTGCAAAAAAAATCTTTTGTGGTTGAATCTCAACCTCTTGGATGCCGTACAAGAAAACAGCGACCTGGATTAGGTTACAATCACGGATTATGGATATAAGGACACACATCCATTATGAGTTATTTTGATCCCACCCTCATCATGTTTATGGTGTACATCGTAGCAATGGTTCTTATCGGCTTATTTGCCTACCGTGCTACAAGCGACTTCTCAGATTATATTCTCGGTGGTCGTCGTTTAGGCAGTTTCGTAACTGCATTATCCGCAGGCGCATCAGACATGAGTGGTTGGCTGCTCATGGGTTTACCAGGCGCGATTTATCTTTCTGGTTTATCTGAAGCGTGGATTGCAATTGGTCTTATTATCGGTGCTTGGCTTAACTGGCTACTGGTTGCTGGTCGATTACGCGTTCATACTGAAGTCCAAAATAATGCACTCACGTTGCCAGATTATTTTACAAGTCGTTTTGACGATCAGAAAAAAGTACTTCGTATTTTCTCTGCCGTTATCATCTTGGTTTTCTTTGCAATTTATTGTGCTTCAGGCATGGTAGCAGGCGCCCGCTTGTTTGAAAATTTATTCGGAATGTCATACACCACTGCTATTTGGCTCAGCGCAATTGCAACCATCAGCTATGTTTGTATTGGTGGATTCTTAGCGATTAGCTGGACAGATACATTCCAAGCTGGCCTAATGATTTTTGCTTTGTTATTAACACCAATCGTAACTTATCTTGCAATTGGCGATACAACACAATTTGTGACACTCATTGAAACTGCTCGTCCACATGCATTTAATATTATTTCAGATTTAAGTGTAGTGGCAGTTTTATCTTCCATGGCATGGGGTTTGGGTTACTTTGGTCAACCACATATCCTTGTACGTTTCATGGCTGCTGACTCTGTAAAATCAATTCCTGCTGCGCGCCGTATTGGTATGACTTGGATGATCTTGTGTTTAGCTGGTGCAGTCGGTGCTGGTTTCTTCGGTATTGCTTACTTTGAGCAACACCCTGAACTAGCAGCAGTTGTAAGCAAAAACCCTGAAACAGTATTTATGGAATTGACTAAAATCTTATTCAATCCATGGATTGTAGGTATCATCTTAGCTGCGATTTTAGCTGCTGTAATGAGTACATTGAGCTGCCAGCTTTTGGTATGTTCAAGTGCGTTAACCGAAGATTTGTACAAAGGCTTCATTCGTAAGAATGCATCTCAGAAAGAGCTTGTATGGGTTGGCCGTGTTATGGTTCTTGCAATTGCTGTTCTTGCAATTGCTCTTGCTGGTAACCCAGACAGTAAAGTTCTTGGCCTTGTTGCTTATGCATGGGCTGGTTTCGGTGCTGCATTTGGTCCGCTTATCATCTTGTCATTGTTCTGGAAACGTATGAATTTACAAGGTGCTCTAGCGGGTATGATCGTTGGTGCAGTTGTAGTGATTGGCTGGAAAAATCTTTTCGCAGACACTGGTGTTTACGAAATCATTCCAGGCTTTATCCTTGCATTTATCAGCATCATTGTAGTGAGTCTTTTAACTAAAGCGCCAAATACAACAGTAACTGGCCGCTTTGAAAAAGCAGATGAACTCTACAAAGAAAGCGTATAAATTATTGAAATAAATCAAAGGGGCTTCGGCCCCTTTATTTATTTTTAGTTTTGATTTTAATTTTTGAAGTATCTTTTACAACTTGCATAACTGGATAACTACGAGTCTCTTTTACCCCTGGTAATTGCCACAGTACCTGCCCCGCAATTCGTCTAAACTCTTCCATGCTGCCACTTCGTAATTTAATTAAAAAATCAAATCCTCCACTCACCATATGACATTCAACAATTTCCGGATAGTGAACCACAGCATCAATAAACTCATCTAAAACATTAGGTGTGGTTTTATCTAGTAATACTTCAACAAACACCAAAAAATTTGCATTTAATTTGACTGGATTTAATTTTGCTTCATAACCCAAAATGAAATCATCTTTTGTCAGCTTTTGAACTCGGGCCATCACAGCAGTTGGAGATAAATTCACAAGTTCGGCTAATTTACTGTTAGAAATACGCCCATCTGTTTGAAGAATATCCAAAATTTTTAAATCAGTGCGATCAAGGCTTAATATTGGGCCATTCATCTGAATTTTCCTCTAAAAAATGGGCTAAATATAGTGAGTTATTCGGTGTTTCTTCTGTAATGATAAATTATCTAAACCTCTCTACTCAAGATGAGTTTACGAGAGCTGGTTGGCGGAAACAGATATGAACACAATGGATACTTTTCATCAAATGGATAAATCTCACCAAGGCTATATCACCGAATTCAACGATAAAAGTGAGTTTGAACAACGCATCAATACAGCTTGGCGACGTGCTGAACCAGAAGCTGTAGAAGAGCTATTACAAGCTGCTGCGGTATCTGATGATTTAGATCATAAAATTTATGACCTTGCTTTTAATCTTGCTAATAATTTACGTGAACGTAAAACCTCTTCGGGTAAAGCAGGTATTGTTCAAGGGTTATTACAAGAATTCTCTCTTTCTTCACAAGAAGGCGTGGCACTCATGTGTCTTGCTGAAGCTTTGCTTCGTATTCCAGATTCTGCAACACGTGATTTGCTTATTCGAGATAAGATCAATCAAGGTAACTGGAAAGAACATGTTGGCCAAAGCAGCTTAATGTTTGTAAATGCTGCTGCATGGGGCCTCATGTTAACTGGTAAGCTTATGGAAACTCCAAAGCAAACCAGTCTTTCAAGTGTACTTACTGGCCTTTTAGCACGTAGTGGACGTGGCATTATTCGTAAAGCTGTTGACGTTGCAATGCGTATGATGGGTGAGCAGTTTGTAACTGGTGAAACCATTGAAGAAGCTGTAGACCATGCGAAAGTACTCGAAGACAAAGGTTTCCGCTATTCTTACGATATGTTAGGTGAAGCAGCATTAACCGAACATGATGCTGAACGTTACTTTAACGATTATACGCAAGCCATTCATGCAATTGGTAAAGCATCGAATGGTAAAGGCGTTTATGATGGCCCAGGTATTTCAATCAAGCTTTCTGCTTTACACCCTCGCTATCAACGTGCGCAAATTGAACGTGTTCATCAAGAACTTTACGGCAAAGTATTTGAACTCGCTCGTTTAGCTAAAAAGTACAATATTGGCTTAAATATCGATGCTGAAGAATCAGAACGTTTAGAAATTTCTCTTGAGTTACTTGAACGTCTTTGCTTCGAGCCAGAACTTGCAAACTGGAAAGGTATTGGCTTCGTTATTCAAGCTTATCAAAAACGCTGTTTCTTCGTGGTCGATTATATTATTGACCTTGCTAAACGCAGCCAAAAGCGTCTCATGATTCGTCTTGTGAAAGGTGCATATTGGGATAGCGAAATTAAGAAAGCGCAAATCGAAGGTATGGATGACTACCCTGTCTTTACCCGTAAAGTACATACAGACTTATCTTATATCGCGTGTGCTAAAAAATTACTTACAGCACCTGAGTTCATCTATCCTCAATTTGCAACCCATAATGCTCAAACATTGGCAACGATCTATCATTTAGCGGATCCGAGCAAATATTATGCGGGTCAATATGAATTCCAATGCTTACATGGCATGGGCGAACCGCTTTATGAACAAGTTGTTGGTCCACGCGAGCAAAATAAATTAGGCGTGCCATGCCGTATTTATGCTCCCGTTGGTAACCATGAAACGTTGTTAGCTTATTTAGTTCGTCGTTTACTTGAAAATGGCGCGAATACTTCATTCGTTAACCGTATTGCCGATAAAACGCTTAAAGTTGAAGATCTTATCCAGTCTCCAATTTACGATATTCGTCATGCAGCTAAGCTTGAAGGTTCAGTTGGCTTAAAACACCCATCTATTCCTCTACCTTTAGATATGTACGGAACGCTTCGTAAAAATTCTAAAGGTTATGACTTAGCAAATGACACCCCACTTGCAGCGTTAGACAGCACAGCTCAAGAGTTACGTAATCGTATTTGGCAAAGTCATCCATTATTGGCAAATAACGAGTCGTTAGAGCAAGGTCATTCTGTTGCAATTACAAACCCAGCACAAAATGATGAAATTGTTGGTTATGTGCAAGAAGCTGATCTTAAGCATGTCGAAATTGCGCTTAATGCAGCTGAACAAGCTCAATCAGAATGGTCAAATACGCCTAAAGAACAGCGTGCTCAACACTTAAAACGTGCAGCTGACCTCATGGAAAGTCGTATTCAAGAATTGATGGTTTTGCTTTGCCGTGAAAGCGGTAAAACCTATGCTAATGCGATTGCAGAAGTTCGTGAAGCTGTAGATTTCCTACGTTACTACGCAACTCAAGTTGAGAATCTTCCTGCAAATACAGCTATTCAGCCTTTAGGTACTGTACTTTGTATTAGCCCGTGGAACTTCCCGCTTGCAATTTTTTCTGGCCAAATTGCTGCAGCATTAGTCAGTGGTAACTGCGTTATTGCTAAACCTGCTGAACAAACCCCATTAATCGCAGCTCAAGCAGTTCAGATTTTATGGGAAGCTGGTATTCCACATGGTGCTGTACAGTTACTTCCTGGCCGCGGTGAGACAGTCGGTGCTCAGCTTAGCCAAGATAGCCGTATTGATGGCATCATGTTTACTGGTTCGACTGAAGTTGCAAAAATTTTACAGAAAACCGTTGCGAAACGTTTATCTGAAAATGGTCAATCGATTCCTCTCATTGCAGAGACTGGCGGTCAAAATGCAATGATTGTGGACTCATCAGCATTAACTGAACAAGTCGTACTCGATGTTGTAAGTTCCGCTTTTGATAGCGCGGGTCAACGTTGCTCTGCTTTACGTATTTTATGTGTGCAAGAAGATAGCGCTGCAACCGTTATTAAAATGCTTAAAGGTGCAATGCAACAGTTAATTGTAGGGAACCCTGCAATTTTAAAAACTGACATTGGTCCTGTTATTGATGACGAAGCAAAACAGACGATTGATCGACACATCCAAAAAATGAAGTCGAAAGGCTACCCAGTACATCAGTTGATGTTTGGAGCAACAAGCCAGAATGAACTAGATAAAGGAACCTTTGTTGTACCAACAGCAATTGAACTCCCTAACCTTGATGATTTGCAGCGCGAAGTTTTTGGTCCAGTTCTCCACATCATTACCTATAAGTATGGCGAGCTTGAGCAGTTGATCTCACGTATTAATGCCAAAGGTTATGGTTTAACAATGGGTCTACATACCCGTATTGATGAAACCATCCAAACAGTCATTCAGCATGCTGAAGTGGGTAACCTTTATATCAACCGTAATATTGTTGGTGCTGTTGTTGGTGTGCAACCATTCGGTGGTGAAGGTCTATCTGGTACAGGTCCAAAAGCTGGCGGTCCGCTTTACATGTATCGCTTGATGCAGCAGTGTTCAAACAAAGTATTGGCAACACCATTTGCTATGAAAACTGAGCAAAGTGCTTTTGAAGGCTTTAACCGTGAGGTTTATCAGAGCTTACAAAATTGGGCAAAACAACATTTACCACAAGCAAATCGTGAAATTGAACCATTTGGTGTAGGCAAGTTTTATGAGTTACAAGGTCCGACTGGGGAAAGTAACCAATATATTATTTTGCCACGTCATCGTGTTCTTTCTATCGCTGATACAGAACAAAATCAGTTGCATCAGTTGCTCGCAATTTTTGCAGTGGGTAGCCAAGCGGCCGTAATGCCAAATAGTCCGTTATTGGCAAAACACAAACAAACATTGCCAAAAGATGTGCTTGCTGCAATTACTACAGTTAAAAATATCACATCAGATGATTTTGATGCAGTTTTACACCATGGTAACCGTGAAGAAATCTTCTCATTACAACAAGAAGTTGCTACACGTTCTGGCGCAATTGTTGGTATTACTCACATTGAGCCGAATGAAACTATTCCACTTGAGCGTTTAGTGATTGAACGTGCAATTAGTGTGAATACAGCTGCAGCTGGTGGTAACGCAAGCTTAATGACAATGACTGATTAATCGATAATTTTCAAAAAAAAGCCCAAATCTCAGTATTTGGGCTTTTTTATTTAATAAAGTAATCTATTCTTAAATATGTAGATTTTATAAATTCGAGATTTTAATAATGATCTTTTTAGAACCAGAACAATATCAACAAAGATGCGCTCAGCTTTTTAATTCATATCAAAAAGACATTTCCACACTTCTACCATTAGCCAAAATTGAGCATATTGGTTCATCTGCAATACCGAATGCAATTTCAAAAGGTGATTTAGACATTTATATTGAAGTTATGCCTGAGCAATTTGAATGCGCAATTGAACGCTTAAAAACACTTAATTTTATCGAAAAACAAAATACATTAAGAACACATGAGCTTTGTATGCTCGAATCACTCAACAATGATGATGTAGCATTTCAAATTGTAGTCACGGATTCAATATTCACATTTTTCTTAACATTTAAAAATAAGCTTATAAGCTCACCCAAGTTGGTTAATGAATATAATGAATTAAAATTACAGTGTAGCCATTTAGACCCCGATCAATATAGAACAATAAAATCAGATTTTATTAATCGCGTTTTAAATCATCTCTAGTTTAGGTACCTCTTTTCTCTTATGTATATCTGGTTAAAATTGGCTCCTGTAAGCTCAATTTTTTTGATACCATTCACTATTTGATTCTGTCTAAATTTTCTTTGTCTATGACCTCTTCTTATCGTCAACAACTTCAAGCTAAAATTGATCGCATTACTACTCAATTTTCTGAATTTACACCACCTACATTAGAAGTGTTTGAATCACCTGAACAACATTTCCGTATGCGTGCTGAATTTCGTATCTGGCATACAGAAAATGATATGTTCTATGCCATGTTTGAGCGTAACGATGACGACAAGCAAAAAACCGTTGTACGCATTGATGAGTTTCCAATTGCAGATCAAAGCATCAATGATTTAATGCCAAAACTTTTGGAAGAACTCAAAGCTGAACCTAAGCTTTCTAATCGTTTATTTGAAGCTGATTTCCTCGCAACACTTAGCGGCGAAATGTTGGTTCCCCTAATTTATCACCGTAAACGGGATCAAGAAGGGGAACAAGCCGCTAAAGCGCTTGCCGATAAATTAGATATTAAAATTATGGGCCGTAGTCGTGGCCAGAAAATTGTTATTGGCGATGATTTCGTTGTTGAAGAATTCGAACTTTTAAATCGTTCATTTAAATATAAACAAATCGAAAGCAGCTTTACCCAGCCTAATGCACAAGTTTGCAAAAAAATGCTGCAATGGGCATGTGACGCGGCTGAAGGATCAAAGAAACACTTATTAGAACTTTATTGTGGTAATGGTAATTTTACACTTCCACTCTCTTTAAAGTTCGAACGAGTATTGGCTACTGAACTTGCAAAATCATCTGTTTATGCGGCTCAATGGAACATAGAACAAAACCAAATTGATAATATTCAAGTAGCACGTCTATCGGCTGAAGAGTTTACTCAAGCTTATCAAGGTGAGCGTGAATTCCGCCGTCTACAAGAAGCGAATATTGATATTCAGAGCTATGACTTTGACACAGTATTTGTAGATCCACCGCGTGCAGGAATTGATGATGAGACTTTAAAACTTCTACAAGGTTTTGAACGTATTATCTACATTTCATGTAACCCTGACACGCTATATGAAAATTTAAAAACGCTCAGTCAAACTCATCGAGTGACTAAATTCGCCTTATTTGATCAGTTCCCTTATACGCATCATGTCGAGTCTGGTGTTTTACTTGAGAAGATTTAAACAAAATCTTTCATTGTAAAGTTTTAAATAAGGAGGCTATATACCTCCTTATTTTTTAACGTTTTATTAGTTAAGTATTTAAATTTTCAAAAAATATCAAGTCATCTATTCGTCATAATTTCGTTTAACTCAAGCATTCCTATCGAAAATTCTCGAGTTCAAGTGGTGGATTTATCACTTATAGAGTCTTGTATTTTATTTTAAATTGGCTATATTTCGAGCTATGTTAGGTTGTATATGAAGGCTCTATGAGTTTTTGGCAAAAGCTGTTCTTGGCAGATCAACAGCATAACGAGCATAAAAACCAAACTGCTTGTGTTGAAAATGACTGCTCATGTAAAACTAATGAACAACTTCTAAGTGCACTTGCACAAGCAACAGATGAAGATGTCATTAAGGGAATTAAAAAAGTTCTTATTTCCCGTGGTTATAGCCGAAAAGAGTTAAATGAACTCACTCAAAAACCGTCTATTCATTAATTAAAAAGCCAGTCTCGTACTGGCTTTTTTATATTTCACTTTACTGCACAATTGGACTCGTCTACCCAACCGACCATTGGTCCCATTCGAAATTGCTGATCGTTCCGATTGTTCTCTTGCATATATAAACTAGAAATAGAACCATCGAGATATAAGGCCTGCTCCACCTTAAGGTTTCTTTGAAAAAACTCGGCAAAATTATAGAAATTCACCCTATTTTTCGATATTACAAAGTAGAGTTTATTATCTCGAATACCAACTCCATTACGAATTTTCTTTGATTGAGAGTCTGGTAAAAAAAGGGAATTTATCTTTCCTTCAATAACTAACATTGGCCCAGATTGGGTTGCATAATCAACTTTCAAATTTTGTAGGCTATATTGTTGCGTAGTTAAAACAAAGGCCTGTTTTTTATTCCAAGCTACTACCCCATTCGGCTGTAAAAAGAAATTTCCCAATCCTTTATGCTCATTTAAGGGCTGAACCACCTTAGCTCGTTCAATATACAACCCTACTGGAGAAAATCCTAAATGAAACATCCCCGCATTCATTGCAAAGCTAAGCTGCTCACACTGCTTTAATTGTTCCTGAATAGTGTTAAAGCTTTTATAGTATTTCTGATTATTAGGATTCTTTAAAAACAAGCGTAATGCTTTAAAATCGCTGATCGTGATCACATCGTATTGGTCACCTTCCACCGTTTTAATCTGCTGATGCGCTATAGCATATGCGGTCTGAAACAAAAGCCCATACAAAGCGAAGCATCCGACGACCCATTTCATTTAACATCACCTGACATGACATTTTCCCTTCATATTAAGTTCTTAAATTATATACAAGAAATATGAATAGATTGGATATGCATCAAACTCATTCATTCGACGTAATCAATACACTCCAAATTGCTGATATTGGTTATAATGTTTAGCAGCTTTTCAATAAAAGCCATTTACACTTTATTGGATCAGCGTAAGCATGCAACAACCGAATAAACGCTACCCTTTAGGGGCTCACCTCATCGTAAAGCATCTCGGCTATAGCCATCATGGTATATATGCAGGGAGAGGTCGAGTTATCCATTATTCCGGCTTAGCTCATTTCATCAAAAAACGCCCGATTGAAATCACGTCAATAGATGCTTTCTCGCATGGCAAAAAAATACACGTCCGTTCTTATGACAAACCTCGTTATAAAGGAAAGATTGTCGTTCGCCGAATGCGTTCGCGTATGCATGAAAATCACTATCATTTGATTATTAATAACTGTGAACATCTATGCAGTTGGGCAATTACGGGCATTGAAAGTAGCACTCAAGTTGAACGTATGATGCATCGTTTAACGACTATTGGCTATGTAAGCTCAATCATGAGCTATATGAATGGTATGATGCTGACCGTTGCAACTACATGTTTTGCTCTGGTTCTTTATATTAAAAAGAAACTGCGCGATCAAGCAAAAAGAAAAGTTCCTACTTACCAGTTCTTAAGAGAAAAATCTCAGAAAAGAAATATCGATCCTTCAGCGCCTCTAGTATTTATAGAACCAGATAAAAAAGAGCCAGTCTAAATAAAAAGCCCTCAAATATGAGGGCTTTTTAGAAAACTTATAACTTATTTTTTAGTTGCATTAGCGGCAGTTGCTTCAGTGGTAATGTTTACAGTGATCTTATCACCAACGTTCGGCACATAACTTCCTAAACCAAAGTCAGAACGCTTGAATGAAGTTGTCGCATTAAAACCAATTGCTGGAACTTTAGCCATTGGATGCTCGCCCTGCTTGTTTAAAACAGCATCAAGTACAACTGGCTTAGTTACACCTTTAACAGTTAAGTCACCAGTAATTTTAAAGTGCTTTTTGTCTTTGGTTTCAACTTTAGTACTTTTAAACGTAATATTCGGATATTTAGCAGCATTAAACCAAGCTTCTTCTTGGAACTCTTTATCCAAAGCAGGAACGTTTGTATTTACACTGCTTAAAGGAATAGTCACATTTACAGATGAATTTGCTGGTTTAGCATTATCAACTTTAATTACACCTTGGATATCCGAGAAGTTAGCGCTTGGTGTAGAGAAACCAAAGTGATTCCATGAGAAAACAGTAGCCGTATGTGTTGGGTCAATTTTGTAGTCGACTGGTGCAGCTAAAGTAACTGAACTAGCCAATGCTACTGCCAAACCAAAGCTTAATGTTTTAAGATGCATTTTTCGTATCCTTTATTGATATAGTCGTTAGTGTATACATCAAGTAATTTAATTCACTATTCTTTATAAAACGATATGTTTCATCCATGCAACAATAAAAGCGTTACAGTTGTTATTCAAAAACAATATTATAAAGTTTAAATATTCTTCTATTCGAAGCTTCAGATTTATTAATTTTTATTACGATTTTATTGATGAATAACAAGGTAAAACATGGTTAATACAGCCCAAGCACAAAGTACTTCTACCCCATATCGAGTAACTCTTACCGATCCTTCAGGTCATCAATGGTTTGCAGATGAACCGACTGATAAAGGTGGACAAGATACAGCTTCGAATCCGGTTCAGCTTTTATTAGCCGCTTTAGGGGCTTGCACTACAATTACATTAGAAATGTATGCGAATCTTAAAGGTATTAAGCTTGATCATGTTCAAGTGGATTTAGCATTAAACCCAAGTGGCGAACCTGAAAAAGGCCAAAATAATATTGAACGGAAAATCACACTCAAAGGCGAGTTTACTGAAGACCAGCATAAGCGATTACTAAAAGTTGCAGAGAATTGCCCTATTCATAAGTTATTAACCTCTCAGATTAATATCCAAACAGAACTCACCATCTAACTTCTCAAATAAAAAAGCGATCTAGATAGAGCGCTTTTTTACACTACTTTAATATTTAAGCAGTTAATTCTTTTACTGCTGCAACAACAGCTTCAGTGGTAATACCAAAGAATTGGAACAAATCTTTTGCTGGTGCAGACTCACCATAAGTTGTCATACCAATTACTTTGCCATCAAGACCAACAAACTTCCACCAGTAATCAACATGAGCCGCTTCAACAGCAACACGCGCACGGATATGAGCTGGTAATACTGCTTTACGGTATGCGGCATCTTGCTTCATAAATTCTTCTGCACATGGCATAGAAACTACACGCACACCTTCAAGTTGTGCATAAGCTTCCATTGCTAAAGAAATTTCAGAACCTGTTGCAATAATAATTGCTTTTAATTCGCCTTTTTCTTGAGCAAGTACATAACCACCTTTTGCAGCGTTTTGAATTTGCTCTTCAGAACGTGTTTGGAATGGTAAGTTTTGACGAGAGAAAATAAGTGCTGTAGGACCATCTTTGCGTTCTAGAGCAGACTTCCAAGCAATTGCAGTTTCTACAGTATCTGCAGGACGCCATGTATTTAAGTTAGGTGTACCACGTAATGAAGCAATTTGTTCAATTGGTTGGTGAGTTGGACCATCTTCACCCAGACCGATTGAGTCATGTGTATAAACATGAATTACACGTTGTTTCATTAATGCAGACATACGTACCGCATTACGTGCATATTCCATAAACATTAAGAATGTTGCAACGTAAGGAACGAAACCGCCATGTAATGCAACACCATTAGCGATTGCAGTCATACCGAATTCACGTACGCCATAGTAGACATAGTTACCAGCTGGGTTTTCTTGAACACCTTGGCAACCTTTCCAAAGTGTTAAGTTAGAACCTGCTAAGTCAGCAGAACCACCTAACAATTCAGGTAATAAAGGACCAAATGCTTGTAATGTATTTTGGCTTGCTTTACGTGTTGCGATTGTCTCGCCTTTCGCATTTGTTTCACGAATGAAAGCATCTGCTTGCGCTGCAAATTCTGCTGGTAAGTCACCACTGATACGACGAAGTAACTCAGCCGCTTCAGTTGGATATTTTGCTTGATATTGTGCAAATACCGCATTCCAAGCCGCTTCAGATTCACTACCTTTTGCTTTTGCATCCCATGCAGCATATACGTCAGCAGGAATAACAAATGCTTCTTCGTTCCAACCTAATGCTTCACGAGTTAAAGTAATCTCATCTTTACCTAATGGCGCACCATGACAGTCTTCTTTACCCTGCTTATTTGGTGAACCTAAACCAATAATCGTTTTACACATAATGATTGTTGGTTTTTGAGTTTCAGCTTTTGCTTCGATTGTCGCTTGACGAATCGCATCAGTATCATGACCATCTACACGAAGAACTTGCCAACCATAGGCTTTGAAACGCTCTTCTGTATCGTCGCTGAACCAGCCTTCTACTTCACCATCAATTGAAATGCCATTATCATCATAATAAGCAATCAATTTACCAAGTTGTAATGTGCCAGCTAAAGAACATACTTCGTGAGAAATACCTTCCATTAAACAGCCATCACCTAAGAAACAGTAAGTGAAATGGTCAACAACTTTTAAATCATCTTTATTAAATTGAGCAGCCAATGTTTTTTCTGCTAAAGCAAAACCAACAGCATTAGCAATACCTTGACCTAAAGGACCAGTTGTCGTCTCTACACCCGGTGCATAGCCATATTCAGGATGACCAGGAGTTCTAGAATGCAATTGACGGAACTGTTTTAAATCTTCAATTGAAAGATCATAACCTGTTAAATGAAGCAAAGCGTATTGCAACATTGAGCCATGGCCATTTGATAAAACGAAACGGTCACGGTTTGCCCATTCTGGATTTGTTGGGTTGTGATTTAAAAACTCACGCCAGACGACGTCAGCAATATCTGCCATCCCCATTGGAGCACCTGGATGCCCTGAGTTTGCTTGTTGCACAGCATCCATTGCCAATACACGAATTGCATTTGCAATACGACGTTCGTTTAAAGGGGTCGTCATAGATCAGAATCCAATTTTAATAGATTGATGAAAAGAAGAAGATGAATAACCATTCAATGCAGCTATATTGTCTTAAAAAAAAGGCTTAGGGTAAACCCCAACACGGTATATTTCTTTATTTTTAACCGTTTCTTGGTTACACAAAAAACATTTGAATCTTTAAGTTATACAAAACAGTGTTCATTTTTCTGCACAACAACTAAATGTAAGAGTATTTAACTGGTTAGCTTTTGATATATAGATAAAATATTTAGCCAATCCTGTATGCGTTGATCATATTTCTTTACTTTAAAATTCAAATTCTGATATTTAAGTTTTTTATTAAGTTATATGTTTAAAAAACACACTAGCAACAAGTTGTTAAAATATAAATACTTTAAATTAAAGCTTTCTATATCAATTTTGCTAATACACTTATCAATTAAAACACACTATAAATGAAATAAATTCATGCTTTTTAGTCAGTATGAACTGGTCCTCAAGCTCAAGTCGATGTAACATATTATGTCTTTTGAAATAACCAAGATAGGACTTTCATGCGCGAGTACGCTGTTTTTACCTCGGAATCTGTAAGCGAAGGTCATCCCGATAAAATGGCCGACCAAATTAGCGACGCTATTTTGGATGCAATCTTAAAAGAAGACCCATACGCACGTGTTGCTTGTGAAACACTGGTAAAAACAGGCGCTGTTGTACTTGCTGGTGAAGTAACAACGACTGCTAATATTGATGTTGAAGCTGTTGTTCGTAATACTGTTAACGGTATTGGTTATCACCACTCTGATCTTGGCTTTGATGGATCAACGTGTGCTGTAATCAATATGATTGGTAAACAATCTCCTGAAATTGCTCAAGGTGTAGACCGTCAAAAACCAGAAGATCAAGGTGCTGGTGACCAAGGCCTAATGTTCGGTTATGCAAGCCGTGAAACAGACGTGCTTATGCCTGCGCCGATTTCTTATGCTCACCGCTTAATGGAGCGTCAAGCTGAACTTCGTCGTTCAGGTGCCCTTCCATGGTTACGCCCAGATGCAAAAAGCCAAGTTACTTTTGCCTATGAAAATGGCAAGCCTGTACGTCTAGATGCTGTTGTTTTATCTACTCAGCACGATCCTGAAATTTCTCAAAGCCAGCTTAAAGAAGCAGTTATTGAAGAAATTATCAAACCGATCATCCCTGCTGAAATGTTCCATGCAGCTACTAAGTTCCACATTAACCCAACAGGTATGTTCGTTATTGGCGGCCCTGTAGGTGACTGTGGTTTAACGGGTCGTAAAATTATTGTTGATACATACGGCGGTATGGCTCGTCACGGCGGGGGGGCTTTCTCTGGTAAAGATCCATCTAAAGTTGACCGTTCTGCTGCTTATGCTGGTCGTTATGTTGCAAAAAATATTGTAGCCGCTGGTCTTGCTGACAAATGTGAAATTCAAGTGAGTTACGCAATTGGTGTAGCAGAACCTACTTCGATTTCAATTAATACCTTTGGTACAGCAAAAGTTTCTGATGAGTTGATTATTCAACTTGTACGTGATCATTTCGATTTAAGACCGTTTGGTATTACTCGTATGTTGGATCTTCTTCAACCAATGTACAAACAAACCGCGGCTTATGGTCATTTTGGTCGCGAAGGTTCTGACTCTGCATTTACTTGGGAAAAAACTGATAAAGTTGATGCCCTTAAAGATGCTGCTGGCCTCTAAAATAAAATCGTAAAAAAGCCCGCCATTGAGCGGGCTTTTTTATTTATAGTTCAAATTTTATGGTATGTAGGGTTTAATCTTCTAGCAATCATCCTTGACGCCATATCATTTGTAGTTGTAATCAAAATCTATTGTCTTGTCGTTTTATCATCCTGATTTAATACATCCAGTAAAGTTGACTGCGTTGGAGTATCTTGATGGTTCTGGATATAAATATGGACAACTTTAAATACAACGACAACAGCTAGACAAGCCATCACACAAAACATCCATAAGCCATACGGGCTTCGAATATGTTGTGAACCACAATATGGACATGATTTATCAGTCGATGCCACAACTTTGTCGCAACACGCACAATGGTATTGATATAGCATAGGTAACCCTCCTTCCCTCATTTCAACCGTTGTTGTTTTAATAGGTTTGCTGCATTTTTTAATTTATACATCCTTTATATTTATCCTATGTGAAATGAATAGATAATTCAATCTGGATGAACAATTGAGTCAATTAAAAAAATATTAATTAAAACATATATATAAGTTAAATATTATTTTTATAGGACTATTTTTCTTATTTTGATATTTTGCCAAATTTGTTAAAATAAGCAAATAATCTCACATTTTAGGCAAATGCATGTCACATACAAAGCTCATTAATAAAGGTGGCTTTCGCGAACGAGCCAACCGAAGCCGAGGTTATCAACAATCTGAGAATAAGCAAACAGCCTTAGCTTCAAACAAATACCAACCTCAAACAAAACCACAAGAAAGCCCAACTGAAGTGGCTCAAACAGATTCTGTTGTGGCTGAACATCTAATTAAATAATTTATATCTTCTTAAAATAAAAAAGGCCTAAACTTTAGAGGTTTAGGCCTTTAGATAAGGTATTTATTAATCCTTATTTTTATGTTCAATTTTCTTGTGATCTGGAGTGACTTCTCGCGCTTCTCCGTCAATAATGCTTGAATCACGGTATTGACCTTGGCTACCACCACCTTGTTGATTCTGCATATCTTGCATTTGGCGCATTAGATCAGCAAATGGATTTTGCCCACCCATATTACCGCCCATACCACCCATCATTTTATCCATCATAGCTTGTTGGCGTTTTGCAAGAGTTCTCATGGCTATATTACGGAAAGCAGTTTGAACATCAGGGATCAAAATTAAAACCGCTAACACATCAGAAACAAGGCCTGGCAACATTAATAAGAAACCTGCAAAAGCATAAGCAAGTTTTTTAGTTACTGTTGGGTCATTACCGAGTTGGCCAGTCATCTGCATTTGCTGTAATTGAGGCATAATACCAGCAGTACTTCTGCGAATAAGCCCCAAACCAATAAAGAAAGCAAGAATGAACCAAAAGAACACATACCATCCACTGATGAACTGTGCTACGCCAATCCATACGGCAATTTCAACAATCGCGCCCAGAACTACAATAAGAAGTAAATTCATGTAAAACTTTATCTATCTCAAAAAGAAAATTCATTGCAGTTTATTTGCCCCAACCCTATCGAAACAGCCAGAGTCTGCAATACTAGAGTACATTTGATTTTAACTCGATAAAAACAAACATGCTTTATTATTAATGAGTGCTGTATCAAGTTTATCAAGTGCGACTTCAATTAGATTTTAATTTTTTTACTCTAGTTAAACGAAAAGTCCTTCAAGAAAGCAGTTTTTTAGTCTAGTTGAAAACTTAGGTTCTTAGAAAAATTGGATATATTCCTTTATTTATATAGTTGTTTTATAAAATTTAAAAAAGTAGTGCATAGATATAGAATTTCCTAAATAACTTACATTTTCTCTATCTAAAAGTACCTCTATTCAAGTTAAATTAAAGAATAATTCTTTTAAACCCACATAAACTCATGACTAAAAAAGCTCTTTTCTTTGCCATTGGTACGATGTTTTTGTCGGCATGTTCTTTTAATACCGTACAACAACATCAAATACAGTCAATTTCTACCAATAAAAACTCAGAGAAAATTAAATCATTGTTTGATCAAGCACAAACTGAAGGTGTTTTAGTTATAAAACGTGGGCAAACAGAGGAAATCTATGGCAATGATCTTAAAAGATCATCAACCGAATATGTTCCCGCCTCTACCTTTAAAATGTTAAATGCTTTGATTGGACTTGAGCATCATAAAGCAACACCAACTGAAGTGTTTAAATGGGATGGGCAAAAGCGTTTGTTTCCTGATTGGGAAAAGGACATGACTCTAGGCGATGCGATGAAAGCTTCTGCTATTCCAGTTTATCAGGAACTAGCTCGACGAATTGGCCTTGATCTTATGTCTAAAGAGGTAAAACGCATTGGTTTCGGTAATGCTGATATTGGTTCAAAAGTAGATGATTTTTGGCTTGTTGGTCCACTTAAAATTACACCTCAACAAGAAGCCCAGTTTGCTTATGAACTAGCCCATAAAACTCTTCCTTTTAGCAAGAATGTGCAAGAACAAGTTCAATCTATGCTGTTCATAGAAGAAAAAAATGGACGGAAAATTTATGCCAAAAGTGGTTGGGGATGGGATGTGGAGCCTCAAGTGGGCTGGTTAACAGGCTGGGTCGTTCAACCTCAAGGAAAAATTGTAGCGTTCTCACTCAATTTAGAAATGAAAAAAGGCATACCTAGTTCTATTCGAAAAGAAATTGCTTATAAGGGATTAGAGCAGCTAGGTATTTTATAATTTGGACTTTATAGCCCAGCTTATATTCATCCTTATAAACTGGGTTATTTTAAAACTTGAAATTTGAAAACCTTATTATTTATCCGTCAACTGGGGTATGTGGTGTATTTAAATTTAACTGATAGAAAGCAGCATCTAACCATTGACCAAACTTAAAACCGACTTGCTTAAAAGTACCTGCATGAATAAAGCCCATTTTTTCATGTAAACCGATACTTGCTTGGTTGGTTGCATCAATACAGCCTATCAATACATGTAAGTCTGCCTCTTGAGCACGCTTAATCAATTCTTGCATTAAAATTTTGCTTAATCCGCCGCCACGATGTTCATGATGAATATAAATACTATGTTCGACCGTATATTTATAGGCAGGAAAAGCTCTAAAAGTTCCCCAACTTGCAAAACCTAATAACTTGTTTGTCTCATCTACAATACCAATGACAGGAAAACCATTTTCTCTTTTAACTGCAAACCAGTTTTTCATCGACTCTTCAGAGCGCGGCAAATAGTCATACAAAGCAGTAGAATTGATAATTGCTTCATTCAAAATATCTAATATAGCCTTTGCATGTGTAGCTTCATGACAATCGATTAAACGTAAATTTGGATTAAGATTTTTAATCATGAAGATTCCTTAAGAATAGAGACGAGCTCATTACATACAACTAAAATATATCGAGCAGCTTTAGAAGAAGGATTGCTATATATGATCGGTTGATCTAATTGCATCGCCAAACAATCCCCCTCTTGTAAAGCATAAAAGTTTTCACCCAATTGAATATCAATTTGCCCCTCTATTACCCAAATTTGCTGTAATACAACTTTAGAATTCGTACTTGTTTCATAAGTAACTCGAGATTGAGCTGGAAATTCAATTTCAACGATCTGAAATGGAGATTTCCAATTTGGAGGCGAAACTTGACGGCGAATATATCCCGTTTCTGGATCTTTCCATTCTGCTTGTTGAGTACGCCGTACCATAGGTTGAGGCGATTGAGCATTCTGGGGCGAATCAAATAGCTGAGTCAAAGGCACCCCTAAACCATTTGCTAGCTTTTCAAGAACAACAGCTGTAGGGCTCGCTTCTCCTCTTTCAATGAGTGAAATTGCAGAACGGCTTACCTGACATCGACTAGCAAGAATATCTAGGGTATATCCACGCGCTAGACGTATTTCACGCACTTGCTGCGCAATGCGGATATTAATATCTTCCATCTACCGATAAACTTTAATTCCAAAATTATAGATAAGTATTCCACTAAAATAGAATTACATCAAATGATTTTAAAGATATAAATTGGTTCGATAAAAAACCGAAAAATAACCATTCATCGCAGCATTCTTTAAATTACGCATGCAGAACCTTTTTGGCTATGTAACAATACTCTCTAAACTATTTATATAAGTCTTCACATGGCATTGATTATTGGTATTGATCCGGGTTCACGCTTAACAGGTTATGGAATCATTGAAAAAGATGGTAGTAAACTACGTTTTGTTGATGCCGGTACAATCCGAACAGAAACTCAAGAAATGCCAGAACGCTTAAAACGTATTTTTGCTGGCGTTGAGCGAATTGTGAAATTCCATGGTCCAACTGAAGCTGCGGTTGAGCAAGTCTTTATGGCTCAAAACCCAGACTCTGCCTTAAAACTAGGACAAGCCCGTGGTGCTGCCATAGCCGCATTAGTGAATTTAGATTTACAAGTTGCAGAATATACTGCCCGTCAAATTAAACAGTCTGTGGTTGGTTATGGCGCTGCCGATAAAGAACAAGTCCAAATGATGGTGATGCGATTACTTAATTTGACGATTAAACCTCAATCCGACGCAGCCGATGCCCTTGCTGCTGCCATTTGCCATGCTCATGCATCGGGAAGTATGAGCAAACTGTCTGTTTTAAATGCTTTAGGTGGTATGGCACGTGGGCGAAGTCGTTCTAGCAGTCGCAGACGTTAAAAATTTATTGATTTACGACTTGAATAATTGCCTGATTCATCTCAAAAGCCTGCAAGCCACGCATACCATTTTTAGCTAAAAGGTCTCCTGCTTGTGCATGAAGGGTAACAATCTCATGTAACGCAATATCTTGGTGGAATTGGGCTTTCAAGCTTGCAAGCATTCCTGCTAACACATCTCCCATTCCACCAGTTCCCATACCAGCATTACCTTGCGTACAGATATACAAATTATCTTCTAAAATTAAGCTACCCGCTCCTTTAAGCGCCCACTGGCCTGCATATTTTTGTTGTAAAGTATAAATTGCAGCAATTCGGTCATTTTCAATTTGCGCTGTAGAACAACCAAGTAAAGTAGCGGCTTCACCAGGATGAGGTGTGGCATAAATATGTGTATTTAACTTTTCAGGCTGTTTAGCCAGAAACCATAAAGCATCTGCATCTAAAACAACTTCTAGGCGTGTACTCTGATTTAACAAATTAAACCATTGTTGGTAAATCTGCTTTGCCCAATCGTCACGGCCTAATCCCATTCCAAAGCAGACTGCATCGACCTGAGATAGAATCTCTTTAATATTGTTTTCATCTAAAGCATTAATATCACGAAGCATAATATTAGGCGCCCGCGACAAAATGGCCTGATGATGGTTGCGATGACAAACCACTGTCACTTTGCCTGCCCCCGCATGACAAGCAGCTTCAGCAGCCATAATAACTGCACCGCCCATTTGCTCATGTCCACCCACCACTAAAACATGCCCATAACTTCCCTTATGGCCAAATGCCATACGCTGAGGAAGTCTAATATTTGTGGGTGACAAATAAGCTAAGGGTTTCAACTCGTGGTCTATAGGAATTAAATTAATTAAATGAACTTGTCCTGCGTACTCTTTACCTTGCCCTGTAAATAGTCCTGCTTTAAGACCTAAAACAGTAAAGGTATGATCAGTTCTTACTGAACAGGGTAAGACTTGTCCTGTATTTGCTTGTAAGCCACTCGGTATATCAACTGAAATTTTTAGGCCCACTTGTTCATTAAACTTTCGAATTACTTGTTGCCAACCTATATTTAATTCTCGGTTTAAACCTATGCCAAATAAAGCATCAATATGACAATCAAATGTTCTTTTAATATCAAAATTTGGATGAATTTGGGCGTTCATTTCTCTAGCAAATTGCGCTGCACAATGTAAATCGGTTGACTCACCCAATTGAGCTGCAAAGATTTCAACATTAAATCCAGCTTGCTTCAGATAACTTGCTATAAAGTAACCATCACCTGCGTTATTGCCTTGCCCGCACCAAACAGCAATATTCTTGATAGACCGATCTTTAAAAAGCTCAATAAGTTGCTGGGCAATTGACCAAGCCGCTTGTTGCATTAAACCTAATGAGGAGTTTTGCGCAGCAAACCAGCGCCGCTCCCATGCTCGGATATCATCGCTATGGTAAACTACCGCCTGCATATTATTATCCTCTTGCATTTTGGTTTATGACATCTTCCGACACATCACGCATTGTAGTGCAACAAATTGATCCACATGAATTAAAAGCATGGATCAAAGCTCAAGCATTAGACTTGGGTTTTGCTGATTGTGTCATCGCAAAACCAGATGCTCAAGAGCAAATGCCACGTTTTTTAGAGTATCTTGAACGTGGTTATCATGCAGATATGACTTATTTAGAAGAAAATCTAGAAAAACGAGCTGATCCAACACTATTAGTGCCTGGCACAAAAAGTATTATTTGTGTCCGCATGAATTATCTTGTGGAATCGCCGAAACCACGATATGTACCTTTAGAGCCTAATTCTGCCATTATCGCCCGCTATGCACGTGGCCGTGATTACCATAAAGTCATGCGTGGTAGATTGAAAACCCTAGCAACACGAATTCGTGAAAAAGTTGGTGACTTTGAATCTCGTCCTTTTGCAGATTCGGCACCTATTTTTGAAAAATCATTAGCTGAAAGTGCTGGAATGGGTTGGACAGGTAAACATACTTTGCTCATTCATAAAAAGTCAGGTTCTTTTTTCGTATTAGGTGAGCTATTTACATCACTCGAGCTACCTTTCGACGAGCCTGCAACAGCACATTGTGGTTCTTGTAGTGCGTGTATCGATATTTGCCCGACGCAAGCAATTGTCGAGCCTTATATGTTAGATGCAAGACGTTGTATTGCCTATTTAACTATCGAATATAAAGGAATTATTGCTGAAGAATTACGTGCAGGTATTGGAAACCGAATATTTGGTTGTGATGACTGCCAGTTAATTTGTCCTTGGAATAGCTTTGCCAAAACAGCATCTATTTCTGATTTTAATCCTAGACATGGGTTAGATAATATTAGTCTGCTTGATATCTGGCAGTGGGATGAAGCCACTTTTTTAGCCAATACGGAAGGTAGCCCTATCCGCCGCACAGGTTATCAATCATTTAAACGTAATATTGCAATCGGATTAGGAAATGCTCCTTATTCAAAAGAAATTGTAGATCAACTACAAAATGGCAAAAATTTACATGACGAAATCGTCAATGTGCATATTGATTGGGCAATTGAACAGCAACTTAATCAACTTCAGCTATCAAATTAAAAAAATGATGTTTTTTGCCCTATAGCTTTAATACGAATTCTGTATGATTATGTATAGTGAATTAATGCCATCATCATGGATATGACAATGACTCTACGTAATGATTGGAATCGTGAAGAAATCCAAGCTTTATATGAACAACCTTTTTTGGATTTAGTTTTCAAGGCTCAGCAAGTACATCGTGAGCACTTCACCGCCAATTCAATTCAGGTCAGTACCCTTTTATCTATTAAAACGGGTAAATGTCCTGAAGATTGCAAATACTGCTCACAATCGGCACATTACGAATCAAAACTAGAAGCAGAAAAACGCATTGCTGTTGAAAAAGTGATTAGTGAAGCAAAAGCTGCAAAAGATTCAGGTTCTTCACGTTTTTGTATGGGTGCTGCTTGGCGTAACCCACATGAGCGCGATATGCCTTATGTTTTAGAAATGGTACGTGAAGTTAAAGCATTAGGTATGGAAACCTGTATGACTTTAGGGATGCTTAACCAATCGCAAGCAGAACGCCTAAAAGTTGCTGGTTTAGATTATTATAACCACAATTTAGATACATCTCGTGAGTATTATTCTCACATCATTAGTACTCGTACTTTTGATGACCGTTTAAATACCCTTGATTATGTTCGTCAAGCTGGTATGAAAGTTTGTAGTGGTGGTATTGTGGGTTTAGGTGAAACTCGTGAAGACCGAATTGGTTTATTACATGAACTAGCTACCCTACCAATTCATCCTGAATCTGTGCCAATCAATATGCTTGTTCCTATTGAAGGAACACCTTTAGCTGATGTTGAAAAGCTTGATGTAATTGAGTGGATTCGTACTATTGCTGTGGCGCGTATTATCATGCCGCATAGTTATATCCGTCTTTCTGCAGGCCGCGAATCATTAAGTGATTCAGACCAAGCATTAGCATTTATGGCTGGTGCAAACTCATTATTCTCTGGTGATAAACTACTAACCACACCAAATGCCGGTGAAGGTAAAGACCAAGCTTTATTTAATAAACTAGGTTTAACGGCTGAAAAACCAAAGCCAACAGTTGCTGATTTATCAGTAGATGCGATGAGTGCTTAACTCAAATTAGAAAATTTAAAAGCCCTGATTATTCAGGGCTTTTTTCATTTATATAGAAGTTACTAATATTCCGTAAGTAGCATTCAGAAAGGTTCCGACTCGAATAATATCCTTACCTGCTGCATGCGTTACTGTGAACTCTTGGCTCAACACATCAAAATTAAAAGAATCAAAAACATCTTGATGGTGTAAAAGCCAAGTCACTGTATCTGCTACATTCTCATCCGCAATATAAGTTAAGGCCTTAAAGTCTTTACTCATAAATAACTCTTAAAAATAAATTTTATGAATTTTATATGAGTTCACTCTACCTTAAAAGAAAATCTAAGCTGCTTTAGGATTTACCAACGAACGACCTGACAATAGACTTGCCAAGGCTTGAGGTGTAAATTCTAAAGAAAGTACATGATTTTTGAGATTGACTGAATGCTTGCTAATTAATGGAAGTAAGCCATCTTCTGTTTCAAAGACATATTCATCTGCAATATTTAAGATACCTTCAAGGTTTGTCGTACTTGAAGCAAGATCATGGCTAAAGATGTCATAAATCGTTTGCAAGTTAAACGTTGTTTGCTGCTCCGTCGGATGCTTGATGAGATAATCCTTTAAAAATAAAACTAATTTATGAGCAAAGAAAAAGTAATTAGGTTTATAGCTATACTGCATAGTATTCATGGAACTGAACTCCAGATTATCTTTTATTGAATTACAACTAAAACAGTAGGAATTGAACCTTAAAAAATTCTTAAAAAATTAAATATATTTATAAGATACACACAAAGCAATTTTATCATTTAAAAACAATAGCTTAATAAAAAATATTAAATATGTATTATCTTAAATATTTTAAAATTTCATTAATTCAATACAATACAATCACTTAGATATTACTAATTTTTAAATTCTATTTTAAATAAAAACTAATTAATTACTTTACCAAATGATAAAAAATAAATTTTTTAATTTTTCTTAATAAAAACAATTGATCAAAATATATATAAATATAATGTTTTTCTTGTTTTTTGATTGAAAAGTGATATATTTCCTTCGCCTTACTTAATCAGAATAAACTTACTGAAAAGTAATGGATTTTATTTTAAAAAGCTATTCTGGGGATTTTATGAAAAAATTTATTTTTGTGGCGGCAGTTTCTCTCTTTAATATAGCAAATGCACAAGCAGCAGATGGCACAATTACTATTAATGGTCTTGTCACGGATAATACTTGTACTATTGATACTGGAGATAAAAATTTAACAATCAATTTGCCTACTGTTTCATCTCAAACCTTAAAAAATGCTGGTGATGTAGCTGGTCGTACACCTTTTCAAATTAATTTAACGAACTGTACCGCTGCAGGTAAAGTCGCAACTTATTTTGAACCAGGCGCAACCGTTGACTTTAATACGGGTCGTTTATTAAACCAAGCAACTTCTGGTGCAGCAACAAATGTAAATATTCAGTTACTTGGCAGTAATAACGCTGTAATTCCTGTACTTGCTACAAGCACAAATGAAACTCAAACGAATTCACAATGGGTAAATGTTTCAGCAGGCGGTAGTGCTGATCTTAACTATTATGCTGAATATTATGCTACAGGTGCTTCTACTGCTGGTACGGTAACATCGCAAGTAAAATACACGATCATTTATCAATAAACTTAAAATTGAAGCTTCTATTCATGAATAGAAGCTATCTCCTTCCTATTATTTGTTATTGAGAATATGACTGATGCTTTTTCGTGGTCGTAAATTTTTTTGGGGATTAGTTTGTCTGCAAGTAGCGCTCACTACTACAGGTCATGCTGAGATTGTTTTACATGGTACTCGTGTCATTTATCCTTCAAATGCCCGTGAGATCACATTACAACTGAGTAATAACGGCACGGCCCCGTCTCTTGTTCAAGCATGGATCGATGATGGAAATGCAAAGTCAACACCAGATGAAACAAATGTACCTTTCATTATTACTCCACCAATTTCAAGAGTAGAAGCAACTAAGGGGCAAACCTTAAGAATTACAGCGTTGCCTACTACATCTCAACTAAGCCAACAACAAGAATCTATTTTTTGGCTTAATGTTTTAGATATCCCTCCTAAACCTGAAGGGAGAACTCAACAAGGTTAAACCACAACAACCTCTAACAATTTTTTGCAACTCGCTGTTCGTTCGCGAATTAAATTTTTTTACCGCCCTATAGATCTAAAAGAAAATATTGATCAACTAAGTGACAAAGTCGAGTGGAAAATAAATGATCAATATCTAATGATAAAAAATCCGACACCTTTTTTTCTTACTATTGCCTCCATTTTTCAAGGAAGTGAAGGCCATAAAACAGACTTATTGCAACAAGGCTTAATGATTGCCCCTTATTCAGAGGATAAAATTAAACTAAAAAATAAAAACTTAGCAGATATGAGCTTTGTGTATATCAATGATTACGGTGGACGAGTTGAGCACCCAATAAAATTCTAACCTTATTGTATTTCTTAAGAAAATTTAAAACCTATCATGAGTAGGCTCTAGAACTATGTCTAAATGGTTTATACCTTATATATGTTTAAAAAGCCCCTTTACTTGGTATGTCGTCTCAAGTATTACGCTATTCATGCCTATGGCTATATATGCTGAAAATACTACTGATGTTCCACATTTTACAAAGGCTGAATTTGATAGCAATTTCTTAGTAGGTAATGCACAAAAAATTGATATAGCTCGCTTCAAATACGGAAACCCGATCTTGCCTGGTGAATATAGCTTAGATGTTTATATTAATGGTCAATGGCTGGGTAAACGGCGTATGCGATTTACTGCCTCAGCTCCTAACGCAAATGCTGAAACATGTTTTACAGAAGCCACGTTACTTGAATATGGCGTAAAAGCTAATGTTCTAAGTCAACATGACTCTACTTCGTCTCTTGCATGTAAAGCTCTCGCTTCATGGATAGATAGTGCTTTTTATGTATTTGATAGTTCCCGTTTAAGAATTGATATTTCGCTCCCGCAAGTCGTCTTAGAAAAAAATGCGCAAGGTTACATCGATCCGCATTTGTGGGATCGCGGTATTAATGCAGCTTTTTTAAGCTATAACGCCACAGCATATCGAATAGTCAATGAACAACATGAAAATAGTTATGCTTTTATGGGAGCCAATCTTGGAGCAAATTTAGCAAGTTGGCAGTTTCGCCATAATGGACAATGGAAATGGCAAAGCCAATCTAATAATTCTTCTTATACCTCGACAAATACATATATACAAAAGGCATTTCCAGATATCCATGGTGTGGTGACTTTAGGAGATTATTTTACTAATAGCGATTTTATTGACTCTCTACCCTATCGTGGAATGAATATTTCAAGTGATGACAGAATGCTTCCAAATAGTATGCTCGGTTATGCTCCAAGAGTTCGAGGTTATGCCAAAACCAATGCAAAAGTCGAAGTTAGACAACAAGGTAATTTAATTTACCAAACCACAGTCCCACCAGGAAACTTTGAAATTAATGATCTCTATCCCACAGGATTTGGAGGTGAGTTACAAGTTTCGGTACTTGAATCTAATGGAGTAGTTCAAAAATATTCTATTCCATATACTTCTATAATTGAAATGCTACGTCCTCAAATGAGCCGATATTCATTCACCTTAGGACAATTTCGAGACCCAAACATTAAGTTAACTCCATGGCTAATACAGGGTAAATATCAACGCGGAATCAATAATTACCTTACAACTTATAGCGCAACTCAAGGAACACAGCAGTATTTCTCTGTGTTGTTAGGTACAGCTTTTTCAACGCCTATTGGCGCTATTTCTTTTGATGTAACACATTCAAATACCAATTTTTCCCATCAACCTAAAATGACAGGTCAAAGTTATCGTCTAAGTTACAATAAGTTATTTTCTCCAACGCATACTAACTTAACACTAGCAACTTATCGTTATTCAACACAAAACTATCTCAAACTACGTGATGCAATTTTAATTCGGGACTTACAAGAGCAAAACATTGATAGTTTTTCGGTAGGTAAGCAAAAAAGTGAATTTCAGATTAATTTAAATCAAGCTCTTCCAAACCTATGGGGAAATTTCTATTTAGTAGGTTCGTGGACAAACTATTGGAACCAGCCTACTACTAATAAGCAAGTCCAATTAGGTTATAGCAACCAATTTAAAGATTTAACTTATAGTTTCTCTGCAATTAATAGTGAAACTATTGAAGCTGGTGGGCGAGCTAACCAAGATAGTCAATACCTCATTTCTCTATCCTTTCCCTTAGATTTTAAGAAAAGCTCTTTAAATTTTAATAATCTTATAAGTGAAGATAGCCAAATTCTGGGTTTTAGCGGTTTTACAGGAAACCGGTTGAATTACGGCGCATCAATTTCCAGTCAAAACCATGGTCAAACGAATCTCAATATCAATGGCAACTATAAGACAAACTACACAACATTAGGTGCTTCATTTAGTTACGCTGACTCATATCAACAAGAAATGCTTAACTTGAGTGGCAATATCGTTGCTCACTCCCAAGGAATTCTGTTTGGTCCAGATCAAGCTCAAACAATGGTTTTAGTTTATGCCCCAGATGCAACAGGAGCACAAGTCGGTAATACACAAGGCCTCAGCATAAACAAAAAGGGATATGCGGTTATCCCCTATGTTACGCCTTACCATATGAATGACATTAGCCTTGATCCGCAAAACATGTCCACACAGGTTGAGCTAGCTGAAAGTAGCTTACGTATTGCTCCCTATGCAGGCTCAATCACTAAAGTTCAATTCACAACAAAAAAAGGTTACGCACTTTTTATCAGCCCGACCACTTTAGATGGCTCACATTTACCTTTTGCCGCACAGGTATATAACCAGAATAACGAAGTAATAGGTATTGTTGCGCAAGGCAGCCGTATTTATTTACGAACCCCCTTAACCCATGACCGTTTATATGTGAAATGGGGAGAAAGGAGTACTGAAAAATGCGAACTTGAATACGATATCACGAATCAAATAAAGCATAACAATCAATCAATTATTATGACAAAGGCAGTCTGTAAATGAATAAGATTTTAAAAAAAATTGGATTTTTGGCAGCGAGTCTATTTGCTTATAGCCATACACATGCAAATTGTAATTTAAGTAAGGGATTTACCACCGTCGATATCCCGATGAACATTGGTAAAATCGTCGTAAAACCGACTGATCCTATAGGGACTATCTTACAAAGGAATACTTTTACAATTTCTCCCAATAATTCTACTGCAACATGTAGTCGTGCGAGTGATCAAATTATTGCAGCTCTCCCCTTAAATTATCCAATTAGCCCAATAGGTAATAATGTATATGCAACCAATATTCCCGGTATTGGTATTCGTCTTTATCGTGAAGCAGCAGATGCTTCAGATTTTTCTGGATATTATCCATATAGACGTACTTTAACCCCAAATACTGCATATACCCTTTCACCGGGATATTTTGTTATGGAAGTTATTAAAACATCCATGACCACAGGTTCAGGAGCATTAGTAGCAGGACGTTACAGCACCTATTATGTATCAGGTCAACAAAACCGACCATTTTTAACTACTACAGTATTAAGTAATGCTCCTATTCTGATCGCGTCTTCATCATGTGAAATTCAAAATGGTGTAGATATACCTATTCAACTCCCGACTGTTACAAAGTCAGGTTTTAAAGCGATTGGTTCAACACAAGGCGAGCAGAGTTTTAATCTATCGATTTTATGTAATGGCGGCGAAAACAACTCGGGTATAGCAACAAGTAACACCATCAGCTTAAGTTTTGACTATAATTCTGATCCCAAAAATAATCAGGTCATTAATAATAGTGCAGCAAACTCAACCAAAGCCAATGGTGTGGGTGTAGAACTATTATGGAATATGAATGGTGCCACTACCCCAATTCAAAAAACAATAAAACAAAATATAGGCACAGTCAGCTCTAATCAGACTATAGAGTACGATATCCCCTTAACTGCTCGTTACTATCAAACAGCGGCTAATGTAAGCGCGGGTGAGGTTACGGCAACAGCAACTGTAACTGTTCAATATGATTAATTTATCTCTAAAAATTTATTAAAAATAATTAAGCTTAGCTCAGCTAAATAATCTTAAAATTTAACGCTTCAAAAATTTTGTAGTTATATTAAAAAGTCACATAAAAAAATGCTCATAAGCAAAAATAGCAAATGAGCATTAGTGATAACCACTTAACCTGAAATACAAATTGTGGGAAATAGATCACAATTTGCATAACTATAATTCCAAAATTTAGCTTAAAAATCAAGTCTTTTTTTTAACAAAAATTTAAATAACCACAGTAAACTATTGTTTTATATTAATTAAAAAATCAAATTTATTTTTTACATTCCTATTTTATAGTGTTTCTAAAGAATTATCATTCTATTAATTAATAAAAACTTAATTTTAAGAAAAAATGAAAGAAAATTGATTTATATGGCCTAAAAATAATTTATTTATTTTTCAAAAGCTTAATAAAAAACCAATTTTATAAAATTATAAAGAATTACATAATCTATAATAAAAAAAACATAAATAAATTTAGAAATCCCCTTCAATTACAAACAATATTCTTAGGCTTTTATCAGAACGTAACATGCTCATTTTTTGGAAAATATTATGTATTGTTTTACTAGGTCTAGGAGCTACAAGTATAGGTTACGCGATCAGTAAAATTGATCTTTTTCTTTTCCTCATAGGGCTACTTTTACTAATATCTTTTATTTTAGCTTTAAAACAGGCACGTGAAGATGCAGGCTTTTTTCTGATCAATGAAATTTATAGGTAAGAATATCGTATTAACAATAAATTCATGATTGAATGCATTGTACAACTTTCTGGATATTTATAAAAAACATGTCAAAAAATTCTTCCGATGCTGGAATTTTTTTATGGATGACTTATCAAACTATGCAGCAAATGGGATTAGATGCAGCATCTATTTTTGCAAGTGTAAATTTACCCAATCAACCGCCCGATAAAAATATTCGTAGAGACAATTCTACTCAACAGCGATTTTGGACAGCGGCAGAAGAAATAAGTGAAGATCCTGATATTGGTTTGCATGTAGGTAGTCAAATGCCTGCTTTCAGAGGTTTAGTTATTGAATATTTATTTTTAAGTAGTTCTACTTTCGGTGAAGGTTTACAACGTGCTTTAAGATATCAGTACCTGTTAACCGATGTATTTAATCTTTCTTTAATTGTTGAAAAAGATATCGCGTTATTAGTAGGTTTTGAACACCCTGTAAGACATTATCTTGAATGTGGTATCGGTATTTTTCTTAATTTTTTTAAATATATTACAAATAACGAGTTTAGGCCTAGCCAAATTACATTACCTTATCAACAAGGTGCTTCAGCTAATAATTATCAAGAAGCTTGGAAATGCCCGGTAATTTTAAACCAAAAACAAGGCGCTATAATTTTTCCTAGTACATTATTGAATAAAGCATCACCAGCGGCTGAACCTGAATTATTAAAAATTCATGAAACAATTGCTGAACAGCAACTATCAAACTTAGAAAAGCATCAACTTGTTTATGCGATTGAGCGCTTGCTCAGCAATGGTTTACTTGAATCTGGTCAATTCGATCAAAAATTTATTGCTGAACAATTAAATCGTAACCCACGTACCCTTCGAGCTGATTTACAAGCAATTAATACTAATTACGAGAAAATTTTAAACCAGTATCGAGAGAAGCTTGCAAGACGTTTACTTGCAAACACCAAAGAAACCCTTGATCAAATTGTTTATTTAACTGGCTTTTCTGAACCCTCTGCATTTACACGAGCTTTTAAACGTTGGACTGGTGAAACTCCAAGCGCATATCGCCAACGCAAACAAAAGCAATAAAATTGATTTTATAGGCAGTTCTTGGACTGCCTATAAAGTCAAAACGATAAAACTTTCTTATTTTACAATGCATTTAAATTATGATTCATGAGAAGTAATTAGTATGCTCGGGTTTCCTGTCGGTATTTTTGTTGCAAATGGCCTTGAATGGTACTTCCATAAAGTTTGGTTACACGAATATCCAACTAAGTATCGTAATAGCCCTTTTTTTACTCATATTGCTCATCATAAACGTGCTCGCTTAAATAATTTTCATGATGAAGGTTATGCAGAATCAATGTTCAAAAATGCAGAAATTTATAATGAAAAAACAGCATTAATTAGTTTAGCTGGTGCTGCAACAGTATTCTTACCAGTAGCGCCCTTTTTTACAGCTGGGCTTTATTATGGCTTATGGAATTATTGGCGTGTACATTCAAAAGCCCATTTAGACCCTGAATATGCTAAGAAACGTATCCCTTGGCACTATGATCATCATATGACAAGCAATCAAAATGCTAATTGGTGCGTTACCAAACCATGGTTTGACTATATTATGGGAACTAGGGTCAAAACCGAGGTATCTCAAACCGAAAGTAACCCCTTAGGTATCAAATTACCTAAGTTGCTAGAAAAACCAATTAATTTTGCTGCTCGACGCATACTTGCCACATCGTATGCCAAAATTGATTTAAACTCCGAACAGGACCAATCTAATTTACGTAGAGGAATAGAAATCAGTCTGGCTTAAAATTTATCTCAATATAAAAGCTGCGGACTCCAGTAGCTTTTATACAAATGGATCGCAATTAACAGATTAGACCTTAAAAGCTTCAAAACAAGATATAAGAAAATCCATTACTACACGTATTGCAGGGCTATGTCGCAAATCTTCGTGTGTGACTAACCATATTTCAGCACTCATCGGATAATCATCTTGTAATCTGATCAAATTACTCAGAGCTCCTAAAAAATCAGGTAAGACCGCTAAACCAATTTCTCCACATGCAGCTCTCCACTGTAACTCGGGATTATTGGTAACCATTATAGGTTCTTTATGACTTAACCTTTCTTTTAATTTTTGCTGTTTTTGACCATGCACTCCCCCCACTTCTACACTAATCCAATCATAATTTTCAGGATCTGTTGAAGCTAAATAATTTGGACCTGCATATATTCCAAAAGGTATTTCACCTACTTTGCGAGCAACTAAATTTTCATCTTTGGGACGTCCAAATCGTACCGCAATATCAGCCTCACTATGCTGTAAAGAAACATAATGAACATCACCGAGCACCCGTAATTTTAATTGCGGATAATGGCGATAAAATTTACCCAAATGGGGCATGATGAGATGTGCAGCAGTTAAGGGAGGCATACTAATAGAAACACTTCCCATTACTTCTTGCTGACCTGCTTGAGTTAGACGTTCAATAGAAAAAGTTTCTTCCATCATACGAGCAACTACTTGTGCAAGACGTTCCCCATCAGGAGTCAGAATGTATGTCCGTGGTCTACGATCAACTAATTTAAGTTTTAAATTTTGTTCTAGCTGGGCAATTCTTCTAGATACAGTTGCATGATCTACTCCCAATTTTCTGGCAGCAGCGGAAAGTGACTTTTCTTCGGTAAAAACTGAAAAGTAATGCAAATTTTCCCAATCAATCATTGTGCAAATTTTCACATTAGAAGTGTATTAATATGGAATTGTACACCTTTATAGATTTGTCGAGAATAAAACCTTTCTTAATGGGAGCCTGTCCATGAACAGAACGGTGGCTTATGCCTATGCTGGTGTTGTCTTAACGATGTTTTTTTGGGGATCAGCATTTAATGCAATGTCTTATATTATTCAACATATGCCCCCGTTATCTGCTGCGTCTGAACGTTTTTTTATTGCAAGTCTAGGCTTACTCTTAATCTTTTCAATAACAGGCCAGCTTAGATGGGCAGCCTTAAGACAGAATCTAGTAATCTATTTGATTATTGGTATTATCGGAATTGCGGGTTTCAACATCGGCTGTTTTTATGGACTTCAAACCACATCAGCTGTTAACGGTGCTTTGATTATGGCAACCACGCCATTAATGACTCTATTAATGACAATCCTTTTAGATGGAGAAAAACTTACCACTAATAAGTTTTTAGGCGTTTTATTTGGCTTAAGTGGTGTGTTACTGGTGATTAGTCAGGGACATATAACGACTTTGCTGCACCTCAAAATAGACATTGGAGATCTATTTATATTATTAGGCGCATTTGGATTTTGTCTTGCAAATGTACTGTCTCGCCGTTATGTAAAAAATGCGACTCCGCTAGAAACAACAACTTTTTCTATGCTGTTCGGGGCAATAACACTTGGTTTGTTGAGCGTGATATTTGAAGATCCTCTTACAGCAATTGCATCTGCCCCTATAAATGCGCACTTAGCCATGGGATATGTTGTTATCTGCTCTACCATGATTGCTTATCTATTCTGGTTTAATGGTATACAAAAGTTAGGTGCTGGTCGTGCTTCTGTCTTTTTTAACTTTGTGCCAGTGTTCAGTATGATAATTGCTCTACTTACTGGACAAGCCCTCAATATCTGGCAGTTAGTAGGAACAGTTTTAGTGATGCTTGGTGTAATGAGTAGCGGAGGATTTTTTAAAATTAAAAGCACTGCACTTATAGCAAAACCTTGTACAAAATAAGAAATGTGCTGCTACATTAAAAATTTATCCTTAATATGTAGCAGCATTTTCAAATATAAAAATTATTCCTCAATAATTTCTTTAAATTCTTATATTTTCAATTTTTTTTTACATTTGTGATAGTTTATACAAAAGCTCATCTTAATTATTCCGTTGTAACAAATACTGTATGTTTCTTTAAAACTTAATAAAAGATTGCCATATATAGTTTTAAAACAACCAAAGGAGATATTAAAATGAAGCTGGATTTTACAACAATTGAAAAGCAAGCCAAATTGCTACAAGAAGAGCAAGAAAAGATCGAGCAACGAGATCATGAATTTCAAGTTGCCTTAGATAAACATAGAGAATCCCTTAAGAATTTATTTAAAGATCTTTTCTCTGACAGAGAAATTAAGACTGAAAATGGAGGCCACTTCTGTGTAACCTTCGGTGATTTCAAAATTTCCTTATTGATTGAAACTGCTAAATTTGAAAATGGCGTTCCTGTAAAATTAAACTCCGTAAACCCTGTTATTATTAAATGCAAGAAAGATAAGCCGATTGCAAAAGCACAGTTTACAGATGCAACCCAATATCTAGATAACCATTTAGACACTCCAAATTATCAGTATTATTTTAAGCAAGAAGATAAGACCCAACTGGTACAATTTTCTGAACTTCCCACTTATTTCCAACTTGTTTTAGACGCAAACGTATAAAATCGAGCCCTCTTCAGAGGGCTTTTTTATATATTATTTTTTTATCATTTAACTTTTAAAAAATAAAATCAGTCAAATACTTTTTCTACTTATCTATGAATTATTTAACTCAATTTTAACGTCCAATACTTCAAAAATATTTGATTCTTCTTAAAATTACTTGTATATACATGTTTATATTTGATTATACAAATATAAATGAATAAGAATAGGATGGCTCTTAAAGGATAAGGAGAGTGAAATGGACTCATCGGCTGGGAAACCTAATAGTAGTTTTATAGAAAACCGAAGCATCGACTTTATTCCTGAAAATGAAAGACATGGCGGAGTATTTGCCCAATTCACCCTATGGTTTGGTGCTAACTTACAAATCACAGCTATTGTGACAGGCGCGCTAGCCGTTGTGTTAGGGGGGGATGTTTTTTGGTCTATTATTGGCTTATTAGTAGGACAATGTTTTGGTGCTGGCGTCATGGCACTACATGCTGCCCAAGGTCCTAAACTTGGCCTCCCTCAAATGATTTCAAGCCGTGTGCAATTTGGGGTTTATGGCGCGTGCATTCCAATCATACTCGTTTGCCTTATGTATATTGGTTTTACCGCAACTGGAGAGGTATTAGCGGGTAAAGCAATTGCACATTTGGCACATGTCAGCAATACAACTGGTATCTTAATTTATGCAAGTTTAATCATTTTATTCGCAACGATTGGATACCGTTTAATCCATTTGGTAGGCAAAGTAGCCAGTATTATTGGTTTGATTGCTTTTGTGATAATTTTGACTCAGATCTTCGCACTTTCTGATTTTTCTGAACTCTTAGCAGTACGTCATTTCAGCTGGTCTTCATTCTTGTTAGCAGTTTCCCTTTCTGCTTCTTGGCAAATCTCTTTTGGTCCCTATGTTGCAGATTATTCTCGATATCTTCCAACTAAAACATCTTCATCTCGTGTTTTTTGGGCTGTCGGCTTAGGTTCTTTAATTGGCTCACAAATTTCTATGAGCCTAGGCGTTTTAATCGCTCAGGTTGCAAACGGCAATTTTGTCGGAAATGAAGTTCAATATGTTGTTGGTATGAACCCAATTGCCCTCGTCGTGATCTTTCTATATTTTAGTATCGCTTTTGGGAAAGTTACTCTAACGACCTTAAATGCCTATGGCAGTTTTATGTGTATTGCTACGATTTGGAATAGTTTCAAATCGACAAATCAAATCTCAAAAATAACAAGATTACTGATTGTCCTTGCTATGGTTGTAGTCTCAACCTTTATTGCAATTATAGGTGAACATACTTTTTTAAGCGCCTTTAAAGCATTTATTTTGTTTTTACTCACCTTTTTTATTCCGTGGAGTGCCATTAATCTTGTTGATTACTACTTTATCTCTAAAGAAGAATGTGATGTAGATGCACTGTATGATCCAAATGGTAAGTATGGCCGTTGGAATCGGATTGGAATTACCTGCTACTTTCTAGGTATTTTGATTCAACTACCATTTATTGATAGTAAATTCTATACGGGTCAAATTGCGGCAATGTTAGGAGGAATCGATTTATCGTGGCTTGTAGGACTTATTTCTACTGCATTGATTTACTACATTTTCGCCAAGAAAGCTCAACTCAAGTTTTCAAAACAATTAGTGATTGATCAAATTAAATAATTGAACTTAATAAGCTATCAAAGTTAATCACCTTGATAGCTTATAAAATAATTTTACGGTTATTCTGCTAGCGCTTTAGCCTGTGCCGAAATAGGCAATCCAAATAACTTATCAAAACTCCAATTAAATATAAAAGTATAGACAGGAATAATGATAATAAAGGCCACATCTAACCAAAAAGCAGCAATCAGGGAAATATCTATCCACCATGAAATAAGCGGAATTAAAAACAGAACCAAAGTAAGCTGGAACCCGATGGCATGTCCAACTCTACGCTTAACTGTACGGATATGACTGCTTTGTTTAGCTTCCCATTTCTCATATAAAATATTGTAGATAAAATTCCAAGTTACAGCGATGGTCGTAATCATGACGGATAATGGTCCAGTATGTTCAACACTATCACCTGCCAAAATCGCTAACCCTACTGATGAAATAACCATTCCGATTATTTCATAGGAAGAAACATATACAATTCGACGCTTTATACCTTGCATAATCACTAAACTCTGCTTAATTCCTTATATTTTAATTTCAGTCAAAATCATATATAAAGTTAATAGCTTTCAGTTCAGCTGATATCAAAATGAATTTTAACAGTGAAAATATTGAACTTTTCATAACGGTACTCGATACAGGTTCTTTCTCTGCGGCTGCTCGTAAACTAAATCGAGTCCCCTCAGCAGTAAGTATGGCCGTTGCTAATTTAGAAGCAGAATTGGGTTATATATTATTTGAACGGACTCCTCGAAAGGTCATTCCTACCGCTACAGCATTAGCCTTGGAACCTCAAGCACGGATCATTTCTGAACAACTTAGGCTATTTAGCACTCATGCACATGAACTTTCTTTAGGACTTGAAAGTAAATTGCGTATTGGCGTTGTTTCCTATGTAAATACAAAATTATTATTCCACTCAATAAAGAAACTAGCCGATAAATTCCCTTTACTAAACATAGAAGTTATTACTGCTCCCCAAGACGACATTGTTAATTTACTTTATACGGAGCAAATCAGTCTTTGCTTAGCGGGTTCAGACCTCAATATAAAAATGCGCGAGAATCTACAATTGGTAATGACTGAAACAGTGGCGGCTACGATTTCTTCTAACCACGCTCTTCTACAAGATAGAACAAAGCAGTTTTCTATTGAAGAATTAATCAATATTAGACAAATTGTTGTGGCGAGTAGTGAACATGAAATGAAAGATCCCCGTTCAATTATTGGTGCAATGTACTGGAAAACCAATAGTCTACAAACAGCAATTAATATGGTTGAAGCTGGACTTGGTTGGGGAAATTTTCCATTATCACTAGTACAAGATAAAATTGATCAAGGTCACTTAGTCCTTTTAGATTTTAAAAATACAAAAAATCATTTACCTCTATCTATTTATTTAATTTGGCTCCAAGACCGCCCTTTACCTAAAGCAGCTAGAGAGTTAATTAAAATTATTCAAGAAAATTTATAAAACTTTATAGGTTAGTTCTGAAAGTCTAAGGATTTTTATAATTTTGATTCTTGTTAAATCTAGTTTATTTAAAGCTTAAGCTCATTACTCTGTACCATATCTCTAAATACTACTAAAAACAAAAAGCCTACTTAGAAAGTAGGCCTCTTGTTGTATTTCAGGATTAAGCAATAATATTTTTTTGTAAAAAATACACTTATACTTTATTAAAACCAAGTGTTTTAGTCAAGAATAAAGTTTATAAGATACAAACATTTGTATTGTTGTGAAGACAATCACAATTTAGGTTTCATATAGAAAATACTTTAGAGACGGAAAGGTATTTTAATGATAAAAATTTCTATTATCACCCTTAACAGCTTTTTTAGAAAAACACAACAAACATCTTAATAAAAAGTATTATATTTTAATTAAATTTATTTGCATCAAAAAAAATTAATCCATTTATTCGTTAGTTTTATGTTTCATTATTAAAGTTCCTAACTTTATATCTTAATGTTTACTTTTTTAAGTTGAGTTTAAATTTCAAGCTAATCTAAAAATTAATAATACTATTTTCTTAAGTAATTTGGCCCTAATAGTCTATATTTTTTACTACATATAGGCTAGAACTCTATTAATAGAATTATTGTAACTATTATTTTTCGAAATATATAATTAAAAAGGCAATCTACCATATATCTAAAGCTTAATTACAATATAAAAATATATAATATTTTTAATCACCATTTATATTTATCTTAAATAAGCTTTTTCTAATTCTATATTTTCACAACACACAAACAGCACATCTACAATTCCTGCTTATATTTTAAACAAAATTTATTTTATATAAATTAATGTCTCAAACTACAAATACAATTAAGTCATCGTCACAATAGATTGTTGGAATAAATTCTAATTGATCGATAAATAACTTCTCCCACTTTACTCTTGAAGTACACATAAGCTAGAATCACTATCGCTTGAAATATTAACCAATAAGACACAATATTTTTGGGTTTAGTTTGCGTCTACTTCAGAAAATGACTTGTGTTTAATTAAAAAATTGATTAGTATTGCACGCACTGAAAAGCATTGAGATTAAAAGCTTTTCTGACTTATAGGGCCTATAGCTCAGTTGGTTAGAGCAGCGGACTCATAATCCGTTGGTCCACAGTTCAAGTCTGTGTGGGCCCACCAAATACCGAACCTCATAAACAAAAAGTTTATGGGGTTTTTTAATATATATCCAAATAAAATATGCTTTACTCTTATAAAAAATACTCAAAATTTAAATTTATTTTATCCCTAAATTTTAGATGTTTTAAAATACACTTACGTTCCGTACTAAATATCCATCTTTCATCTATTAAGCTAAGATTTGCTTTCGCATTGGCTCAGAATTATCTAATTGTGTATCCCAGAACTTTTCCCATAAATCACAATACTCTAAGCACAATTTTTCAATATAGTTATAGTCTTCTTCTGTACAAGCTTGCATCAAGACATACCATAAATCTTCTTCATGATCATCATCTGCTGCTTCGGCACTTTCATCTTCAGAGATACCATGTACATGATAATAACCACCACCCTCCACATCTAGACCAACTGCCTTAGTTGCTCTACGTAAAGGTGGACTATACAGAATGACTTCTTCTTCTGCGACTGCTAATAAGGCTGAAACAGCTTTATAGTCATCATAAGCATTTTCTAAAAATACTCTAACCTGATCTGCAATTTCAGTCGGATGATAAGTTAGACGATCTTGTTCTGTAATACCGAAATCATTCAATATATCTTCAAATAAGGGATAATGAGCATATTCAGGATTTCCCTGATAGTAGCCGTCTTTATCCAACCCTGGCCGAAATCCAAACTCATCAAAAATATTTAAACTCAAAAGAAAACGCGGGAACATTTTTGCACCGGCATGCAATCTCGGCTCTAATTGTTTAGTTTGAAATTGGGCCATGAGCAATGCATCAGTAAAAGTTTGCACAATTGCATGACGATACTCTAAATGAATTTTTTTTAAATCTTCTTTATTAATTTCGCCATTATTTAAAGTATCGATTGCAGGATGATGGGATACAGGATGTTTTGCAATCTTTGCTCTTAATCGTGTCAAAAAGTTTGAATTTTTTTCCCATAGTTCAGCTGAAATGCTTTGTTTCATCCCTGCGAGTGCTTTCTTTCTAGGATTATTAAAATTCTCAAATTTCTTAGGCATATCCGCTCTCATTAAACTTATTGAAGCATGATCGATTTTTACATATTTTATTATAAAAACAATGACTTAAATTAATATTTAAATATGTTCCTTCATCGATTAATATTAGAATTAAAATCGTACGAAATCAAATGAAAAATTAAAAAAAACTTCAATTAATGATAATCATTATCACAATCTCAACTTGAATCAAAATCAGTTTTTTATTATCATAATTTGTATTAAAAATTTAATATTTTAGATTAAGTTATAATTATTTTTAACTATATGGAATAGTAATGTCAAAAAAAGAAGATATTATAAATACTGCTTTAAATTTATTTAATCAGATTGGGTACAATGCTACTGGTGTTGACCGTATTATTGCTGAATCAAATGTTGCAAAAATGACTTTTTATAAATATTTTCCGTCAAAGGAAAATTTAATTATGGAATGTTTGCAACATCGAAATATAAATATTCAAAACTCAATCAATGAACAATTAAGTTTACATCAAGATGCTAGTCCTCTTGAGAAAATTCATATTATTTTTAATTGGTATATTGAATGGATCAATAGCGAAACATTTAATGGCTGTTTATTTAAAAAGGCATTTATTGAAGTATCTAAACAATATACTTCAATTCGTGAACCATTTTATGAATATACAAAATGGTTGACTAATCTGTTACATGAAAAACTTACTCAGTTAGGTATAGAAAACCCAACTCCCCTTGTTCATATCATTATTTCTATTATTGATGGAATGATTATTGATGGGACGACAGATAAAAACCTTATTAACCCAGAAAAAATTTGGAAATATATTGAATATTTAATTAATGAAGAGATACCACAGCCAGTATCTTAATTTTAAAATTATCTAGGTTTATTACTTTCAGACGAAGTTTGAGAAAAATAAAAAAAGAACTTTTAAAGTATTTTAGAACTTAGATAATCCTTAACTTTTGTGCTCTACTTTAGCTTTCATAATTTTTCTAGGCTTTTTTACAAACTCATATTAGAATCCTGAAAATTTATCAATTTGCACTGATGTATGAAAAAATTTTTAGCTAACTCTATCTTTAAAGCCGTTGGTTGGACCTACAATGTAGACCCACAAATTCTTGAGAAAAAACAAGTTATTATTGGCTTTGAACATACCTCAAATCTAGATGCAGTGCTCTCGATTGCCCTCTTCCAAATGTTAGACATCAAAATTCATACTCTAATAAAGAAAGAACTTTTCAAAGGCCCCCTTAAGCCAATTTTAGAAAAATTGGGTGGCATTCCTGTTGATCGTAAAGCAAGTAAAGATATCGTTTCGCAAATGGTTGAACAATTTCAAACCCATGAAACTTTTAACTTAGTGATTGCTCCAGAAGCTACACGTGCTAAAGATGGCTCTGAACGTAAGCCTATCCGTACAGGTTTTTGGCATATTGCAAAAGCAGCCAATGTTCCTATTGTTTTAATGTATGCCAATGCTCGAAGTAAACAAGGTGGGATTTTAGGTAAAATTTACCCGACTGATTTACAAAAAGACTTGGAAACCATTAAAGAGTTATATGCTCAATTTGACATAGATGTAAAAATTAACTAAATCAAATTGGACTTGATTTGACCTAATGTCACTCATTAGGTCTTAAGCTTATTGTTCTTATTCAATTGGCTAACAAAACGCAGGGCAACAGTTTTCAACAAAACCAAGCCTATGCTAATATTCCAGCACTTTTGCATTTTCTTTTTTTGGAGTTCACGTCCATGGCGGGTCATTCTAAATGGGCCAATATTAAGCATCGTAAAGCTAAACAAGATGCAAGTCGCGGTAAGGTTTTTACTAAATATATTCGTGAAATTGTGACTGCTGCCAAACTTGGTGGTGGAGATCCTGCTAGCAACCCTCGTCTGCGTGCAGTAGTTGAAAAAGCTCTCTCAGTTAATATGACACGTGACACCATTAACCGTGCTATCCAACGTGGTGCTGGTGGTGAAGATAATGATGATCTAAAAGAAGTAACTTATGAAGGTTATGGTGTTGGCGGGGTTGCTGTTCTTGTTGAAACAATGACAGATAACTTAAACCGTACAGTACCAGACGTACGTCACTGTTTTAGTAAAACAAATGGTAACTTAGGAACTGCGGGTTCTGTATCTTATCTATTTACTAAACGTGGTGAGATTACTTTTGAAGATGTTTCTTTAGAAGATAAAATCATGGAAGTTGCTTTAGAAGCTGGTGCTGAAGATATTGAAGTTTCAGAAGATGAAATTTTGGTAATCACTTCACCAGAAACTTTCGGTGAAGTACAAGATGCTCTTACTGCTGCTGGTTTAAAATCTGATAACGCAGAAGTTGTGATGAGTCCATCTACAAAAGCTGAAATTACCGATGTTGACCAAGCAAAACAAATTCTTAAAATGATTGATATGTTTGAAGATCTTGACGATGTACAAAACGTTTATACTAACGTTGAATTCTCGGATGAGGTTTTGGCTCAACTTGATGCTTAAATCAAACATTTGAATCAAAGAAAACGCACCATTTGGTGCGTTTTTTTATAGCTTATTGAGCAAGTTATAGCAATTAAACACATTATATTCTTTAATGACAAAGCTAGAATGCAAAGCAACTACATTGTCGATTTTTCCAATACGTCTTAATAAAATTTCACTGTAGTCATCCATGTTGCGTGCTACAAGCTCTAAAATAAAATCAGCACTCTGCCCCGTTACTAAGAATGCATTAGTTACTTCTGGAATTGCTTCTATTTCAGACAGAAACTTATCAAATGTTTCACTATCATGTTTACTCAATGAAACTTGCAATAAAATATGTAAAGTAAAACCAAGCTTACTAAAATTAATTTCCCTTTTGAGCTGTCCCATGATGTTGGCTTCAATCAGGTGCTTAATACGCCGATGCACAGAACTGACTGACAGATTGATCCGTTCTGAAAGTTCATTCAAATTTAAGTCTTCATGAGACAAAATTTCTAGAATTTGTTTATCAAAACGATCTAACTCCACTCTTATCTCCAGCCAGAATTTCACAGTAAAGACAGTATAACCCTATACCATCACCTCTGCATTGAAAATACAAAGGTTTATGGGTAGCAAAACTCTATTTCTTTTATAGAGCTTAAGTCTTTTATGCCTTTTAAACGTGCAAGTAGTGTCAGAGGCGGTTCATTTTAGAGAGTCAGTTTTATGCTTAAATCTGATTTATCGATGCAAAATTCTTATTCTCACTATCATTTGAGGCTAAAAAGGAAGTAATCATCAAAATTTGGCTATTTTTCAAGTTTCTTAAAGTTGGCATCATTTTTGTTATGTATTTGCAGGAAAATTTTTATCTATGTCGGGGGAGTTCCTGTGAATAAGATCAAAACACTAGTGTTAGCAATGAGTTCTTTAGGTGCAATGAGCGTGACGATGCCTGTGCATGCCGCTACAGATGCTGAAGTTAACGCCTTACGCGATGAGGTAAAGGAGTTAAAACAACTCGTCCAGAAACTATCTGATCAACAAAAAACAGCTTTAACTGTCACTGCTCCAGCAACAATTCCCGCAGCACCTGCCACCCCTACACCCCCTGCATCAAAACCAGGTTGGATGGCTATGGCCGATGGGCAAACTCAAGTCAAGCTTTATGGTAGTGTTCGCGCAGATGCAACCTATGACTTTAAAGGTTCAAATGGCAGTATTTCAAATGGTGCCAATTATCCACTCAATAAAGATGATCCAAAACAAGACTCACTAAATGTATCTGCAGCAACTTCACGAATTGGCTTAGATATTACTCGTCCAACTCAATATGGAGATTTAACAGGTAAAATTGAAGCCGATTTCATGGGTGGCAATGGAGATAATGGCAATGGTACTTTCCGTATTCGTCATGCCTATATGTCTTTAGGAAAATGGTTAGCTGGTCAAACAACCTCACCGTTTGTAAACACAGATACATCACCAGAAACAGTAGACTTTAATGGCGCTATTGGTACAGGTACTACACGTACAGTACAGGTTCGTTACACCCAGCCAATTAATGCACAACAAAAAATATTAGTTGCCTTAGAGGGTGGCGATGTTGAAAAAGCTGGTAATGCTGCCGGTGGAAGCCGTTTTCCTGCTTTAACAGCACGATATGATTTCAAAACTACGGATAACAAAGGCCTATTACAGTTACATGGTCTTGCCCATGAAAACCGTGTGGCTCCAAAAGATAGTACTTCTGAAGAAAAATTTGGCTGGGGTGTAGGCGTTGGAGGTAAATATGATTTAACGCCTCAAGATAGCGTGGTTGCTAACTACTATCATGTTAAAGGCGATGGCCGTTATTTACTTTATAGCAATTCGGCTTATAACTATGACACAACAACACAAGATATTAATTTAGGAGAATTCGATAGCGCAGTAATTGGATATCAACGTAAATGGAGCCCTATTCTGCGTTCTACTTTTGCTGTAGGTGGTATTCAATATAAAGATGATAATGTCTATGCAAATAGCAATTTAACCAATACCAGCTATAACAAAGAAATTTATAACGCTTTAGTCAATTTAATCTGGAACCCAGTTAAAAATATTGATTTAGGAGCAGAATATACTTACGGTCAACGTGAAACTTTTGCAGGTGACAAGGGTGATTATTCACGTATCAACCTGCTAGCAAAATATAGTTTCTAAAAATTAGATATAAAAAAAGAGCCTTTAATGGCTCTTTTTTTATTAGGGTTATTAGTGCATCGCCTGAATTTTTTCTAAGAAAAGTTTAGCACGCTCATGACGAGCTTCTAAATTATCAAAGAACTCATGGGTTGGGCAATCTTCTAAAATTTTACCTTCATCCATAAAAATTAAACGGTTAGATACTCTTTTAGCAAAGCCCATTTCATGAGTAACACACATCATGGTCATGCCTTCATGTGCGAGCTGTACCATAACTTCAAGAACCTCACCGACCATTTCAGGATCAAGTGCAGAAGTTGGTTCATCAAACAACATACAGATTGGGTCCATAGACAAGCCACGTGCAATCGCTACACGTTGCTGCTGACCCCCCGACAACTGCCCCGGAAATTTATCTTTATGAGCAAGTAAGCCTACACGCTCTAAATATTTCAGACCTTTTGCACGAGCATCTGCAACTGAACGCTTTAACACTTTAACTTGAGCAATCGTCAAATTTTCCAAAACAGTCATGTGCGGAAAAAGCTCAAAGTGCTGAAAGACCATTCCCACTCGTGAACGAAATTTAGCGAGATCTGTTTTTGGATCTTTAAGTGAAATTCCATCAACAATAATGTCACCTTGTTGAAATGGTTCTAAAGCATTTACTGTTTTGATGAGTGTTGATTTTCCCGAACCAGATGGTCCGCAAACAACAACGACATCACCTTTTTCAATACTCGTCGTGCAATCTGTTAAAACCTGAAAATCACCATACCATTTAGAGATATGTTGGATGTCTATCATTGGCATTTAAAATCTCCAATTAGCGAATGATGGCAATTTTTTGCTGTAAGCGTTTGACTAAATGCGACAGCACAAACGAGCTACAGAAATACACTACAGCGACGATTAAATAGAATGTTGCTTTTGTTTCAGGTCCATACGTATTAGCCAATGTATCTGCACGACCTAAAAAGTCAGGTGCACTAATCACATAAACTAAAGAGATGTCCTGAAATAGAATGATTGTTTGAGTTAACAATACTGGGAGCATATTACGAAAGGCTTGAGGTAATACCACGTAGCGCATTGATTGACCGTAGGTAAAACCTAGCGCATAGCCTGCATGTACCTGACCTTTTGAAATAGACTGAATTCCAGAACGTACAATTTCCGAGAAAAAAGCTGCTTCAAAAATAGCAAAGGTCACGACACTCGAAAATAATGGTCCCCAATAGGTATCAGATTGAAACTCAAATATTTTCGGCAACAAAAAGTAGAAGATAAAGATCACCTGAATCAGTGGAATACCACGAAACAGATCAACATAAAATTTTGCAAAATTACTTGCGATGGCATTGCTAGATAAACGCATCATTGCCAATGGGGTTCCAATTAGGATACCGCCCATCATTGCTAATACCGTTACGGTAAGCGTAAAAATGAAACCTTCTTTGAGTGCCGCGATCACATCAGGGTTTTGTAATAAAGAAAAATCCATGATTACTTCCCTCCTGAACCTAAGCCAGGTACAGCCATTCGTTTCTCAATCCATGCCATCACAAACTTAATGCTATAAGTGATAATCAAATAAACAGGTGTAGAGAGAATAAGAATGATAATGTCCTGAGAAGTTTCTTCACGCATGGTTTTCGTGTAAGCAAAGAAATTCAACACACTCAACGCATATAAAACAGCTGAGTTTTTAAAAACGTTCATTGCTTCAGATGTAATCGTTGGCCATACGGTACGATATGCAACCGGTAAAATGACATAACGATAGCTTTGTGCAGTAGTAAAACCCATAGCGGAAGCTGCGAACTTCTGTCCACGAGAAACGGTATTAATTCCGGCGCGTATGTGCTCAGATACACGGGCAGCCGTGTAGAGACCTAATGCAAAAACACCAATAACCGCAGGTTGCTGATTTAAAATATTTTTCCACCAACCACCAGCAACTACATCCCCACTACCTGCACTTAAGCTGTCCGGTAAAAACTCAGGAAAAACAAAAGCCCAGAAGAATAGTTGCACAATAAGTGGAATATTACGGAAAATTTCAACGTAACAATTGCCGATAAATGCGAGAGGTTTGTTGGGTAATGTACGAATTACCCCTAGGAGAGAACCTAATAAAAATGCGATAAGAAAGGCTAAAATAGCTGTCCAAACCATAGTGAACACGCCTGAACCTAACATTTGTAACCATGTGGGTGCCTCAGCATAAGCATTGTAGCTTGAGCTACCAATAGCTTTACAAACTGATTCTGCCCATGCGGCTTTATCGACACCATATTCATTAGACTCCGCACAGAATATAGTCCAGTTTAGCGAGCCGACTGACATGTTTGCCCCTTAAATTAATATCTTTAGAAAATAGACCACTTGTGCAAATGAATCTTTACACTTACACAAGTAAATTTAGGACAAAAAGATCCAGTTAGATTCCTGCATCTGTTGGGTTAGCTTTTAATTTCTTATAAGATGAACTTTGTTGCATGTTCAAATTCGTGTTTTTTGGTGGAATTGGAGATAAGAACCACTTCTTATATAAAGCGTCCATTTTACCAGTTTTCCACAAGTTATTTACAGTACGGTCTGCAACCGCTTTAAATTTTGGATCATCTTTAGCAAGCATAATTCCATAAGGTTCAGATGAAAGTACCGGACCTACAATTGCGAAAGCTTTAGGTGTAGAAGACTTCGCAATCAAGCCTGCTAAAATATTATCATCCATTACAAATGCAGCAGCACGGCCAGATGCCATCATGGCAAAAGAGTCAGCATGATCTTTACCATAAATATTTTGAACATTAACAGCCTGACCTTTTTCATTCATCTTGATGTATTTGTCAGATGTAGTGCCTTGAGTAGTAACAACTGCTTTACCATTTAAGTCCGCCAAACTCTTAATGCCAGAGTTTGCTTTAACAGCCATGCGCACTTCTGTTGCATAGTAGTTAGTTGAGAAACCAACTTGTTGCTGACGTTGTTTAGAGTTTGTAGTGGTACCACATTCCATATCGATATTGCCTGCTAAAAGCTCAGGAATACGTGTTGATGAAGTTACTGCCTTGTACTCAACTTTTAAGCCAGGCATTTTCAATTCTTTTTTAATGTCATTTGCAAACTGGTTACAGATATCGACTGCATAACCTACTGGTTTACCTGCAACAACATATGAAATTGGATCTGAGGATTCTCGATGACCAATTACGATTTTTCCGGTACTTTTAATTTTAGCTAATGTATCTGCTGCTTGAATTTGAGAAGTAGCGCCAACCGTACAAAGCATAACTGTTGAAATAATGAGAGAGGTTGCAGAACGTTTCATAAGAACTCCTTGATGATCATTCTCTCTATTTATCTATAGAATCATTCATATAGAGCAATAGAGTGATTTTTTATTAAATTGCAATTATCGAGCCAACTTTTCCAAGTCGGACCCATCCATTTGCTTCACTTATTCTATTCAATCTGTTTTGCAGAATTAATACCTTTAAAACTGCTCACATGTTTCTACTTTAATCTATGTTTTAATCTTCTGTCTATTATTAAGCTCATCTATTTACACTTGAATGTGGCAATTATTGATTACATTGTAAACATATGCACAATAAAGTGGCTTAACTTTAGCTAAAAATAGTATTTAGAAAAATTGTATTTTCCAAAAAATCATAAAAATTAAAGTTATTAGTCATTTAGATAAAATGGAATTTATATTGTAAAAAGTAATTTAGGCATCAAAATAATATAAACAAATGGCTTAATAAAAATCATTTAGAAAATTGATAGTAATATCTACATTAATAAAATAACTAGCAAAGATAAAAATAAGCCCCGATTTTCTCAGGGCATTTTATAATTTTAAATTCCGCGCCAATCTACTCGCGCATTACGCTCAGTTTGATATATTCTTAAAACATACTGACCTAGAGGTAAATCGAGTAAATTTTGTTGATAGTTATTCCATTCTTCCGAAACACCTTCAGCCTCTTCCCGCTCCCACGGTGTACCCTTTATTTCTAATAAAGGAGCAAGCATAGAACATACAGAAATATCAGCAAGACTTAAGCGATCGCCTACCATATAACGTGCCTGATTTTCGATTAAGCAGTTATTTAGTTCATTTATGAGTTCATCCATACGTTCTTTTGACTGGTCGACTAGCTCTTCTTCAAGTTTATAGTTCTTCTTTACCAGTGTTTTGAGGAATGGCTTCGATATTTTTTCAAACTGACGTAAATAGCCTTGCTCACCCATCATAATTTCTAAAGCATGGTCTCCTTGCGCCAACGTGTGAGCTAGAGCCCAACGACGGACATGAATACCCAGCTCATCAGCCAAGCTATCTATTTTTAATGTTTGCTGTCTTAATTGTTCATCACGACGTAACAGTGAATGCTCCGGATAAGTATCATCCAGATAAAGTGCAATTTTAGTCGATTCAGCGATCCATTGATGATCATCTTTCAAAATAGGCAGTAAATTTTGGCCTGTTTTGAGTTGTGCAAAAGCACGATGAAAGCCTGGAATTAAGTTATGAGCCACATAATCAAGTTCTTTATGGTCTAACAACCAGCGAGCTTTTTCACAATAATGGGACAAAGGAAACTGATACAAAACCCGCATAAAATCTCCACGTTTATTTTTATTTGACTATTTGTACAAAAATGGTCGTCGGTAAGTAGATACTTTAGAAGCTATTTTTAGTTAAAACAATGGATATTGTGCTCATTTTTCACTGACACTTAAGTCTATTTTTTTTATATCTTTTTTTACCGTACTTATTGCTCTTTTTCATATTAAAACCAACTCTATTATTATTTTTCCGCATAACAACCTTAAACTATTGTTTTTTATAATTTTTCAATATATCTATTTTTTCATTAAAAAGCAAAAAAAATGCTTTGCACTTTATTTCATAAGCTGAGCATAAGTCCTCGTTTAGTGGAAAAATATTTCTTTTGTAAGGTAATGACAGCAATACAAGGTGTCATTATGTCTAATTCTCTATCAAAAACGACTGCATACGTCCAAATCATTCAAAATGATCAACAAGCGATTAATGCTGCTTATCAAGTGGCTGATTTTGCTTTAGAGGGTCGTAATGCACGTGATCAACAACGCTTATTACCGCATGAGCAAATCGAAAGCTTTAGCCAAAAAGGCCTAGGTGGTATTCGCATTGCGAAAAAATACGGCGGCGCTTTTGTTTCGAATAAAACTTTGGCTCAAGTTTTCCGTATTTTGAGTAAAGGTGATGCGAATGTTGGTCAGATTCCACAAAATCAGATTAGCCTGTTAAACCTGATCGAAATCATGGGCACAGAACAACAAAAACAATTTATCTTTTCAGAAATATTAGCAGGTAAACGTCTTGCCAACGGTGGGCCAGAACGTAATACCCACGATTCAAAAACATTAAAAACCACTCTTACTGTTGAGAACGGCAAATATATTTTAAACGGCGAAAAGTTTTATTCTACAGGTACGAGCTTTGCGCATTGGCTCGCGATTAAAGCAATTCATCCTGAAGGTCATGTGGTTTTAGTCATTGTTAACCGAGACGCTCAAGGTATTGAAGTTATTAATGACTGGAATGGATTTGGGCAACGTACGACAGCGAGCGGTACAGTTAAATTAAATCAAGTTGAAGTTAATCCTGAACTTATTTTTGATGAGCGATTATTAACAAAACTTCCAACCTATCGCGGTGCCTATTCACAGTTATTACAAGTTGCCATTGATGTGGGGATTGCAGAAGCTGCTTTTGACGATACTTTATCGACTATTCATAAAGCACGTCCAATTATTGATGCAAATGTTGAAAAAGCCAGCTTTGAACATTACACACTGCAAGAGGTAGGTAAGTTAAATATTTTGCTCGATGCTGCAATTTTACTGCTTGATGAAGCTGCTGAGTATTTAGATGAACTTGATCAACTTCAAACGGTGACTGATGAACAAGTAGCTAAAGCTTCAATTTTGGTTGCTGAAGCGAAAGTCTATGCCAATGATGCTGCCCTACAAATCTCTGAAAAACTACTAGAGCTAGGCGGTAGTCGTTCAAGTTTAAGCCAACACAATTTAGATCAACATTGGCGAAATGCCCGTGTACATACCTTACACGACCCTGTTCGCTGGAAATTACATGCCATTGGCAATTATTACCTTAATGGTCATTTCCCTGCCCGCCATGCTTGGATTTAAGGAGAAATTGTCATGACTTCATATCAATCTGTTCAAACGAAACAAACATCGGCATCTGGCCAAGCGCACATTATTCAAAATGATGCTGAAGCATTAGAAGTTGCCAAACAGTTTGCTGAGCAATTTAAAAAAACCGCCGTTGAGCGAGACGCTAAACGAATTTTACCGTATACCGAAATCGATGCTTTGAGCCAATCTGGTCTTTGGGCAATTACAGTACCTAAGCAATATGGCGGTGCCGAAGTTTAAAGCCATACCGTTGCTAAAGTAATCGCTCTTTTAAGCGGTGCCGATGGTTCAATCGGACAAATTCCACAAAACCATTTCTATGCGTTGGAAGTATTACGAAATACAGGCACAGAAGCTCAAAAACAACGTTTATATGGCGAAGTTTTAAATGGCACTCGCTTTGGTAATGCACTTGCTGAGTTTAAGACCAAAACTTCAACTCATAAACAAACCAATATTCGTCCATACGAAAATGGATATCTCATTCAGGGTGAAAAGTTTTACTGCACAGGAAGTTTATTTGCTCACCGTATTCCTACCTTAGTTTTAGACGATGCAGGGCGTGAGTATCTAGCATTTGTAAAAAGTGGTTCACAAGGATTGAAACTTGTTGATGACTGGTCTGGCTTTGGACAGAAAACCACAGGTAGCGGCACGGTTAAATTTGATCAGGTTTTTGTAGATGCAGATGATGTTATTCCTTTTGATACTGCATTTTTACAACCAACCTTAGTGGGCCCTTTTGCTCAAATTATGCATGCATCAATTGAAGTAGGCATTGCACGTGGAGCCTTTGAAGAAAGTTTGCAAAGAGTGCATCAAGCTCGCCCGTGGATTGACTCAAATGTAGAAACGGCCAACCAAGATCCTTTAACGATTTATGAGCTAGGACGCATTGCCGTAGATGTTCGGGCAAGTGAAGTGTTATTAAAACAAGCTGCTCAATCAATCGATGCCGCAAAAATTGAGACCACACCTGAAAGCATTGCTAAAGCATCCATCGATGTTGCCAAAGTACGTGCTCATAGTAGCGATATCGCACTCAAAGCATCGTCTAAGCTGATTGAACTTGCTGGTAGCCGTGGTAGTCAGTCTAAAGATGGCCTAGACCGTTTCTGGCGTAATGCTCGCGTACATACGTTGCATGATGCCGCACGATGGAAATATTACTTTATTGGGAACTACGTTCTTAACGGTGTTCTACCACCTCGTCGGGGGACATTGTAATGGCAGATTTCAAAGCGAAAGAAATTTTACTCAATGCCTTTGACATGAACTGTGTTGGTCATATCAATCATGGATTATGGACACATCCACGTGATGAATCACACCGCTTTAATGAACTGAACTATTGGACAGAACAAGCCAAAACTCTAGAAAGTGGTTTATTTGATGGTTTATTTATTGCGGACATTACAGGCGTCTATGACGTCTATCAAAATGGTATTGATCTCACTTTAAAAGAGTCCATTCAGCTTCCGAGCCATGACCCATCTACACTCATTTCAGCTATGGCGGCAGTCACTCAAAACTTAAGTTTTGGGGTCACTGTGAATTTGAGCTATGAACATCCATATCAGTTTGCACGCCGCTTTGCGAGTCTCGACCATTTAACTCAAGGTCGGATTGGCTGGAATATCGTGACGGGTTATCTAGATAGTGCCGAACGCTTGATTGGTCAAAAAGGTTTAAAAGACCACGATGCTCGCTATGAACAAGCTGAAGAATTTTTAGAGCTTTGCTATAAATATTGGGAAGGTTCATGGGAAAACGACGCCGTTAAAAAAGATAAAGCACGACGTGTTTTTACAGACCCGTCTAAAGTTCACACCATTCATCATCACGGCAAATATTACCAAAGCGAAGGCGTGTTTCAGGTATCTCCTTCTATACAACGCACTCCAACACTGTTCCAAGCAGGTGCTTCACCCAAAGGTATGCAGTTCGCTACTCGTCATGCTGAGTGTGTATTTATTGGCGGCGACAAACCCGAAAAAATACGAGAACAAGTGAAAAAGATTCGTGCTCTTGCAGAACAGCAAGGCCGTTCAGCGGATGACATTAAAGTCTTCGTTGGCATCACCGTTGTTGTTGCCGAAACACATGATCTCGCTGTACAGAAACTTAATGAATATCGTCAATATGCAAGTCCTGAAGCTGGCTTAGCGCATTACGCGAGTTCAACTGGCATCGACTTAAGTAAATTTGCCGACGATGAAGCAATTCCTTACCAAAAAAGTAACAGTATTGTTTCGATTACCGAAAAATTTAAAGAGCAACAAATCACGAAAAATGACTTAAAAGCTCAGCATGTTTTGGGTGGTCGTTATCCACTCATTGTCGGTAGTGGCGAAGAAGTTGCTGAATATTTAATTCATCTTTTAGATGAGACTGATATTGATGGCTTTAATTTGACACGTACAGTTGCACCAGAGTCTCACCACGACTTTATTCGCTTGGTCATTCCTGAGCTACAACAGCGTGGACGCTATAAAACTGCATATAAAACGGGTTCACTGCGGAACAAAATTTTTAATCGGGGTGATCAATTACCAAAACAACACCCTGTTCAAGCGTTCCGATGTAGTCCCTATAACAACAGCAAAAACTTAACAACAATTGAAGAAATAACTGCCTAAATTTGGAGATAGACATGGCTCAAACAGCCTCTAAAAAATGGCTAGGCATCGGCTTAGTCGTTGTAGTCCTTGTTGTTGCTTTATTCTTTTGGAATAAACATCGTCAAAATGGCTCAAATGAACTTGTGATTGGTATTAGCCCACCATTTGCAAAAACTTTACAAGCTGCTGCCGATGAAGCAAAGAAACAGGGTTTAAATGTAAAACTGGTCGAATTTTCTGACTGGAATACACCAAACATTACTTTAAATCACGGGGATATTGATGCGAACTTTTTCCAGCACCAACCTTTCTTAGACAATGCAATTAAAGAAACCGGCTTTAAGTTAAAGGCATTTGCAGTGGGTGCAGCATCACATGTGGGACTTTATTCAAAGAAATATAAAAGCCTTGATGAATTGCCGCAAAACGCACGTGTAGTCATTCCAAATGATCCAGTCAATCAAGGTCGTGCCCTGCTACTTTTACAGCAAGCTAAATTAATAACGCTTAAAGATTCAAATAATCATTTATCTGCACTAAAAGATGTAGTTTCAAATCCTAAAAATTTGCAATTCGTAGAGGTTGAAGGACCACAAACTGCTCGTGCAATTGATGATGTTGACTTGGCTTTTGGCTATCCGCATTACCTACGCTTAGCAAAAACAGCTGACCCTGAAAGTGCACTTTTACTTGATGACAATACCAATAAACGTTATGCAATTTTGTTTGTAGTGCGTGATGACTACCAAGATAAGGGCGACAAATTAAAGAAATTTGTTGAGATCTATCAAAACTCGCCAAAAGTTAAAGCTGTGTTAGATGCTGAGATTGGGCCAACACTTTGGTTCCCTGGCTGGAAGTAATAACGGAAAGATTATGGCGATTCAGTTCAAACAGCATAAACCTTGGTTACTCGGAATTACGATTTTAATCGTAGTTCTGGGCCTCGTAGGTTACCGTTATATAAAAAAAAAACAAGCCGATGATGTTTTAACGATCGGGATTAGCCCGCCTTATGCTGAGCTATTACAAAGCGTTGCCAATGAAGTAGAAAAGCAAGGTGTTCATGTCAAACTCGTTGAATTTTCTGATTGGCGAGCACCCAATGTTGCCGTACAAAACGGTGATGTTGATGCAAACTTTTTCCAGCAAAGCGTATTTCTACGTAATGCTGTTAAAGAAACGGGTTATGACTTACACGCATTTGGTGTGGGTTCAGGAAGTCATGTGGGTTTATATTCAAAAAAATATAAATCACTTGAAGAATTACCTTCAGAAGCACGTGTAGCTATTCCAAACGATCCGGTCAATTTAGCCCGTGCTTTAATTTTATTGCACCGTGCAGGTTTAATTCAGCTTAAAGACATTAATAATGAGCTTGCGACCACTCAAGACATTATTGCTAATCCGAAACAGCTGAGCTTTGTTGAAGTTGAAGGTCCTCAAACCGCACATGCATATAACGATGTCGATTTAATTTTCGGCTTCCCCCACTACTTAAAAATGGCAAAGGTAACCGACCCACATAGCGCATTATTTTTAGATCCAATCGATAAAAAATATGCAATTTTGTTTGTGACCCGTCGCGATTACCAAGATAAAAACCAAAAACTTGCAACCTTTGTTAAAGCATTCCAGAACTCAAAACAAGCACAAGATATTCTGGATAAAGACTTTGGCCAAGGTATGTGGTTTCAAGGCTGGAAATAAGGAGAATGACAATGGTGAGTTTTGGATCACAAGTTGATTTTTCTCTACCTCATATCAAAATTCGCGGTTTAAATAAGTTTTACCAATCGCAGGATCAAAAACTGCATGCATTAAAAGAGATTAACCTTGATATCCCACAAGGTAAGATTTTAGGCATTATTGGTAAAAGTGGTGCAGGAAAATCTTCCTTACTTCGCACTTTAAATGGCTTAGAACAAGTAAATACAGGCAGTATTCATATTCATCAACAAAACATTGCTGAATTGAGTCATGCCGAGCTTATTAAAACTCGCCAACGAATTGGAATGATTTTTCAACATTTCAATTTAATGTCTGCAAAAACAGTCTGGGAAAATGTGGCATTGCCTTTAAAAGTTTCCAATTACAACAAAGCAGATATCGACCAACGTGTAAATGAAGTTCTGGCACTCGTAGGTCTTGCAGATAAGTCTGGCTACTACCCATCACAACTTTCAGGCGGACAAAAGCAACGTGTCGGTATTGCACGTGCACTTGTTCACCACCCAGAAATTTTACTTTGTGATGAAGCCACCTCGGCACTTGACCCTGAAAGTACCGCCACTATTTTGGCTTTACTTAAAAAGATTAATCAGGAACTGGGTCTAACGATTGTACTCATCACTCATGAAATGCAGGTCATTCGAGAAATTTGTGATCAAGTGGTGGTGATTGATCAAGGTGAGATAGTAGAGGCTGGACAAGTCTGGTCTGTATTTTCACGACCAGAACAACAAATTACTCAAGAATTGTTAAACCTTGAGCAAATTACCCTGCCTTTTAAAATCAGTCCTCTACCCGATGAAGATTCGACTCATATTATTGTAAAACTGAAATATGAGGCTGAAGCACATCAGGTTCCGGATATTCAAGAACTACTAGCTAGATTTAAAGCACCTGTCAATTTATATCAAAGTCAGGTCGATACCATTCAAGGGCATATTATTGGTTCACTTTTAGTCGGTATTCCTAACGTAGAAATTGATATTTCATCTATACGACAAGATGCATTAACTGCAATTGCACAATTTGAGGTACTTGGCTATGCACGACCAGCTCATTGATTTATTAATTACTGGAACTGTAGATACCTTACTCATGGTAGGTGCATCTGCGTTTATTGCTTTTTTAATTGGCTTACCGATTGCTGTTGTTTTAGTCAGTACTTCTGAGCACGGCATTCATCCGTCACAAAAGATTAATCAAGCTTTGGGTTGGGTCATCAATATCACTCGCTCTGTACCCTTCCTTATTTTAATGGTTGCGCTTATTCCGCTTACTCGCTGGATTGTCGGCACGAGTTACGGCGTATGGGCGGCGGTTGTTCCGCTGACTATTGCTGCAATTCCTTTCTTTGCGCGTATTGCAGAAGTCAGCTTACGTGAAGTCGATCAAGGCTTAATTGAAGCTGCACAAGCCATGGGTTGTAACCGTAAACAAATTATTTGGCATGTGCTTTTACCAGAGGCTTTACCGGGTATTGTGGCAGGTTTTACCGTGACTATTGTGACTATGATTAACTCCTCTGCGATTGCTGGTGCTATTGGTGCAGGTGGCCTAGGGGACATTGCTTATCGTTATGGCTATCAACGTTTTGATATGCAAATTATGGTGGCTGTCATTTTAGTGCTCATTGTTTTAGTCATGTTAGTACAAGCGGCTGGCGATGCATTAGCCCAGCAACTTGATAAACGTAAAGTTTAAACGCAATACAACCCTGCTCTAGCCATGACTTTGTCATGGCTTTCATGTAAAATCAGCGACAATTTTTAATTTACACATTTGTGAGTGGTTTTCATGGGTTTTAATTGCGGTATTGTTGGTCTGCCAAACGTAGGGAAATCTACCCTTTTCAATGCATTAACGAAAGCAGCGATTGCAGCGGAAAACTTCCCTTTCTGTACCATTGAACCAAACACAGGTATTGTTCCTGTACCAGATCCACGTTTAGACAAACTTGCTGCGATTGTTAAACCACATCGTATTTTGCCAACTACAATGGAATTTGTGGACATTGCAGGTCTTGTTGCTGGTGCATCAAAAGGTGAAGGCTTAGGTAACCAATTTCTTGCTAACATTCGTGAAACTGATGCAATTGCACACGTTGTACGTTGTTTCGAAGATGAAAACGTAATTCACGTAAATGGTAAAATTGATCCGTTAGACGACATCGCAACTATTAATACTGAACTTGCACTTGCCGATCTTGAAACTGTTGCTAAAGCAATTTTACGTTTAACTAAAGTTGCTAAAGGCGGTGATAAAGAAGCTGTAGCAACTAAAGCAGTTTTAGAAAAAATCCAACCGTTACTTGACGAAGGTAAACCAGCGCGTGCAGCTGATTTATCTGATGACGAACGCAAATTAGTTCGTGGTTTTGGTTTAATGACTTTAAAACCAACCATGTATATTGCAAACGTTGCAGAAGATGGTTTTGAAAATAACCCGCATTTAGATGCAGTAAAAAAACTTGCTGCGGAAGAAAACGCAATTGTTGTTCCTCTTTGCAACCAGATCGAAGCTGAAATTTCATTATTAGAAGATGAAGATCGTGCTGAGTTCCTAGAAGCAATGGGCATGGAAGAACCAGGTTTAAATGTGGTTATTCGTGCAGGTTATGCACTTTTAGGTTTACAGACTTATTTCACTGCTGGTGTACAAGAAGTACGTGCATGGACAGTAAAAGTTGGCGCAACCGCTCCTCAAGCAGCTGGTGTGATTCATACTGACTTTGAAAAAGGCTTTATCCGTGCTGAAGTTGTTGCATATGATGACTTCGTACAATACAACGGTGAAAACGGCGCTAAAGAAGCTGGAAAATGGCGTTTAGAAGGTAAAACTTACGTTGTTCAAGATGGCGATGTAATGCACTTCCGTTTTAACGTTTAAGTTTAAAGCTTAAAAAAAGCCCCAATATGTTGGGGCTTTTTTATATTTAATGACTTAAATCCATCGTCTCTCGTTTACTACGCGCCTCTTGTAAAATACGCTCATGTAGTGACTTTCTAAAACCTAGCATAAATATAAATTCTGCCAATACAAATAATGGTCCTATCGCAAGTCCTATCACATCATCAACAAAAGCAGGTTTTTTCTTTTCAAAATAATGTCCCACAAACTGAAAGACCCAACCCACCACAAAAAAACCAATACTTGTCGCTAACCATTGTCCCAACGATAACTGGGCAATTTGGCTCGCCAGTGGATACACAGCAACTAAGATAACGAGCATGAGTAAACCAAAAACTTTATCTAAAATAAAGTAATAGATCGTACTAGCTACAATCAGCACTATGGCTAAAGTCAGTTTAAAACTGCCAATATCGACTCCAGCTTTCGCAGTTAAACACAAAATTGAAAACACGATGAGCGGAATACCGATAAAATGCGTCAAAATATTTTTATGATTTAAGTGGTAAGCCGCATATTTGCTAAGCTGTTGCTCCAGATTTGACATGAGTTATTCCCTATTCACTTACATATAGTCATACTGTACATATAAGGAAAACGTAAAGTTGTCAGCTATTTGACAAAGTAATGAATTTTTTCATGGATGACCGAATTTTGGACCTAATTTATATTAATCGACTAAAAGAAAACACATGGTTTAGTGTGCTTCCGGAAACATTCCAAAATTTTATTTTAGAACATGGCAAGCAAATCACCTTTGAGAAAAATAGCTACGTTTTCCACGCTCAAGATGAGTTTGATGGCATTTATACTGTGCTTGAAGGCTCAATTAGCTTGGGTTATGTCGATGTAAATGGTAATGAAGCTCTTTCTGCAATTGCTGAGCCGATTATGTGGTTTGGTGAAATATCGCTAATTGACCATGAACCGCGCTCACACGATGCCATTGCCTTGAAAAAAAGTACAGTTCTACATATTCCTGCAAAACCATTAAATGATCTACTCCAGGACAATCCATATTATTGGTATTTTTTCGCACGTTTAACGAGCCAAAAACTCAGGTATGTTTTCTTAGAACAGATTGCTATCCAAACACGTAGTATTTCTCAACGGCTAGCTCAACGTCTTCTGTTCATTTTAGAGGGATACGGCAACCATATTCTTATTCAAGATCATCAAATTCATATTTCTCAAGAACAGTTGGCAAATATGCTGACCACATCTAGACAGACGATCAATCATGAGCTGAGCCTGCTCGAAAAACAGAAAATCATCAAAATTGCTTTCAGAAAAATTGAGATTCTAGATATTGAGAAATTGAAAGTAGTTGCTCAAGCACAATCCTAATTTTTTAAAAGCGGCTAAATAATAAAAACTTAAAATTAAATTAAAAAATTAGATAACACTGCAAATCAAAACATTGTTCAAACTCTATTTCCACAAAATAAATGTGTTAAAGCAGATATTTTGACCCTACACTCAAGCTGAGCAATAATACTCAACAAGGCGCTGATTAACATGAAAAAATTATCAACAATTCTTACAGCAAGCGTATTGGCTATGCTAAGTGTTTCGGCATTTGCATGTCCAAAAGGGACTCAACTACAAGGCGGTACAGGACCGAATCACAAGGGTGGAAAATGTGTAGCGGTACATGGAAAAACTACAGCTCAAAAAGCCAAGAAAGAGGTAACTAAAACTAAACAGGATGTTAAAAAAGACTTAAGCACTCAAAAACATGATGCAATGACCAGCGCGACACATGCTCAACATGAATCACAGCAAATGACTCATCAAATGAAACAAGATGCTGTGAAAACTGCCAACACCGCTAAAGCTGCCACAAAACCGTAATTCACATTCACTCATTATCGTTTAAAAGCAAAAAAAGCGAGATTGATCATCTCGCTTTTTTATATTCATTAGTTTTATTTTGGCGAAGTATTTCCAAGATTTGGCGTATCGATCGCATCCTTACATTGAGCCTTATCTCGCTCATAGTCCGCTTGTTTTTGGGCCACTGAACTATTGTTTTCTAGTGTTTCGCGTGCCCATATATCTAAACTTGTCAGGGCCTTACGACAGAGTGCATATTTCCCTTCTGTCACTGAGTCCGTCATTTTTACATTAATGCGCCAGTCTGTACTCAATTGGCGTAAAGGTTTACGAACTTTGTCATCAATTTGGCTGAGTTGTTTTTCATAAACTAAATGCTCAACCGTGTTAATCAATGTCCATGCTTTTTGAGCATAAACAGTTGCATCATTGGTTAGTTTCGGTGCTGGCTTAATTTCTACTTTTTTTTCTGCACCCTGATTACCATTATCACAGCCCTGCAATGTAAAAATACCTGCACTTATCATGGCGATATAAACTAAACGAATCTTTGCCTTGAACATATCAAACTGCCGATTAAACATTTCGGCACTATGCTATTAAATTCGGCTACAATACTCAATCTTTCAAGTATTTTTATCATTTGGTTTATTGCCAAGGTGTATTGTGTCCGAACAACAATTGATGCCTGCCCAAACAGCAACTTTTTGGCAAGGCGCCAAAGATAGCCAAGCTATCGTACTCACCTATTTACCCGTTTCTTTTGCCTTTGGCGTTTCTGCCTCTCAGTTTGGTTTTACACCATGGGAAGCTTTTTTTCTATCTTGTTCAATGTATGCTGGCGCTAGCCAGTTCTTGGTTGTCGCTCTTTTGGCTAGCGGTTCATCCATCTGGCTAACAGCATTAACAGTTATAGCACTAGATATTCGCCATGTCCTGTATGGACCTGCTCTATACAACCTGATTCCAAACAAATTAAATCTTAAGAAAACTGCAGTATGGGCTTGGGGCTTAACCGATGAAGTTTTTGCCAGTGGAATGATCCAACTTTCACAGCGCAAACAACAATGGTCCGAGTCTTGGATGCTTGGCTTAAGTCTATTTAGTTGGATGGCTTGGGCAAGTGGCTCTTTGTTAGGTGGATTATTTGCCGATCAAGTTGCTCATTTACCAAAGTTTTTACAAGCAGCTTTAGACTTCTTATTACCTGCTTTATTTTTAAGTTTTTTATTAGCCGCATTTGAACGAAAGCATAGCCTTGTTGTTGCTGTATCTTTAGTAGTTTCAGCTTTGGCGTGTTATTGGATTAACTTATCAGCGGCTATCTTTATAGGTATTTTTTCAGGCATTTTAGCTGGTCTATTTAAACATTATGTGCTGAAACAGCATGATGAGGTTGAGGCTTAATATGAACCTAGAAATTATTCTAGTCGGCATTATTGTAGGCATAGCCAATTTTGCTTCACGCTTTGGACCTTTTTTTGTAATACAAAAATTACAGGGTTCGCAGCAAAGACGCGGCTCAATCTGGATAAAAATTGCTTTGGGAAGTATTGGAATATCTGCAATTAGTGCCATGCTTGTAGTTGCTACTCTTCCACCTCTCCTTGAAAATCCCAATAAGAGTTTCGCAATGCTTATCGGTTTTTTAGTTTTAGCAGGTCTTTATTTTAAATTTAAGAAAATCGTACCAGCAACTTTAACTGCCGCAATTGTTTATGGTCTGATCTATACTTATTTACCTTTATAAATAGATAAACTTATCTTCCTTATATAAAATAAAATCTGGCCAGAGGCGTTTAAGATTGAAACTTCTGGCCTGAAAAATCTAATTTTGAATTGATTAAAAAGATAACCTTAGCTACTTAATAGAGATAAAAATGTCACAAGTTAAAATTTATGCAAATGAACAAACCATTATGCAGTACCGAGAATTACTTTCTCATGCAATCCATCAGGCGCTTATTGAAGAATTGAAATATCCTGTTGAGAAAAAATTTCAACGTTTTATTAGCCTTAAACCAGGAAATTTCATTTACCCTTCTGACAGAAGCCAGCATTACATTATTATTGAACTTTCAATGTTTGCAGGCCGCAGTGCAGCCACTAAAAAGCAGCTTATCCAAACCTTATTTCGTAATATTCAAGAACAATGTAGAATTTCTCCACAAGACATTGAAATTACTATTTTTGAAACACCTAAAGAAAATTGGGGCATCCGTGGTAAAAATGCGGATGAATTGCTTTTAAACTATCAGGTTAATATCTAAAAACCACTTTTTTAATTGTCCGACAAAATTACTTTTTTTATGCATGATAAGGCTTAACTCCACCATAAGTTCTGCTATGCTTAAAAAAATAATTTTGTCAGGATGATTCGCATGAGCGTGACACTCGGTACCCCACTTCAATCTTCTGCATTTAAAGTTTTATTGTTAGGTTCAGGAGAGCTTGGCAAAGAAGTTGTAATTTCCTTACAACGCCTTGGTGTAGAAGTACATGCAGCCGACCGTTATGATCATGCACCAGCAATGCAAGTTGCACATTTTTCTTATGTGTTAAACATGGCAGATCCTGCTCAATTAAAACAACTCATCGAGAAAATTAAACCAAATTTAATTGTTCCAGAAATTGAAGCAATTGCGACAGAAGTTTTACTTGAAATTGAAGCGAGCAAAACAGCAACTGTCATCCCTTCTGCTAAAGCTGTAAACCTCACAATGAACCGTGAAGGCATCCGCCGTCTTGCGGCTGAAGAACTTGGCCTACCTACTTCTGCTTATCGTTTTGCTGATACGCTCGAAAGCTTCCGCGCCGCTTGCGATGACATTGGTTATCCAAACTTTGTAAAACCAGTCATGTCTTCTTCAGGTAAAGGACAGTCTCGTGTAAAAAGTTTCGATGAAGTTGATGCTGCATGGGAATATGCAATGCAAGGTGGCCGTGTTAACCAAGGTACGGTCATTATTGAATCTCAAATTGATTTTGATTTTGAAATTACATTACTTACCGTTCGCGCTAAAAACCCTGAAACTGGTGAAATTGAAACTCATTACTGTGACCCAATTGGTCACCGCCAAGATGCCGGTGATTATGTAGAAAGCTGGCAACCTCAACCAATGACGGCGGCGGCACTCGAAGAAGCAAAACGTATTGCAAATAAAGTGACAACTGCACTTGGTGGCTGTGGTATTTTTGGTGTAGAACTGTTTATTAAAGGTGACAAGGTTTGGTTTAGTGAAGTCTCACCTCGCCCACACGATACAGGACTCGTAACTTTAGCATCTCAGTTTCAAAGTGAATTTGAACTGCATGCACGTGCAATTTTAGGTTTACCTGTAAACACAGCACGCCACAGTGTTGCAGCAAGTGCAGTAATTTATGCTGGAGTTGATGCCAGCAATTTAAGTTATAGCAATCTCAATGTAGCTTTAACACACCCAGACACCGATTTACGCCTGTTTGGCAAACCAGAAGGTTTCAAACGTCGTCGTATGGGGGTAGCAACCGCTCGTGCTGAAAATACTGATCTTGCTCGTACCTTAGCGAAAGAAACCGCTGATCAAGTAAGCGTTCAAACAAACTCTTAATTTTTACTTATTGGTAGACCCATTTTCATGATCAATATATCGCCATTGTTGAACTATGTCTCAAGTCATCATGATATTAAAGCCATTAATCAATGGCGAACGGATGTAGAAAAGCAGTTGCAAGATTCATATGAAAATGGGCAATCTATTCGTGAAATCATTAAAGCCCGTTCAGATTTAGTAGATGAAGCACTGATCTTTTTATGGAAACATGCTGAACTCGATCAGACAGAACTGGGCCTTTTTGCTGTAGGCGGTTATGGACGCCGTGAAATGTTGCCCTATTCTGACGTCGATATCATGATCCTATCGGAGCATGAAATTAACGAAGAAAACGAAAAACGTATCTCTACATTTATTTCGTCTTTATGGGACGTTGGCAATTTCAAACCCGGCATTAGTGTTCGCACGATTCAAAGCTGTGTTGAGCAGGCCGCTACCGATTTAACCGTTGCAACAACTTTAATTGAGGCGCGGTTAATTACTGGCAATAGTCAGCTTGCGAAATGGCCTCGCCGTATTGTTTCGCAGACATGGACTGACAAAACATTTTATGACGCAAAAATGGCCGAACAAGCCAAGCGTTACCATCAACACAACAATACTGAAAGTAATTTAGAACCCGATATTAAAAATGCACCAGGCGGTATCCGTGACATTAACCAAATTGGCTGGATTGCCAAACGTCACTTTCGCGTAAACCGGATTTATGACTTAGTGCATTTAGGTTTCATTTCAGAGTTTGAATTGGCAGTTTTAGAAGAAGCAGAAAGTTTTCTTTGGGAAATTCGACATCATTTACACCGTTTAGCTAAACGTGATGAAAACCGTTTACTCTTTGACCACCAAAGGGAAATTGCCGCTAAATTTGGATATGTGCGTCAAGAAGGTCAACCTGTAAATTATGGTGTTGAGCAATTCATGAAGCGCTACTACCGTACGGCGCAACAGGTTTCAACACTCAATGAAATGTTGCTGGCGTATTTTAGCGAGTCAGTGATTACTCCTCGACTCCCCAACTATGAACGCAAAATTGAAGTTGTTAATGATCACTTTAAAATTGTCGACAATAAACTTGCGGTACAGCATCATAAAATATTCGCAGAACATCCAAGCGCAATTTTAGAGCTGTTCTATATTTTAGCCAATCGACCAGATATTGAAGGTATTCGCGCCCGAACTTTACGCTTACTTATTCTTGCCGCAAAACGAATCAACCAAAGTTATCGCGATAATCCAGAGCATCAAGCACTGTTTATGTCGATTATTCGTTCACCATATCGTTTATACGATACCTTGGTTGCGATGAAACGTTATGGGGTTTTAGGAAACTATATTCCTGCTTTTGGCCAAATTATGGGCCTTATGCAATATGACCTATTCCATATCTATACGGTCGATGCTCATACATTATTATTGCTGCGTAATTTAAATCGTTTTAGAGAACCTGAATTTGCCAAAGAATTCCCTGTAGTAAGTTCAGTTTTCCAACGTCTTGCTCGTCAAGATATTGTGTTCATTGCTGCTTTATTCCATGACATCGCAAAAGGTCGCGGTGGTGACCACAGCGAACTCGGCGCAGAAGACGCGATTGAGTTTGGCCGTGCACATGGCTTTACAGAGCGTGAATGCAAATTAATTGCATGGCTTATTCAAAACCATTTGCTCATGTCTTTGACCGCTCAGAAAAAAGATATTTCTGATCCTGATGTCGTGAAAGATTTTGCCGAAAAACTGGGCGATATGGAGCATCTCGATTATCTATATACCTTAACGGTTGCCGATATTAACGCGACAAATCCAAAACTATGGAACACATGGCGCGCTTCTCTCATGCGTCAGCTTTATACGCATGCTCGTGATGTAATCCGTACAGGTTTAGGCCGTCCTGTTGACTACCAAATGCTGATTGAAGACACCAAGTTTGCAGCAAGTGAATTATTAGTAAATAACTTTGCATTGGCTGATGTCGAAAAAGTATGGCAAGAACTAGGTGATGAATACTTCATTAAAGAATCGGCGGATGAAATTGCGTGGCATACACAAGCAATTTTAAAACACGGTGATAATCCAGAGCCATTAGTCCTATTGCGTGCTCACCGTAAAGCAGCTCAAGATGCGGTGCAAATCTTTATTTATACTCGCGATCAACCTAACCTATTTGCCACCACTGTTGCCGTTTTAGACCGAATGAACTTAGACGTTCAGGACGCAAAAATTATCACGGCAAGTACAGCATTTAGCTTAGACACTTATGTTGTACTTGATCGTTTCGGGACATTGCTTACCGACCCAGAACGTGAAGAAACCGTTAAAAATGCATTAGTGAAAGCCCTTAGCCAACCAGACCAATATCCGGGACTCATGCAACGTCGTATTCCACGTCAATTACGTCATTTCGATATTGAAAATACAGTCGACGTAACATTAAATGAAGCCTTACAGCAAAATATGGTCGAAATTTCAACACTCGATCACCCCGGCCTACTTGCACGCGTCGGTGGTTTATTTATGATGCAAGGTTTAGACATCCATTCAGCCCGAATCGCAACTTTAGGCGAACGTGCCGAAGATATTTTCTTTGTCACCAAAAAAGATGGAAAACCGCTGAATAACGAAGAGGTCAAACTCTTCTCGGAAAAACTGAAAGCTGCATTAGATGAAGCATCTAATCAAATTTGTCAGCACTGAAACTCAACTACTTGGTAACTGTTTAATGAACTCTAGCTTGTCGTTATTACACCCGTATCCATTTGAAAAGTTAAACCAACTTTTTAAGGATACTACTCCTGCTAACCTTCCCTTGATTCCTCTATCAATTGGCGAACCTAAGCATCCAGCACCAGAGTTTGTTAAACAGGCTATTATTGATAACTTTAACCATTTATCAACTTATCCAAACAGCAAAGGCTTACCAGAGCTTCGCCAAAGCATTTCAGATTGGTTAACTAAGCGCTTTAAACTTAACAGCATTAGTGCTGAAAACCACATCTTGCCTGTCTCTGGTACACGTGAAGGCATTTTCTCTTTTGTACAGGCATTAATTAATCGTGAAGATGCACCTTATGTGGTGATGCCGAACCCATTTTATCAAATTTATGAAGGTGCAGCTTTACTTGCAGGTGCAAAGCCATACTTCATTAATTGCACGGAAGAAAATGGCTATTTAGGTGATTTTGATGCAGTACCAGCAGAAGTTTGGGAAAAGACAGCCCTACTTTTTGTATGTACACCGGGTAACCCAACAGGTACTGTGCTTTCCAAAGAACAATTTAAAAAGCTAATTGCCTTATCTGATCAATATAATTTCGTTATTGCTTCTGATGAATGCTATTCAGAGCTTTGGTTTGACCAAGCACCTACTGGTCTATTAGAAGTTTGTGCTGAGCTTGGTCGTGATGACTACAAAAACTGTATCGTATTTCATTCACTTTCAAAACGCTCAAACTTGCCGGGTTTGCGCTCAGGTTTTGTAGCGGGTGATGCCGATCTGTTAAAGCCATATTTACAATACCGCACCTATCACGGCGCGGCAATGCCTGTTCAACACCAGCTTGCTTCAATTGCAGCATGGAACGATGAAAACCATGTTGAAGAAAACCGTAAGCAATATCGTGCAAAGTTTGACTTATTCCAATCTGAGCTAGGCCATTTACTGCCATTACAAAAACCTGATGCTGGATTTTATTACTGGTTAAAAGTCGATAATGATGAAACTTTTGCCAAGATACTGATGGAAAAAGCACACATTAAAGTTTTACCGGGTCGTTATCTATCTCGTGATACCGAACAAGGTAACCCTGGTGCCAATCATGTGCGTATGGCTTTAGTAGCAGATTTGGCACAATGTGAAGACGTTGTTAAACGTTTAAAAGCGATTCTTTAAACCCAGCAAAATTGCATAGCCTTCATTTTGTTTAGAAGGCTATGCGATCTGCTTTAACTATAGGCAACCAATAACACTGCGAAAAAAATGAAAGCCAGACTGGAGCAATAATATATTCCTCTAGCAGAGCGTTTAATCTGTGCTAATACACGCTCTTGACGCAATAAACGAACTAATAATAAATTCCACCCGAAAACCACTCCTGTCATCCATATACTCATTAGTAATTTTTGAAATAAGCTAAATTCCTGTTGAATAGGTAACATTAAACTACTATAAAACATAATATTTTTAGGATTAAGAAGACTAGATTGCAAACCCAGAGCCAAGCTTTTAACTTTACTCTTATAACTAGACTCTTGTTCAACCAAACTATTTTCAGCAACAGTAATATTTAAGTTTGTTCCTTGAGTGGCTCTAAAACAAAGAAAACTCAAATAAACTAAATATCCAGCCCCCAGCCATTTAAGTACTAAAAGAATCGTTTTGCTTAAATTGCCAAGCACCATAAATCCAAATATACACACCATTAAGATAACAGCATTACCCAAAGTAATTCCCAGAATAACGCCATAGGTATAACGTGCTCCTTTTTGCAAAAGACTGGTCAAAATAAGAAAAAAATCTGGACCTGGAGATAGTAGTGCTAAAAAGTGAGTAAAGGCGATAACCAAAAAAACTTCCATAACGATTTCATCTTTAAAATTGTATGGAGTAGCTTAAAAATAGAGAAAAATAATTTCTTGTAAATTATTGCGCGGCTGCAAGTTGAAACTGTCGAGGAGTAATTCCCGTATGTGCTTTAAAAGCTTTATGAAAATGGCTTTGATCACTAAAGCCTAAATTGACAGCTAGCTCTGCGAGTGAAATCCCTTGCTTTAATTGAGCTCTGGCTTGATTAATCTTTAAATTAATTTGAAATGCATGTGGAGTTAAACCAACATTGGCCTTGAATAAACGAATGATTGCATATCGACTAAGACCAACCTGCTCTGCAAGCTCTTCAAGAGAAATAAATTGTTCTGACGATTTAATAATATGAATTAAGTCCAAAAAATCTTCATACAAATATTCAGTTTTTTGTATTTCTTCTAATACGAAATGTGGGAGTAACAACTGGGTAAGGCAATAGATCAGCGACTGTTCTTTTTCAATAATTAATTTTTCAGGATCGAATAAAGTTTCATTCATATCAGAAAAAGCCTGATATAAAGTTTCTTCTTTTATTATGAGCGGCTTATGCTGAGGCAGATGTAAATCCAGACCATGTTCTCGAAATTCTGAATACAGCTGATTTAACCACCTTATGTCCAAATGTAGCATTTGGTAACTCCAAGCCTGATCCGGAAAAGGGTTACATGAATGCTCAATATGTGCTGGTACAATCACCAAAGTACCAGCATCAATCTTTTGGGGCGTACCAAATGAACTATGAAAAACGCTATTCCCCTCGTCTATAGCCCCGATAGAAAACGTTGGATGACTATGAGACTTATAACACGTTCGGCTAAAACAGGATCTTCTGGTTTCAACATACGGCATTCGCCCATCTTGCCAAAACTCAAAAGCTTGAGGAATAGCGTTCATTTAAACGATTAACTCGCTAATGCTTTTTCAATATCAGCTTCTAAAGCTTCTGGCTTAGTCGTAGGTGCATAGCGATTTAAAACAGCACCATCTTTGCCTACCAAAAATTTGGTAAAGTTCCATTTAATGCTACTACTACCTAAAATACCTTTAGCTTCACGTGTTAAATATCTAAAAATCACATGGGCTTCCGGACCTTTTACATCAACTTTAGCAAACATGGGAAATTTTACCCCATAGTTACGCTGACAGAAGCTACCAATTTCTTTATTGCTTCCTGGATCTTGCCCACCAAACTGGTTGCAGGGAAAACCTAAAACTTCTAATCCTTGATCTTTATATTTTTCATATAGTTTTTCGAGGCCAGCAAATTGTGGTGTAAAACCACATTTACTGGCAGTGTTTACAATTAGTAAAACTTTACCTTTGTAATCAGCCAATTGCTTAACTTCACCCTCTAACAGCTCAGCTTCAAACTGATAAATATTACTCATGGATAGGTTTCCTCATCATTTTTTTCTTCTGTTTTCAGTTGTAATGATGCCGAGTTTACACAGTAGCGCAAACCTGTCGGCTGTGGTCCATCTTCAAATACATGCCCTAAATGAGCTTCGCAATCATGACAAACTATTTCAGTTCTGACCATACCATGCGTTAAATCTTCATGTTCATCAATGACAGCACCATTGATCGGACGGAAGAAACTTGGCCAACCGCAACCGCTATCATATTTGGTATCTGATGAGAACAACTCTGCGCCGCAGCAACGGCAAACATAGGTACCATGTTGCTTAGTATTCCAGTATTGCCCCGTAAATGCAGGTTCAGTGCCTTTTTGTCGTGTAATCCGATACTCTTCTGGTGATAACTCTCTTTGCCATTCCCGGTCTGTTTTATTGACTTTTCCCATGACATACACCTTTTATTCTGAAGTAAACATTTCTGATGATCGAGTTTTATATTTACGCCATTCATCACAAAAACACTAGTCTCTGAACGTAAAATTTGTTGGAATTTAAACATATAAAGAACAAAAAGCAAAAAGTAAGCAAAATACAAAATCAAAAGTAAGCAAATTTATTACCAATCTACTTTAAAGCAAGCAAACATAGTGCTATTCTAAGTGCGCACGGTTGTATAGGACAGAACATGTCTCAGAAAAAAAGTGTGGTTTTCCAACAACTACTACCAATTATCAAACAATATCAACAATCGGGTTTTACCCATGAAAAAATTGTTGAACTATTGAAAGATCAACATGATCTAAATTTGGTAACAGTTAAAACATTTAAAAGTTATTTATACCGATATACAAAAGTGAATCCCGTTATGTCTAAAAATACTGCTACCATCCATTCCATGCCATCTACTCGAGAAATCAAAAAATCATCGAAGCTTGAGCATGTTTGTTATGACATCCGTGGGCCAGTTTTACGAGCCGCCAATGAAATGGAAGAGCAAGGACATAAGATTATCAAGTTGAATATTGGTAACCCAGCTCCTTTTGGATTTGAAGCACCACAAGAAATTATTAATGATGTTGCTTTAAACTTACCAAATGCAATTGGTTATGTTGACTCAAAAGGTATCTTCCCTGCTCGTAAAGCAATTTGTCAGTATTACCAGCAAAAAGGAATTCTCAATATGCATGTCAATGACGTGTATATTGGTAATGGCGTATCTGAACTCATCGTAATGGCTATGCAAGGCCTATTAGATGACGGAGACGAAATGCTGATTCCAATGCCGGATTATCCGCTTTGGACAGCAGCCGTTAATCTTTCAGGCGGCACAGCAATTCATTATAAATGTGATGAAGAAAATAGCTGGTATCCAGATATTGCCGATATTGAAAGTAAGATTACTCCGAATACTCGCGGTATTGTCATCATTAACCCGAACAATCCTACGGGTTCAGTATATCCACGCCACATTCTTGAACAGATTGTAGCGATTGCAAAAAAATATGATCTAATTTTATTTGCTGATGAAATTTACGACAAAATTATTTATGACGGCATTGAACATGTTTCAGTAGCGTCATTAGCGGGCGACCAGCTTTGTGTATCTTTTAATGGTTTATCAAAAGCTTATCGTATTGCAGGCTTCCGTTCAGGCTGGATGGCAATTACGGGTGATAAAAGCCGTGCTGCCGACTATATCGAAGGTTTAGATATGTTAGCGTCAATGCGCCTATGTGCTAACGTTCAAGCTCAATATGCGATTCAAACTGCCCTAGGCGGTTATCAATCAATTAATGACTTGATTCGTCCTGGTGGCCGTTTATATGAACAGCGTAATATTGCTTGGGAAATGCTTAATGAAATTCCAGGCGTAAGTTGTGTAAAACCAGATGGAGCAATGTACTGTTTCCCGCGCCTTGACCCGAACATCTACCCAATTGAAGATGATGAAAAGTTAATGCTTGATTTGCTACGTGCAGAAAAAGTTTTATTGGTGCAAGGTACAGGCTTTAACTGGCCAACACCTGATCATTTCCGCGTGGTTTTCTTACCTGCTGAAAATGAATTACGTGAAGCAATTACCCGTCTAGGTCGTTTCTTAGCCAATCGCCGTTAAAAAATGCATAACAAAAAAAGGCATCTCCAAATAGGTGCCTTTTTTATAATTCTATTTTTTTCATTTTTATAAAAGAAGAATCTCCTAATCACATAACAATTTTATCAACACAAATAAATTATTGTATTTAAAGTATTTTTATAAGTTTTATGATTCTTTCACCTTTAAAAATTAGTTAATTTTTTGATTTATATATTTTTTACCATACGTTTTAAATTACTTGATTTCCTTCAATCTACTTAACCTTTATTATGCAAAAAATGCATGGATCAATATTTTTTTGCATTTCACACCGCTTCAAAATCGAGCAACAATCCATCTCCATAACAACATCGCCATATTCGATTCGGTTAAAACAGATACAGATCTAGGAAGATAACATCGTTAGAACAACCGAACTGAACTAACAAGGAAAGCTTTCAATCATTCAAATCCCATCAAAGGATGATTGAATCAAATGGATAGAGGTTCATATGAAGCAAAAGAAATTGCTCAAGTATATTGTTGTTGCTATTTTACTTGGCATACTGACAGGTTGGATTTGTCACCACTTCTTTAATGAGGGTGAACAATTGAAGCAAATCGCTTCTTATCTCAACATACCTACAGATATCTTTTTACGCCTTATCAAAATGATTATTGCTCCATTGGTATTTGCCACTATTGTTTCAGGCATTGTATCAATGGGGAAATCGACATCAATCGGCAGTATCACCCTTAAATCAATGACTTGGTTTATTACTGCTTCGTTCGTATCGCTTGCTATCGGTATGGGTCTGGCAAACTTTTTCCAACCAGGTGCAGCTTTAGATTTAGTATTACCAACTGCGCAACAATTGAGTAGCTCTTCTGCTCCAGCGACTACAGGCTTCACTCTACAATCATTTTTAAGCCATGTTTTCCCACGCAGTATTGCCGAAGCAATGGCAAATAACGATATTTTGCAAGTCCTTGTTTTCTCTATTTTCTTTGGCTCAGCCCTTGCTTTTGTAAATCAAGGCAAAGAAAAAGATTCAGTTATCATTCGTTTGACTGATGAACTCAGCAGAATCATGTTCCGTATTACTGATTACGTCATGATGTTTGCACCTGTTGCAGTATTTGCAGCAATCGCTTCAGCAATTACAGTACAAGGTTTAGGCTTGATTGTTGACTATGGCATTTTAATCGCGGAGTTCTACTTTGGTCTTTTATTACTGTGGATCATCTTATTCTCTGTAGGTGCAATCGTACTTAAAAAAGATATTTTCCGTTTAGGTAAATTAATTCGTGAACCAGTAACGCTTGCTTTTGCTACAGCTTCAAGTGAATCAGCCTATCCTAAGGTTATGGATGCACTAAATAAATTTGGTGTGCCTAAAAAAGTAACGAGCTTTGTATTACCTTTAGGTTATTCATTCAACCTTGATGGTTCAATGATGTACACCACGTTTGCAGTGCTCTTTATTGCTCAGGCCTACAATATTGATCTTAGTTTCACTCAACAAATCTTAATTTTGTTAACTCTAATGGTAACAAGTAAAGGTATTGCAGGTGTTTCTCGAGCTTCTATTGTAGTTATTTCAGCGACGCTCACTATGTTCCATTTACCTGAAGCTGGCATCCTTTTATTACTCGGTATCGATCAGTTCCTTGATATGGGCCGTACTGCAACAAACGTAGTAGGTAACAGTATTGCAACCGCAGTTGTTGCCAAGCTTGAAGGTGACAAAGTGGCTGATACTGAAGAACTACCAGAGCCAGTATTAATTAAATCAACTCAAGAACAAACAACCGCATAAGTTTCTCTTTTCTCCCACTCTCCCAACTTAAGAGCAATTTTATATGACCTTATAAAATTGCTCTTTTTTTTTATTTTAAAATTGCTGGCAGAAATTTACCTATATTTTTATATTAAATAATGACTTTAAACTGCTATTAAATTTTCTTAAACCGAACCTTAAAAATAGAATAAAAATGATTCAAACAAATTTTATATTTTTAAAAATAAATACCAAGTGATTAAATTTTAATTCAATTTACAACAATTAAATTATATTAAATTAATGGAATTATTTTTCAATTCATACTGAAAAATTTAAAATCATCTTAATATTAAATTATAACAATAAAAATCAACAATATAAAAATATCAAATGGCAAAAAATTACTTAAACACATCTATTATTTTTTAATTTTATACAGATAAAAAAATCATTTGTTTTATTTATATTAAAAAGTAAACAAATCAAGATAAATTAGAAAAACTTAATAGATTTTTTATTTTATTCATGTTATTTATTAGCGCTAAATAAAAGCAATGATTAAGCAGTTGTTGGTGAAACAAAATGCTATTCAAGGATGCTTCTTATTCAAACAAGTTATGAATATGTTTTACATGGTATGTATTTTGCTTAGGAAAAGCAGTCATATTCAACAAACTTTTACTTCGTCACTTCATAAGGATATTTTCGATGTTGACTAAAACTGTTAAATCTTTAGGTTTAGCGATGGGCTTATTAGCCTGCTCTCTCCCACTTTATGCAAAAAATAATGTTGTTGTAGTTGCGACTGGCGGTACTATCGCTGGTGCTGGCGCAAGCTCGGCAAATAGTGCAACTTATACTGCTGCAAAAGTTCCTGTTGATACGCTAATTAACGCAGTTCCACAAATCAAAGATTTGGCAAATGTAACTGGTATTCAAGCTTTACAAATCGCTTCTGAGAGTATTACTGACAAGGAACTATTAGAAATTGCTCGTCAAGTGAATGAGCTTGTTAAAAAGCCATCTGTTAATGGTGTCGTAATTACACACGGTACAGATACTTTAGAAGAAACAGCATTTTTCTTAAATTTGGTTGTTCATACTGATAAACCGATTGTACTTGTTGGCTCAATGCGTCCTTCAACTGCTCTTTCAGCTGATGGTCCACTTAACCTTTATAGTGCAGTTGCTTTAGCAGCTTCTGATGATGCGAAAAATAAAGGCGTTATGGTTCTCATGAACGACTCTATTTTTGCTGCACGTGATGTAACTAAAGGCATTAACATTCATACAAATGCTTTTGTTAGCCAATGGGGCGCTTTAGGTACATTGGTTGAAGGCAAGCCTTACTGGTTCAGACAATCTGTAAAGCGTCATACAAATGCTTCAGAGTTTAATATTGAAAATATTAAAGGCGATGCACTTCCAACTGTACAGATCGTTTATGGTTCGGACTCTATGCTTCCAGATGCATATGAAGCGTATGCAAAAGCTGGTGCTAAAGCGATCATTAATGCAGGTACTGGTAACGGTTCTGTACCAAAATATATCGTACCAACCTTACAAAATCTTCACGACAAAAACGGTATTCAAATTATCCGTTCATCACGTGTCGCACAAGGTTTCGTATTACGTGATGCAGAACAACCTGACTCTAAATATGGTTGGGTAGCAGCACATGATTTAAACCCTCAAAAAGCGCGTCTTCTTGCAGCTTTAGCTCTTACTAAGACTAATGACACGAAAGAAATTCAGCGCATGTTCTGGCAGTACTAAGTTTTTCAACCAGCCCAAACACAAAGTTTGGGTTGGTCCTATTTCTTAAAAATAAGCTCTTTTATATTAAATCTGTACAATAGATATTCAAATCATTCTTCTTAAATAATAAAATCCTTAACAGTTTGCCAAAATATTAAGCATTTCGTTTTAACTTTGCGTGCTAAACTATGCTGCAGTCGTATTAAGGATTGGTTTATGCAGTTTGTTCATCTCGGTATTTATACAGAATTTTCGATTACAGAGTCGATAGTTCGCATACCTGACTTGGTCAACGCTGCGGTTAAAGACCAAATGCCTGCGCTGGCATTAACCGATCTATCAAACCTCCATGCAGCTGTAAAATTTTATAATTCTTGTTTAAAAAAAGGGATTAAGCCGCTTTTAGGTAGCACAATTCGCCTTGACGATGCTCAACATCGTGCAACTTTACTTGCAATGAGTAATGTAGGCTGGAAAAGTCTCACCGAAATCGTTTCACGCGGTTTTATTGAAGGGCAACAACTCAGTATTCCATGTGTAAAAAAAGAATGGGTACTTGAACAGCATCAAGATATTATTGTTTTACTTGGCCAACATAGTGATGTGGGTCAGATGCTTTGCTCATCTAACCCTCAAAAAGCAGCTCCGCTTTTAGAGGCATGGATTGAAAAATTTGGTAACCGTGTTTATCTGGCTTTAACACGTACCGATCGTCCTGGTGAAGAAGACTTTATTCAAGAAGCTGCTAAACTTGCTGCCCAATATAATGTGGGTGTAGTTGCGCATAATGATGTGCACTTTGTAGAAAAAGAAGATTTTGAGGCACACGAAGCACGTGTTTGTATTGCTGATGGCTATGTATTAGCAGATGATCGTCGTCCACGCTTATATAGTCCTGAGCAACATTTTAAAACCTCCGATGAAATGATTGAGTTGTTTTCAGATATCCCAAGTGCTATCGAAAACACCTATAACATTGCAAAACGCTGTAATGTTAGCTTACAACTCGGCACCTACTTTTTACCTGACTATCCGACTCCAGATGGCTTTACTATTGACACTTACTTTGAGCATTTGTCAAAAGTAGGTCTAGAAGAACGCTTAGATTATCTCTACCCTGTCGAAAAACGTAGCGAAGACTGGCCAGAAATTCGTAAGCCTTACGATGAACGAATTGATTACGAAGTCGGCATTATCCTCAAAATGGGATTCCCGGGTTACTTCCTTATCGTCATGGACTTCATCCAGTGGGCAAAAAATAATGGCGTTCCTGTAGGACCTGGTCGTGGTTCAGGTGCGGGTTCACTCGTTGCCTATAGCTTAAAAATTACTGACCTTGATCCACTTCGTTACGATCTACTTTTCGAACGTTTCTTAAACCCAGAACGTGTTTCGATGCCCGACTTTGACGTCGACTTCTGTATTGCCGGACGTGACCGCGTTATTGATTATGTTTCCCGTACTTATGGCCGTGAAGCCGTGTCGCAAATTGCAACTTTCGGTACGATGGCGGCAAAAGGTGCAATTCGTGACGTTGCCCGTGTATTGGGTAAGTCTTACGGTTTAGCTGACCGTATTTCAAAAATGGTACCGACTAAACCGCTCGGTGTGGACTTAGCCACTGCTATCGAGATGGAACCTCAGCTTAAAGATATCGTTACCAACCCATCTAACCCAGATAATGATGATGCGAGTGAAATCTGGGAAATGGCATTAAAACTAGAAGGTATCACCCGAAATACTGGTAAACATGCTGGTGGTGTTGTTATTGCACCCGGTAAGATTACCGATTTCTCGGCTGTACTTTGTGATGAAGATGGAACTAGCCGTGTTGCTCAATATGATAAAGACGATGTAGAAGCAGCCGGTCTCGTCAAATTCGACTTCTTGGGTTTACGTAACTTAACCGTTATTGAAGACGCAATTCAAAATATTAATAAAAATCGCGATAGTAATGATCCGCTCATTATTTCGCATGTTCCACTTGATGATGCTAAAGCATACTCTGTCTTTGCCGATGCAAATACAACAGCGGTATTCCAGTTTGAATCCGTCGGCATGAAACGAATGCTTAAAGAAGCACGTCCAAGTAAATTTGAAGAGATTATTGCATTCGTATCATTGTATCGTCCTGGTCCAATGGATCTTATTCCTGACTTTATTCACCGTATGCATGGTGGAGATTTTGAATATCTTCACCCACTTCTTGAAGGTGTATTAGAGCCAACTTACGGGATTATGGTTTACCAAGAACAGGTGATGCAGACAGCACAGATCTGTGCGGGTTATACGCTCGGTGGCGCGGACTTACTACGTCGTGCAATGGGTAAAAAGAAACCTGAGGAGATGGTTAAGCAACGCCAAATATTCTTGGCAGGTGCTGCTGAAAAAGGAATTGATGAAAGTACAGCCAACCATATCTTTGACTATATGGAGAAGTTCGCAGGCTATGGTTTCAACAAATCTCACGCCGCAGCTTATGCCCTCGTTGCCTACCATACTGCATGGTTAAAAGCACATTATCCTGCTGAGTTTATGGCAGCGGTAATGTCATCGGAAATGCAGAACACTGACAGTGTTGTATTTTTAATTGATGACTGCCGAAATAATGGTCTAGAAGTTTTACCACCATCAGTCAATATGTCGACTTATCATTTCCATGCGAGCGATGATAAAACTATTGTTTATGGTTTAGGTGCAATTAAAGGTGTCGGCGAGCAAGCGATGCAGTCAGTTATTGACTCTCGTCGACAATTTGGTCCTTATACAGATCTATTCGATTTTTGCCATCGTATTGATTTGAAGAAAATCAATAAGCGTACTCTTGAAGCGTTGATTCGTGCAGGTGCACTCGATTGCTTGGGAATTGAACGTGCAAGCCTAATGGCACAATTGCCTGAGGCGGTTCAAGCTGCCGAACAAGCGCGCAGCAATCGTGAAAGCGGTATTATGGATTTATTTGGTGAGGTTGAAGAAGTTCAACGTAAGCCTGCTAAACCCGTTAAACCGTGGAGTGATGAAGTTCGTCTAAAAGGCGAAAAAGACACGCTTGGTCTATATCTCACTGGTCACCCAATTGATGTTTACCGCCAAGAGCTTAAAGCTTTTATTCCTGTAAAACTTAATGAAATTACGGCTACACGTCGTGGTGTTACAACTGTGTATGCAGGTTTAGTCATTGACGTCGCAAACTTCCCAAATCGCGTAGTTATTGTACTAGATGATGGTACAGCTCGTATTGAAGTAAGTTGCAACCATGAACGTTTCCAACGTTTTAAAGATATTATCCAAGTTGAGCGTGTTGTCGTCTTTGAAGGCGAAATTTATGAAAGAGAAGGCTTTGAACGTCCGATGGGCCGTTTAACTAAGGCTTTTACTTTAAATGAAATACGACAAAAACGTGCTAACAGTATTCAGATCAAATTAACAGAAGAGTTTATGCAAGCCACTTTGGCAAAAGATTTACAAAATATAATCTTGCCATTTTGCAATGTAGATATGCATCAACATATCACTTTACAACTCCTGATTGATCAACCTTATGCTCAAGCTGAGCTTCAACTTGGTCCGCAATGGAAAGTTGCTCCTCTCGATGAATTACTTGCTAAACTCAGAGATTATTTTGGTAAAGATAATATTTATATTGAATATCAAGTAAAGTCGAAAGCAGCTAAAGCAGCAGAACCTGCTCGTCCGCAAACCGTTGCTTCCCCTCCCGCGGACATGACTATGGACGATGCATTGGATTTATACCAAAGCGAAGTTTCTCAATATTCGTAATTTCTGGAAATCTTATGAGTTCGTTTGATCACAACACTGTGTCAAAACAATTAGCACAAGTGCGTATTGTCATGGTAAACACTACCTTGCCTGCCAATATTGGCAGTGCTTTACGTGCCATGAAAACAATGGGGCTAATTAAATTAGTTCTTGTTGCACCTAAAACATATCCTCACCCAGACATACAAGCGCTTGCTGCTGGTGCGCAGGATTTATTTGAACATCTTGAGATTGTCGATACTTTAGAAGATGCTATTAAAGATTGCCATTTAGTGTTTGGAACAAGTGCACGTAGCCGTACCATTCCTTGGCCTTTACTTGACGTAAGACCAGCTGCTAAAGAAGCCATTAAAGCCACCTGTCAGGGACAACAAATTGCGATTGTTTTTGGCCGTGAAGATCGTGGTTTAACAAACGAAGAATTAGCATTGGCCAATTATCATTTAACAATTCCTGTCAATCCTGACTATGGTGTATTAAATGTTGCGCAAGCAATTCAAGTGGTATGTTACGAGCTTCGCATGTCAGCTCTGGAACAAGAAAACGTGGATCAAGATGCAGATGAAATGCCATTAGTCCAAGGTCAAAGCATGCAATGGGATGAACCATTGGTGACTCAAAAACAAATGGAAGAGTTTTATCCTCATCTAGAGAAAATGCTAACCGAAATTGAATTTTTAGATCCAGATAATCCACGTTTGTTACCTTTACGCTTGCGTCGTTTATTTGGTCGTATACAATTAGATCGTATGGAATATCATTTACTTCGCGGTATTTTTAGTCGTGTACAAGCCCTAACCAGTGGTAAATGGAAAAAAGCATTATCTGACAAGGAGGATCAACCCAATGCTTAAACAGCTGAAAGAAGATATAAAGGCTGTATTTGCGCGAGATCCTGCTGCCCGCAATACACTCGAAGTTCTCACGACCTATCCTGGCATTCATGCGATTATGATGCATCGTGTTGCTCATGAATTATGGCAAAAAGATTGTAAAGGTGCTGCTCGCCTTCTTTCTTCATTTAGTCGTTTTGCAACAGGCATTGAAATTCACCCAGGTGCCAAAATCGGTAAACGTTTTTTTATTGATCATGGCATGGGTGTTGTGATTGGTGAAACTGCTGAAATTGGTGATGATGTTACGCTTTATCATGGTGTGACCTTAGGTGGTACAACATGGAAGACTGGCAAACGTCACCCAACTTTAGAAGATGGTGTGGTTGTTGGCGCTGGTGCAAAAATTTTAGGTCCATTTACGGTTGGTAAAGGCGCTAAAGTCGGTTCAAATGCTGTAGTGACCAAAGCAGTCCCTGCTGGTGTGACCGCTGTAGGAAACCCTGCTCGCTATATTTATAAAGATGCATCCGACAAGAATAAAGATGAAGAACGTCGCCGTGATTATGCGCAAAGTATTGGCTTTGCCCCATATGCGACAACTGCTGATCAGTCAGACCCTATTTTAGAAGGTATGCGCGTTTTACTTGATCGTATTCAGCATAATGAAACGCGTATGAATAATTTATGCCAGCGTTTATCAGAGCTAGATCCGAGCTTCAAAAAAGAAAGTCAGGATGAACAGCCTTTTAGTGATGAAGAACTGAAAATTATTGAAGAAGTTCGTCGTGAATGCGGTGCGCAAGATAAGACATCAAAAACGTAATATTCTTGATTCATAATGTAACACGCTTACCCTTGCATGTCTGTTTAGCTTTTCCTAGACTTACCTGTACCAAATCTGACTTTACTAAAATGAACGGAAGATCCTATGAATTTTAAGCCTTTGGCATATATAATCCTTGCGACCTCAAGTTTAACCGCTTGTACAATGGCACCCGTAAAAGAACAAAAAATTGAGCCTTTTGTTTTTAAGGAACCAGAGCTTACTCCTCCTTTTTATGCGCTAAACCCTTTTAACTATGATCAGCCACCGGCATTTGAAGTTGCATTAAAAGACGCTGCTGCACAGCCTGTGACCAAAATGGTCGTTAATCGTCAAGATGATCCAACCAAACAGCTTACCCTCGACGTCAATAAACTGATCGTTCCGACTGTCAATAATTCACAGCGTTCAATGAAATACGCAGTTTTAGCCGGTGAAAATGAAATTGACGTGACTACTATCGATGACTTTTTACAGTTAGTAGAAGGTAAAGCACGTCATTACCCACCTCGCTTTACTGACCGTCAAGAACGTAAAGGCTTTGAAAGTAAACTTAAAGAAGTAACACAACAACTTGATACACTTGCTGCAAATCCAAATGCATCATTTGATATTTTAATTCGTGCTTTTAAAGCAAGTGTTCTTGCACGTAACCTTGATTTAGGTACTGTTCATACCACTAAATCTTTAGAATATGCTCAAAGACTTTTAAAAATTAATCCAGATGATGCGGAGACAAATTTCTGGTTCGGTTTTGGTTTATCTGAAGGTGGCGGTCAACGTGAAGCGATTCCATACTTAGAAAAAGCCATTAAAGGTAATGTTCAAGAAGCATATTTAGCTGCTGCAAATAACTATATTGCAATGGAGCAAAAGAAAAACGCGATCCAGACGCTAAAGAACTATAAAGTTAAATATCCAGATGAAGCGGAAATTGCTGATCGTTTAATTCAAGAAATTGAAAAACAAGGTCGTTGGAACGTATGGCAAGTTTTAACTAACCCAGCAATGTCAGCAACTACTCCTGCTGCACCTAAAAAATAAGCTTAATTCTATAAAAAAGGGCTGTTTTGACAGCCCTTTTTTATATTTGATCATTTGAAAAATATTTTAAAATTTGTATGATCTACCTACCATTGAGCCACTATATTTTGACCATAATGTTTTCAATAAAAAGAAGCAAAACACTGTTGACGGTCATACTACTCGGTTCAATTCTGAGTGGTTGTCAGGTCGTAAATGTTAAACAGCAAGCTTTGAATGTAACAATTGCAAATGAACGTAATAGTATTCTTACCCAAGATAAACTCAGCGAAGCGAGTCTGAATGTTTTATCAATGTCTGGTCAGGAAGCTAAAGTTTGTACAGATACACCTGAAACCTGTGTAAATCAACTCAAAAACCTTCCTCAAATTTTAGATGAACAGTTCTTATCAGCAGCAAGCGAGATGTATCTCGCAAAAGCAATGGCTTTATCAGATACATCTGACTGTAAAGTAAGTAGATTTACTAAACATAAATCTGAAGAAGAACAAAAGAATATTCTGAATAGATATGATGATTGCTTAGACCAGCAATTGAGCCTATTAGATAAAAGTATTCGCTATAGCTATGCCTATCTATTTTCAACAAAACGTAAGCCTAATGACCGTATTTTTGATAATAGACAAGTTCAAATTCGCGATTTCTATAATCAAGCAATCGCCAAAATGGTCAGTGTTTATGATTTAAGATACCCGAAAAAAAATGTGGTAGAGCCACAAATCCATATTGGTAAGAGTGTTTATTCAATAGACTTTGAATTTCATAAACAACTATCAGGCCAAAAGTTAGAGAAATTAATTTCAAGTTATAACCTGAATTTTTCTGGCTTAAGAACCATTAACCGCCGCGATGGTTTTGGCTCCGAATTTGTGGCTGTTTTTCCGAGTTCAGGAAATGAAGATATTAATGAATATATTTTAGATCCACTTAAATATAATTATAAAAATGGTGTTAATCCAAATATTCATAACGCACGCTACTTAGCTGCGACTATTGTAGCTGAACCCAAACACGCGACCACTGTCGAAGAAATTATTAATAATCCAGAATTCGTGATTCGAGTTTATGATCCATATCGGACAGATAATATTAATGTAGCAGGCAAGCAATATCCGCTAGCAGCTAACTTTTCAGCACCTTATGGCCTATGGTTAGCCGAAAACAATTTAGGAGTTGCAGCCTATTTGAGTCTGATTGATCGCGATCAGCATTTAACTATGCCGCATCTCTATATGCTTGAACCATATAATCCGAACAAAAAAATTATCGTGTTGGTACATGGTTTAGCAAGTAGCCCCGAAGCATGGATTGCACTGACCAATGATGTTATGGGCGATACGGTTTTAAGAGACAATTACCAAGTTTGGCAAGTTTTCTATTCGACCAATATGCCAATTTTGGAAAGTCGTTTTCAAATTTATGCATTGCTTAAACAAGCTTTTAGTTCACTAAACCCAAATGATCCTGCCGCGCATGATGCAGTTCTTGTTGGACATAGCATGGGAGGTATTATCAGTCGTTTACTGGTCAGTGATGGAGATATTACTAAACCTGCCTTAGAATTGATGACGATTCGTCAGCAAAACCGCTTTAAAAAACATCCAATGGTTACTGAAAGATTGCAAATGCATTCAATCAATAATTTTGATCGTGCAATTTTCTTGGCTTCCCCTCATCGCGGTACAGATTATGCAGATCGTTGGTTTACATTGGCGGCACGTAAAATTATTCGTTTACCAGGTGCATTTTTGTCAGCTGTAGCGACTTCACTGACAACCGAAAATTTAGATGTTAAAGATTTCTTGAGTAATATTGATAATGGTTTGATTCAAAATGGACCGAGCGATCTAAGTCATCAATCTAAATTTATGGAACTCACAAAAGATATTAATCCACACCAAGGATTAGTTTTCCACTCTATTATGGGTAACATCACCAAGAGTGATGATCCAAATGTGATTACCGATGGTATTGTCCCTTATAAGAGTGCTCACTTAGAAGGTGCAAAATCTGAGAAAGTTCTTCCAGGTGGTCATTCAATCCAACTGACACCACAAGCTGTATTAGAGTTACGTCGTATTTTACGAGAGCATTTAGTCGAACACGGTTTATATAAACCATAAAAAGAAAAAGAGCCAAAGGATATCCTTTGGCTCTTTCGTTTTGGACTTAAATTTTACTGCCCAGAACGGATAATGTAATCAAACGCAGAGAGCGATGCTTTAGCGCCTTCACCTGTAGCAATAATGATTTGCTTGTAAGGTACAGTGGTACAGTCACCCGCTGCAAATACACCTTGTACATTGGTTTCGTTGCGGTCATTCACAATGATCTCGCCTCGGTTGGTTAACTCAACTTCACTGTCTTTCAAGAAGTCAGTGTTTGGCAGTAAACCAATCTGTACAAAGATCCCTGCAAGCTCGACCACATGCTCTTCATCAGTCGCACGGTCTTTATATTTAAGACCAGTCACTTGTGATCCGTCACCTAACACTTCTGTACTTAAGGCATTCATAATCACCGTTGTGTTTGGCAAGCTATGCAATTTGTTTTGCAAGACTTGGTCTGCACGAAGTTTGGTATCGAACTCAACCAGAGTTACATGCTCAACAATCCCTGCAAGATCAATTGCAGCTTCTACGCCTGAGTTACCGCCACCAATCACAGCAACACGTTTACCTTTGAACAATGGACCATCACAGTGTGGGCAGTACGCAACACCACGGGTACGGTATTCTTGCTCACCCGGTACATTCATTTCTCTCCAACGTGCACCTGTTGAAAGGATCACAGTTTTCGATTCAAGTTTTGCACCGTTTTCAAGTTCAACTTCAACCAAGCCATTTGCTGTTTGGTCTGCACCCGTGATTTTGCTGACACGTTGCAGGTTCATGATATCCACATCGTATTCACGAACATGTGCTTCCATCTCAGCAGCAAACTTAGGACCTTGGGTCTTTTGCACAGAAGTGAAGTTTTCAATGTCCATGGTATCCATGACCTGACCACCGAAGCGTTCAGCCACAATACCTGTGTTAATACCTTTACGTGCAGCATAGATTGCAGCTGTTGCGCCCGCAGGACCACCACCAATCACCAATACATCAAAAGCATCTTTGGCATTGAGTGCTGCTGCATCTTTTTCAGCTGAGTTGGTATCAAGTTTCGCTACAATCTCTTCAAGGGTCATACGACCTTGGCCAATGTGTTCGTTGTCTTGGAATACCATTGGCACAGCCATGATTTTGCGTTGTTCCACTTCATCTTGGAAGAATGAACCGTCAATCATGGTTGCTGTGGTGTTCGGGTTATAAATGGCAATCAGGTTAAGCGCCTGTACCACGTCCGGACAGTTATGACAGCTTAAGGATACAAATACATCAAAGTTTGCTTTGAGGTTTAAACTTTTAATCTGGTTGAGCACTTCATTTGACACTTTAGGTGCATAGCCAGACACTTGTAACAGCGCCAAGATCAAAGACGTAAACTCATGACCCATAGGTAAGCCTGCAAAGAACACACGAGGTTGTTCACCTGCTTTAGCCACACCAAAGCTTGGACGACGTGTATTGTTACCGTCAAAACGGGCTGTTACCTTGTCAGAAAGCTCAGCGATTTCACTTACCAACTCTTTAATTTGAGCTGCTTTGTCTGATTCATCTAAAGCAGCAACTAATTCGATTGGACTTTCTAGACGTTCTAAGTAAGCTTTTAATTGAGTTTTAATGTTTTGATCTAACATCTGTTTTTACTCCAATGCATCCAAATTCTTTCAATAGATGCATAGTACGTGAAAACACAGAATAGGTGAAACAGTATGTTTTTATGTATTTGATCGTTTTTTTAGATTTAATTATTTACTTCAAATCAAAAAAAGCCAACCTGAACTCATCCAGCGCAGGTCGGCAAACTGGTTAAACTAGAGTAAGACCACACCAAATACAGCCCCAGCGATCAAGACATGTAAAGGATGAACCTTTTTAATTAAAGATAATAAAGTTGCAATGACTACCATAATAATGAGTAAAGTATTTATGGCAGCTGCCTCAGAAATAATCCACGCACTGGCAAGTACAGTTCCCACAGTGACAGGTTGTAAAGCAAGCTGTAAAACACGGCGCCATTTCTTATCTTTAAATTTTGACCAGCCTCTCATCACAAATACAGTAATAAGAGATGAAGGTAAAAATTTAGCGGTAGAAGTCACAAGTAGACCTGACAACCCTGCTACATGCCATCCCACCAAAGGTACAATCATCATATTCGGACCAGGGGCAGCTTGAGCCATGGCGAACAATGCACTGAATTCTTGTGCCGTCATCCAGTGATGAATATCAACTACTTGGCGTTGCATCTCAGGCAAAATTGTATTCCCGCCACCAAATGCAATAAGAGACAATTGAGTAAAAATGATCGCTAAAGTAAGTAGAACTGCACCCATTACACACGTCTCCAAATGATTGCCGAGTAAAATGCCAACAAAATCAGCATGGTCACAAGTAATGGAACTTTCAGAAAAGCTATACTGATGATTGCAGCGACAACCACGCAAATCGCTAATGGATTACGTAATAATGGCTTAAGCATTTTCAAACCTGTTGCAACTAGAAGTCCAGCTGCCGCCGCCGCTAAACCTTCGAAAAGATGCTTAACCATTAAATTATCTTGGAACTGCTCATAGACATAATGTAAAAGTACAACAATTATCGTAGGTGCAAGGATCAGACCAATGAGTGAGCTCACTGCCCCACGAACACCGCGAAACTCCATGCCAATCGCAACCGATAAATTAATAATATTGCCGCCTGGTAAAAATTGACACAGACCAAGTAACTCAGTGAATTTTTCAGGGCTTAACCACTGTCTCTGCTCTACAATAACTTTACGGGCTAAAGGCAGCACGCCACCGAATCCAATTAAACCTAATGTTAAAAAACCTAAAAATAACTCTGTGCAGGTCGGGACACTCTCCTTCTGCACAGCAATCTCAACATGGTTCATTTTCGTTACTTTTCACTTTATCTGACCAAGATAGAATGATACTTTTGTGATATATCTACAAATGCTTTTATTTTCATTAACCATACCATAAAGGTATTCCTATGCTCGATTTACATAAGCTCCATGCCTTTGTTGTGGTAATTGAAGAAAGGAATATTACGCATGCCGCAAACCGATTGTTTATTCAACAGCCGCCTCTAACGCGTTTACTTAAAAAACTCGAAGAAGAACTTGGTACACAATTACTTATTCGCCAGCCTCGAGGAATTGAACCAACTGAGGCTGGTTTAGCCTTATTTAAAGAAGCACAACTTTTATTAGAACATGCGCGCCATATTCCAAAATTAGTCCAAGATGTTAGCCAAGGTAAAACTGGACAACTCAACATTGGTTTTACAAGTTCCGCAGGTTTGCATCCGCTTATTTCACTAGTATTGCGCTCATATCGAGAAATATATCCAAAGGTACAAACCAAACTTGAAGAAGCAGGCAGCCAAAAACAATTAGATCGATTAATCTCCGAGAAACTTGATATTGCTTTTTTAAGAGCACCGATCAGCCGTGATATTGGGTTAAAACATCACCATATATTAGATGAGCCAATGATGGTGGCATTGCCTATAGGCCATCCACTTACACAAAAAGAAAAAATTAGTTCAAATGACTTATCAAATGAAAATTTTGTTTTATACCGTCGTTCTTCAGGACAAGGTCTATATGACAATATTTTATATAGTTGCTACCAAGCAGGTTTTAGTCCACGCATTATTCAGGAAGCACCTCGGCCAACTGCAACATTAAATTTAGTCGCTGCTGGAATTGGCATAACGATTGTGCCAGCCTCAATGCATAATTTTTGGGAACATGAAATTGTATATCGGGAGTTTGATGATTCAATGAAACTAAATGCGCCTCTTTACCTGATTACACGAGAAAATGAGAGCTCTGCCAAAGTTTCAAATTTTATTGAACTATTACAAAAACTTTTGCCCACAATGGCCTGAGTGTAAAAGCTAAGCAATAAAAAGTGCCCTGCGTGGAGCACTTTTTATGAAACTGTTTATTTTTGATTTACTCGTTTTGATAGCTCTTCTGCCGACTCTTTGCGCTCAGAGTAGCGATCTGTTAGGTACTGTTTTTGCCCACGTGTTAATAAAGTGAACTTATATAACTCCTCCATTACATCAACGATTCGGTCATAGTAAGAGGATGGTTTCATACTGCCATCTTCTTCAAACTCTAAAAAAGCTTTAGCAACCGAAGACTGATTTGGGATGGTAATCATGCGCATCCAACGCCCTAAAATACGCATTTGATTGACCGCATTAAATGACTGCGAACCACCACTAACTTGCATGACTGCTAAGGTTTTACCTTGAGTTGCACGGATTGCTCCGGCTGCCAAAGGAATCCAGTCAATCTGGGCTTTTAAAATTGAACTCATCGCACCATGACGTTCAGGTGAGCACCACACCATACCTTCTGCCCAAGCTAAAAGCTCATGCAACTCTTGCACTTTCGGATGATCTGTTCCTGCATCCTCAGGTAAAGGTAAACCTTTAGGATGAAAGATTTTGACCTCAGCACCTAAGTATTCAAGGATGCGTCCAGCCGTCAACACAGCAAAACGGCTATAAGAACGCTCACGATTAGAACCATATAGCAATAGAATGCGTGGTGGATGTTCAAATTGCTGTGCTTGCACTTGCTCAAATGTAGGCTTATCAAGAAGATCTAATGCTACATTTGATAAATCATTATTAAGACTGTTCATCTGAGAAATACTTTTTCTTTAACCAAAGAGAAACCGTAACGAGTGAAATTAAAACGGGAACTTCAACCAATGGTCCAATCACTGTGGTAAATGCCACAGGTGATGCCAAACCAAATGTTGCAATGGCAACCGCTAAAGCTAATTCAAAGTTATTACCTGCCGCAGTAAATGAAATAGCGGTGGTGCGGGGATAGTTATTCCCCATACGTTTACTCATAAAGAAGCTAATGAAGAACATCACCACAAAGTAAATCGTCAGTGGGATTGCAATACGTAATACATCTAAAGGTAAGCTCACTACATCACCACCTTTTAGGCTAAACATCGCCACAATGGTAAAAAGTAAAGCAATTAAACTAATCGGGCTGATTTTTGGTAAAAATCTAGTTAGATACCAATCTAACCCTTTTGATTTAACTAAAACCAAACGCGTCAAGAACCCCATTAAGAATGGAATACCTAAGTACACCAAAACCGCATGTGTGATGGTCCAAAAATTCACATCAATGACTTGCCCTGCCACACCAAAATAAGGCGGTAAGAAAGTTAAGAAAAGCCATGCATAAGTACTAAAGAATAAAATCTGGAAAATACTGTTAAATGCAACCAACGCTGCAACATATTGGTTATCACCACAAGCCAGACCATTCCAAACCAAAACCATTGCAATACAACGTGCCAAACCAATTAAAATAAGACCAGTCATATACTCTGGATAACTATGTAAGAAAATAATCGCAAGGATAAACATTAATACTGGAGCAATAATCCAGTTCTGTACCAACGATAAAGTTAAGGTTTTCTTGTCTTTAAATACTTCTGGTAACGCAGCATAATCAACCTTTGCTAAAGGTGGATACATCATCAAAATTAAGCCGATTGCGATCGGAATATTAACGTTATCTACACTCATTCTGTTCAAAGAAACCGAGGCTTGAGGAAAGAACACCCCAATTGCCAAACCTAAAGCCATGGCAATAAAAATCCATAGCGTCAGGTTACGATCTAAAAAAGAAAGCTTTTGCTTAGTCATCTCGGCTCTCTTACTCAATATGAGAGATTTTATTAATCTCAGCAATCAAATGTGAACGGCTTAAGTTCGCAACATCAAGTGCAAACAATGCATCTAAACGACGGTTGATATGATCTACAGTCTCTTGGAATGCTTTAAGCTTTTCTTCTTTCGGCAAGTCTAAGTGAGATGGGTCACTTAAACCCCAATGTGCTTTGATTGCGCCACCTAAATAAAGTGGGCATGCTTCTTGTGCAGCAGAATCACATACTGTAATCACAACATCTGGTTGATACTGCTCGCAGTCATCAATCGTTTTACTCCATAGCCCATCTGTTGAAAGACATAAGTTTTCAAGTGTTTCAATGGTTAATGGATGTATCTGTCCTGATGGTTTACTACCAGCGCTATAAGCTTTCCAACCTTTTGGTGCACGGCTGTTAAATAAAACTTCTGACAAAATGCTACGGCAACTGTTTCCAGTGCATAAAAATAAAAATTTCATGGCCTCACCCACAATAGGTAGAAATAGAAGAAAACTGTGAAGATGATTGATTCACTAAATTTTCATCTTGGTTTGCTATAGTTTTCAAAACTTCAACAGCCCAATTGGGTAAATCTGGATTGACGCTGTAATACACCCATTGCCCCTGTCGTGCATCAAGTAAAATGCCATGAGTTCTTAATAAGGCTAAGTGTCTAGAGATTTTCGGTTGGCTCAACTCAAGCTGTTCAGTTAACTCACAGACACAAATATTTTGTTTGCTAAGAACTAGCTTAAGAATGTTTAACCGAGTTTGGTCAGATAGACATTTAAAGAAATCGACTTGGTTGATCATATCTTCAACAGAGCATATTCGTTATTGCAAATATACGGATATCCATATATAAATGCAATATCTTAATTTGATAATAAATTTACCATGACTGAGCTAGTAAAGATTTACCATAACCCTGCTTGCGGAACCTCACGCAATACATTAGCGCTTATTCGTCATGCTGGGTTTGAGCCTATCGTTATTGAATATTTACAAACTCCACCGAGTAAAGATGAATTAATTCAACTCATTAAGGATTCAGGCTTAACTGTACGTGAAGCAATTCGTAAAAATGTTGATCCCTATAAAGATTTAGAGTTAGAACAAAACCATTGGACCGACGAACAGTTAATTGATTTTATGTTGCAATATCCAATTTTAATTAATCGCCCATTTGTTGTTACACCAAAAGGCACGCGACTTTGCCGACCTTCTGAGATTGTACTGGACATTTTAGATTCACAAAACTTAAGCTATTTTGCAAAAGAAGATGGCGAAGTAATCATTGATGAACAAGGCCGCCGTATAAAGTAATTGAAGATATTTATTAATATAAAAAGCTAAATGGCATAACACCATTTAGCTTTTTTGAATTAAACAGGTTAAAAATAAGACTTAATGAAAGGAAGAAGTTGCTCTCCTATCACCATGCCCAATAAACCGACTAATGCAACAAGAGGTGGAGCTGGTGACTTAACATTTAGAACATAATATAAGACACCAACAAGCAACCCTACAGCCAAAGATAACAAGTACATTTTCATCGTACATACCTTAGAGAATTAAGCCATTTAATGAAGCAAGTTCCCATACTGTTTTATTTAAAATGCAAAACACGAGCACCCAAGTGCGCCCCAGAAAGATTTTTTGTCCTTATCATTTACAGGAACATCAAGCATCCAAGCATGGCTATGCCCATGCATACCACAACTGCTAGCACATGCACACAAAGCACTTTGTGACTGTAATGATTGATTAGAAGGTGCATTACGATTTTCAGATAACCGCCACTGACCACCGAAGCGCTTTACTGGTGACCATGTTGGTGAAGCTGGTGGTAACGGCGGATCGTCTTGCTTAAACTCTGCCCCGGCATAGACCACTTTGCCACCTAAGACAGTAAGTACAGACTCAATCCACTGGATATCTTCAGCTTCTACTTTAAAGTAGTCATCGGACAATACCACAAGATCAGCAAGTTCTCCTGCTGTTAATGAGCCTTTAACATCTTTTTCACCAGAGAACCAAGCCGAACCTTTAGTCCAGAGTTTGAGTGCTGTCTGACGGTCTAATAGATTTTTTTCATCATAGAGTGGTAAACCACCGACTGTTTTACCAGTACTTAGCCAATACAAACACACCCAAGGGTTATAAGAAGCAACACGAGTCGCATCTGTCCCCGCACCCACAGGAACACCAAGTTCTAACATTTTCTTGACTGGTGGCGTTGCCTGAGCGGCTTCGGCACCATAGCGTTTTACGAAAATCTCACCTTGATATGCCATACGGTGTTGAATGGCAATACCACCACCCAACGCGCCAATACGTTCAATATTACGCTCAGATACAGTTTCGGCATGGTCAATAATAAATCGTGTCGCAAATGGCTGTTTTGAATTTACTTTTTCAAATACATTCAGTAAGCGATTAATACTTTCATCATAAGTTGCATGAATACGGAATGGCCATTTCTTTTCAGCCAAGTGCTCTACAATAGCTTCGAGTTCACCTTCCATTTTTTCTGGTAAATCTGGACGTGGTTCATAGAAGTCCTCAAAGTCCCCCGCTGACCAAGTCAGGTTCTCACCTGCTCCATTCATTCTAAATAGCTCATCACCATCGCCCGGAAATGTCATTTCTGTCCAGCGACGATAATCATCAAGCTCTTGGCCTGCCTTCTGAGCAAATAGGTTATAAGCAATACGTACGGTCATCTGATTTTGATCGTGTAATTGCTTAATCACATCATAATCTTCAGGATAGTTTTGACCACCACCGCCTGCATCAATTGCTGAAGTAATGCCTAATCGGTTCAGTTCACGCATGAAATGACGAGTTGAATTGACTTGATCTTCAACTGGCAATTTTGGTGCTTTCCCTAAGGTCGAATATAAAATCATAGCCGATGGCGTAGCGAGCAAGAGACCTGTTGGCTCACCTTTTTCATTTCGTACAATCTTGCCGCCAGATGGGTCCGGTGTGTCTTTGTTAAAGCCCAATACATCAAGCGCAGCTCGGTTTAACATGGCACTAGCATATAGATGTAAAATAAAGACAGGAGTATCTGGTGCAGCTTTATTAATTTCTTCTAAAGTCGGTAAACGCTTTTCGGCAAACTGGAATTCAGTCCAACCGCCTATTACACGAACCCATTGTGGAGCTGGAGTATTGTCTGCTTGTTCTTTGAGTAAGCGTAACGCATCGGCAACAGATGGCACACCTTCCCAGCGCAGCTCCATATTGTAATTTAGGCCACCACGAATAATATGCAAATGACTGTCATTTAGACCTGGTATAACGCGACGGCCATTTAAATCTACAACTTTGCTTGTTGGAGTTGCGAGTTTCATTACCTCATCATTTGTACCCGTGCGTAATACTTTACCGTCTGCAATCGCAATTGCTTGTACTTCGGGGTTCTGAGGATCTAGTGTTGTGATTTTACCGTTTATGAGTATGAGGTTTATTTCGGTCATTCTGAACTCCATTCTTGTGAATTATCGTTCTAAAAAATAAAGGCATATCTGTATTAATATCACTTAAATATTGAATACTAGACATGCCTTTACCTAAATCAGTAGTGTTTTATTTTGCAGGAACTGGTGCAAGTACTTCGTGTTTTGATGTTGTACGTTCAGGTGCCTTATGTACCATCGTATAAGCATAATCAACACCCATACCATAAGCACCAGAGTGTTCGCGTACAATCGCCATAACTGCATCATACGTATCACGGTGTGCCCAATCACGCTGCCATTCAAGTAATACTTGTTGCCAAGTTACTGGAACAACACCCGCTTGAATCATACGTTGCATGGCATAGTCATGTGCCTCTTTGGATGTACCACCTGAAGCATCTGCAACCATATAAATTTCATAATCCCCTTCAAGCATTGCACCAAAAGCAAAGGTGTTATTACACACTTCAGTCCACAAACCTGAAACAATCACTTTTTTACGATTATTTTTTGCAAGCGAATCACGTACTTTTTGGTCATCCCATGAATTCATTGAAGTACGTTCTAGTAATGGTGCATCTGGAAATACGTCTAAAAGTTCTGGATAGGTATGACCAGAGAAGCTTTCAGTCTCAACCGTCGTAATGGTGACAGGAATATTGAATGTTTTAGCTGCTTTTGCTAATCCTACAGTATTATTCTTTAATACTTGGCGATCTATTGATTGTACCCCAAAAGCCATTTGTGGCTGATGATCAATAAAAATAACCTGACAATTGGTTGGTGATAGTTGTTCTAAAAGTGATTTATTCATGGGTAAACTCCATTATTCCTTATGAGTAATGCATTAAAATTGCTTACTGGTTATTATGAAAACAGATAAAAATGTAAAAGCATAGACAGTAAATCAGCTCGAATCTGTATTGTGTACGAATACAATCAAAACAATGATTGCTTTTTAATTTTTATAGTTTAATCATTGATATATATTTTTTTACCATTCGCTTATCCATGGATCGATTAGACTGTATTTCCACTTTTGTAAGTGTCGTAGAACACGGGAATTTTAGTAGCGCAGCTAGAGCACTTGATATCTCTCGTGACTTGGTTGCAAAACGTGTTTGCTACCTCGAAAATGACCTCAAAACCACACTGTTAACCCGAACTACAAGACAGATGAACCTCACCTCTTGTGGGGAAAAGTTTTATCAACATAGCAAAGTCATTTTAAGTGAGTTCGAATGGGCTGCCTATGAAATTAGCTACAATCAGCAGTACCCATAAGGCGAACTCAAGCTCAATACGCCAATGTCTTTTAGTAACATTTTTCTTCAACATATCATTTCAGATTTTATTGAGAAATATCCCAGCATAAAAATTGATTTATTCATGACTGATCAGCTGTTAGATATGAATAATAATAAATTTGATTTAACAATCCGTGTAGATGGCTCTCCTCCAAATTTAGCAAATAGTAAAATATTAAATACCTATCAACGATATTTATATGCAACTCCTGAGTATTTTAATCAGCATGGATTACCAAATTCATTAGAAGAACTTAAAGAACACAAGTTTCTAATTTACTATCAAGATAGCCGACATAAAAAATTGATTTTCCAAAAAGATCAGAAGGAAGTGTCTTTCAATTGCTTCCCTGTAATGACCTGCAATAATGGTGAATTATTATTAGATATGTGTCTAAAAGATCATGGTATTGTCTTTCTTCCAGAGTTTATTGCAGAGCCTTACTACAAAGAAGGTAAATTACAGAAATGTTTGGAGGACTACACTAGTCAGCCGCTTCACTTATATGTCACATGGCCAAACCGTAAGATTTTATCGAAGAAAGTAAAATTATTTATTGATTTTCTAACACGTCAAATCGTTCCTATAAAATAAGTGGTCTGGGCCTTTTCCATCGGAATTGGCCCATAGTTTTCAGTTAGTTTGAATGGTTTCGATCTTCTTATTTTTAAATAAATTTAATAAATTTTGTTCTGGTGACGCTGTGCTATCTTCTTGAATAAATGTCGTCGCGTAGTGTTCTAAATGCTCTTCCATCAATTGAGTTGCTCGTTTTTCATCACCCTGCTCTATTGCATCTAAAATTGCACGGTGTTCATCTGCAGAACAATTATTATGTTTTGGAATTTCATATAACCCAATTAATAACGAAGTTCTCGCAATAAGTGTCTGCAAATAATTAGTCATGATCGTATTCTGATTTGCTTCAATCAATTTCAAATGAAATTGTCCTGATAGCTTAATCCACTCAGCCCAATTACCAGCTAATCGCTCTTGCGACTCTTGATCGACTAAGGCTCGAAGCTCACTAAAATCTAAGTGATGAGACTTTTGAGCTAACTTTTTTACAGTGACAATTTCAAGCATGCTGCGTGCTTCAAAGACTTCTTTTGTTTCATGAGCACTATGTTTTGCGATGAGTGCCCCACGATTGGGCTGAATTTCGATGACCTTATCATGGGCAAGTTTTACGAAAACACGTCTTAACACTCCCCTCGTTACACCGAATGCCTCACATAGGGGTGCTTCAACCAAACGCGCCCCAGGTGTAAGTTGCCTATTTAAAATGGCATCAACAATAGCGTTATATATATGGTCATCAATTTCATCATTGCTCATTTCTACGGCTTTTTTTAGTGCATTCGATGGCATTGATTTCTCCATTTTTATTAACGCCTCCTCTTTTTAAAACTTTATCTAATAACTGTAGTGTAAGTTTAACTTAACCTTTTGGGAATATTACTCTCATTTCCACTGCATCTATGTGCTACTGAACAATTCAAAAATAAACCTTAAAATATCAGCTTATATAACTAAGTTTATGTACTTTTTATAAAAATTAATCTCTTCTCATTTTATAAAGCTGTCTCTTTATATCCAAATTCCGTACCAGTTTAAACAATCTCATCAATGCTACCCCCGAATTTGGCACAACTTTTGCTCAATATAATTGTGCACAATCAAAATAACACATTGTGCACAATTTTAACTTCTTTCTTTTAGCCAGAGTTTCAAGCTGCTGAAGAACGTGCCCGCCCAACATAGGGAAGTGAGTGTTCAAGATGAATAATACCGAAGCAATAATTAAACCTTCTTATGATGCAAAGCTAACAAATCAAGACCTAGCTCCTTTAAAAAAGCAAACTTGGGGCGCTTATAATATTTTTGCCTTTTGGATGTCTGATGTTCATAGTGTTGGTGGCTATGTCATGGCCGGAAGTCTCTTTGCTCTTGGGCTGAATAGCTGGCAGGTACTTCTCTCTTTACTCATCGGGATTGCAATAGTTCAGTTTTTTACAAATCTGATTGCCAAGTCTAGTCAACAAACTGGCACGCCCTATCCGGTTATTTGTCGTGCAACCTTTGGTGTGCTTGGTGCAAACATACCTGCCGTTATCCGTGGTCTTATTGCTGTCGCATGGTATGGCATTCAGACCTATTTGGCCTCAAGTGCTTTCTTATTGGTTATTTTAAAATTTTTCCCAGAATGGTCAGTCTATGCTGACGTTTCAGCTTACGGCTTTCTTGGGCTTTCCTATTTAGGATGGGTTGGCTTTATGCTGCTTTGGTTACTGCAAGCGATTGTTTTTTGGTCTGGCATGGACAGCATTCGTAAATTTATTGACTGGGCAGGTCCGGCTGTCTACGTTGTGATGTTTGCGATGGCAGTCTGGCTCATATGGAAAGCTGGATGGCAGAATATTGATTTAAAATTGAGCGGTGTTCAATACGACGGTTTTGCGGTTGTACCAGTCATGATTGGTGCTATTGCGCTTGTTGTTTCATATTTTTCAGGTCCTATGCTGAATTTTGGTGACTTCTCTCGTTATGGCAAAAGTTTTAATGCCATTAAAATGGGTAACTTTCTTGGACTACCGATTAATTTCTTAGGCTTTTCTTTACTTACTGTGGTGTGTATTGCAGCAACACTTCCAGTGTACGGTAAGCTCATTACAGACCCTGTCGAGATGGTTGGCAAACTTGATAACACCTTTGTGGTGATTTTAGGTAGCTTGACCTTAATGATTGCCACCATCGGGATTAATATTGTCGCTAACTTTGTTTCACCTGCCTTTGATTTTTCTAATGTTTCACCGAGCAAAATTAGTTGGCGCATGGGTGGAATGATTGCAGCAGTAGGTTCAATTTTCATTACCCCATGGAATTTATTTAATAACCCTCAAGTGATCCATTACACCATTGATATTTTAGGCGCATTTATCGGTCCACTTTTTGGTGTATTGCTCGCCGATTTTTACCTCGTTAAAAAACAAAAAATCGAAGTGGATGATCTATATACCTTAGATACTAAAGGTTTGTATTGGTACAAAAATGGTTATAACCACTCTGCCTTTTATGCCTTAATTCCTGCTTCATTAATTCCTATTCTCTGCGTACTTTTACCGCAACTTTCTGGGCTGGCTAATTTCACATGGTTTATTGGGATGGGATTCGGTTTTGTCATTTACCGATTTCTTAACCAACCGCTTGCCCATGCTAAATCGGCAATGACTAAGGTAAAAGTACAATGAAAATTAACATTATTAATCCTAATACCACTCAAAGCATGACTGAAAAAATTGCTGCATCAGCAAATATAGTCGCAAATTCTGATACTCAAATTATTGCAGTGAGTCCTCAAATGGGCCCTGCAACGATTGAAAGTTATTATGATGAAGCACTAAGTGCCGTAGGTGTGTTAGAGGAAATTCGCCAAGGTGAACAGCAAAATGTAGATGCCTATATCATTGCCTGTTTTGGTGATCCTGCGCTTTATGCCGCCCGTGAAATCACTTCGGCACCTGTGATTGGGATTGCCGAAGCAGCTATGCGAACTGCAAGTTATGTCAGTACCGGTTTTAGTGTGGTGACAACCTTACAACGCACAGTGAATATGAGCTGGCATCTGGCTCAACGCTATGGGGCTACGCCATTTTGCAAAAATGTTCGAGCTTGTGACATTGCCGTTGAAAAATTGGAGCTTCCTGACTCAGATGCTTATCGAACCATACGAGATGAATGCAAAAAAGCACTCGCTGAAGATAAAAGCGATGCGATTGTTTTAGGGTGTGCAGGTATGAGTGATTTGTGTCTAAAGCTACAAAACGAGTTAGGCGTAATCGTTATTGACGGCGTTGCTGCAGCCGTTAAACAAGCTGAAATGCTAGTTCAATTAAATTTAAAAACCAGCAAAGTCGGTGATTGGGCCCCACCTCCTGTAAAAAACTACGCAGGTATATTGTCGGGTTTTGGAACACAATAGAGATAACTTACTGTTTCAATTCCAACTCAAAACGCTACGTTGGAATTGAAACAAAGAATAATTAAAGGAATTAAGCCTCTGCTAACTCTGGCTGTTGTTCTTCTTTATAAAATGGCACATCGCCATTAATAGTTGCACGGTGCATAATTCGATGGGCATCGCCATAATCAAATAATGCTTTATGTTGTGTGCAACGGTTATCCCAAATCGCGACGTCACCGTCTTGCCATTTCCAGCGTAAATGAAACTGCTCTTGGGTCGCATGCTCAAACAAGAAATTAAGTAATTGCTCACTTTCTTGTTCAGGTAACTCATTAATGCGAGTGGTAAAGCCCTCACTTACAAACAACAAAGGCTCGCCTGTGACCGGATGGGTACGCACCACTGGATGAACCACTGGAGGATTACGCTTAAAGGTTTGCAACAGCTTTTCACGCTCTTCTTCGTTATGGGCAAAACGTTCAAGTGGAAAAGACTTACGAATATCGTGGGTTGCAGTTAAGCCACGTAGTTTTTGCTGTAACTCAAGCGGCAGTCCTTTAAAAGCTGCTGTGTTGCTCGACCATAATGTATCGCCTCCTACAGGTGGAATTTTAATGGCTTGCAATACACAACCTAAAGGCGGGGGTTTACTAAAAGTCACGTCTGTGTGCCAAAGTTCATTGTCACGTAAGTCTTGTTTCCAACTGTCGAGTACCATCACTTCTGGTACATCCTCAATTGACGGATAAATCGGATGCACATGTAAGCTACCAAAACTGCGTGCCAAGTCTGCTTGTGCTTGCGGCGCTAATTGTTGCTTTCGAAAAAAAATAACCTGATGATCAAGCAAAGCCTGCTGGATTTGTAGCGTTGTCTGTTCATTTAACGCATTCAAATCAATATCGTGAATAATTGCGCCAATGGTAGGCTTGATCACTTCAATATTTAAGTTTGCTACTTCTGTATTCATCTTCTTTACTACAACTGCTGACCATACCAAGGAGAAAACTGTTTTTGTAACCAACGTAAAAACAGCTCAAAACTAACTGCGACAATCGCAATCACAATAATGCCCAGAATCACCGTATCGGTAATTAAGAACTGCGCTGCCGATTGCACCATAAAACCAATACCGCGGTCCGCTGCAACCAACTCTGCTGCAACCAATGTTGACCAACCAACCCCAAGACCAATACGAATACCGGTAATAATATGAGGTAAAGCTGTTGGCAAAATGACATGCCAAAAGACTTGTGACTGACTTGCCCCTAGCGACAATGCAGCACGTTCACGATTCAACTGATGACTTAACACGCCATGCGCACTACTAATAATCACAGGCGCCAAAATCGAGAAGAAAATCAAAAGTACTTTTGTGGTTTCGCCAATACCGAACCAAATTACGAGTAAGGGTAAATAAGCTAACGGCGGAATTGGACGTAATAATTCAACTAAAGGATCTAGAACAGCACGAACCCATTTGTTCAGACCCATCCATAAGCCTAGCGGAACGCCAATCACCACGGCAGCAATCAAAGCTAAAAACACACGCGAGATACTAGCGGCCAAGTGTTGCCACAAAGTCGCCTTCATAAAGCCTTCTTGGCTGACCGATATAAATTTTTGCCAGACTGCCTGTGGGCTCGGTAAAAACAGTTCAGGTACGACATGCAAAGCAGTAATGAGCAACCAGAGTGCAACCACACTTCCCACACTAATTATGCTGACTGCCAAAGTTCGATGCTTCTCAAAAAATGACGATAGAAATGAAGCATTTTCTGTTTGTACATCTGGCTTAAGTTTTAGCTCTGCTTTGTCATATTCATAGACGTTATCTTTAGTATTCATGTAGGTAACGCCTCCTTACCGTTTTGTTTTTGTGCCCTTAAACTTTCAAACAGCTGTTCTCTGAGCTGAATAAATTGAGGGTCCGACTTAATCGAACGAATAGACTCGCCCTGACGATATCGTTTAGCAAAATCGAGATGTAGAGTTTCTACAATTTTGCCCGGATGTGCTGTCATCAGTACTAACTGATTGCTGAGCAATAATGCTTCTTCAATGTCATGAGTAATCAAAAAGAAGCTTTTATTTTGTTGAATCCATAAATCGAGCACTAACTGCTGCATGTTTTCACGCGTAAAAGCATCTAATGCGGCAAAAGGTTCATCTAATAAAATAAACGGCGCGTGACTGATCAAAGCTCTGGCAATACCAACACGTTGTTTCATACCACCGGAAAGTTCCCAGATATTGGCTTTTTCAACGTGACTTAAACCCACAATTTTTAAAATTGCACTCACTTGTTTCTCGATCTCTGCACGCTTTAAACCTTTTAACTGCAAAGCGAAGCCAACATTATCTGCAACATTCAACCAAGGAAGTAAGGCATGATCCTGAAATACAACAGCGCGAGTTACATCTGGTCCAGTTACCACTTCATGATTTACAAGCACATCACCTGAACTCGGCTTTTGAAAGCCTGCCAAGATATTAAGCAAGGTTGTTTTGCCACAACCAGACTCGCCCAAAATTACGGTTAAAGAACCTTCTTCAATCGTTAGGTTAATGTCTTGTAAAACTGGCTTTTGCTGTTTAGGAAAAGTCAGATGAATATGTTTGGCTTCTAATACACTCATGACAACTCCTTAAGGCTGCAAAAATGAAGAATTCACATTGCCTTTATAATCGGCTTTAAGTTGATCGACTTTGCCCTGACCTTTTAAGAATTTCGCCGTATCAAAAATATTTTGCGCAAATTCACCATCTAACGTTTGTTTTTGCTGAGCATGATCAAGATAAATATTTCCACTTAATAAAAGCGGGATATCTTTTGGATCAGAACCTGTGAGCTGGGCAATTTTTTGCACGTTATCGGCATCTTTAACGTAAGCGGCTGGATCTTGATTATATTTTTCAAGCTGCTCAAGTGTGGTTTGCACAAAAGCTTTTAAAAAGTCAGGATTTTTCTCTGCAAAATCTTTACGCACAACCCATAAGTCATAAGTTGGGGCACCCCATTCACCGACTTGTTTCGAGTCAGTTAAAACCGTACCAGATGCTTTGGCTTTACTTAAAGCAGGTTCCCAAACATAGGCAGCATCAATATCACCACGTTCCCATGCAGCTGAAATTTCAGGTGGACGCAAGTTAATAATTTTTACTTTGTCTTCTGGAATGTTCCAATGTTTAAGTGCAGACAAAAGGCTGTAATGGGTTGTTGAAACAAATGGTACAGCAATGGTTTTGCCAATTAAATCTTGAGGGCTTTTTATGCCTGATTTATTACTTACCACTAATGCTTCAGACCCACCAAGTTTTGAAGTAATTAAGAATACTTCAATCGGTAAATCACGGCTTGCGGCAGCAGCAAGTGGACTTGATCCAATATTGCCCAGTACCACATCACCTGAAGCAAGTGCATTTACAACATCTGAACCCGCATCAAATTTTTTCCATTGAATGGTACGTTGACTATGTTTTTCATAGTCTCCATTCGCCTGTGCAACTTTGCTTGGGTCAACTCCGGTTTGATAAGCAATCACGACAGGTTTGTTGTCACGAACTGAAGCACCCGTATTATTATCTTTCTTATTTTGCCATACGATAAATGCAACAATTGCTACAACCACAATTGCCGTGATAATCAACGGTTTGGTTTTTGTGCTCATAATTTCATGATCTTTCAATAATATAAGCCCATGGTATGCAGCCGGCTTTATAATGAAAAATAAAAAAATATGAGTTGCTTATCTAATTTTTATAAATAACTTTTCCTTATAAGTTTTTATCTTTTGGTAAAAAGCAAATTCCAAGTAAACTTACAGATTAAAATAAAAATAAAAATAAAAATAAAAATAAAAATAAAAATACTTATATATCAATAATTAAAAACCATATTCACAAATCATATGATTAGGCAAGCCTGACAGACGGCCTCTAAGTATTTTATCCTCTCATATTTGATCATTTTTATTTTTGCTTATTGCATCCAGAGTTTTGCATCTAATTAATTTTCATTCTTTTATATAAAGTTCAGATTTTATTATCTTTTTATCTTAAAACCTCTGCAAATATTGAGATTTGGGCAAATCTTTTTCTGGTTTATACATGACGCAAATTTAATTTTTATTTTTAAGAGGAGAAAAATTCTTTTGTTTAAACATTCTCAAATTTTGAAAAAAACATTAATTACAACGTCTTTGATTACATTCAGCCTTTCAAGTCATGCAGCACTTACCTTTGGCAATGCTGAAGAAGGTGAACTTAAAGTAAGTGGTACTGTTCGGGCTAAATATATTTATGATTTTGACTCTGAACCCACTACCAGTAAGTTTTCCTTTAATGACGCCGTATTATGGCTGGACTATAACTCTCCGAAATGGATTGGTCGTTTAGATTATCGGGTTTATGAATATTATGGGCGTTTAGGCGATGCCAATTGGCTCACCGATGCATGGATGGGTTATAAAATTAATGACAACAGTAAAATTATTGCTGGCTTAAACCCCGTTCCTTTTGGCTTGGGTCGCTTTTGGGGAAATACTTATTATTTAGGCATTGCCAATAGTGCCGGTTGGGAAGATGTACACAACCTTGGGGTGAAATATGATTTCAATGATGGAACTAATGAAGCACAACTCGCCTTTTATCCTACCGATGGTGGCACCTATAGAGGTAAAAGCAAAGACTCGAGTCGATTTAGTATCAACCCAGTCAATGCGGATGACTCTGTACCACAAGGCACCAATACTAAAGAAAAGAACTCCATTGTTGTTCGCGGTGCTCATACCTTTAAAAATGTCTTAGGCCAAGAAAATTTCTCTACTCAACTGGGTGCCTCCGCATGGTATTCCACTATTGAAAATAAACGTTCAGGGCAAGATGGCGATCGCCAAGTCTATTCAGTTTTTAGCAATACCAATTATAACCAATGGAATTTACAGCTTTTGGCTGGTTATCAAGACATTGATAATGCCGACACTGAATATAAAGACCACCTAACTTTGGGCGGTTTCGATTATTCATTTAACTCGGCAACCAAAGGTCAGATTTATTCAGCCGAACTGAGCTATTTATTTCCTCAGCAATTTGGCCCTATTACCTCTGTTCGTCCATACCTAAACTATAGTTCTTATCGCAAAGAGCAAGATGGCTTTAAAGACTCCACCCGTTTTATTCCGGGTATTGCGTTTAATTATCAAAAATTGACGGTACAAGCCGAGTTGCTGATGGGGAAACATGACCCATATTTAGGCGATAGCGAAGGCCTTGCGGCTGGTGGAAGTAATGATAAATGGAACAAAAAAGCATTTGTAATTTTTGCTTATTACTTCTAAATCCAAGAATAAAGGCCAACAGATGTTGGCCTTTATTTTTATCTAGATATTTATTTTTACTCTAGTCGATTACTGGTGAATTATTGAGAGGAAGTTCTGTTTTATCCTCATCGATAACATCGACATCTTGGGCGGTAGGCTCAAACTTAATCAGTAGCCCAATCACAATTAAAGGAATAAACGCAAAGATAGAAATAATCAGGTAAACATCAGTTTTATATCCCGCCATCCAGATTGGTAAAACAAACAAAGCAATTGCTTGAGCAACACCCGTTACTGCACGGTTAAAGCCAACACCAACACCACGAATCGAAGCTGGATAAGCCATAGTCGGATAGACCATCATTTGTGCACCTGGCCCAAAACCTTCAGCAAAAAGCCACAAACCGAGCATGCCAATTGCGGTGTAGAGTAAAAAGCTATTACCGGGTTCACCAATTAATGCTAAGGCAATCAGGGCAATAAACTGGAGTAAAAAGCCTGTAAGCAACACATGACGAGATTTAAATCTGCTAGCAACAAATACACCTAACAGCCCGCCCGTAAATGCAAACAGCAAATTGAGTCCGAGTGTTGTAGTAATGGTCGTCAAGACATCTGTATGAAAGAATCGCGTTAAAATAGAAGGTAAAAAGAAGGCAATGGTCGTGTACTGAAATGCCACCGAAATGTGAATCACAATGGCCACAATAGTTCTTGGCAAATAGGTTTTATTAAATAAAACCGCAAACCCCTCGCGCTTTTTCTTTTCAGCAGTTCTTTCTACTTTTTCAACTGTAGCGACTGCATTAATTGCATAGGATTCTTGTAGAACTTTAGCTGCACCTTTTAAATCACCTTGGTTTGCAAGCCAGATTGGTGATTCAGTTAAATATTTACCACGAATGAAAATAATGAGTAACGCGGGCACGGCTCCAAAAATTAAAGATGCTCGCCATAGCCAATTGCTATGCTCTGGTGGTAAAAGAAAATAAAGTGCCAGAACTAGACCAAAACACACCGAAGAAGCGGCATACCACATTGGGCACCATGCGGCTAAACGGGCTGCCTTGTTGCTCCTACCGTTAAACTTGGAAAACTCAGATAAGTATGACATTGCCACAGGCAGATCAATACCAACACTAATTCCCATAATAAATCTGGCTAAAATCAAAACCCAGACATTTGGTGCAAAGCCTGCGACAATTGCCGCAATGACAAAGAGCACCATGTCCGCCATGAAGACCCGATAACGGCCAATTTTATCTGTCAGCCAACCACTAATCAGGTTACCAACAATAGTTCCGCAGACAATTGCTGAAGCCACCACACCAGTCATCACAGGGCTTAAAGAAAACTCTGAGATAACTTGCTCAATACCGAAAGAGAGCGTTGTTAAATCATAGGCATCAATAAATACCCCAATCAGTGCCAACCAAATAACTTTATTCGATTTACCCTTCCCTGCAAATTTTGAAATTAATTGTGAAACATCATCGGGAGATTTAATTTCATAACGGTGGTTATGATCGAGTTCTTGTGTGCTCACTTAATAATTCCTGAATTTTAATAACAGAAACAAAATAATGATTATTCACATAATACAAAAACAAATTAATCTGATGTTTTAATCTAAATTATAGAATTATCTTTTCATTATTAACTCAGCAGTAAAACCGATATAAAAAGACAAAATAAAAGCTGGTATTTAACCAGCTATTTATTTAAAGGTTTTCTAAAATATTAACTCGCCTCAGCAAGTTTTAACTCTTTTAGATTACGATATTTTGCACCTCGGTGATTTTCAGGCAAATATGGCCCAGCACCAAATAGTTTTTCTCTTAATGTTCCTTGTGCATATGAGGTTTGATATACCCCACGTTTTTGCAACTCTGGCACAATAAATTCGACCACATCGGCAAAGGTTTGATGCGCCAAAATATAGGCAAGGTTAAAGCCATCGACATTTGTATCTTCCACCCATTGCTGTAGAGCATCTGAAACTGTTTCTGCCGAACCCACTAACACAGGTCCATTCCCACCTAAGCTGTTCCAGTTTGCAATTTCTTCAATGGTCCAAACACGTTCTGGGTCCGCATTTACATAAGAATCTAATAAAGATTGAATGGCATTGGTTTGAATATATTCAACTTTATCCGTTGGCTGGTATTGTGAAAAATCTACACCTGACCAGCCAGACAGCAAGGTTAAAGCACCATCATAGCTTCCATAGCTTTGATATTCTTTAAACTTAGCCTGAGCTTTTGCATCGGTTTCATCAGTGACAATCGATAAAAGCGCATAAATTTTGACAGAGTACGGATCGCGGCCTTCTTGAGCCAATTTCTGGCGAATGCCTTGTACCACTTTTTTAGTGGCAATTTTAGACGGCGCTGCTATGAATACACACTCGGCATTTTGACTGGCAAATTTCTGCCCACGTGAAGATGCACCTGCTTGGTAAAGTACTGGTGTTCTTTGCGGTGATGGTTCACAAATATGAATACCCGGTACAGTAAAATATTTACCTTCGTGCTGAATCGGATGCACTTTTTTATGGTCAGCGAAGATACCATTTTCACGATCACGCAGGACCGAACCTTCTTCCCAAGAACCTTCCCAAAGTTTGTAAAGGACTTCTAAATATTCATCAGCAATATCATAACGATTATCATGATTAACCTGAGTTTTTAGGCCCAAGTTTTTCGAACCACTTTCCAAATAAGAAGTCACGATATTCCAACCAACTCGACCTTTGGTTAAATGATCTAGCGTGCTAATACGTCTAGCAAAAGGATAAGGATGTTCAAAAGAAATAGAGGTCGTGACACCAAAACCCAAATGCTTGGTGACTGCAGCCATCGCTGGCACAATCTGAAGCGGATCATTGACCGGAACTTGTACTGCACCTGTTAAGGCATGTTCAGCACTTTGATGATAAACATCATAAATACCAAGCACATCTGCAATAAAAATACCGTCAAAAAAACCACGCTCAAGAATTTGCGCTAAATCTGTCCAATATTCTAAATCTTTATATTCAACAGATCGATCTTGAGGATGCCGCCATAATCCAGGAGATTGATGGGCAATACAATTCATTTCAAAAGCATTAAAACTAATTTTCTTAGTCATAAACTATCAACCAGCATTTTATTTAATTTTTATACTAAAGCAATTTTTAGGTTTTCTTTATAATATAAACCCCAAACAAAATATGATTTTATTCTAATAGGCTTTTATAATTTATTTTAAAAATATAAATAATATTAAGCCGCAAAAATAGCAGCTTAATATCTAAAACTATAATTTATTTTTTAGCAACATTCCCTATTCGCCATTGATACGGTGGTAATGTACCGTTTACACTAAAATCACCGACAATTCGATTTTTAAATACTCTCGGGTTATGTGAAGATAACGTTCGTACATTACGCCAGTATCGATCTAAGCCTAAATCTTTATCTGTTGCGGAAGCACCTAAAGCGTCAAATAAAATTGTAGAGGCATTTAAAATTAGATCGGTAATGACCGTTTGAGACTGTGCACTTTCAAGCTCGGCAAGTGCATTTTGTTCTTCTTCAAGCTGCTCATTATTTTGAAATGCAGCCAAGTAAGCACGTTGTAAGCTTTGTGCGACTTTTTCAACAATCGCCCCTGCACTGTAAGCCGCACCACGAATTTGTCCTACGACTTGTAAAATTTGCGGATCTTGTTTTACAAATTGGGCATTTGCATGCGTGTAGTTTCGGGTACGTTTAGCAACAGCTTGAGAAACATCATAGGTTGCAGCGCGCCCTAGACCTGTAATAATTGCCAGTTGAACCAGTTGATAGTAAGCCGCTGAATATTTAAAACGATCATCATCAGGTAAAATTTCAGCTTCATCGACCAATACATCATGGAAATATGCTGTACCACTTGCAGTGAGTTGCTGACCAAAGCCATTCCAGTCATCAACAATTTCGACACCTTCATCTTCACGGCGAACAACGACCGAACCAGATTCACCCTTTAAATCTGTTACACCAACATCAACCCAGTCTGCATATAAACTCCCTGTGGTGTAATATTTTTTACCTTTAACGCGAATTTTTCCTTCACTGTCTCGATACAAATGTGTTTCAAACTGATCAATTGACTCTTTCCCACCTTCTGACCATGCGCTACCGATTGTTTCTCCATTTGCAATTCGGCTAAACCAACGCTGTTGAAAAGCATTGTCTTTAGTTACCAAGACATCTTCAGTGAAACCAAAATGCACACGCAAAGCTTGCGGTAAGTTTGAATCGGCCTCTGCAAGTTCAATGAGCAATGCAAATAATTCAGGAATGGTTGCATCAAAGCCCCCATGAGCTTTGGGAAGTCGTAAGCGTGTAAACCCGATATCTTTAAGCCACTGAAGTTGTTCATAAGGTAAAATATGCTGTTGCTCACGTATTAAAGCCCCTTCTTTAATACGGGCAAAAGTCGGTCTGAAATTTTTTGCCAATTCATCATAACGTTCCGAAGGCCCTTCACCCCACACGCGAGAAATAATTGAGGCCTGACTAAGTGCTGCATGCGTTAGTGAACCGAGATGATGCTCAAAATTTAAATTTGTCATGTAAGTAAAACCAATATTGCTTTGCTTTTACCATAAAATATTTATTTCACATGAAAACGATTATTTTTTTATAACTGTATTCATTCTTTATATAACGCGAAACAAAAGCCTGAAAGCGCTAAGCAATCTCTTTCTTGTTAAGACTATGCTGACTTTGCAATAAGGTTTGCATATATTCTGAATAGACAGATAACTTTTCAAAAATATGTTCTGAATAAAACATGTCGTCAATTAAATGCGTCATTTGAGGCGTCGTAAAAGTGTCACAGAGTACTACCAATTCAGCATTCATTTGAGCAAATTTTGCGCATAATTTGACATAAGTTTCATTTTTATTTTTGAATAATAATTTCCGCATTTCTAAGCTATTTAAATTTTTCAAGTCATCATCTTTTGTCGTTTTAATCCAATAAATTTTGACCTTTAAAAATTGCTCCAGTGCTTCTAAATGCTCGATATCTATGTCTAAACTCGTAATTAAAAACACTGTAGAGAGATCACTTCGGCATAGTGCCTTGATTAAGCTTAGATAAATAAATTCGACTTCATTAAGCTCTGCAAGTTCCAAATCTATATAAATTTTTAGACTTTCTAAAACGTCATCTACTTTAAAGAGTACTTTCTTCTCAGCTTGGTAATATTTATTCAGAATAGAAAGCACAGGCGCAGTTGCAGGCGTTGTATAAATAGCTGCCTTGTTTAAGTTAGCAAAAATAAATGGTGAAAATAGATAGGCCACACTACTTTGCTGTGGCTCAATATGAGATTGGATTAAATATACAGTTTCAGATTTAGAAAAGTCTCTGAGTACTTTCGCTCTTAATAAAGTAGCTTCAAAATTAACGTAAGTCTGCTCTAACTGAACTAATATAGATACAGGAATAGGCTGATTTTTAATAATTTTATGCAGGACATTGAGTTGAGAAGTAATAAACATTTTTTAACATCCAAGCTATTTTAGAAGAGCTACACTTAAATCAGGTCTTTAATAACCTACGTAACAACCAGACCTCACGCAAAACAACAAAGGAATAAAAGAGAAGAAACTATTCTGCGCTTATTACCCAAAGTCGCATTCACTTTGTTTTGGAGAGTGATTTTGGCCATTCGTAAATCTTGTTCATTTATTTTGGACTTTTGAAGAATGGATACATAGCTACAGATAATTGAAAAAAAACTATAGCACACCTCATGACTGCTCCAGACTGTTATAGTTTTATAAAAAATTTCTGTATCTACATATACAAAAAGAGTAAGTGCATGATTAAGGAAACTTCTTAAGGTAGGTAGTTTTCATGAGACGATCTATTGCATATCGCCAGATATTTCATCAATGTTTCAATGCAACATGCATTTTTACAAATGCAACATCAAGCATAAACTTTGTTAACAGATTGAGAACAATCAATCAGTCTATTCTCTTGGAATATCAAGCAATTATATTGCTTAACCCTGTTGGCATTTTACTTGCTAAGAACATTTATCACAGAAGTAAGTTTAATCGCCAAAATACTTTGTTGCCTGAAAATAAGTATTTAACTCATTCAATCATCATCAGCTAGTTCACAGGGGGAAAGTTTATGAGCCTCGGTCTAACCGCTCTAGAATTAGCGCGAATACAATTTGCTTTTACAGTATCCTTCCATATTATTTTTCCGGCCACTTCCATCGGTCTTGCCTGCTTTTTAGCAGTGTTAGAGTGGAAATGGTTAAGAACCCAAAATCCGATTTATAAAGATCTATTTAAGTACTGGATTAAGATCTTTGCCGTTGCCTTTGGTATGGGTGTGGTCTCGGGCGTGGTCATGAGTTACCAGTTCGGTACGAACTGGAGTGAATTTTCACGCGTCGCCGGAAGTATTACTGGTCCTTTACTTACCTATGAAGTCTTGAGTGCCTTCTTCTTAGAAGCAGGTTTCTTAGGCATTATGTTATTTGGTTGGGGACGGGTTGGTCCTCGAGCCCATTTCTTCGCAACACTTATGGTGGCCATCGGAACATGTATTTCCATGTTCTGGATTTTATCTTCGAATAGCTGGATGCAGACTCCTCAAGGCTTTGCTATCGAAAATGGCATTATTGTGCCAAAAGACTGGTTTGCAATTGTCTTTAACCCATCCTTCCCTTACCGCTTTGCCCACATGGGTGCAGCAGCTTTCTTAGTTTCATCATTATTGGTCGTCGGAACATCTGCATGGCATTTAGTAAAAGGCCGTCGCGATGAATTGGTGAAAAAATCGTTCTCGATGGGTCTCTGGATGGTGCTTGTGACTTCATGTTTACAAGTGGTAATTGGCGATAACCATGGGTTAAACACCCGTGAACATCAACCTGCCAAACTTGCAGCAATGGAAGGACATTGGGAAACCAATCACAATGAACCAATGCCATTATTGCTATTTGCAATTCCCGATATGAAAGAAGAACGTAACCACTTCGAAGTAGGTGTTCCTTATTTGGGTAGCTTAATTTTAACGCATAGGTTAGATGGCCAAGTGACAGGTTTAAAAGATTTCGCACCAGAAGATCGTCCAAATTCAACCATCGTTTTCTGGAGCTTCCGTGTGATGGTGGGTCTTGGTGTACTCATGGTCACTTTGTCTTTAATTGCGCTTTGGTTACGTAAGCGTGGAAAACTCTATGAAACATCTTGGTTCCATAAATTTGCTTTAGTAATGGGGCCTTCTGGTTACGTTGCCATGCTTGCAGGTTGGGTAACAACTGAAGTCGGTCGTCAACCGTGGGTTGTATACGGCATTATGCGCACAAAAGACGGGCTTTCACATACTGTTTCCGCAGATCAGGTCGGACTTAGCCTGTTTATTTTTGTGGTGGTCTATACCATCGTTTTTGGTAGCGGTATCTACTACACCTTAAAACTGATTAATAAAGGCCCTGTATTTATCGATACACCAAATGTTGAAACTGGTGGCGTTGGACACTTTAAAACACCAATGCGTCCACTCAGTGCGGTCGATGAAAACATTGACGATAATCAAAAATCTGGGGAGAAACATCATGATTGATCTTTCTTTAATATGGGTCGGTATTATTGGTTTAGGTGTTTTAATTTACGTGGTCATGGACGGTTTTGACTTAGGAATAGGAATTATGTTCCCTTTCATTAAGAACAGCCAAGAACGTGATGTCATGATGAATACCGTCGCTCCTGTTTGGGATGGTAACGAAACTTGGATGGTTCTCGGTGGTGCTGGTCTATACGCAGCATTCCCACTGGTCTATTCAACAGTTTTATCCGCACTATATTTACCGATCATTTTTATGGTGATCGCCCTGATTTTCCGTGGCGTGGCGTTTGAATTCCGCTTTAAAGCTCATCGCACCAAACACCTTTGGGACTTAGCTTTTATTTGGGGTTCAGTTTTAACTAGCTTCCTGCAAGGGATTATTTTAGGTGCCTATATCCAAGGGATTAAAACCGAAAATGGTATTTATGCTGGTGGTCCATTTGACTGGTTATCTCCATTTACGATCTTTACAGGTATTGGTGTAGTTGCGATGTATGCAACTTTGGGCTGTGGCTGGCTTATCTTAAAAACTGAAAAAGGCTTGCAGCAACGTATGTATGAGCTTATGCCAAAGCTGATTATTGCACTGCTCATTATTTTTGGTGGCGTAAGTTTATATACACCTCTGACTCATCCTGAAATTGCAGATCGCTGGTTCTCTTTACCAAATCTGTTCTATTTTAGTCCTGTGCCTATTTTGGTCTTGTTATTTGTTGGTCTGATTTTATCAGCGTGTAAAAAGCAAGATCACGACCTCAAACCATTTGCATATACATTGGCCCTCGTTTTCCTTGCATTTACTGGTTTTGTAATTAGTTTATGGCCTTATATTATTCCGCCATCAGTCACCATCTGGCAGGCTGCAGCACCTCATTCAAGCCAAATGTTTGCTCTGGTTGGCGCACTTATCTTGATTCCAATCATTATTGCTTACACCATTGTCTCTTACTGGGTATTTAGAGACAAAGTCCGTGTAGGTGATGAAGGCTATCATTAAGTATGGAGGGTTTTATGAAAAAGTCATCCGTTAAACTCAATCAAACCCAATGGTTTATTTTGCTATGGCTCGGGGGGTTTTTAGCCTTAGCTGTGATTGCGGGATTGTTTAAAGTTATCTTGATTTATGCAGCCCCTTACTTAAAGTAAATCTATTGTTCTAAACAAATGCCGTTTGTAGATTCTGCAAACGGCATTTATTATTGATTAAGTGCTTCTTTCATTTTGTTATTTCGTGCAGCTCATACATGTATAAATCAGAACAACTCGCTCATAGCATTCGCCAACTCATTGAGAGCGGCACTTTAAATGCGCATGAAAAATTACCTTCATTAAGAGATCAAGTACAACGCTCTGGCTTTAGCTTAATGACTGTAATGAATGCTTATCAGGAGCTTGAATCACAAGGTCTGATCTATTCAAAAGAAAAATCTGGTTACTTCGTTGCCGAGCAAATTGCACTAAAGCCACTCGAACAATATTCAATTGTTTCACTAAACTCTAAAATTGAAATTAATTCCTTAGTTTTTAAATATCTTAAGTCAATCCAACATGAATCTGTCGTACCTTTTGGCTCAGCTTTTCCAGACAGTCAGCTTTTAACAGCACCTAAACTTATTCAAATTATGGGGCAACTTGCGCGCAAAAGACAAAGCTATGACCAGACCACAAGCTTGCCTCCTGGTAATTTAGCGTTAAGAAAACTGATTGCTCAGCGCTACTGTATGCAAGGTATACAGACCGATCCAGATGACATTGTCATTACATCTGGAGGTTTAGATGCACTAAACCTTTCGCTACAAGCGGTTGCTCAACCCGGCGATTATATTTTATTACAGCAAACCGTGTTTTATGGGGCATGGCAAGCCGCTGAGCGTTTAGGACTTAAAGTGATTACCATTCCTGAACATCCTCAACATGGTTTTGACCTAGAGGCTTTCGAACAGGTTATTCAAACATATCCAATCAGGGTGTGTTGGCTGATGCTGAATGCCCATAACCCGATTGGCTTTACAGTCAGTGATGACATTAAATATAAAATTGCCAAATTGCTTCACGAACATCAAATCTATTTAATTGAAGATGATGTCTATGAAGAGCTTTATTACGGTGGGCAAAAACCACTTTCAATGAAGTATTTTGATCAACAAAATCTGGTACTGCACTGTTCGTCTTTTTCTAAAACATTAGGTGCAGGTTTTCGGGTCGGTTGGGTCTATGCGGGTAAATTTTCAGACCATATTCAACACTTACAGCTCATGAGTACTATTTCAGTGAATGCACTCATTCAAAATGCATTGGTTGAGTTTTTGTCTCATCATCATTATGAAAAGCACTTGCGTACCCTTAGACTTTCCCTCGAGCGTTATAAAAAGCAGTTTTATCATTATTTGAAGCAACATTTACCTAACTCTTGTGAAGTGTATTACTACCCAAGTGGTTATTTTCTATGGGTCAAACTACCCAGTACCCTAGACAGTATGCAAGTTTATGAAGCGTTGATTCAGCAAGACATTGGCGTTGCACCAAGTCCTCTGTTTAGTGTTTTACCCGCACAGCAGCATTATTTGAGAATTAACTGTTCTTTTGAATGGAACACTAAAATTCAAAATGCTTTAGATCAAGTCATCAAAACCATTCAACAAAGAGTTGAAGCAAGTTTATAAAGATATGCTTCGACCTAAGCACAATTTTATAGTCTTTATTTTGTGCTAACTTTATAGCTCAAATCTATAGTGTTAAGGGAAACTGGTTCAAGGAATTAATATGGAAATTGATGAAGAACTCACCCTTAAAAAAATACAGATTTTTTTAGCTTTTATGCGCTGTGGGAATTTGTCTAAAACAGCCACAGAAATGCAGTTGAGTAATGTCAGTGTTCATAAAGCCTTACATTCTTTAGAAAGTGCTTTACGTTGCCCTCTTTTTAAAAATGAAGGCCGTAATCTCATTCCTTTAAAAAGTGCTTATGTCTTTGAAGAACGGGCACAAAAAATCGTACAAGACATTTTTATTACCGTAAATAAAACCAGAGAAGCCGCTGGCTTTGCAGCTAAGGTTTTACATTTAGGTTCTCTTTATTCTTTGACTGTAAATACAATTCCAAATGTGATTAGCGGTCTTAAGCTCCGACGTAGTGAGCTTGATATTCAACTGTTGCTGAGTTCAAATCAGGATTTGGTGAAAAAGCTGAAAGCCACGGAGCTTGATGCCATTATTGTGGCTTTAAATGAAACTACTCAAGATGATGACTTTGAAATTTTGCCAATGTTTTCAGACGATATCTTTCTGGCAGTCAATAAAGATTCAAAATATGCCGATTTTAAAGATATTGATTTAAGCCTTTTAAAAGAAGAAACTTTTTTAACTTTAACTAAGGGGTTTGCAACTCATAACGACAGCGACATCATTTTTAAAAAAGCTGGTTTTTCACCAAAAGTTGCTTTACAGGTCAATGATATTTTTACCTTAATTAGTATGGTCAGCTCAGGTGTCGGTTTTGCTCTACTACCCGGTCGTATTTCTGCAGTTTATGAAAGTTCAGTAAAACTTATTCCACTAAAACAGCAATATCACATGCAACAAGAAATCGGTCTCGTCTTTTTAAAAAGTAAAGAGCGCGATCCAAACTTACTTGCTCTGATTGCTGAATGTCGAATGTTTGCCTCTAATTTTCAAAGATAAATATCGGCAACTTATTAAAGAATAATGAGTTGCCGTTATAGGATTTTCAAAAATTTATCCAAAAATCGCATTAACCGTTAAGAAAAATACAGAAGGTCCAAGTAAGCACCCTAGTCCTGTATAGAAGGTTGCAACTAAAGCGCCATAAGGTACCAATCGTACATCAGTGCCAGCTAGGCCTGCTGCTGTGCCACTGGTTGTTCCAGCCAAACCACCAAAGACCATGGCAGAGCGCGGACTTTTTAGATACATAAATTTCGCAAGCAATGGCGTCCCTACCATAAAGAAAACTGACTTGATTAAACCAATTGCAATAGAAAGAGCGATTACATCAGAGCTCGCGCCAATTGCGGTTCCTGTAATCGGACCTACAATATAAGTCATTGCGCCTGCACCGATCGTTGTCATCGAAATTGGATCTCTATAGCCCATGCTCCATGCAACCAAAACCCCAATTGCAAAAGGCACAACACAACCAAGCATTAATGCAATTAGACCAATTTTGCCTGCTTTCTTCACTTCTTTCACATCAACTTCAAATGCAGTTGAAGCGATAGCTAAATCACGAATCATGGCTCCGCCCAACAGCGCAAAACCAGAAAAAATAGCGATGTCAGAAACGCCTTTGGTTCCTTGCGTATAAACCCCTGCAAAGTAAGCAACAACCAAACCTAAAGTAATCGCGATTGCAGAGCTTTGTAGTTTTCCCTTCGTCAAATATTTTGAGAGTAAATGGGAAACAAACATCATTAAACCCGTTACGGCAAGAGCAGTGACTAATGCATTTTTTGATAACACAGCAATTATAGCGTCCATCATTTAAATCCTTTTTGATTGAACTTTTTGTAGTTTATGTTGCTTAGGCTATTTTTTCCTTAGATTCTATTGTCCATTCATAGGTTTCATAGTCACCACTAATTCTATTTAAATAACGGATGACTAAAACCGTGCCAATTAACGATGCAATAGAGACAATCAGCCCTAACATGCCACCCGATAAAGCTGCAACGACATTTTGACCTGCCGACATCGCAACAACGATCGGAATATACATACCTGACCAATACAAGACGCCAAATTGTGTGACTTGAGGTAAATAACCTTTTTTTGCCAATAGTTCTTTAGATAAGATCAACAGAATCATTGAAATAGCAACGCCACCGACATTCGCTTTAACACCTAATACCATGCCTAATGTGTTGCCAAGATAGTCGCCTAATAAATGGCAGATCGCTAATATTGCTGTTCCATATATAATCATTGTAAATCCCTCATATCCTTGGGTTATTACTGAATTTTTAATTTATATTGTAATTACAAAGAAGCGTTATTTTCATTTTGCATTGCTAACTGAATGCTGTCTAAACGTGTTCCCTGAAATGACAATACAGTTCCTTCTTTAAATATTCGACGTGCAAGTGTAGTAAGCACCGTTCCCGGTAAAGCTTCGATCTGCAATCTTACACCTCGCTCCCATGCAGCTTGGATAGTACTTTCCCAATCTACAGTTCGACTCATGTTAAAAGCTAAGTCATCACCAATCTGTTCTGGCCTGCCCAGTGTACGAGCAGTTGTACCACTTAAATAACGTATTTTAGGCTGCTTTAAAGTCACTCCCTCCATAGACGCTGCAAGTTGCTTTGCTTGCTGACTTAATAATTCACAGTGCGATGGCACCGATACATCTAGTTTTTTTGCCACCACGCCTTGTTGCCTTGCTAAAGCAGCAACTTGGTTCATGGCTGTAAAGCTTCCTGAAATAACGATCTGGTTATGTGCATTAATATTTGCGACATAAACCTCTGACGTTATTTCATAAATCTGTTTGACCCATGTTTCAACAGCTGCACGGTCTGTACCAATCAGAGCTGTCATGCCATATCCAGTGGGGTAAGCGTTTTGCATAAGTTCACCTCGATAGGCAACGAAACGGACTGCATCCTCAAAGGCTAAAACTCCTGCTACAACCGCCGCCGACCATGCACCAATCGACAAACCCGCAACATAATCTGGTGTTAAGTTTTCAGCAGTTAATAGGGCTGAACTCACCACACCTGAAATAAGTAAACACAGCTGTACTGCACGTGTCGACTGCAATGCAGCCGGACTATCTAGCATCAAGACATCTTCTTTGAGTGCATCCGATGCACGCTCAAGGTATTCTTTAACCAGAGCGGTTTGAGGTAAATCGTGCAACATATTGCTTCGTTGCACCCCTTGCCCCGGATATACCCAAATTGAAGCCATGATATCTATTCCCTAATTCCATGGGTTTTCTACTAAAACAGCACCATCAGGACGTTTCAATAGAACTTTTCCACTGTTCCCAGCCCATTCTTTTAATGCCAAACCGCCTTGTGGAAGTTGAAGCTGTATATCCACATTCAGCCCTGCTTGCTGAAAATTTTCGAGTAGCTCAACCGCCTGCTTTTTAGCAAAAGGCTGTTCAGCTCGAATCAACAGATCTATGTCACTTTGCTCGGTTACTGTTTTAATGCCCGTTGCCAGTTCAAACCCAAAACTTCCTGTATATCCCCAACATCCTGAAAAATTTTTCATAATGCTAGAAATGTTCTGTAAACGTTCTGCCAAGTGCTCAAACTGTTGCGTATCTATGCGAGTCAGCGCTTCTGGCTTAAGCTGATTGCTGATTGCTGATAGTCGCATTTGAGCTGCATATCGTTGATAACGAAATTGTCCTCTTACACCCACAGCCACCTGATCTACAGGAGTAATTGCCCGACGAACCACAACAGGATCACCTCGTTGCAATACCTCTCTCACCCAATGCGGAGCATCAGCGGCTAAGCAATCGACCGTCATGCCCCACAGTAAATCATGGGCTTCGAGCTTAAGTTTCATGACCATTGCTCGCGCAATAACTCACGGACCTTTTTAGACATTTGACGGTTTTGGCCATGCAGTCTTTGTTCCAATCCCCTAGATTGATCGGCATTAATTTCTTTAAACGCTTGTGCAATTGCCTGTTTTGCTAATGAAAGATCATCATTTGTCGGTTGTTCAGGGTTTTCGACAGATAACAGTTCAGATAACAAACCCAGCGTTGCATAACTTTCAATGTCATAAGCCATTGGAGGAATACTGGAAGCCAATTGCTCTAACTCATCAACCGATCTTAAGGTAACGCGTGCAGCAGATTCCTTACCCATCGCATGCACCATAACACCTGAATCTTTTAAGGCAATAATACGATTGGCTTGGTATCCATGCGCCAAGAAAGCACCCGACATCGACTTACCAACCAATAAACTCACAATAGGATGACCTGCCAATCTAGCTCTAGCATAGCTATCTACTGCACCTGCTAAAGCTTGATGAATACCTAATAATTCTTCACGGCGCCCATAGGCCTGACTCGGGACATCAACCAAACATAAAATGCCGCGTTTAGTTTCAGCTTGTGCATCAGTCTGTATCACGTCATCAACCGCTTTTGCCAAACTCCAACCTTCCAAGAGTCCAACTTCACCTTGTCTTGCGCGTGGGAACAGATTATTGCCGTCTTGAACAACAGCAATAACACGTACTGCTTGTTGATCGATTTGACCATCAGCCACCCAAACTGAAGTTGGAAAACCTTCAACTGTCTTAAATCCCTGCGTGAGTGCTCTAAACCAATGTGCACCACGTGTAGATGCTTTTAATGTATCAACGGCGATATTCATGCTTGCTCTCCTTGATACAAAGCTTGTACCTGTGCTGGGGTAATCTGCTCAGCAGTATCGACTTGTTGTAACTTCGCTAAATAGAATGAGTAGTTTGAACTACGATGCTGCTGAGGCACACCTTGAGTTAAATAATCGATGACTTGCTCACGAATTTTCTGGCGATCATCGTCAACATAAGCATCTGCCAAACCACTAGCGAAACGCTGATTACCACCCGTAATACTCCATATAAATGGACGATCTTTGGCGTTGTATTCTTGTACCCCAGCTTCCTGTTCAATTACTTGCGGGCCATTTAAGCCTAAACGTCCTTCTTTTGTCATTACAATATAGCTACATAGCCCAGCCGCAATTGACATACCACCGAAGCACCCTACACTGCCTGCAACTACAGCAATGACGGGTTGATACTGACGTAAGTTCACAATTGCAGCCTGAATTTCAGCAATTGCAGCCAAACCCAGATTTGCTTCTTGTAAGCGAACGCCGCCCGTCTCTAATAGTAAAATTGCCGCTGTTGGAATACCTTTTAGATTATCTTCAACTGCAAGTTCTAAGGCACCCGCAATTTTGGCACCGCCCACCTCACCTAAACTTCCGCCTTGAAATAAACCTTCAATAGAAATTAAAACCACTGGGCGTTCTTGAATCGATCCTTTTGCAATCACTACACCATCATCGGCTTGCGGCACGATATTTTGCTGAGCCAACCAAGGCGACATAACACGTGCAAATGGGTCGAGTAGCTCTCGAAAAGTCCCTTCATCTAATAGCGCTTTGGCACGCTCTCTGACGCTGAGTTCAATAAAATCTTGTTTATTTAACAAACTCTGAATATCAGTCATGAGTTATCTCCTCCAATGCTTGTTCCAGACGTAAGCGAACGACACCGGGAGTTGCACCAAAGTCATGAATATCAATATTGACCGCTGGCGGTATTTGCGCAGTAAAAATCCGTTCAAAAAGATTGTGCCAACGTGCTGCACTGCCATCTACCGAAGTTACCACGTGAATAGAAGCTTTTCCTGTTTCACCAGGTTCCATCAAAATTTCTAAATCGCCAGAGCCGACACATCCTACTAGTGCTTTTTTTACAGGTGGCTCTGTGGCCACAAATTCAAAATGAAGTGTTTCCATAATCAAAATCCCTTTTTATTTTTTCCGGATGACTGCTCAGCACGATCTACAAATAGTGTTGCTGCCAACAAATCTGCGGCACCACCAGCAGAAGCTTTCATCCGAAGCAAGTCAATCTCTAAAAGATGCAAAGCACGTCGACCTTCTAAGCTTGAGCTGCCGCCCAAATCCAGTACTTGCTGAGCACCTTGTTGCATACGCTTTAAGCCAGATATTCCAGATCGATAAAGCACACAGGTATCGGTTAGATCAGTCATCATGGCAAGTAAGGCATCTAAGCGAGTGAACTCTTCTTTCATAGGTTTACTACGACTTTGGTAAAGCTGCTTTAAGCCAAAATTTACGATAGTTGGAAAACCTTGTTGAGCCTGTTCTTTAGCACCTAAGATGCCTAATTTCTTTTGTACTTGTTGACCATGACTTAAAGCCTGCTTTGGAATAAAACGATCTTCAAGCTGAGCAATCTGGCCTGCTAACTGGCATAGTTCAACAGCCGATAAATATTGTTGATTGGTGCGCGCCAATGCTGCTGCCGTAACCATTAAACCCAAGGCCCAAATTGCACCGCGGTGTGTGTTAACACCATCTGTTGCCAACATCATGGTCTTTTCACCTTGGCGACCAATTTCACCAATGTCTTCACGTAAAGCTAAACAGACTTTTCCGTGATGCTTTGCAGCTTGAGCCATCGCTTCAAACATGGGTCCTAAACTTTTCGCAGAGCGCTCCATTAATTCCAAAGTCAGGTCATCATGTGCACCACTGCCACGGCGATCTACCAAGGCTGGTTTAGGCGTCAGATTAACTTCCTCAATTAAAGCCTCGACCGCCATATCTGACAAAAGATGACTATCACTAAGTTTTTGATATTGAACTTGTGCCATCATTACCAACTCCTGAATTTTGCAGGTGGTTGATACAAACCATCGGACCATGTCACCAAGTCAGCAATATTTTTCGCAGCTAAAAGCTCACGTGTTGCATCGGTGCGGCGAATACCTAAATCTTCAGGGAATACCACCAAGCCTTCGCTTCTTAAACGTGCTGTTGTTTTAGGGTCTTGAGTTAAACCAATACTGGTCACACCTGCCACAGCAGCAATCATGGCTTGGCGCTCTTCTTGGCTGCTTGCTTTATATAGATAAGCAATGCCTTCTTCGGTGAGTAAATGGGTCACATCATCGCCATAAATCATGATTGGTGCTAAAGGTAGGCCAGCTGTTTTAGCAACATCAATGGCATCAAGACGCTCTACAAAAGTCGGCTTACCGCCCTCTTGGAAAGTTTCCACCATTTGCACAACGAGTTTTTTACCACGTGCCAAATAGGTTTCTGTTTCATTGGCACCTTGCAAGCGCATATCTAGCCATGCTGGCGTATCGTGACGACGGCCACGCGGATCATGCCCCATGTTTGGTGCACCACCGAAACCAGCCAAACGACCTTTGGTGACAGTCGAAGAATGTCCCATGCCATCAACTTGCAAAGTTGCGCCAATAAATAGATCAACAGCGTATTGACCTGCAAGCTGACACATCATGCGGTTGGAACGTAAAGCGCCATCACGACCTGTAAAGAAAACGTCGGGACGAGCAGCAACATATTTTTCCATACCGAGTTCAGTACCAAAACAATGTACGCTCTCAACCCAACCTGTTTCAATCGCTGGAATTAAAGTTGGATGCGGATTCAAAGTCCAGTTTCGGCAGATTTTTCCTTTTAAACCTAAAGACTCTCCATAGGTCGGTAAAATCAGTTCAATTGCCGCAGTGTTAAAACCAATACCATGGTTTAACGATTGCACATTATGTTTTTCATAAATTCCGCGAATTGCCATCATGGCCATAAGCACATGCACTGGCTTGATGTGTTTGGGGTCACGAGTAAATAACGGTTCGATATAAAATGGCTGATCTGCCACCACCACATAATCCACCCAAGAAGCAGGAATATCGACACGTGGTAACTCCGAGACATCATCAACCAGTTCATTGACCTGAACAATCACAATACCATCACTAAAAGCCGCGGGTTCAATAAGTGCTGGAGAATCTTCGGTACTTGGACCTGTATAGATATTGCCTTGACGGTCTGCCATAAAGCCCGCTGAGAGCACCACATTTGGAATGAGGTCGACCACCAAACGTGAATACAACTCGATATAGGTATGAATGGCACCAATCTCTAATAGTCCATCTTCAATTAACTGACTAATACGTAAACTTTGTGGGCCAGCAAAAGAAAAATCGAGCTTACGCGCAATCCCTTTTTCAAACAGATCAAGGTGTTCCGAACGCCCGACACTTGGCATAATCATATGCAAATCGTGCAAAATATCTGGATTGGTTTGAGCCAAAGAACGCGAAAGGAAATCTGCCTGCTTTTGGTTATTCCCTTCGAGTACAACTCTATCACCTGGTGTAATTAAGGTTTCTAAAACTTTAATAATGTCTTGAGTTGGAATTACCACACCATCGGTATATTGGTTTGCCATCTCTAGTTTTAGTTGTTTAGCATGACGCCGCTTTGTCCATAACCGTTCTTTATTCTGAACTGATCCTTCCATGTGCTTACCTATATAGATCGCAGTTTTGTTCTGAATCTATAAAAACGCTTTATGGACTTTTGATCAATCAACCTAAATCAGCAGTTATTAACTTCAGGTTAATGATTATCACAGCTTCTCTCTTCTGGCTAAGCCAAAAAAGAGAAAAACAGCTTGCTTAAAATTCCTTTTAACGTGGTTTATTCAACATCCATTCCAGATTTTGGCGAACCGAAGGCCACTCATGTTTTAAAATGCTGTAAACATGAGTGTCCCGCAAAATGTCATCTTTCACAATTTGATGGCTTCTCAGTACACCGTCTAACTTTGCACCCAAACGTATGATCGCGGCTTGACTTTGAACATTTAAAGAAGATGTGCGTAACTCGACTGCAATGCAATTTAAAGTCTCAAATGCATGAGCCAACAATAGCTTTTTACATTCAGTATTTACAGGCGTACGCTGTGCAGATTTGCGGTACCACGTCGAACCAATTTCTACACGGCGATGGGCTTCTTCAATATGCATTAAGGTTGTCATGCCCAACGCCCGCCCCGTTTTTCGGTCTTCAATATAAAATGGCAGCATAGAACCAGATTTTTGCAAACCGAGACGTCTTTCAATTTCAGCAGCCATTTGTTCAGGTCTTGGCACACGGGTATACCAAAGATTATAGAGTTCCCCATCACAAACAGCCTCTTTGAGCGCTTCAGCTTGAGTTAAGTCTAAGGGCTTTAAAATAACGTGCTCACCTACCAACTCAACAGGTGTAGTAAAAGACATCTTTGTCTCCTCAATTGATATTAAAGTTTTATATTTTCAAAATTATTTATTTAACTTAGCCACACTATACATAGCGTCCGCTATAGTTTGATGACCAGATTTTGATAGGCCATCTGCTGCGCCTAAAATGTCTCGGCGTTCTTTGTTTTGCCCAAGTTTTGATTTTCCTTGCAGCTTGGTAATTTCAATTTCTATTCCCACAATCGCCTTTAACATCGGTTCAAGATAGTCTTTTGGTGCATCGGACATTTTCCATGGTTCGGGTTGAGATGCTTCATGAGTGGGGTTAAAAGGAGCCACAACCCCACGAACGTAACGTTCATCATCTCGAATGGTTACTTTGCCATAAGCATGCACAACCCTATAGTTCCATGTCGGTACTTGTCTGTGCTGTTCATGTTTGGATGGGTACCAGTTTGGTGAAGTATAAGCATCGCCTGCTTGAAACACGACCAACACCTCATCTCCATTTTTAATGTCCTGCCAGACAGGATTAACTCTAGACACATGCGCACGTAGTACACCCAATTCCCCTTCATTTGCCTGTAATTCGAATGGAAGATGGTTTGCATCTAAGCCATTACTTCCATGCGTAAAAAGCACGCCAAACGGATATGCGGTAATAAGAGAATGCAATACATCCAAACGGTTTTCTGCATAATCATCGGGGATATACATGGCTCAAAACCTCACTGTAAATATCAGGGTTATTTATATTTTGTGTTGTAAATTTTCTGGTTTATGTGGTTTATTAAAAAGAACCACTTTGTATTTTTTTAAGTAGACCAGAATTATGGCCAGAATGGCAAAAGTTGTTGAACTTCCGTCTATTGCGAAGATTGATAAAAGCAAAGGTAAGATAAGTGCTCAACTGACTCAAGCTTTACGCGAAGCTGTACAAAGTGGTGATTTACAGCCCGGCGATCCGTTGCCTTCTTCACGCGAACTGGCTCAAACACTTGGGGTCGCACGAGGAACTATTATTGAAGCTTACGATCAGCTTTTAGCTGAAGGTGTGTTTGACTCTCAACCACGAACTGGCACTTATGTGTCTCATGCTTTGGTTAAAACATCTGTAATACAACATTCTTCAAAAGAAAATAAACCTAACTCGATCTCTTTGACCAAATCGGCACGTTCTTATGCCAAAGTGCTTGATGAATTTAAGCCACTTCCCCATGTTCCTTTTGCGGTATCTGTCCCCGTTGGACGTACTCAACCAAGTGATATTTGGCGTAAATTTGGTAATAAATTTAGATCACGAGGTGCAGGTGCACCTTCAGGATACGGCGAATCCCAAGGGGTATTATCACTAAGAATTGCTATAGCAGACTATGTACGACGGTCACGTTCTGTCCACTGCGAACCTGAACAAATTGTGATTACACCCGGCATTCAACAGTCACTTTATATTTGCAGTCAGATTTTATTTGAAGCAAAAGATGAAGTTTGGATTGAAGATCCAGCTTATCGGGGTACGACAGCCATTTTTGAACATGCTGTACAAAACATTCGGATGGTGCGTGTTCCTGTCGATGAAGAAGGTATTCAGGTTGAAGCAGGAATTAAACTTTCTAAACATGCACGTGCTGCTTTTGTGACACCGTCTCACCAATATCCACTTGGTATGCCGATGAGTCTTGCAAGACGTACGGCTTTATTGGCTTGGGCAAAACAGCAAAATGCTTGGATCATTGAAGATGACTATGACAGTGAACTTCGCTATAACGGACAGCCCTTCCCATCTTTGCAAGGCATGGCACCCGACCAAGTCATTTATCTTGGCACTTTCAGTAAAGTCCTATTTCCATCACTTAGACTTGGTTATGCAGTATTGCCTAAAGAGTTGGTAGCATCTTTTTGTGGACTCAGAGTATTAATTGATCGACACCCACCTGCTGCCGACCAGCACGTTTTGGCAGCTTTTATTCAAGAGGGTTATTTGGAACGACATATTCGACGCACTCGAAATGTCTATGCAGAAGTCCGAGAATACATTATTGGCTTGATTGAAAAATACATACCTCAAGAACTGGCTTGGTTACAGCCGGGCGATCAAGGCATGCATATGGTGTTATGGCTTGCTCAGCATATTAATGATATTTACGTTGCAAGCTCGGCAGTCGATGCAGGCATTGCCATTAAAGCAATTTCACCGACATTTTCACAAGAACAACAACGTCCGGGTTTAATTGTTGGCTTAGGTGATTTTGAACCGGAGCTGATGAGACAGGCCATCAAAAAACTATCAAGAATTATTCAACAACATGACAAATCAAGTTAGATAAAATCTACAACAGCAACCATAGATGAATCGCAAATGGCCCAATCAGTACCATTAAAATACCTGCAATGACCATGGTTAAACTGGCAATTACACCTTCTTCGCTATTGCGTTGCTGTGCTCTAACTGTACCAAAACCGTGGGCTGCATTTCCGAAGGCTGCCCCATTGGCCACATTAGAACGAATTTTAGTAATCGCTAAAATTGCATCACCACAAATCATACCGACCAAACCCGTAATGACAGTAAATAAAGAAACCAATGCTGCCGAACCGTGAATATCTTCCGCTAAAATCATGGCAAATGGTGTGGAAATAGAACGTGCCATCAAACTATTGGTCACTTCAGGGCTAAAGTGGAACCACTGCGCCATCTCATAGGCTGACATCACACCTACACTCATGCCCACAATAATTGCAATCGAAAGGACGCCAAGGTTTTTACGAATCGTTTCCCGATAACGATAAATCGGTACAGCGAAAGCAACTGTTGCAGGCCCTAATAAATTAACAATCCACTGCGTATCTTCTGCATAAGTTTGATAGGAAATTCCAAAAATCGTCATCAAAATAATGGTGAGTACAGGTACACTAATCGCGGGTGATAACCAAAGTTTTGGATTTTTCTGATAGATCCGCTTTGCCACAACATAGGCTGCCAAAGTCCAGATCAGACAAAGAATTGACCAAATATTCATGTCATTTTCTCTTAGATATGCTTATGTTGAAGACGTTTTCGAGCCTGTAAATAAGCCTTTAAACGATTGTAGTAGTGAATCGTCAGGCACGTACTGAGCATGACCGAAATGGTCCCAACCGCAATGCTCAACACAATTTGCCAGCCTTCGGTCATAAACAAAGTTTTATACTGAACAACGGCGACTACAACAGGCACGAAAAACAGCAACAGTTCACCTAAAACAACAGTTGCTCCCACTGCCACCTGATCCATTTTGATAATTTTAAAGAACAGGCATAAAAGCAATAAAAACATACCTAAAATGCCTGCCGATACAGGCACACCAAGTTTTTGATGTAAGAGATATCCGACCCACCAAAATCCAGCCAAAATCAAAATTTGTTTAACTAAAACTAAAAGTGAAGGTGGTGTGGGTGTGCCAGAAGCAGATTCAGTACTCATTTTGTGAAATTAAATGGTTAACTACACCATTATGCTATCTTGGTTAAATCTGCTAAATATGAATTATTCATGCTAATATTATTCTAAAATGGAATAATTTATTCTTTATTATGCTTTCACTAAAATCATTACAATGCTTCGTTACACTGGTAAAAACTAAAAGTTTTACCCGTACTGCTGAAGAGTTGTATCTGACTCAACCCACTATTAGTAAAATATTACAGCAACTTGAAGAGCAACTTCAGGTACAGCTTTTGGTTAAACCCGATCACGGCCGTAAAAGACAAATTGAGTTAACTGAAATTGGAGAGCGAATTTATCAACATGCGATTGAGCTTCTTCAAGCAGAACAGAACATCTTTCTTGAAATTGAAAACTACCAACAATTAAAAACAGGAACTTTAAAACTTGGCGTTCCGCCTTTAGGCTCGCAGCTCTTAACGACTGCCCTATTTGATTATCATCAGCAATTACCGGATATTGAATTGGCTTTTATGGAGGTTGGTTCACGCGGTATTGAGCAAGCTTTGCTTAACAATGAACTAGACGTTGGCGTTTTATTGCAGCCTTTTGATGAGCAAATCTTTAATAGCATTGAGCTATGTAACTACCCTTTAATGGTACTTTTACGTCGTGATGCCACTTGGGCAACCCGCAAAAAAATAAATCTAGAAGAGTTACAACATCAATCATTTTTAATGTTTCCAGAAAATTTTTCTTTAAACAGTATTATCCTTGATGCTTGTAAGCAGCATGGTTTTTACCCAACCATTGCTTGTCGTACTAGCCAATGGCACCTCTTGGCAGACATGGTGCTACAGCGAATGGGGATTGCACTTCTCCCGCAGTATTATACCGACATGCTTGACCCTAGTTTATTTGCAGCAGTGCCACTCGAGAAACCAAATATTCAGTGGCATTTAGTGATGGCTTGGAAAAAGAATCTTCCTGTCTCACCAGCAGTACAGGCGTGGCTTAGTATTGTTCGTCAGCATTTTCAGCACATTAAGCCCTAACGTTGAAATGGCTTAATTCAAAAACCGATAAAGCTTTTCCACAAAAAAGCTACCCAATCTTGGATCAGCTCACTTAGACTAGATCCGATTGTTTTATGACATGGACAATAACAATGAATAATGAACATTTTAAGCTGTACACAGATTCACAATTTCTAAGCCCCTACGCGTTTACAGTTTTTGTAGGGCTACATGAAAAACAAATTCCATTTGAAATAGCGACCATCAACTTAGGCCAGCAAGGCCAGTTTGAAAAATCTTATGTAGCAAAGTCATTAACTGCCAAAGTGCCTGTACTTGAACATAACGATTTTGCCTTATCAGAATCTTCTGCCATTTTGGAATATTTAGAAGAGCTTTATCCAAACACAGCTATTTATCCAAAAGATATTCAAGCACGCGCAAGAGCAAGACAAATTCAGGCATGGCTCCGATCAGACTTAGTTGCATTAAGAACTGAGCGTCCAACCGATGTTATTTTTATTCAGCCCACCTTCACTCCACTTTCAGAAGAAGGCAAAAAAGCAGCCGAGAAACTTTTCTTTGTTGCAGAAAAACTTCTTGCGTCTGATGCGGAATTTCTTTTTGGTTCATGGAGCATTGTGGATGCTGAACTTGCCCTGATGTTGCAACGCCTTATTCAAAATGGTGATACCGTACCACAGCGTTTAAAAACCTATGCATTACTGCAATGGCAGCGTCCGATCGTACAAAAATGGCTTGCCTTGCGACATAAATAAATCCTTATATTTACACCAAACATGAGATAAAAAATGAGTAATTCAAACTATATTCCTCCACAAGTTTGGCAATGGACTGGAGAAAAAACCGATTTAAACCAACCTACCTCAGGTGCGCGTTACGAGCATACACTTCCAGTAGGGAAACATCCGCACCAGCTCTACTCTTTAGCAACGCCTAATGGTCAAAAAGTCACTATTTTATTAGAAGAGCTTTTAGCGCTAGGACATCAAGATGCTGAATATGATGCATGGCTGATTAAAATCGGTGAAGGACAGCAATTTGGTAGTGGCTTTGTAGAAGCTAATCCAAACTCTAAAATTCCAGCATTGGTTGACCATAGCCAAAACCCGCCATTAAGAGTATTTGAGTCTGGCTCAATTTTGCTTTATTTAGCTGAAAAATTTAAGGCTTTCATTCCAACTGATATTGCTGCACGTACTGAATGCCTTAATTGGTTATTTTGGCAAATGGGCAGCGCGCCTTACCTAGGTGGTGGTTTTGGGCATTTTTATGCCTACGCCCCTGTCAAAATTGAATATGCAATTAACCGCTTTGCCTTGGAAACAAAACGCTTACTTGATGTCTTAGATAAGCATCTAGCAAAAAACGAATATTTGGCTGGTTCTGAATATAGCATCGCTGATATTGCAGCATTCCCTTGGTATGGTGGTCTTGTTAAAAACTGGGTGTATAACGGTGCGGAGTTTTTAGGTGTCGATCAATATAAAAATGTTCAGCGCTGGGCAGATGCGATTCTAGCGCGCCCTGCGGTACAACGTGGCCGTATGGTCAACCGTACCTTTGGTGATTTAGCCACACAGTTGCATGAACGCCATGATGCCAGCGATTTTGAGACCAAGACGCAAGATAAAGTTTAATTATCATTTTTTAAATAAAACCCACTTTTGCTCAAAAAGTGGGTTTTATCATTCTTCCAATAAAAATCTTATTGATGCAAAGAAAGTCCTTTAATTGCCTTATCAACTGCCTTTTTAGGTCCTCTTAATGCTAGCCCAACCAAATTTAATTGATTCGCATCTTCGGCCAAAAATACAGCTCGATTATCCTCATCATTGCCTGTAGAAAACATAGCATGTACATAGGGAATTATCGTTAAATCTTGCTCAATTGCTTTCCTATGCGCTTTTTGTAGACCAGATAAATCCCCCTCAAATACCAACATCGGTTGCCCTAGCATGTTGCCATACTCATAGCCATTTGAATCGATATAAGGTTTCCCCAGCATTTCAGGTACAGCAGAGGCAATCCCCGTTGCCAAAAAAGCCACCACATTTAATCTCTGCCACGTCGCAAGATCATTACGGACAATCAGCGCAATTTTTGTGTCAAACATAAATCTCTTTCCTGAATCGTTTATTTTAGACCGCTCATCATGACTCACTCAGATTTTTCTCGTCTTGTACGTTTGTGCAGGAGCCATCACAAACGTACAAGACCATAAATTTGCGAGTCACTATGCTGGGTTGTTTTTTGTTTCAGTAGATACGTTATGGAAATCTTTTTTTATACCTTGAGTGTGATGTATAGCCCCGGTCCAGTAAATTTTATGGGGCTAAACGCTGGGCTTACCGGACAATTCAAAAGAACAATTTATTTTTTTATGGGTGTCGGTTGTGCAATGCTGATGTTATTCATGATTTTTGGATATATCGGCGCCGCGATCATTCCACAAAATGCCTTGCACTATATTGCTTTATTTGGTGCATGTTATACGTTTTACCTTTCATATCAAATGTTAAAGTCAGATATCGATCTGAATAATGAGGCCACTGAAGTTCAGGTGCTTTCGTTCTGGAATGGTTTTTGGATACAAGCTTTAAACCCCAAAGGGATTTTAGTCATTTTGCCTGTTACAACCATTATGTACCCTACTGCACATATCATTGGCGTTCAAATATTCTTCGTATCATTGCTCATTTCACTGGGTGCAGCTGGCGCGCCCTGCCTTTACTCTTGGGCAGGTGCTGTGTTAGGTAAAAAAATTAAAAATAAAATCTGGTTTAATCGTATAAACCGAGCCATGGGATTGATGCTAATCATTTCCGGCATATTTATGCTTTATGATTTTTTGAAAGGTATGCATCTAATTTAAGATAAAGTCTATGTCAGCCTAAACAGGCTAGCTTTTGTTTATGAAGAGAGCTTATTGATCATCCGCCATCTGGCTGGAGTCAATCCAAATGCTTTTAAAAAATGACGTGTCATGTGGCTTTGATCAAAAAATCCTGCAATCAATGAAGCTTGAGTTAAGGACTCTCCATACATCAAACAGGACTTCACAACTTCCAGCCTACGCATAGTCATATATCGATGTGGACTTGTACCAAACAGTAGTCGAAAATCGCGTGAAAGACTCCAGCGGTCTCGTCCCACATTTTTTTCAATATCATCTAAAGAGATATTTTCATATAAAGAGGCATGTATAAATTCTCTAGCTCGCTCCGCTGCAACATAGTCATAAGCATGTGAGGTACGCTGATTATTACCAGAAATTTCGTAAAGTGTGGTTGCCAGATCATATAAAGCATCTTGTTTTTCTAACGGATCAATATACTGGTCCATCCCCTGTAATAAAACATCAGTTGCTTTAAATAAACGGGGATCCTGACTCAAGCCATTTTCAAAAAATGGTAAAGGTTTACCCTTCATAATTTTCTGTAGTGTTGCAGGTTCTACGTACCCCATCCGATATCTAAAACCGTCTCGACTACCTGACTCGCCATCATGTTTTTCATCAGGATGCAAAACCATCGTCATACCTGGCAAGCTATGTTTCATCTCTCCACGATAATGAAAGCTTTGAACACCTGTTAATGTTCGACCAATTGCAAAAGTATCGTGGCGATGCGACTCATAAGCATGATCGGTAAAAAAGGCTTCAATTCGTTCGAGACTGTTAGGGTCAGAATTTCTGACGATCCAATCATTTGCATTAGGTAATTCAATCACATATTCACCAGAATTTTATATGTGCTAGAGAGCATTCTACCTATACGTTATACGCTATGGTTATTTTGAAAAATACCCCGTATATAACTCACTCAGCCAAGCAACAAAAACTCGTACGCGTGGCGAGAGCTGCCGATGCTGCGGATATAAAGCAGAAACTGACATCTTCGGGATTTCCCACTCAGATAAAACGTCAACCAGTCGCCCGTCTTTTAACTCATTTGCCACATGGTAGCGCGGGACCTGAATTAAACCTGCCCCACGTAAAGCAGATAATACATAGTTTTCAGCGTCATTTACCGCGATCCAGCTTTTTAAAAAATAATCTTGTTTTTTACCGTTCACCATCAATTCAAATGGATAATTCCGTCCACCTGATGTCGAAAAGAAATTAACACAATAATGTGATAACAAATCCTCTGGTTGCTGTGGCATTCCATGTTTATTTAAATAGTCAGGACTTGCACAAATCACTTGTGGCATATCCACCAAATGTCTAGCAATTAAAGTGGAATCATCCAAACGCCCCGCTCTCACCACACAGTCTATCCCTTCCCTAATCAGATCAACCAAGCGATCCCCCGTACTGATTACTAGTTCAATGTCGGGGTACAACTCGTGAAATTGATCGATATTGGGTAAAACAATTTTAGTCGCATGTGCGCCTGATAAATCGACTCGTAATAAACCACGGGGCTGAGCAATTACATTGCGTAAAGATGATTCTGCATCATCAAGTTCCGATAATATTTGTGTGCAGCGTTCATAAAATGCCTGTCCATCTAGTGATGGTCTTACATGCCGAGTCGTCCGTTCTAGCAAACGGCACTGTAAATTACTCTCTAACTCCTTAATGGCATTACTTGCAGTAGCACGTGGGATATTTAGCTGATCGGCTGCCTGACTAAAGCTACCTAGCTCTACGATGCGGGTAAAAAGTTGCAAGGTATCAAATTTATCCATAGTGCTCGCTTTTAACTCTGCCAATTATTAATTTATATGGAATTATCTTATCCAATTCTGATGATTTATCCCATATTTCTATATTATTAAAATAAGCCATACTTACTCAAACAGGCAATCTAAAAATGAATATTTCAAGAAAAACAGCTCTGGTTACTGGCGCATCACGTGGTATTGGTCGTGCTATTGCTGAACGCTTAGCACAAGATGGCTTTTATGTCATTGTTAACTATGCTGGCAATAAGGTTCATGCCCAAGCAACTGTAGATCATATTATTGAGCAAGGTGGTCAAGCCTCAGCTATTAAAGCGGACGTTGCAAATGAACATGAGGTGAGCCGTTTATTTCAAGAGGCAAAGGCCATTAATGGTCAATTAGACGTTGTGGTTCATAGTGCCGGTATTATGCCTATGGCAAAAATTACACCTGAAAGCCTGCCAGATTTCGATAAAGTGATTCATACTAATTTACGTGGCTCGTTTTTAATATTGGCGCATGCGGCCGAAACAGTGCCAGATGGTAGTCGGATTATTGCGCTTTCAACCAGTGTAATTGCCAAATCTTTTCCGGCATATGGTCCTTATCTTGCTTCAAAAGCAGGTGTCGAAGGTTTGGTACATGTGTTAGCAAATGAGTTACGCGGACGGAATATTACTGTAAATGCCGTTGCGCCCGGCCCGACAGGTACTGACCTTTTTTATAATAGGAAAACTGACGAGCAAGTGGAAGCTATTGCAAAACTTGCTCCATTGGAAAGAATCGGGACACCTGACGAAATTGCTGGCGTAGTTGCCATGCTGGCTAGTCCAGATGGACGTTGGGTAAATTCACAAGTCATTCGAGTAAATGGTGGATTTGCTTAATTTTTAAAACCGTGTGGATTATTTTAATTCACACGGTTTTTTACTAACTATTAAAATTTCTTAAATCTATTTTATTTTAATAAGTTTATAAGATTAACTAATACTATTTTTATAAAAATATCCCTCATTCTTATTTATCAAAATAATATATATAAATAGATATTCCTTATTTTTGCTTATATTTAAAAACGCGTAAATTGAACCTTAACAATCTGAATCAAAGATAAGGATATATTCAATGAACGCTAAATTAAATACTGAAACTCCACAAAGTTTTATCTCAAATGGTTCAAATACATCCTTTTCGGCCGAAGATATTCTTGCTAAAGCACAGCAATATGCACAAGAACACGAACTAAATTTTAATGGCAGTTTATCACCTGTTGACGCATGGCAACTCGTACAACAAGGAGAAGCTGTTTTAGTTGATGTGCGTACCAATGAAGAACGCAAATTTGTGGGTTATGTCCCTGAAAGTATCCATGTTGCATGGGCAACAGGCACGTCATTTAATCGTAATCCACGCTTTTTAAAAGAACTTGAATCAAAAGTTGGTAAAGATAAAACCATTCTTTTGTTATGCCGTAGTGGCAACCGTTCAGCACAAGCTGCCGAAGCCGCATTTAATGCTGGTTTTGAGCACATTTATAACGTTCTTGAAGGCTTCGAAGGTGATCTAAATGATCAGCAACAGCGTAATCAGAAAAATGGCTGGCGCATCCACCAACTTCCTTGGCAACAAGACTAATACTTCAATCAATTTTCAGTGAATCAAGGAAAGCTTGTGACTCAATGGAACATTAATGCGGTTGTACAAGGTTTACAACAAGCAAGGCATGACTGGCGTCAGCAGCAGCATAGAACCAAAGAATTTGGGGGTCGTGAACTTCCATCTAAAGAAGCTTTAAAGGCCATTTTAGATGACCTGTGCGGGATTTTATTTCCAATGCGTTTAGGCCCTGCCGACTTACGTCAGGAAACTGAAGATTCTTATATTGCCTATACCTTAAATCGGGTACTAACAGCTTTACATGCTCAAGTACAACTGGCTTTAAATTATGAAGCGAAACGACATTTGAGTCATTCAAGCCCAGTGCAGCAGCCACAAGAACTTGCTCAAACTATTGTGCAGGATTTTGCCAACACTTTGCCCTCTATACGGCGCCTTTTAGACGGCGATGTGCGTGCTGCTTATGAAGGCGATCCGGCGGCACATAGTGTGGATGAAGTATTACTTTGCTATCCGGGCATATTTGCGATTATTTATCACCGAATTGCGCATCAACTGTATGCCCAAGTGCCTTTATTGTCGCGCATTATTTCCGAGTTGGCCCACTCTACAACAGGCATTGATATTCATCCGGGTGCGCAAATCGGCAAAGGATTTTTCATTGATCATGGTACGGGTGTGGTGATTGGTGAGACTTGTGTGATTGGAGAACGCGTTCGTATTTATCAGGCCGTGACCCTTGGAGCAAAACGCTTTGAAACCAATGATGATGGTGGTTTGAAAAAAGATTATATACGCCATCCGATTGTTGAAGATGATGTCGTGATTTATGCAGGTGCCACTATTTTAGGCCGTATTACCATTGGTCGAGGGTCAATTATTGGGGGGAATGTTTGGCTAACCCATAGTGTGGCCGCAGGTAGCCAGATTTTACAGTCACCGAATGAGTCTTATCAAAAAAATCATATTGCCGGTTAAAAACTATAGATGTGAAATAAATAGATAAGGAGATAAATAAACAAAGAACGTGCAGATTAATAAAATGCTTATTTCTAGTTTAAATATATTTTTATTTAGAAAATAGATAACTCATTAATAAGCTCAGTATTTAAAAAATTTATAACGCGATTTTAATTTTAAAACCAGAACTAATTCTAGTTTATATGCATCCTAGAATTTTTATTTTCAAAAAGCCAATGTAATAAGGAAAAATGATTCATGGCGAAAAATACAGATAAAGCCCAACTTGCACTTGGGGACCACGCAGCTCGCCAACTGGCCAATGCAACCAAGACAGCTCCCCAACTTTCTACAATTACTCCCCGATGGCTGACTCATTTACTGCAATGGCTTCCTGTTGAAGCAGGTATCTATCGCCTAAACCGTGTCAATAATACCGATGATATTCAGGTGGCTTGTACACAACGTGATGAAGCAACTTTACCGCAAACTTTTGTCGATTATGATCCAGAACCGCGTGAATACTTTTTAAATGGTGTATCTACAGTTTTAGATGTGCATACACGTGTAGCCGACCTTTACAGCAGCCCACACGACCAAATTAAAGAACAGCTTCGCTTAACCATTGAAACCATTAAAGAACGTCAAGAAAGTGAGCTCATCAATAACCCTGAATATGGTTTACTGGCAAGTGTGACAGATGACCAACGTATTTCGACCTTAAATGGCCCACCTACTCCAGATGATCTTGATGATTTGCTACGTAAAGTCTGGAAAGAACCGGGATTTTTCCTAGCACACCCTGATGCGATTGCAGCATTTGGACGTGAATGTACACGCCGTGGTGTACCGCCTCCAACGGTTAGTCTGTTCGGTTCGCAATTCATTACATGGCGCGGTATTCCACTCATTCCATCAAATAAAATTCCTGTAGAAGATGGCAAAACTAAAATCTTGCTGCTTCGTGTAGGTGAAAAGCGTCAAGGGATTGTTGGTTTGTTCCAACCGGGTCTTGCGGGTGAACAGTCACCGGGGCTTTCAGTACGCTTTATGGGAATTAACCGTAACGCGATTGCGTCGTATCTAATCTCGTTATATTGCTCACTTGCAGTACTCACTGATGATGCGTTGGCAGTATTAGATGATGTGGAGGTGGACAAATATCATGACTACCCAGTTAACTACAAGTAATCTGCAAGGTAGTCCAACGGGGCCTGAAGTGACTGGTGTTAACCCACCAGCCAACTTCCCTGATGAGTCCACCATTGCTCGACTTGCTAATGAGTTTTTTTCAGCATTACCAAGCTCAAGCAGTTCGACTTCTTCATCGGGCCTTAACTTGGACTTACCTGTCGGAGCGCCACCGCCCCCTCCACAACCGGGTGAACCATTCTCTGCTCTCAGTGGTCGTGCGCCCAATATCGCCTTTCAGAAAAGTCTCAATCCGGAATATCCTGAGCATATTCCAAATTTGCCAGACTACCCTGAACGTCGAATTGTAGCGTCTGCGCCTGTGGTTGGTGGAGCTAATTTGCCACGCCCACCATTTGAACCACATTTACCACAAGCTGCTCATAGTGAACCCAACGTGCCACGCATTGAACCAAGCTTACCAACGGGTGCAGGTGAATCACCTTATTATTTTTTAAATGATTTTTCTGCTCCCAATACAGCAGAACCGTCTGTTAAAGGTGTTGAAGATAATTATTCAGTTGCACAGTCTTTTCAATTGCCACATGGTGACCAGCTGAAAACATTGCTGACGGAAGATCGTTTTGCAACGAACACGCCTCCCCAAAGTTCGGCAAGCTCTGCATTTTATTTTTTAGACTTGCCTCAAAGTGGACAAAGTTATAGTCACTATCAACCATCGCAACCCACTTTTGTAGCAAGCAGTGCTCAACCACTCGATGTACATGCCATACGTCGCGATTTCCCAATTTTACAGGAACGCGTCAATGGTCGCCCTCTAGTTTGGTTGGATAATGCTGCGACCACACAAAAACCGCAGCGCGTGATTGACCGGATTGCTTATTTTTATCAGCATGAAAACTCAAATATTCACCGTGCTGCACATGAGTTAGCGGCTCGTGCAACTGATGCCTATGAGCATGCAAGAAATGTAGTTGCCCGATTTATTGCTGCACCCTCTTCTAAAGAAATTATCTTTGTTCGAGGAACAACCGAAGGCATTAACCTGATTGCAAAAACATGGGGTGAGCAAAATATTAGCGAAGGTGATGAAATTATTGTTTCTCATTTAGAACACCATGCCAATATTGTACCTTGGTATCAACTCACTAAAAAAGCAGGGGCAAAGTTACGGGTTATTCCTGTTGATGACACGGGTCAAATTATTTTAAAAGAGTTGCCAAAACTGATTAATGAACGCACTAAACTGCTGTCTATTACTCAAGTTTCGAATGCTTTAGGAACAGTCACACCTGTTGCTGAAGTCATTAAAATTGCGCATGCCAAAGGTGTACGTGTTTTAGTTGACGGCGCGCAATCTGTTTCGCACATCCCTACTAATGTACAAGCTCTTGATGCAGACTTTTTTGTATTTTCTGGACATAAAGTGTTTGGGCCAACGGGTATTGGTGTGGTCTATGCAAAACCAGAACTACTTGAAAGCATGCCTGTTTGGGAAGGCGGCGGTAACATGATTCAGGATGTGACCTTCGAACAGGTAGTTTACCAACCTGCACCCAACAAGTTTGAAGCTGGAACTGGGAACATTGCCGATGCTGTCGGGTTAGGTGCTGCACTTGAATATGTTGAAAGTCTAGGTATTCATAACATTGCTCGCTATGAACATGATCTACTCGAATATGGTCAAAATGTGCTGAGTAGGGTGTCAGGTTTACGTCTGATCGGAACAGCACACCACAAAGCCAGTGTTATGTCCTTTACCTTACAAGGTTATTCAACTGAACAAGTCGGTAAAGCTTTAAATCAACATGGCATTGCCGTACGTTCCGGGCACCATTGTGCACAGCCAATTTTACGCCGTTTTGGTGTGGAACAAACCGTGCGTCCGTCTTTAGCTTTTTATAACACAACTGAAGAAATTGATTTATTGGTTTCGGTGTTACATCAACTGACGCGTAATAGGCGTAGCAACTAAATCTATTTTTAGACTAGAAAAGACTGCTTTTGAGCGGTCTTTTTTATGGATTATTTATTAAAACTACTTGAGCTCAAAAGTTACATATGAAGTAACAAGTCAAAGTAGCTATTACAGTGGAGTCTTATTATTTAAATTCGATTTCTGAATTAGCCTTCGGCTAGACTTACTTTGGTTTCGCCCAAAGTAAGCAAAAGCATTTTCATCTGCAAAACCTGTCCTCTTCTTATATCTAATCGATATATCGCAGAAACATAAACTATTTAATACCACGCAGGTTGCAGATGATTTTAGCTCAAATTAAGAGTCATCAATAGTTCGGACAACTCAAAGTAGTTATCACTGCGGAGTCTTGTTATTTTAAATTCGATTTCTGAATTAGCCTTCGGCTCGTGCTAAGAGTCATCTACAGCCTGCCCATAATTTATAAAAATAATGTTTTTGCAACATTTCCTGATAGATGAAAACAGTGAACAGGTTCTGTAGATGACAAAGTTTTTTGGTTACTTTTTCCAAAAAAAGTAACAGAATTAGCTACTTTATTATGACGTATAAACGGTAAGACTCCGTCGTGCTACCCCATCCACTTATAAATACAACCAACTTAAACAAACAAACTCCAAATCAATCTCAACGCAATCCCAATCAACAACAATCCCATCACCCGCTCAAAATAAACCCCAAACTCCAAAAATCTTTTACGTACGATAGGCTGTGCAAACAGTACACTCACCACCATAAACCAGATGGCATTGACCATACACATCCAGACCCCATAAAAGACCTGAACTTTCATTGGTGTAGTTGTACTCACAATCGTTGTAAAAATTGCCAGAAAAAAGATAGTGGCTTTTGGGTTTAATGCATTGGTAAGAAAACCCATAGTAAAAGCTTTAAATAAACTTGGCGTATCACCGTTTGCTTGGCCATTAATTTCAATATTAGTATTCGGCTGGCTACGTAAACACTGCCATCCTAAATAAATCAAATAAGCTGCCCCTGCTGTTCTGATCAGTGACATGAGCCATTCACTTTGCTGAATCAAAAAGCCAATACCAATAAGTGTATAAAACACATGCACTGAAATCCCGACACCAATACCAATTGCGGTTAGACATCCAATCAGATAGCCATAACGTACACTTTGCCTTACCGTAATCACAAAATCTGGTCCCGGTAAAATCACCGCCATAAAGTGAATAAGAGCTAGCGTTAAAAACTCATGTCCATACAACTGCCACATAACAATTTAGTTTCCTGAAAATCACCTAAAAGATTGTATTGCGATTTTTTAGACGCGATAATCTAATCAAAATCCAAATAACTTTTGCCTCATGAGCACAAATCAAAGTCTGGTTCTGTTAAATGAAATGGCGACCTTCGTTAAGGTGGTCGAGTCAGAAAGTTTTTCTGAAACCGCAAGGCAACTCGGAACTACGCCTTCTGCTGTTAGCCGTGCGATTGCTCGATTAGAACGTGCTTTAGGCACCCGCTTACTCTATCGGACTACACGGAAACTTCGTTTAAGTGAAAGTGGACAACAGGTTTATCAACGTTGTTTAGATATGGTGAATGCTGCGCAAGGAGTCATGGAAAGTTCGGGCCAATTCCATGTCGAACCCGAAGGTATTATTCGCATGAGTGTTCCCAAAGCTGTGGGACATTTTATGATTCATCCGCATTTACCCGAATTTTTAGAACGCTACCCGAAAATTGATATACAAATGCTTTTAGAAGATCGTTATGTAGATCTCATTGATGAAGGCGTCGATTTAGCACTTCGAATTACAGAGCAACCACCGGGTGGCCTTATGGGTCGAAAACTCATTGATATTGATCACTTGGTTTGTGCTACGCCTGAGTATTTGGCCAAGCATGGCTTACCGAGCCACCCTCATGATTTAAAGCAGCATGAATGTATTTACTTAGGTGAACAAGCCAGTGACTCAAAATGGAAATTTCAGCAAGGAAATAAATCGATAAGTGTTGCCGTGCGTGGTCGTTATGCTGCAAATCATACAGGTGTGCGTTTGAGTGCTGCATTACAGCATTTAGGTATTGCGAGCTTGCCGTACTTCGTTGCACGCCATGCTCTACAACAAGGTACCTTAGTTCAGGTTTTACCAGACTGGTATTTTAAAACCTATTATAGTGGCGGGCTGTGGTTACTTTACCCACCGACACGGCATGTCCCGCCTAAATTAAGTGTATTGATTCAATATTTGGCAGATAAACTAGCAGCAGAGCCAACTTTAAAAATCTAGTCGGCTCCTAACTCGAGCAAATCCTATCTAGAGTCCTCTTTATTAGAATTACTCAACCAATAAATCTTTTGGATTAATCGTATCGCCATAGACTGGTTTTAAAGTCTTTTCATAAGCTTGATGAATCACGCCTTCTTTCGCCAGTTTCTCTAAATCTTGATTTAACCAGTCCAATAACTCTTTATCACCTTTTTTCACTGCTGGTGCAATTAAGTCCTGCTCACCTAAATTGGTAATGCCAACAGTGTAATTTGGATTTTCTTTAGCCCAAGCTAAAACCAGCAAGTTATCATGTGCAAGCGCAGCACCACGACCATCTTTTAAAGCATCAAAAGTTTCAGTGTTTTGCTCATATTTTTGTAGCTTAATTTCAGGGTGAGTCTTGGTGAAGAATGAATCAGCCGTTGTACCTTTGTTCACCAACAAAGTTTTATCTTTAAGTTGAGCAACATCGGTAATCGGATGACTTTTAGGAGAAACCACACCTAGTGCCACTTTTAGGTAAGGCTTAGCAAAATCGACAACTTCTTTACGTTCTGGTGTAACAGTAAAGTTTGCAAAAATAATATCCACTTTATTGGCTTTTAAGTATTCAACACGGTTAGCCGCTTCAGTTAAAACAAACTCAACTTTGTTTTCATCACCCAGTAGATCTTTCGCAACATGCTTAGCAATCTCAACATCAAAGCCCTGATTTTTACCTTGAGCATCTAAATATCCAAACGGCGGTTTATCACTAAATACGCCAATTCGTACCACGCCATTCTTTTTGATCTGTTCAATACTCGACACAGTTTGTGTGGTATCTGCCGTTTTTTCAGTAGACTGAGTTCCTTTGTCACATGCAACTAAACCTAAACTCAGTAAAGACGCAGCTAAAATATGCTTCACGTTTTGAAATGTTAATGTTGTCATTATTTCACCCTATCGTTCTTGTAAAAGTCTTATTTAAAATAGCAGCGCCTATTTCTAGACACTGCCTCAGCGATATCGAAAATTATTGGCCTACATCTAAAAACACATTCGGATTGACCGAGTCACCGTAAATTGGTTTCAAGGTTTCATCATAAATTTTATTAATTTCACCACTTGTTCTGAGTTGCTTAATTTCAGTATTGAGCCAATTCAATAATTGGGTATTGCCCTTTTTAACTGCTGGTGCAATAAACTCTTGATCACCAATAGACTGAATACCCGCCACATAACTTGGGTTCTTCGCGGCCCATGCCAAAGCATACGTACTATCTTGTGAAATTGCGTCACCACGACCGTCGGTTAAGGCTTTAAACGCATCCGAGTTTCTTTCAAACTTAAGTAAATTCACTTTCGGATAATGCTTGGTAAAGTAGGTATCTGAACTTGTGCCTTTGTTTACGATTAAGGTCTTACCTTCTAATTGGGCAATGTCCGTAATCGGCTTGGCTTTAGGTGAGACAATACCAAAAGCCCCTTTTAAATAAGGCTCGGCAAAATCGACAACTTCCTTACGTTCAGGGGTTACTGTAAATGTCGCGAACACCACATCGGCACGATTTGATTTTAAAAACTCCACCCGATTTGAAGCTTCAGTCACAATAAACTCAACTTTCTTTTCATCACCAAGCAAATCTTTAGTCACCCGTTTTGCTAGAGCTACATCGAAGCCCTGATTATTCCCCGCACTATCTACATAACCAAACGGCGGATCATCGGCAAAAACAGCAACGCGTAGAACCCCATTTTTTTTGACTTGTTCTAAAGAATGGTCTTCTTGACTATTGTTTGCCTGTTCAGTTGATGGCGTTTTACTACATGCAGTTAATAAAACCCCAGCAACGGCAAGACTGCTTAATATTTTTATTGAATTACGTTTAAACATTCACTTCCTCATGATTCAAATAATAAAAATTTAGTACGACAAAATATTTAGAAAGGCTTTCGCTCGTTCTGTTTTCGGCTGTTCAAAAAATTCTTCTGGTGAAGCCTGTTCAATAATCTTGCCCTTATCCATGAAAATAATGCGGTCAGCAACCTTGCGGGCAAAGGACATCTCATGTGTCACAATCAACATGGTCATTCCTTCATTCGCCAATTTGAGTACGACATCGAGCACTTCTCTGACCATTTCTGGGTCAAGCGCAGCGGTAATTTCATCAAGTAAAATGACTTTAGGTTGCATGACCAGTGAACGCACAATAGCGATACGTTGTTTTTGTCCACCTGAAAGCTGGCGTGGATAATCAAGTTTTCGCTCAAATAGCCCCACTCGCTTTAACAACTCATCTGCTACTTGTTCAGCTTCATCACGATGACGTTTTTGTACTTTGAGGGGTCCAAGCAAAATATTGTCAATGACATTCATATGCCCAAATAACTCATAGTTCTGAAAAACCATGCCAATTTTTTGACGAGCATTAGTCCAGTCCACATCTTTACCAAGCACACCTGAGCCAGTTAAACGGATTTCACCACCCTGAATCGGTTCTAAGCCGTTAATACAGCGCAATAAGGTACTTTTACCGCAGCCCGATGGACCTAAAATAACAACCACCTCTCCTTGTTCTACATCTAGATCAATGCCCTGTAAAATATGACTTTGTGCAAATGATTTCTGTAATTGTTGTATCGATAACAAAGGCATAATTACTCCCAGACCTTTTCTAAATGTGCCGCCAAACGCGATAAGGGATAGCAAATCAGAAAATACAAAATAAAAATAAAGCCATAAATCCAAAGAGAAGCGCTTGGCACGGTTAACAGCGAATTTTCAATAATTTGCTGGCCAACTTTAATGACCTCAACCACACCAATCAGGACTGCCAAAGAGCTGGTTTTCACCATTCGGGTAAATAAGTTAATTGCGCCTGGTGTTACTCGTTTTAGACTTTGCGGAAAAATGACATACGCCAAGGCTTGAACATGAGTTAGTCCGAGCGCATAGGCCGAATCGCGTTGATGCTGATCAATCGAAGTAATGGCTGCACGAACCAAATCGCCCATTTCGGCCGTACCCCACAAAACAAATACAACAACACATACCCACATTGCTGAAAACTGCCAGTTAAACCATGTTGCAAAGCCGAAATAAAACACAAACAGCAAAACTAAAATTGGAATGATTCTTATGGCTTCTAAATACAGACGGCACAACGATTTAACGACTATATTTTTAGAGGTCATAATGACGCCGAAAACTGTGCCGAAAATTGCAGAGAAAAACACTGAAATAAATGCAATTTTTGCAGTTGCCCAAAGTCCCCACATTAAACGTTCGAGGTGACTCGCTTGAAATAGATAATCAAGTTCCATGGCTCACCTTCCGACTTCTGTGCTCCAGATAGCTGGTTAAAATAGACACGGGCAATAAAATAATCAGATAAGCCATGATGAGTAAGAACAAAGCTTCTGTGGTTTTATAGTCCATGCCAATTAAGTCTTTGGTGACAAAAAGCAATTCAACGACAGCAATTGCACTGACCACAGAACTTTCTTTAATTAGAAATAGGCAATTTGCCCCTATTGCCGGAATTGAAATAGCCAGTGCTTGAGGGAAAATGACATATCTAAAAATTTGAATCGGTTGTAGTCCAATACTTTTTGCAGAGTCAATCTGCCCTTTTGCAACAGACTGCAAACCTGCTCGGAATGCTTCGGCCATATAGCTTCCACCCAAAAAGGTCAATCCGATCACACCACAGGCAAAACCATCGATTTTGATGCCAAGCTTTGGCAAACCGTAATACAAAAAGAACAGTTGAATTAATAAAGGGGTATTTCGAGATAACTCAATATAGAACTGGGCAATTCTATTTAGCACCCGCACGCGATATGTGATTAAAATGCTGCAAATTAACCCTACAAGAATTGCCAAAATAATGCTGATAATTGAAATTTTCAGCGTGGTCAAAGTTGCAGAGAAAAATTGCGGCAACACACTATGGATATACTGCCAGTTCAAGGAAAATTCCAAAAAATAATATTAAAACGTTATAAATATTTAGCTTTCGTCAGCTATTAAATATTTGTGCAAAGAGTTTATTTTTTTCCCAATTGGTCTAAAACTATTTTTATTAGATAAGCTTTTCTATAAGTTTGATAAATTCGATTTGGCAATCGAAAACCTTCAAATCAGTTGAATACAACTGCTTAAAACATATTCACTAAAACAAAGATGAATAATAAAGCCAATAAAAAATCGGACACCAACGCCCGATTTTTATAAAATGATTTTTAATCTATTGTTTATTTTCTAAGTACATCACCAATGCTTGGGTCTTTATCAAAAACCGATTTAGCATATGGGCAAAGCGGAATTACTTTTACGTCTTTTTCACGAACAAAAGCCACCAAAGCATCAAGTAATTGGCGACCTACACCTTGTCCCCGATAACTTTCATTTACATCTGTAGCATCAATAATCAGCATGCCTTCGCCTGCCCATGTATAAGTCATTTCGCCTGCAACAGTTTCATCATCAAGTAAGCTAAAGCTGCCGTGTTTTGCATCATCTTTTTGTTGAATATTCACAATGAATTCCTCATATTACAAATCGTATTTATTTAAAAATGACTTTATATATCTTTATCTATAAGAACAAATTTAAGTGTAAAAAAATAGACTATTTTTAGCAGTGAGTCTGTATGCTTTTTAAATACAATCATCAATTAAATTAGTGAAACTCTTGCACCAGACTATTAATGTGTGCCACGGCAGCAGTTCGGTTTTCAACACAAAGTTTTTCAAAAATATGCTCTAAATGCTTGTTCACTGTCCGTGGGCTAAGCTCCAAAATTTCTGCAATATCTTTATTGGTTTTTCCTAACAATAACCAGTGCATGACTTCTGCCTCACGTTGAGTCAACTGCGGGCAATATTTTAAAATATCAGCCATTTCCAAAGCTGGCGTAGAAGTCTTAATCTGTATCAGATAATTTTTTGCCACACTTGGTTCAGTTTGCCACGGCGTAAGCAATAAAAGCTGTAATTGCTGAGATGGCGTTGAATAAGAACAGCTTGTTAATTTTTTGGGGTCTTTTTCATGTTCCAAATCTGAAAACCAAGCTTTTAAGCCTGCTTCAAAGCCCTCTAATTCAGGTAAATATTGATTCAGTAGATCATTAGCCTTTTGGGTTTTCCATACAATCTTACCTTGAACATCTAGCGCAAGAATGGCTGTTTCCGTTGCATCAATTACCTGTTTCTGTTGTTGCAATAGTTTGGCATGTGCCAAATGTGTTTTTACCCTTGCTAATACTTCTTCAATATTCAAAGGCTTGGTCACATAGTCCACCCCGCCGACCTGAAAACCACGCACTATATGCTCTGTCTCAGACAAACCTGTCATAAAAATGACGGGAATAAACTGCGTAATTGGGCTCGCTTTAAGCTGAATACAACTTTCAAAACCATCCATATGTGGCATATTGCCATCGAGTAAAATCATATCTGGTAAGCATCGGTGGGCAATTTCAATTGCACTTAACCCATCGGTTGTGACAAGCACGCGATAACCTGCCTGATCCAGACTTTCATGTAACAAGCCTAAATTTTCCGGCACATCATCTACAATCAGAATAACAGCCTGCTCGGTTGGTGAAGCTTGCTGAAAAGAAACATGTTGCGTACTCATTACTTATCCTGAATTAATCGTTGGGCGTGTTTTAAATCAAACTTTTGAATAGCCTGTTCCAGCTGTTCCCATAACTCTTTATGCTCCGGAAAATTTTGACGACATTGCGTTAAAGTCTGTTGAATTCCACGAATGTAGCCCTGTCCAATTAAATCATTTAATTGCTGCAAGCTTTGCTGTAAATCAAGCAGATCATTATTTTCTGGTTGCTGGACTGGTGTATGAACAGTAGCTTGCTCTTGCTTAAACACCTTTACATCCAATGCTTGAACATCATTATTTTCAATGGATTTCTCTGATTTGGAATCAATCCATATCAAACCTAATTTGTCCCCAATTTTACTCAGCAACAAATTCAGGTCGATTGGTTTTAACATAAAGTCTTCACTTAAGACTGCATCTTGTGGATTGACTTCACGCTCGCCTGCATTGGCCGAAATAATTAAGATCGGCACATTGGTAATATTATTCTGACGTAATAATCGCGCTGTTTCCCACCCACCCATCAAAGGCATATTTAAATCCATCAAAATCAGGTTAGGATGAAAAATAGGTACACGTCTTAAACAGTCAATGCCCGACTCGGCTTCTTCAATCATAAATCCTAAAGGTTTGAGAAAATTAGCGACTAGGCCTCGGTCCACCGCTTCATTATCGACAACCAAAATTCGTTTACGCTCACCTTGATAGCCTGTAATCTGGTTGGAATAAATATTAGAAATTGGATGAACCACTTCTTTTGAAGGTAAATAAAACTTAATCTTAAATTGTGAACCCTGATTGAGCTGACTAGTCACAGATAGTTGGCCGCCGAGTAAATCGACTAATAATTTTACAATGGGTAATCCGAGTCCTGTTCCGGTAAACCCACCTTGAACCACATTACTGCCGCGTTCAAACGGGTTAAAGATTCGCTCTAAATCGGCCTCGGCAATACCACAGCCTGTATCTCTAATTTCAAAATAAGCCGTTTGAAAACGGTACTCAACTTTTAAAGTAATTGTACCGCTCGTCGTAAATTTTAAAGCATTACCCAATAAATTGATGAGCACTTGCTCTAAGCGTTTTTTGTCGGTACGGACATAGTGCGGTAGGTTCTCTCCAATTTCATAAACAAACTGTAAATTCTTCTGTTCAAACTGTGGCTGAAACATTTGAATAATCTGTTCTATAAAATTTGGAAAATGCACATCCACCACATTTAAAGAAATTTTGCCTGTTTCAATTCGCGCTAAATCTAATAAACCGTCAATCAATGAAGTCAGATGTTGCCCACTACGGCTAATCACGCCGAGCGCCATTTTGCCTTGTTCTGAGAGTTGTTCTTGTTTTTGAAGTAATTGGCTATAGCCCAAAATACTATTTAGAGGTGTCCGTAGTTCGTGGCTAATGCCAATGACATAACGGCTTTTTGCGTCATTTGCCCGCTCTGCTGCTATTCTGGCGTCTTGTAAGTCTTTTGAAGTGACTTCATGGGCAGCAATTTCATCAATCAATAATGCTGTTTGCTGGTGTGTTTCGATTTCAGCATTACGACGGCTTTCATCGTTTAATACGAGCCACCAAGCAGCAACACTCATCAATAGAAATAAAATGGTATAAATTTTGACAAATAGCGTAAATAGCTGAGGAACAGCTGCCGCATTAATGGTTTCTAAATAGGTTTTTTCTTGTATATAAACCAGACTTAAACTCACTGCCAAAACAATAGACAGCCCTAAAGTCAATAATAAATACAAACTGACCCTGCTATTTAAACGGCTAGCCCAACGTTCTGGTAAATAGTGCCAGATGGCCTTTTTGAGCTGTACTGACCAACGTGCATCGGGTTTACATAAATCGTGACAGCGTGCTTCAAGTGAACAGCATAGAGAGAAAATCGTCCCGTTATAGGCGGGCCACCCCGCCATATCAGCAAGCTCATAGTCCCGTTCACATACCACGCAGTTAGCAACCGAAGTCGCCTGAATTTTTTCAGGCTGGCGTGCAATGTAATATTTGCCTTTGGTTAAGTAAGCAATAATAGGAACACATAACACCGCACTCCCCAAAGCAATAAAACTCGCCAAGCCTTTCGCCATAAGACCGAAAAAGCCCAAATAGCTCAGCATCGATAACACTGAGGCAATCAGTAATGCGCCCACACCTACGGGGTTAATGTCATATAAATAAGCACGGCGAAATTCAATTCCTTTCGGGCTTAGACCTAAAGGCTTACAGATAATTAAATCGGCAACAACAGCGCCAATCCATGCCAAAGCGATATTGCTATATAGTCCCAAAATACGTTCAACCGCATGGCTAATGCCCATTTCCATCAAAACAATGGCAATAAACACGTTAAAAAGAAGCCAAACAATTCGCCCCGGATGGCTATGAGTTAAGCGCGCAAAAAAGTTGGACCATGCCAATGAGCCAGCGTAGGCATTGGTCATATTAATTTTAATTTGCGCCAAGCAAACTAGCGCTAGAGTCAATATTAACGCTAGCTGAGGGTTTGGAATAAATTGTTGATAGGCAACCCAATACAGATAAGTCGGATTGTCTAGTTCAGAGACAGGAATAAATAGCTGAAAAGCCAACACCATCAGCAGCATGCCCATCAAAACTTTTAAAAATCCAAAAATAATCCAAGATGGCCCCCCTAAAAAAACAGCAAAACGCCATGCAGTTCTGTTCTTTTCTTGTTGGGGTAAAAAACGTAAATAGTCGGCTTGCTCACCAATTTGGATCACAAATGAAAAAATAAGAGTGCACGCCGCACCAAAGTAATACAGATTAAAATCGGTCGAGTTTGAAACCGCACCAACAAAATGCAGGCTACTACTTAAAATTTGTGGCTGTTTCCAAAGTACAAAAAACCACGGCAATAGCAGCAATAAGAGCCAGATGGGTTGTGTGATCGCCTGAACTTTATTAATAAAACCAATGCCTTTGACCACTAAAGGCAAAATCACTAAGGCAGAAATTAAGTAACCAATAACTTGCGGAATGCCTAAGGCAAGCTCAAGTGCCATTGCCATAATTGCGGCTTCAAACGCAAGCAAAATAAAGGTAAAGCTGGCATAAATCAGAGATGTAATGGTCGAGCCAATGTAGCCAAAACCTGCACCACGAGTAAGCAGATCAACATCTACATTATATTTTGCAGCGTAATAACTAATCGGCCAACTGGTTAAAAATATAATCGTACATACGACAATTGCTGCCCAAACTGCATTGCTAAAGCCATACTGCCAAAGCATGGTTGCCCCAATGGCTTCCATAGCCAAAAAGCTAACGGTCGAAATTGCGGTGTTGGTAACGGTCCAAGGTGACCATTTACGTACAGAGGTAGGTGCATAGCGGAGCGCATAATCTTCGATGCTTTCATCTGCCACCCAAATATTATATTCACGGCGTGTTTTGATCACACGTTGTGGCGCTTGTTGGGGGCGTGAAGAATCTGGCATAACACTCATGTTTTGGATAGGGCTGTATTAAACCCAGCAATCCTTATGCCAAAAGTCATTTATCATGGCGATTTTCTCGAATACGCACATATACGCAAAATAACGTATTTTCAATTTTTCCCAAAAATCACACACTCAAATCCATCAAAAAACAATGATCAATATTTGTGTTGATTGACCGAAAATGATTGGGAGATTGATGTTATGAGTGTATCTGAACATCCAAATCTGGACACTGTGCAAGGTACAGATTCACAAAAAGCAGTGAATGAAACCTTAGAAGATTATACTTTACGTTATGCTCCACACAGCTTTCGGCGCTGGAGTCCCAAAGTTGTCGCTATTACTGCACTTGGTGGTATTGCCTATCTTGCTGACTTTTCTATTGGTGCCAGTATTGGTATGTCTTACGGAACAACCAATGCTGTTTTCTCCATTTTATTTGCAGCGATTATTATCTTCTTAACCGGCATTCCTTTAGCCTACTACGCAGCGCGCTATAACATCGATCTTGACTTGATTACCCGCGGTGCAGGTTTCGGTTATATCGGTTCAGTCCTGACCAGTATCATTTTCGCCAGTTTTACCTTTATTTTCTTTGCCCTTGAAGGTTCAATCATGGCGCAAGGGTTATTGCTCGGTTTAGGTATTCCGCTTTGGGCAGGTTATCTCATCTCAACAGTTATGGTCATACCGCTGGTAATTTACGGCATGAAAGCCTTAAGTAAATTACAAGTCTGGACTACCCCGCTTTGGCTGGTTCTGATGATTGGTCCTGTGGCCTATCTGATTTATCAAGAACCTACCTTAGTCAGCCAGTTTGCAACTTTCACAGGTAACGAAGGTTTCGCAACTGTAGACATGGCAGCAATCATGTTGGGTGCTGGTATATGTCTATCTTTGATTATGCAAATTGGTGAGCAAATTGACTACCTACGCTTCATGCCTGCCAAAACAAAAGAAAATAGCAAAGCATGGTGGGCTGCGGTTATTTCAGCGGGTCCGGGTTGGGTGATTTTAGGGGCAATTAAACAAATTATTGGGGCATTTTTAGGTTTCTATTTACTCACAAAAATACCGGGCGTAAACAGCACTGAACCTGTTCAACAGTTTAATGCGGCGTTTCATGACATGCTTCCGGGTTGGGCTGCTTTAACACTTGCAGTGATTTTGGTGGTTATTTCTCAAATTAAAATTAATGTGACCAATGCTTACTCTGGTTCCCTTGCATGGACAAGTGCCTACACACGTATTAGCAAACATTATCCTGGTCGTATTGTGTTTGTGATGGTGAACTTGGCAATTGCGCTTGCTTTAATGGAAGGCAACATGTTTGCGGTACTGGGTAAAATCTTAGGGTTCTATTCAAACTTTGCGATTGCTTGGGTTGTGGTTGTTGCAACAGATATTTCAATTAATAAATATGTGTTAAAACTTTCACCGAAAGAACCAGAATATCGTCGTGACATGCTATACAACGTAAACCCTGTCGGTATGGTTGCGTTCCTTGTATCAGCAGGCTTATCAATTGCAGCATTCTTCGGATTACTGGGTAGCTTCTTGGCGCCTTACTCACCGCTTATCGCACTTGTACTTGCCTTTGTATTAACACCAATCATGGGCTTATTAACCAAAGGAAAATACTACATCAAGTCACACGATGACGGCATTAAAGAACCACGTTATGATGCTGAAGGTACTCCTGTAGCAACTGTTTATCACTGCCGCGTATGTGAGCAAGGTTATGAACGTCCAGATATTATGTTCTCTCACAAACATAACGGTACAATCTGTTCTTTGTGTAAAACACTCGATGCTTAAATATTCTTAAAACTAAAAAAGAAGCTTTAAAGCTTCTTTTTTTATATCTGATGATTCTTAGCCAATCGGGAATAAACGTTCAGGCACTACATCTTTCATCACAATGGTTGAGATGAGTCGTTGCACACTTGGAATAGCAGATAATTTTTCATCGTACAAACGCTGAAAAGCAGGCAAATCTTTAGCCACCACATGTAGCAAATAGTCAGGTTCACCAAACAAGCGCTGGGCCTGAATAATTTGCGGGATATCAATTACGGCATTTTCAAACTTCTCGACTGCCTGTTTATCACCTTCTTTAAGCGTAATAAAAACAATCGCTGAAAATTCAAATCCAACTAAGTTTGGGTCGAGTTCTGCCCGATAACCTTTGATAGCTCCTGACTCTTGTAAAGCCTTCACTCGTCTATGACAAGGTGAAATGCTCAAACCGACTTTTTCTGCCAATTCAGTAATAGATAATCGGCCATTTAATTGCAATTCAGCAAGAATCTTTTTATCTGTGCGATCCATTTAGAAAAATTTACCCCAAATGAGTGTGATATGAGCAAACATTTAAAAGCACATTCTAAATACATGAGCATATTATTTTCAACAAGCTCGAATAAATAGGGATTTTTTCTAAACCACGAGTGAAACCTTTGGAAAAATAGTTCGCCGAGATAAGCATATGGCTTTTAACATTTTTATTGCATTTTGGAGTGTCTCCATTCTTTTTATTATTACGCCAGGGGCAGACTGGGCCTATGCCATTTCGGCAGGGATTAAAGGCAAAGTCGTCGTACCCGCTGTTGCAGGTATGCTATTTGGGCACTTTATTACGATTTTATTAGTAGCGGCTGGTGTTGGCCTACTGGTAGCAAATAATCCAACTGCTCTGATGATCTTAACAATTGCAGGTTCTGCTTATTTGTTATGGATGGGAATAAACTTATTACTTACCCCTCCTACTCCGAACGAATCTGGTTCTGAAAAAGCTCAGTCATGGTTGAGCTGGGCAACCAAAGGAGTTTACGTGAGTGGATTAAACCCGAAAGTTTTTTTGCTCTTTTTAGCACTGCTTCCTCAATTTATTGACACTACTGCTTCATGGACAGTGACAACACAAATTCTTGCCTTCGGTGTTGTCCACATGATTAGCTGCGCGATAATTTACTTAATAGTGGGTTATGGTTCAGAGGCTATTTTGAAAACCAGACCACAAGCAGCACAATTAGTCGGCCGTTTTTCAGGTGGTTTGATGGTTGTTATCGCAACGTGCTTATTGATTGGGCAAATTTAAAAGTCATTCAGCAAAAAGTTACTGGCCTCGATTTCAGGTCAGTAACTTAAATAATAAATATAAGAAAAAATTATCTCATTCGTTTGAGGTTATAAGTCACGACTCCCCAAATAACCAGTTCTTGCCCCTCTTCAATATAAATATTCTGATAATCAGGATTTTCTGCTTTTAGCCAAACTTTAGGTGGATGAAATTGACTATCAATCATTAAGCGCTTCACAGTGAAATCATTATCGATGAGTGCAATCACAATATCACCCGATTTAGCGGGAATGCTACGGTCCACAATAAGCGGATCATTAATATCAATTCCAGCATCTAACATGGATAAAGAGTTGGCTTTGACAATAAACGTGGCATTTTCATTTCTAATTAAATATTCATTTAAATCTAGTGCTTGCTCAATATCATCTTGCGCAGGCGAAGGGAACCCTGCCGCAACACGTTCAGTTGCCAAAGGAATATGGTAGATTTTATCGTTATTCGGGTGGACCTGTTGGACATTAAGTTTTGAGTTAAAGTCGGTCAAGTTATTGGTTTTGACATTATTCAGTAACCAATTTTTGATAAAGTTAACTTGAGACTCAGGAACACGAATGACTTTGGTGGGTTCATTGAACTGTGCTTTACGTCCGGCATTTTCTCGTGCACCGCCATGCTCGAACTCTTTTTTCTTTGGCATATTGCCTCCATTCCACTGTTCAAATCCTACACAAACAATGTAACTTGAAAAAGTTACATTTTCAAGTTGACGAAATATTTTTTTTGCATAACAATAAATCTCATGATCAGATTTTAATCCATTTTGCTTTTAACAGGGATGTTTTAACCAAAATGGCAATTTGAAGAAAATCAAAACCTATTTCGAAATAGTCGTTATCGCTGACTGTTTTTTTGATTTTTATCAAATGAGATTCTGAACACTTAACATTCTGGTTAAATTCAGTTTTTGGTATGGAGACATGCGAAATGAAAAATCAACGTGATGCGGTTTTAGGTTATGCAAATGAGCAACATGCTTACTATATTCGCCTAATTGAAAATGATGCGGTTTTAGGTGAAAGCTACGGATTATTTTGTGAAAATCCAGATAGCGAAGCAGCCGAAAGTATTATGACGACACTTTTTTTGAAAAAATCTTTTTGGTTAAACGGTTCTGAATACCTTGATATTGTAAAAGGCCTACAACCTCTCCCTCAGTAAATACAGTAAGTAAGCTAAAAACAAAGGAGGCAAAAGCCTCCTTTGTTTTTAAAACATTCTGCTTAAGACGTAAAACGTCCGTAGGCATCACGTTTTTGATTACGAGAGTTTTGACCACGGCCATCATAATCATCATCGTCATCACGGCTGCGACCACGACCTCGGCCGCCTGAACGGCCTCCGCGATCATCATCGTCATCGTCATCACGGCTGCGACCTCGGCCTCGACCACCTGAGCGGCCACCGCGATCATCATCATCGTCGTCATCACGACTGCGGCCACGACCTCGTCCACCTGAACGGCCACCCCGATCGTCATCATCATCGTCATCACGGCTGCGGCCACGGCCTCGTCCGCCTGAGCGACCACCGCGATCGTCATCATCATCGTCATCACGGCTGCGGCCACGGCCTCGTCCGCCTGAACGGCCTCCGCGATCGTCATCATCATCGTCATCACGGCTGCGGCCACGACCTCGTCCACCTGAACGGCCTCCGCGATCATCATCATCGTCGTCATCACGACTGCGGCCACGACCTCGTCCGCCTGAGCGGCCACGATCGTCATCATCATCGTCATCACGGCTGCGACCTCGGCCTCGACCACCTGAGCGGCCTCCGCGATCATCATCGTCGTCATCATCACGGCTACGACCTCGGCCTCGACCACCTGAGCGGCCACCCCGATCGTCATCGTCATCATCATCACGGCTGCGACCACGGCCTCGTCCGCCTGAACGGCCACCACGATCATCGTCATCATCATCGTCATCGCGGCTGCGACCACGACCTCGTCCACCTGAACGGCCACCGCGATCGTCATCATCATCGTCATCACGGCTGCGGCCACGGCCTCGTCCACCTGAACGGCCACCGCGATCGTCATCATCATCGTCGTCATCACGGCTGCGGCCACGGCCTCGTCCGCTTGAACGACCACCGCGATCATCGTCATCATCATCGTCGTCGTAACGGCTTCGGCCTCGACCACCTGAGCGGCTACCGCGATCGTCATCATCGTCGTCATCATCACGACCGCGGCCACGACCATTACGGCCATCATTTTTATGGCTTAATGCACCCGCTTCACGCGCTTCTTCAGACGTAAATTCATGAGCGTTACCACTTGCATGGGCTGCTCGGCCAGCTTCACGAGCTTCTTCAGAGGTAAACTCATGTGCATTACCACTCGCGTGAGCAGCTCGCCCACCTTTGCTGGCTATTTCTCGTACTCTTTCAGGATCCATACTTGCAAATCCACGATTTGAAGTACCTGTTCTATTGTTATCATCATCTTCATATCTAGTATTAGCCATAGTTATATCTTCCTATATTTAATTATAGTCACTACCGCTTTTAGTTAACGGATTTAATAACAATAGAATATCTATAATATTTTCCCACCCGAGTGATGTATCAATCCTTTTAAATGTATATCAATCAAAAAAGGAAATTTCTTATAAACATATTATTTTTAAAATATTTTAAAAATTTTAATTATTAATAATTTTACTCTTTAAATATTGGATATACTCATTATTACCTAAGGGCACACTACAATATATTTTTACAAACACAGTTAAAATATTTTAACTGATAACAAAAAATTTCAAAATGTACAAAACAGTAAACTAACACAACATCAGATCTATTGATAAAATAACAAGCAAACAATTATTTTAATTAAAAAACAATAACATATATCATTACATTTTCAGAATTAATTTACTTGAGAGATTAATATGAATATTTAAAACTATTTTTAATAAGATGGTTTGAGTAACTTAACTATGCAATTAAAAAATCAACAGTCAGCTCTACAATATATCCATATTTCTATCCCTGAAATTTTACTAGGACATATTAAGTCCAAAAACTCATGGCAGGACTATGACAAAGAATGGAGCTATAGATTAGACCCACCTCATGCAAGTCATCCCTTCCAAAGAGACTTATATATTATTAAATCAAAAAATATAGAACATGAAGATATAAAACTGTTGCTAGATAATATAGCTATTAAAAATAATAAAAATTCAGAAAATATAGATGGAGCAAAAGAAATTATTAAAAAAATATTAGATTTATCTAATAATATACCGATAGAAAACTGGTTAGAGGATACAGGAAATAGATCTATTATTGAAAGTATGATTGATAAAAACAAAATCAAGGTAATCGATATTATTTAATCCTTAAATATAAAAATATTTTTTTACATCCTTATAAATAAAATAACAAAGACAACTTATTAAAAAATTCATTTTACTCACATTTACGCGGTAACAGCTCACTATATGAAAATTAGATATTACAACCGAGGTATTTAAAAATGGAAAACTCAACAAACCAGTATCCAACATCTGCCCCCGCACAAGTTCAATCTCATCAACCAGGCGATCAGGAAAAAATGCACCCTGAACCTGAGATAATAAAAAGTACCCATAAAGGTAGCGATAAGCTAAAAGATAAAGTTGCCGTTATTAGTGGTGGCGATAGCGGTATCGGGCGTTCTGTCGCAGTATTGTTTGCCCGTGAAGGTGCCGATATTGCAATCCTTTATCTTGAAGAAGATCAAGATGCTGAAATCACTAAACAACTCGTTGAAAGAGAAGGACAGCATTGTCTTTTATTAAAAGGTGATATTTCTGATCCAGATGTGGCAAAACTTGATATTGATAAAGTTCTACAACATTACGGTAAAATTAATATTTTAGTGAATAACGCTGGTGTTCAATATCAGCAAAAAGAAATTGAAAGCATTAGTAATGAGCAATTAGAAAAGACATTTAAAACTAATATTTTCCCAATGTTTTATCTTACTAAAGAAGCCATTCCTTATATGGAAGAAGGCGACAGTATTATTAATACAACCAGTATTACCAGCTATCAAGGCCATGATGAGCTCATTGATTATGCAAGTACTAAAGGTGCGATTACGACTTTTACGCGTAGCTTATCGAACAATTTAATGAAGCAGAAAAAAGGAATTCGAGTGAATGGTGTTGCGCCAGGACCCATCTGGACACCATTAATTCCTAGTAGTTTCGATGCAGAAACCGTTAAGGAGTTTGGTAAAGACACTCCAATGGGAAGAATGGGACAACCAAGTGAAGTTGCTCCAGCCTATCTTTTTCTTGCCTCAGATGATGCAAGTTACATTACAGGTCAGGTCATTCATGTAAATGGTGGTCAAATCGTAAATGGTTAATCCCTAAGTTATAAAAAAGCCCTGAAAGTTAAAACTTTCAGGGCTTTTTTGTTTGTTAAGCCGGTATGTGAGCAGCTATTTGTTCTCGTGACCAAACACGATGAGCCATAATCAAGTTTTTGAACTTTTCAGCAATCGGCTGGAATTCATCTCCAACTAGAGTGCCTTCATCGGGAACTAAACCTAGTGGTTCAAGTAAATCAGATTTATTACCTAAAAACGCAATTGGTTTTAAATGCTTGTAAGCCTCTAATAGATAATGGCGAGTTACCCCGTCTTGCATGACGACATTTAAGTTATCGCTATCAGGAATAATCACTGCATCATATGCAATTGACGGTTCAGCCATCTGCATGCCATCAGCCGTAATAATACTGTCTTGATGATCTTTTACAGGAGCTAAGCTTGGCGCTAATAAATGAAGAGTCACCCCTTCTTTAATTGCCCAGTTTTTCATCGCTTCTAATGCATCAGATTTCACTAAATTATGAATAAGTACTGCAACTTTTCGACCTTGAATATCTTGGGGCGGGAAAGCCAAGAAAGATAATTTCGCCGATTTTTCAACTGCGGTTTTTTTATAATCTAGCGTCAAATCAGGCACTTCAATTCCTAAATTAGCACCTACTTGTCGTGCTAAGTCGAGATCAATATTTGCTAAAATCTGTTGAACTTGACGCTCACGGATGTGTTTTCGTTGCACTTTACTTAACTCAAAAGTATAGGCATCGACCACATGCTTTTGCTCATGAGGGGCAAGGCTCTTGTAGTAAAGGCGCGGTTGTGAAAAATGATCAGAAAAAGTCTCGCTTCTTTGACGAAGTTTATGTCCGCTAATCTGTTCAGGATAGCTTTCAAAACCACCATTTGAAGCAGCAGGTGGTGTTTCTGCTGGCCAATCATTATCAATTGAGTTTGGTTGATAGGAAGCCTGCCCTTTGTGAATCGTATGTTGGTGGATACCATCACGTTGATTGTTATGGAATGGGCATACCGGTTTATTAATTGGAATTTGATGGAAGTTCGGTCCACCTAAACGACTTAACTGCGTATCGGTGTACGAAAATAGGCGTGCTTGTAGAAGTGGGTCATTTGTAAAATCGATCCCTGGCACGATGTGTCCCGGACAGAAAGCCACCTGCTCTGTTTCTGCAAAGAAATTATCTACATTTCTATTTAAAACAAATCGGCCGATTGGAGTCACTGGAACCAACTCTTCAGGAATAATTTTGGTTGGGTCTAATAAATCGAAGTCAAAGTTCATTTCATCTTCTTCTTCGACAATTTGTACGCCCAATTCCCATTCAGGATAAACCCCATTCTCAATCGCTTCATAAAGATCTCGACGATGGAAATCTGGATCTTTACCTGCAAGCTTTTGAGCTTCATCCCACACTAAAGCACTTAAACCTTGTTTAGGGGTCCAGTGGAATTTCACAAAATGAGATTTTCCTTGGGCATTAATAAGACGGAATGTATGAACACCAAAGCCTTGAATTGAGCGTAGATTACGTGGAATAGCACGGTCTGACATAGCCCAAATTACTGCATGAGCTGACTCAGGGACTAAAGACACAAAATCCCAGAAAGTATCATGGGCAGTTGCTCCTGTTGGCATTTCTGTATCTGGTTCAGGTTTTACCGCATGAACAAAGTCTGGAAACTTAATACCATCTTGCACAAAAAACACTGGTGCATTGTTGCCGACTAAATCGAAATTACCTTCTTGGGTATAAAATTTAATGGCAAAACCACGAATATCACGAACGGTATCAGCAGAGCCACGTGGTCCCTGCACTGTTGAGAAACGTACAAAAATTGGTGTTTGAATGCTTGGATCAGTTAAAAAACCAGCTTTTGTTAAGCACTCATTTCCTTCATAAGCTTGAAAGTAACCGTGCGCACCTACACCGCGCGCATGCACAATACGTTCAGGAATACGTTCATGGTCAAAATGAGTAATCTTCTCTCTTAAAATAAAGTCTTCTAATAGCGTTGAACCACGAATGCCCGCTCTTAAGCTATTCTCATTATCCGCTATTTTAACACCTTGGTTTGTGGTTAATGCTTCATTGGTTGCATCATCTCTGACTGAGTCTAATTGTTCAGTTTTTTGGGTAGTATTGGCTTTATTTGCAGCGTCAGCACCAGCCATTTCACTTGTTTTATTTGTTGATTTAACATTATCAGTCATGTTCATTACCTATGTTTTTAAAGTTAAACGTGGGGTTAATTAAAAAACTTCAAGAGTTAGTTTTGTTAAAGGAACTTAAATATGGAAAAAGGAGTTCGACGTATTTACGTGTGCTCCAAAGTCCAATGCTTTTATGATGTGAATCTGGGGCCAAAAACGGAGTCAGCTTGCATATTTTTATAGCAAGATCATGTGATTTCTGAACACGCTCTTGTAGTGCATCCAGTTCGCCATCGGAAATATAGCTAAAGAGATAATCTTGAATACGCTGGCTATTCTTTAATTCCCTGCTATAGGCCAAGAAGTTAGAAGAATGATCACTACCAGCAATCCAATCATGAATAATTTGACGTTCTACAGGGTTAAATACCCCAAACATTTTTCCATTTTCTTCATTAATCATTCGCCAGAACACACTCTGTTCAGGGTCGGTATTAAATTTAATCCACTTGTGATCAATGAGATGTGTAACTAGCCCGTTAACGTCTTCTGGATTTGATAACCATTGGTTAATCGTTTTACATCCAAACTGTCTAGTTTCGTTATGAATGAGCTGACCGACGAGCGCTTTTCTTTTTAAAATTTTAAGGACTAAATCTTCAAGATTTAAATTTTTAATAATTTTTGAAGACGAAACACCATGGCCATTAAGCGCAAAACCGCGCTTCAATTTATTAAAGAAAAGTTCTTTATCTCTGTATTTATCGTAAATATTTTCTATAACTTTAATTGCTTTATCTGCATGCCCGTTATCAATGTTATCGATAGTGATGTGCAAATTAAAATATTTAGAATCAATACCCAGTTCAGCAAGTTCATAATTGCTAATGAGTAGATGCAGTGGCAGTTGCTCATAACCTAAATTAAAGCCGACAATTTCAGGAATGAACTCTGGTGGAGCATAACCAAGCGCCAGCTGAATCACGGCATTATGATAATATTCATCTTCTAATAGCAGATCAAAACTATCGAGTCCCAGACTACGTAGCAAGTCATCATAGATACAGACATGATTTGCTTTCGGCTCACCTAGTCCCAGCTCTTCCAAATAGGTAATAATGAGGTCATGAAAAACCGGGTCATTCCAGTAGTGAACTGAACTATATAGCCATGCACCATCTACTTTTTTAGTTGGGGAAACCTTAATTAAAAATTCGAATGCCTGACCAACATTCTTAAAATACTCTCTCTCACCCCCGTTTTGTCTACGATTTAGATAAGTCTGAAATAATTCACAATTTTGTTTATTATCGTTTTCACACCATTGTTTAACTGTATTTATAGTTGCAGGAAAATCAATTTCCTTTTGATCTATTTTATCAATTTCTTTATTAAGAAAATCTCGTGCCTTCTTTTCTTTTTCAAAACTAGAAATATCAGGATCAAGGAAAAAAACAAATAATTCGTAATAGTTTTGTTGATTATCTTGTAATAAGTCTAATAATCTTTCTTTCACTACAACAGGCATTTCTATTCTCCTTTAGTGAGATATAAATTACCATACTTCAGCTAAACTATAATCCCAGCCTATCTTTGTTATATTACGTTATTAAGAAATAACCCATGATTCTAAAAGCGTTAAATTTCAATTAGATAAAAAATAACACAAAATTACATTCTCACCTTTAGAATTATTTAAACATCTGTTTTTATAAAAAATATATAAATAATAAATTTTAATTACATTTAAGTTACTTTAAAAATCATAAAGTTTAAAAACTTAACAAAAATAAATTAAAAATAATCTTATAACTAAATTAAAAAGAGTTTTAAGGAGAAAACCAATGTTTAATTCATGTTGCAAATTACTCGCACAAGAAAAAATTAAAATTGCACTTTTTGAAAGTGCTTCGGCGGGCTATTTAGCTTATCGCTTCTCTTTAAGTCCCTATTCAGGTGATATTCTTATTGGAAGCTTAGTCAGCTATGACTTACGTGTCAAAGAAAATACACTTCATATCTCACCTGAACTTATTGAAAAATATACACCTGAATCGATGCAAGTCACTGTGGAGATGATAAAAAAAGGCAAAGAACTCCTACATGCCGATCTTTATATTGCCTGCACAGGTCTCTTAAAAAAAGGAGGTTCTGAGACTAAAGAAAAACCTGTAGGCACCTTTTTTTATTCTATTTATTATAAAAATAATTTTTATAACTTTAGACGGCTATTTAAAGGACCAGCATGCCTTAAAATTAGACAACTTATTTATTGCATTTCTAAAGATATAGAATACATAATATTAGATAATAAAAAATAAATTCATTTTAATAAAAGATAACATATACACATTTAGAAATGACCATTGCATTTATTTAACACCATTCTTCTCAAATGTAATTTTATCTATCTTCATATTAATTATGTTTACTGATAAAAGTTACATTTTATAGAAATCAAGGTTTTATTTAATTTTTAAATTTACAGTTAAATATAGGGTAACACCCGAAGGCTACACATTAAAAATTTTCATGTTTTAATAAACCTATCTGAAGCTCTCAGATAAAACACACATCATAAATGATATGAGGTAATTAAAGATGAGCACTACTAATAATCAAAGCAATCAACGCGATAATCAACAGCAACAACAACAGCAAAATGACAACCGCAACAATCAGCAACAGCCAAACGGCAATCAACAGCAACAAAACAATCAGCAACAACAGCAAAATGACAATCGCCGCCAACAACAAGGCTCGAATCAAAAAGATTCAGGCCAACAAAACTCAAATAACAATAATCAGCAACGCTAATCCGATGCTGACTTAAATGTCATTTGATGCGGTCATTCATTTTATTTAGGAAGGTGCCCTCACCTTCCTAAATTTACCATAAGCATAAAATTAAATAATAGATGAGGAAAAACTGATGACAGATCAAAATAGCGATCACGCACGACTGCCAGCCGGCGACCATAATTATTCTGACACTTATTGGCGCGAAAGTTACCTTACTCGTCCTTATTATCAAGAAGCTCAGCTTACTACTCCCGATCTCGATTATGACCGAGACTTTTCGACAGCCTATGAATTAGGTCATCGTGCACGTGCTGAATCGGAACAAGGCACTCAGTTTGAAGATGTCGAAGGCGGTTTGGAACAAAAATGGGAAGAACTCAAAGCTGAATCTCGCTTAAAATGGGAACATGCTAAACAAGCAATTAAAGATGCATGGAATGGAAGATAAGTTATTTATATAACATTCTCTTTTAGTCCAAATTAAGAGCTTATTTTCGATCGGCCCTCGGAAATAAGCTCTTTTTTATATGTTACTATTTAGCTTTCTTTTTTCTTAAAATATTCAATAATTTCTTCTCCATTATTAACTGGTTTTACTGGAGAAGAATGTGTTTCTTCATAGGCGTAGTCTGGTAAAGCAACTTTAGTCTGAATAGGTGGTAATTTTTCTTGTCCACCTGTAGTAATTCTTTCAATAAACCCTGCAAGCCACAGAACAAATTCTTGTGTATTTTTGCTCTTTGGAATAAGGCTTAAATCCAATTTAATTTTAGATTCCTGTAAGGGTTTAATCAGTAAGTCAGCAAAATCAATATAATTGTATAAAAGCTTAAGCTTTGTCCCCTTAAGCTCATGTCTGAGTTCAATCATCAAATTGTTAAGATCCTCCATAGGCTCATCTGTAAAGCCTTTTTTCTCTTTAACATTTTGATAGATTTTCTCAGCTATTCTTAAGTACTGGGGCATATGCTTACCTTTATAAAACTGTTATCACTAAAATGAATTTTGGATGAATATAAGTAACTTGTTGTGTTTATTTTATTAATTTTTTGAAACTATAATTTACTAGAAAAACAATTCATTAACAACAAATTATTAAAAAGATAATTCCAACCTAATTAATTGATTAATTTAATATTTTTATATAATTATCTTTTTATTGTGTTACATATTTTATAGAAAATAACGATAAGAAAACTCACGTAAAAGTGAGTTTTCTTAGATCAAATAATTATGAGTTTTTATTCATTTGTTGGGGAACGGTTGGATCATTAGAGCCATGGGTTCCATCATCATCTGTTGAATTTCGATCTTGGCAAGCACTCATACCCATCGCGATTGCAAATACCATACTCACTGCACAAAAAATTCTTAACATTGAGATCACCCTGATTAATCTTAAGATGTAAGCTTATGAATAACATTATCTTCTGTTGACCTACCGCAGTGGTTCTCTTAACTTTTGTAGATTATGCAAGCTTTTGTAAAAATCAAAATTAAATAAATGATCAAAAAATATCATTCTTGCAATTGATATTTTAATTAAATTTTGGCATTAGCTAATTAATTCAGATTGTCATATTCATGAAAGTAAAATTATTCATCCTTTCCCAGTTCGTGTTTTATTAAGTCAATGATTGCAAACAATATATAAATTAACAATTAATAAATATTTGATATATAAACATTAAAACTCAATTATTAAGATTAGGTATAATAATTAATCAATCGCTTAAATTCCAAATAATCAGTTATTTTATTAATAAAAATTTAAAAATATTAATATTTGTTTATATAAACCAATCTTTTATTTTTGCAATTGACCCGCTTTAATGCTCAGCTTATGATGCTCCGGCTGACCTATTTTGTCAGTCGGTTTTAGCAGACCGTCTACCTAAGAGCACTAAAAACACGTTTTTTGGTGTGGAGCCCCTCGTGCCTTTGACGGAGGGGTGATCTGACCCCATAAAGTTGGACAGTTAGTTAAGCAGTTTTTAAAAACTGGTTTCTATATTGTACAGGGGATAAACCTTGTAGCTTCACCTTGATTCTCTCATGATTATAATAATGAATGTACTCTCGTATAGTTTTCTCTAACTCATCAGTTGATTGAAATTTTTCACCATGAAAGCACTCCGATTTTAATATTCCAAAGAAGCTTTCTATTACAGCATTATCTAAGCAATTTCCTTTACGAGACATACTTTGAATTAAACCATGTTGCTTTAATTGCTGTTGATAATGAGCCATTTGATATTGCCATCCTTGATCTGAATGGAGAATTGGTTTCTCATGTCGCTTAAGTTTAGCTAAAGCATGAATGAGCATATCTTTCACTAACTCATAATTGAGTTTACGTTGGATCCGGAAGGTAATAATTTCCCCATTAAATAAATCTATAATTGGTGATAGATAAAGTTTTTCACCGTTAACATTAAATTCCGTCACATCAGTTGCCCATTTCTGGTTGGGACGGTTCGCTTTAAATTGCCGTTGCATAATGTTATCGGCCACCATCCCGACACAACCACTTTTATATGAGCGATATTTTAGTGCTCTGATACGTGATTTAAGTCCCATAGTTTTCATAAGACGATATACACATTTATGGTTGATTATTATTCCTGTACTTTTCAGAGCAAGAGTAATTCTACGATAGCCATAGCATCCCTTATGCTTGTGATATATGGACTTGATCTGCTGTTTTAACTCAGTATATTTATCCTTAGAGCGTACAGCTTTCATGTGATAGAAATAAGTACTACGAGCGATCTTGGCAATACTGAGTAAGAGCTTTAATGGATAAATTTGCCTTAATTCTGAAATAACTTGAACACTGTCTGCAGTAGAAATTGAATTTAGGTACGTTGCTTCAGTTTTAAGGCTTTTAGCTTTTTTAAAAAGGCAACCTCTGCTCGTAAAGCGGTCACTTCATCAATGAGCTCCTGCTGAGATTTATCTTTGTCATCTTTTACAGACTTGGTTATTTTAGTTTTATCTTGTTTAAGCATATTGGTATAAATCCTCGTGGTATTAAACCCAGCAATCCCTTCTTTATGATACTGAGCTAGCCACCTTCTTAAAATTGACGTCCCGCTCAGATTTAACCGTCTTCTAACTTCTCTTACCGGTATCTTATCAAGAAGCATTTGTACAGCCTTGATTTTAAATTCGGAAGAGTAGTAGGTTTTTTTAGTTTTAACATTCAGGCCATCTTCACCTTGTGCCTTATAGTTTTCAATCCATAAGCGGATGGTTTGGAGATCTACATTAAATTCTTGTGAAAGGATTTTATATCCTTTACTTCCCTCTAAATAAGCTTGAATGACTTTTAATTTTAACTCTTTTGAATGCTTCGGAATTGGCATAGAGCACACCTCATAAGTTTTAAAAGTCTAACTTATGGGG